>NZ_LMDT01000059.1:0-179226 GCF_001425885.1 Ensifer sp. Root1252 | reverse complement strand
CGAGACCGACGACCAGGTCGAGCCGCTCACTGTTGCCAAGATCGTCAAGGGTGTGGCCGAGGCCGAACAGCCGGGGCTGATCATCGTCGGCAAGCAGGCGATCGATGATGACTCGAACCAGACCGGCCAGATGCTGTCGGCGCTCTTGGGCTGGGCCCAGGGCACCTTTGCCTCCAAGGTCGARATCGGTGACGGCAAGGCACCAGAGGGCACAGCAAGGGTGACGCGCGAGGTCGACGGCGGCCTGCAGACGATCGACATCAAGCTGCCGGCGGTGGTGACCACCGACCTGCGCCTGAACGAGCCGCGTTATGCCTCGCTTCCCAACATCATGAAGGCGAAGANGTCGACGGCGGCCTGCAGACGATCGACATCAAGCTGCCGGCGGTGGTGACCACCGACCTGCGCCTGAACGAGCCGCGTTATGCCTCGCTTCCCAACATCATGAAGGCGAAGAAGAAGCCGCTCGACAARAAGACCCCTGCCGACTTCGGYGTCGACACSACSGCGCGGCTGAAGGTGCTGAAGACCGAGGAGCCGGAAGGCCGCAAGGCCGGCATCAAGGTCAAGTCGGTGGCCGAACTGGTCGAAAAGCTCAAGACCGAAGCCGGCGTGAAGGTGCTGAAGACCGAGGAGCCGGAAGGCCGCAAGGCCGGCATCAAGGTCAAGTCGGTGGCCGAACTGGTCGAAAAGCTCAAGACCGAAGCCGGCGTATTGTAAGTTCAGGAAAGGGAGATTTCATCATGGCTATTCTGCTTCTGGCTGACCACGRCGGCAGCCACSTTTCCGACCAGACGGCAAAGGCGCTGACGGCGGCCGCCAAAATTGGCGGCGACGTGCATGTGCTGGTGGCCGGTGCCGGTGCCAAGGCGGCYGCCGACCAGGCSGCCAAGCTTTCCGGCGTTGCCAAGGTGCTGGTGGCCGAGGATGCAAGCCTTGCCAACAATCTGGCCGAACCCTTGGCGGCGCTGATCGTTTCGCTGTCGGGCAATTACGACACCATCCTGGCCGCTGCCACTTCGGTCGGCAAGAACGTCCTGCCGCGGGTTGCAGCGCTTCTTTCCGGCGTTGCCAAGGTGCTGGTGGCCGAGGATGCAAGCCTTGCCAACAATCTGGCCGAACCCTTGGCGGCGCTGATCGTTTCGCTGTCGGGCAATTACGACACCATCCTKGCYGCTGCCACTTCGGTCGGCAAGAACGTCCTGCCGCGGGTTGCAGCGCTTCTCGATGTTGCCCAGGTTTCCGAAATCACCGAGGTGGTCTCGTCCGATACCTTCAAGCGTCCGATCTATGCCGGCAACGCCATCCAGACGGTGCAGACGACGGAAGCGAAAAAGGTCATCACCGTGCGCACCGCCTCGTTCGCCTCCGCTGCCGAAGGTGGCTCGGCTTCGCTCGAGACGATCGCGGCTGCGGCCAATCCGGGTCTGTCGACCTTCGTTGCCGACGCGCTGTCGTCGTCGGATCGTCCGGAGCTGACCTCGGCCAAGATCATCATCTCGGGTGGCCGTGCACTCGGCTCGTCGGAAAAATTCAAGGAAGTGATCCTGCCGGTTGCCGACAAGCTCGGTGCAGCCGTCGGTGCATCGCGCGCGGCGGTCGACGCCGGATATGCCCCAAACGACTGGCAGGTCGGCCAGACCGGCAAGGTGGTCGCCCCCGATCTCTACATTGCCTGCGGCATCTCCGGTGCGATCCAGCATCTGGCCGGCATGAAGGACTCAAAGGTGATCGTCGCCATCAACAAGGACGAGGAGGCGCCGATCTTCCAGGTTGCCGACTACGGCCTCGTCGCCGACCTGTTCGAAGCCCTGCCGGAGATGGAACGGGCATCCTGATGAGACTTCAGAGACGACGGCTGAACGTTGACGTTCAGCCGTCGATCCTGATCGTGCGTGCGCCGACATGCAGCGCCCGACCGGCGCCAAAACCCATGATCGCCGCGCCGAGGCCGAGCGTCACGAACAGGATCGCGGCTGCGTCGAAGCTGCCGGTCCAGTCGCGGATCAGGCCGACGAGCAACGGGCCGATGGCGGCGAGCACATAGCCGACGCCTTGTGCCATGCCCGAGAGATGGGCGGCGACATGGGAATCGGGCGAGCGCAAGACGATGAGCGTCATCGCCACAGCGATCAGCCCGCCCTGGCCGAAGCCCTGGAGAATGGCCCAGAAGATCACCGTCGACGGCGGCGCGAATAGAATGCCGAGGAGCGCGATCACTGCGGCTGCGATCAGCGCGACATTGATGCCACGCTGGTCCTTGCGCCTGATGGCAAAGGAGGGAACCAGCAGGCAGGTGACGACCTGGGTCATGATCGAGACCGAAACGATGACGCCTGCCGTTGCCGGGTCGAAGCCGCGCTCCCTGAGAATGGGGGCGAGCCAGCCGAAGATGCAGTAGGCCAGAGCCGACTGCAGCCCCATGAACAGCGTTACCTGCCAGGCCAGCCGGTCGCGCCAAAGGCCGACGACACGAAAGCCGGTGTGTCTGACCTGCGCCTTGCTGCCAAGCGCCTGCGGCATCCAGATCAACAGCACGATGAAGGCGGGAAGCGCCCAGATGGCGAGTGCACCGGACCACGAGCCGGTAACACCGTGTTCGAGCGGCAGGGTCAGGCCGGCGGCACCGGCCGCGCCGGCGCAGAGCGCCATTGTATAAAGCCCGGTCATGATCGCCGCCTTGTCGGCAAAGTCGCGCTTGACGAGGCCCGGGAGCAGCACGTTGCCGATGGCGATCGCCGCCCCGGCGGCGAATGTCGACAGGAAGAGCACCGGTACGGGGCCGAAACCGCGCAGCACTGTCCCGAGCGCGAGCAGAGCCAAGGCGCCAAGCAGGGTGCGTTCGGCACCGAAGCGCTGTGCCAGCTTTGGTGCCAGCGGCGCAAACAGGCCGAGGCAGAGCACCGGCAGCGTCGTCAGCAGGCTGGCGCCGGCAGTCGTTAAGCCGGTATCGCGCATCACCTCCGGCAGCAACACCGAGAGGCTGGAAAACAGCGGTCGCAGGTTGAAGGCGATCAGCACGAGGCTGGCGCCGAGGACGAAACGCGCCGCTCCCCGCGGCAACACCGGCGGCTGAGGCTCGGGTACGCTGTCGGCTTCGGCGTCGATGAGCTGGTCTTCGAGACCGTTGATGGCTGCGACCTGATGGGCCGAGGAATTGGGATCACGGAAAGTCTGGTTCATTGCGAAAGAAGCCTGTCGAGTTCGCGAAGCACCGGCGCCATGAAGGCGCGAACGGCGGACGCGGCGCGGTCCGGATCGCCGGTGGCGATCGCCGCGACGATCGCCGCATGGGCCTGTTCGTCGGGTTCCGGCACGTCGCCCTTCAGCGTCGAGTGAATGGTTTCGAGGATCGATGAGGTGAAGAAATCGTAGAGCCCGACGATGGCGCGGTTGCCGGAGGCTTCGACGATGGATTTGTGAAAGGCGATGTCGCGATGGCCGAAGGCCTCGTAGCCGCCATCGGCAACTGTGCCGCGAGCCTTCAGCAGCCGGGTCATGCGTTCGAGGTCGGCGGGTGTATGGCGGATCGCCGCAAGCCTTGCCGCCTCGACATCGAGGGCGGCGCGCGCCTCCCATTGGTCGCGCAGACCGGCGCGTTTGACACGGTCGAGCGCGCCTGCCGGATCGACCGTCGAGCGCACATAGGTGCCGGAGCCCTGGCGGGTGTCGAGCAGACCCTGCGAGACCAGCACACGCACGGCCTCGCGCACCGTGCCCCGGCTGACGGACAACAGCTCGGTCAATAGAGTTTCGTTCGGGATGCGGTCGCCGACGCCCCAGCGGCCGCTGACGATCTCGGCGCGCAGGCTTTCGGCCGCACTGTCGGCCAGATTGGTTCGATTGACGGGCTGCATGATAAACTCATCAAGTCATCAGATGACCTAACGAATACGTCTGAGTTTAGTCGCTGTCAATTGGTTGTGGTGGAATCGGGGCGACATCGGCCGAATGCGCGGCGACGCTGGTCGGTGGAGGGCTGTTGTCGGGCGACCGCGCATCTCCGCGAGGTGGGGCTGTCGCGTTCCATCGGGAGTCGACAGAACAAAGCGATAAAATACTTCCTTCGACTAAATCCTCGACGGAAGCCGATCAATGATCGGTGGTCTGGCCGTCGGTGATGCTGAGCAACGTCTTTTCCATATCCGGCTCGTCGCCGGAGCAGACGCACAGCATTTCCGCGTCGCCGTCGCCGACCGAGAGATAAGCGTGGCCCATCGTCGAGTCGATATAGACGCTTTCGCCGGCTTTCAGTCGCACCGGCGCATATTGATCCGTATGCAGCTCGATCTCGCCCTTGAGCACGATCAGGAATTCTTCGCCGGCATGAGGGGTCAGCGGACCGAACTCTGCAAGCGTGCGCGCGCGGGCATGGGCGAGGATCGGCACCATGCGTTTCCTCACCAGATCGGTTGCAAGGTAGTGGTAGTCGTAATTGCGGGTCAGCTGCCGCAGCGTCGTCGTGGCCGAGGTTACCGAGCGGCGCGTGCGGGCGGCGGGCTGCTTGCTGTCGCCACTGAGCAATTCGGTGACATGCACGCCGAGGCCGGCGCAGATCTGCAGCAGCTTGTCATAGGTCAGCGACATCTGGTCGTTCTCCACCTTGGACAAGGTCGAGACGGCAACGCCGGTCAGGTGGCTGACGTCCTGAAGGGTCCAGCCGTGATGTTTCCTCAGGTTCCGCAGGCAATCGCCGAGGTTTGGCTGTTCCGACATGGTTCTCTCCGGCAAACGAGATCTACCTAGCTAGTTCAACTCTGGCCGCCTCGCAACAAGCGCCAAGAATTTTCCGATACGCTAAATATTGACCGTATCGGAAAATGAATTTACCAATGGCTATGCGCTCAGGATCCTCTTCTCCCAAAGTCATTGTCATTGGCGGCGGTATCGCCGGCCTGTCGGTTGCGGCTGCCGTCCAAGAATGGGCATCGGTCGTCCTCATCGAGCGGGAGGCGCATCTCGGCTATCACGCAAGCGGCCGCTCGGCGGCGCTTTTTGCCGAGACCTACGGCAACACGGTGGTCAGAGCGCTCTCCATTGCCAGCCGGCCGGCCATCGTCGATGGCGGCTTTGCCGAGCATGTGCGCGGCGCCTTGCATTTCGGTGGGTGCGACGACGATGCGATGGTCGATGAACTGGCGCAGAAGTACCAGGCGCTCGTGCCCAGCGTCCGGCGGCTTTCGGCAGACGAAGTCAGCGTGCTTATTCCCGTCATTCGTGCCGATACCACGTGCGGCGGCGTCTACGAGCCCGGCGCTCTCGATATCGACACCGGCAAGATGGTCCATGCCGCGGCCGCCGCTCTGAAGGCGCTTGGCGGGACTGTCATTTCGGGCGAGGAAGTGCTGCAGATCTCCCGTATTTCCGGCCGCTTTCAAGTGGTGACTTCGGCCGGCTCCTACGAAGGCGATATGGTCGTCAACGCGGCGGGAGCCTGGGTCGATGTGATCGCCGAGCGGGCAGGGCTGGCGGGGCTCGGGTTCTCGCCCAAACGGCGCACCGCCTTCATGTTCGACCCGCCCGCGGGGCTCGACGCGCGAACATGGCCGCTCGCCGTCGATCTGCATGAGCGTTTCTATTTCAAGCCGGATGCCGGAAAGCTGTCGGCTCGCTGGCGGACGAAACGGATTCACCGCCCTGCGACGCCTACCCTGAAGATATCGACGTCGCCATCGCCGTCGACCGGATCGAGCAGGCAACCGAGCTTCGTATTGGCCGGCCGCAAAGGCCATGGGCCGGATTGCGCACCTTCTCGCCGGACCGCACGCCCGTCGTCGGCTTCGATCCGCGCCTGCCGGGCTTTTTCTGGCTCGGTGGCCAAGGCGGTTATGGCTTCCAGGTCTCGCTGACCCTGGCGCGGATCGCCTCGGCGCTGCTGCGCGATGCCGCGATGCCTGAGGATGTCGTCAAACTCGGCGTCGAGTTCGACGCGCTGGCACCCGTCCGATTTATGGCGGCGGCGCACACCCCGTCGCTTTCCCCGACCGGCCCATGACCGGACAGACCATCAAGATCGAAACGTCGTCGATGCGGTAAGGAGAACCCCGCGACGACGTCAACACAAAGGCAACCAGGAGCGTTTGCTATGAAATCCACACGTCTGATTCTGCGCACCGCGCTCGTCGCATCGACAATCCTGCTGGCTGGGCAGGCCTATGCGAAGACCCTCGTCTACTGCTCGGAAGCGAGCCCTGAGACCTTCAACCCGATGATCGGAACGGCGGATTCGACTATGGATGCCGCGGCCAAGCCGATTTTCAACCGGCTGGTGGAATTCAAGCCGGGGACGACGGAAGTCGGGCCGGCGCTCGCCGAGAGCTGGGATGTGTCCGAAGACGGCAAGGTCTACACCTTCCATCTGCGCCATGGCGTCAAGTTCCACACCAACGCGCAGTTTACGCCGACACGCGAATTCAACGCCGACGACGTGCTCTACACCTTTGACCGCCAGCGCAACGCCGACAATCCGTACCACAAGCTCTCGAACGCCTCATACGAATACTTCAGCGCGCTTGGGCTTGGGCCGTTGATCGAGAAGATCGAAAAGCTGGACGATCATACCGTGCGCTTCACACTGACGTCGGCAAACGTCACCTTCCTGCCCAGCATTGCGCTCGACTACCTCTCCATTCTCTCGCTGGAGCAGACCGAGAAGATGGTCGCAGCCGGCACCCCGGAGCTGATCGACCAGGCGCCCGTCGGCACCGGGCCGTTCATCCTTGAGGCCTATGCGCAGGACAGCCAGATTCGCTATGCGGCCAACAAGGACTATTGGAACGGTGCGCCGAAGATCGATACCCTCGTCTTTGCGATCACACCGGAGCCCACCGTGCGGGTCGCCCGGCTGAAGGCGAACGAGTGCCAGGTGGCGGCGCCACCACCGCCCGGAGCCGTCGCCGATCTCAAGAACGACCCCGAGGTGACAGTCTATAACCTCGAAGGCCAGAATATCGGCGTTCTCGGCTTCAACGTCGAACACAAGCCGCTCGGTGATGCGCGTATCCGCCTGGCGCTCGCCAAGGCCGTCAACCGGCAGGCGATCGTGGAAGCCGTGTATCAGGGTGCAGGCAGCGTTGCCGGCAGCGTGGTGCCGCCTGCACAGCTCGGTGCGGCCAAGGACGCGGGCATCGACTACGATCCGGAAGGCGCCAAGGCGCTTTTGAAGGAAGCAGGCCACGAGGGCGACCTGTCGATCGCGCTCTGGGCGATGCCGGTGTCGCGGCCCTACAACCCGAACGCCCGCCGTATGGCAGAGATGATCCAGGCCGACTGGAATGCCATCGGCGTGAAAACCGAGATCGTCAGCTTCGAGTGGGCCGAGTATCTGACCCGCACCGCCAAGGGCGAGCATGACGCCTTCCTGCTCGGCGGCAGCAGCGACAACGGTGATCCGGATAATATGCTGAGCTATCTGCTTAGCTGCGACGGCGTGAAGGGCGGCTCCAACCGGGCGCGCTGGTGCAACGCCGACTTTGAAAAGTTGCTTCAGGATGCGCGCGTCGCCGCCGATCCCAAGGAACGGGCAGCGCTTTACGGCAAGGCGCAGGCCATCCTCAAGGCGGAAGTGCCTGTTGCGCCGATCGCCCATTCCGTCGTGTCGATCCCTGTGCGCAAGAGCGTGAAAAATTACGTTCTCGACGCCTTCGGCCGCCAGAACTTCGCCAACGTCGATATCGCGGAGTAAGCCGGATGGACGAGATGACAATGAGCGGCGGCGTCACGCTTGCCGATCTAAGCCGACTGCTTCAAGGCTACATCAACGATGGTGCCGTCGGCGCCTCCCTGGCCTTTTCACAGGGCGATGGCGAGACCGTCACCTTGACCTCGGGACTTTCCGACCGGGCGCGGGGGATACCGGTTTCGCCAACGCAACTGTTCAAGATCGGCAGCTGCACCAAGACGTTTACCGTTGCCGCCCTGATGAAGCTGGCGGAAAGCGGTGTGGTGGAGCTTGGCGCGCCGATCTCGCACTGGTTCCCGGACCTTCCCGGTGCCGCTGCCATTTCGGTGCGCCAACTCGTCAACCATCGCGGCGGGTTGCCGGAATTCGAGTACGACATACCGATGACCCCGGACCGCATCTGGACGCCGGCCGAACTCGTCGATCTCGCGTTTCGGGTCGGCACTCAGTCGGCGCCCGGCGGTCCGGCCGTCTACAACAACACCGGCTATGTGCTTGCCGGCATGTTGATCGAAGAGGTCACCGGAAAGTCGCTCGGCGATTATGTCCGCCATCAGGTGCTCGAACCGCTCGGGCTCGAAAACACCTGGTCGCCTTCGACCGAGAGCTTCCCGGAAGAGCGCATGGTGCGCGGCTACTACCACCGACCGCCACCGGCTGCGGATGCAGGGGCGGGCATCGCTGCCGGAGCCGAGATGTGGCGCATGGACGGCGTCCTGCCCTATTCCGACGCGCTGCAGGATTCATCGGATTCGTTTCCGTTCACGGCGGCCTATGGCTGCGGCGACATGGTCTCGACGCCCGGCGACATGATCGCCTTCATTCGGGCGCTGTTTGGCGGCAAGTTGCTGGCGGACGGAATGTTCCGGGAGATGAGCGAAAGCCGTGTCGCCGTTAGCTTTCCCGGTACGCGGATGCGCGAGACCGGGGCGGGGCTGTTCCAGAGCAGCTACGCGGATCGGCTCGTCTATGGCCACCAGGGCAGCATCCCCGGCTATGTTACCGTGATGCAGCACGAGCCGAAATCGGGTCTGACAATCGCCATGACCAGCAATGTGGGCTCGGGCTACCGGATGTCCTTTTACGCCAGCGGTCTGCATCAAGTGCTCGATCAGGCAATCGGCATCATCATGGACAGCTAAGCCCGCTGGCGATCACGTCTCGAAATTAGCTCGACCGCCCGTTCGGGCGGTCGAGCGTTTTGACAGCATTGTTATGAAATGAGGACGTCGACCTTTTCGAAGGTCCGGACGTCGATCAGCCCCTTGTCGGAGATGCGCAGTTCGGGAATGACGACGAGCGCCAGCAGCGAATGCTGCATGTAGGCGTTGTTCAGCCGGCAGCCGCAGACGCGCATCGCTTCGACTAGTGCCGCGGCCTTGTCCGCCACGATCTCGGCACGCTGATCCGACATCAGCCCCGCGACCGGCAGTTCAACCAGTGCAAGCTCCTTGCCGTGCTTGATCACCACGATGCCGCCGCCGACCTCGTGCAGCCGGTTCGCGGCTTTCGCCATGTCGTCCTTGTTGGTGCCGACGACGATCATGTGGTGGCTGTCGTGGGCCACGGTGCTTGCAACCGCGCAATCGCTGTCATAGCCGAAGCCGGAGACGAAGGCATTGACGACGTCGCCGGTGCCGCGATGACGCTCCACCAGCGCGATCTGGCAGACGTCCTGGGCGCGATCCATCTCGATGATGCCGCCCGCCGCCGAAAGCTCGGCTTCAAGCGCACGCGTCGGCGCCTGGTTCTCGACGACGCCGATCACCCGGACCCGCGCGCGGGTCGCGGTGCTGTTAAGCCCGATGTCGAAATCTCCGGCCTTGAGCGTCTTGCCGAGGTGCACGGTGTTGCGGGCGCTTTCCGGATAAACGAAGGGCGGGATATCGCGCACCAAGGCGCCGGAATCTGCCAGCAGTTCGCCGCGGGCAAACACCATCTCGATCGGCAGGGCAGCAAGGTCCGACGTGATGATCAGGTCGGCCCGTCGTCCTGGTGCGATCGAGCCGAGTTCCCGCTCGACGCCGAAATGCTGGGCGGTGTTGAGCGTGGCCATCTGGATGGCGGTGATCGGCTTCAGCCCTTGGGCGATGGCGTGGCGAACCACCCGGTTCATGTGGCCGTCGTGGACCAGCGTGCCGGAGTGGCTGTCGTCGGTGCAGAGCAGGAAGTTGCGCGGATCGACGCCGGCTTCAGTGATCGCCTTGACCTGGGCGGCAACGTCGAACCAGGCTGAGCCGAGCCGCAACATCGCACGCATGCCCTGTCTGACGCGGGCAATCGCGTCCTCGACGGTCGTTCCTTCATGATCGTCGGCCGGGCCGCCAGCGGCGTAGGCGTGAAACTCCCGGCCGAGATGCGGCGAAGCATAGTGTCCGCCGACGGTCAGCCGCGCATCCTGGGTTGCCGCGATTTCTGCGACCATCTTGGGATCGTTAAAGGCGACACCAGGAAAGTTCATCATCTCGCCAAGCCCGATGATGTTCGGCCAGCTCAACGCTTCGGCCACGTCCGTGGCCGAGAGTTCAGCACCCGCCGTCTCGAGCCCGGGCGCGCTCGGCACGCAGCTCGGCACCTGCACGTAGACATTGATCGGCAGGCTTTGCGCCTCGTCGTTCATCAGCCGCACGCCGGCCAGGCCGAGCACGTTGGCGATCTCGTGCGGGTCGATGAACATCGTCGTCGTGCCGTGCGGGATGACGGCGCGCGCAAATTCGGTGACGGTGACGAGACCGCTTTCGACATGCATATGCGCGTCGCAGAGCCCCGGCACGAGATAACGCCCGGCAGCGTCGACGACCTTGGTGCCTTCACCGATCGTATGGCTGGCGTCTGCCCCGACATAGGCGAAGCGGCCGGCTTTGACCGCGATGTCGGTGTGCGGAATGATCTCGCCGGAATAGACGTTGACCCATTTGCCGTTGCGGATGACGAGGTCCGCCGGCGCACGGCCCATGGCGACGTCGACGAGCTCGGGTGCGGTCCTCGACCAGGATTGGAGCATGACAGTTTCCTTCAATGGAGACGATGTCGGCGCCCCCTTTGACGTCTGAGTAAAAAGGAGGCGCCGACAGGTTTACTGGGTCTGGGCGATGAGCGCTGCCGCCAAGAGGGCGACGAACCACATGACCGGTTTTACATCGCCCGCCCGCCCGCAGACCAGCTTGATCAGCACATAGGCAATGATTGCGAGCGACAGCCCGAGCGTGATCGAGAATGTCAGCGGGATCAGCACGATGGCAAGGAACGCCGGGATCGCTTCGTCGATGTCGGTCCAGCGGATCTTGCTCATCGGCTCGGACATGAAGAGGCCGGTGAGGATCAGAACGGGCGCGGTTGCCACGGCCGGAACGAGCGACAACAGCGGCGACAGGAACAGGAACGGCACGAACAGCAGGCCGGCGACAAGGGCGACAAGCCCGGTACGGCCGCCCTGCGCAATGCCAGCGCCCGATTCCAGATAGACGGTGGCGGGGCTGGTGCCGAGCGGTGCGGAGATCAGCGCAGCGACGGCGTCGACATGCATGGATTGCTTGATGTTGCGCGGCAATCCCTGCTCGTCCTTGAGGTCAGCCGCTTCGGCAAGGCCGAGGAAGGTCGAGAGTGCCTCGATGAAATTGGTGAACAGGAAGACGAAGATGAACGGCAGGTAGATCAGGCTCAAGGCGCCGACGAGGTCGATCTGGCCGATGAAGCTGAAATCCGGTGCCGCGGAAAAGCCGCTCCAATTGACCAGTGTATGCACATCAGGCGTATCCGGCGAAAACGCGCTGCCGTCGCCCCACCAGCGGCCGATCGGGATGGAGAGGATGGTGGTGAGGATCATGCCGGCCATCATCGCGCCGGGAACTTTGCGGACCACCAGCGCGACCGTCAGGATGAAGCCGGCAATGAAGGTGAGGGTTACGGGGTTGAACGTCGTCAGCCCGACGATCGTATCCGGATTGGCGATGATGAACTTGGCATTCTCGAAGCCGATCAGTGCGATGAACAGACCGATGCCGCAGGCGATGCCATAACGCAGGTCGACCGGGATCGCCTCGATGATCGTCTGGCGCAGGTTGAAGAAGGCCATGACGGTGAAGAGCACGCCGGCCCAGAAGACGCAGCCCAGCGCGATTTCCAGCGGTACCTTGGCGCCGACAACCATCGTATAGGCAAACAGCGCATTGATGCCCATGCCCGGCGCCACCAGGATCGGGCTTCGCGCATAGAGCCCCATGGCGCAGCTGCCGATGAAGCTGACGAGTACGGTCGCCGTTACGCCGGCCGAAAACGGAATGCCGGCGTGGGACAGGATCGAAGGGTTGACGACGATCACGTAGGAGGCGGCGAGAAAGGTGGTCAGCCCGGCGAGGATTTCGGTTCGAATGGTCGAGCCGAATTTGGAAATCTGGAAGTAGCGGTCAAGCAGGCTGGCGAGCCAGGAGGCTTGTGCCTGGCCTGACGCCGGCTCAACGCCCTTGGGTTGGTAGTTCATTTTGTTCCCCTTTTTTTGAAATGAGGAAGGGGCCGGCGATGCCGACCCCTTCCAAGGCTTTACTCTGCTGCTGCGGCGCGCGCTTCCTCGCCGCCGTTCCCGGCGAGCGGCGAGATCACCTTGAGCCGGACGCAATCGACGACCCCGAGATCGGTGATGGCATATTCCGGGATCGCGGTGATTTGAAGCACGAACATGTACATGAACGGCCATGGCAGGGTGCAGCCGAGCCCGCGCGCCGCATCGTCCAGTTCCTCCTCCAGCGCCGCCATTTCCGATGGTTCGATATCGGAGACGATGCCGCCGATCGGCAGATGCAGGAAGGAGACGACCTTGCCGTCCTTGACCACCACCTGGCCGCCATGGTTGGCGATCAGGTGGTTGATGGCGACCCGCATGTCTTCCGGGTCGGCGCCGATGCAGATGATGTTGTTGTCGTCGGGCGCGGTCGAACTGGCGATTGCGCCTTCGCGCAATCCGAAGCCGGAGGTGAAGGCGACGGGTCGGTTTTTCGTCTTGCCGTAGCGCTCGACCACGGTGACATATTGGATGTCCTTTGCCGGGTCGGCGAGCACGCATCCGTCCTTGACTGGCAGGGTGACATCGCGGCGGGTGCGCACGAAGATCTTTTCCGGCGTGACGGCGATCGCCATGGCAGCGGCGCTGCCGCCGGGGCCGTCATAACGCAGCTTCAGATCGTCGAGTTCGAGCGGCGCGACCTTCATCGAAGTCAATAGCGCGGCGCTGCGCGGCGGCGGCACCAGTTCGATGG
The DNA here is from genome assembly GCF_001425885.1 of Ensifer sp. Root1252. NCBI lineage: Bacteria > Pseudomonadati > Pseudomonadota > Alphaproteobacteria > Hyphomicrobiales > Rhizobiaceae > Ensifer > Ensifer sp. Root1252. The sequence continues at coordinate 166,293 of NZ_LMDT01000059.1, read as the reverse complement.
CCATGCGGCCGTCACGCGCGACTTCCTCACCCTTGGCGATGACGGCATCGATCCTGAACTCGCGCAGGTCGTTGACGAGCAGGATGTCGGCGGCGCGACCCGGCGAGATTGAGCCGACCTTGTCGTCGATGCGAAGGGCATCGGCGCCGTTGATCGTTGCCATCTGGATCGCCGCCATCGGCGAGATTCCCATGGCGATCGCCATGCGCACCATATTGTCGAGATGGCCGCGCTTGAGAATGTCGCTGGCAACGACGTCATCGGTGCAGAAGCTGATGCGGCGCAAGGCCTTGACGCCCATTTCGGTGACGATGCGCAGATTGTCGGAGAGGAAGTGGGAGATCGAGGATTCGCGCACGACGACATGCATGCCGGCCCTGAGCTTTTCGAGCATTTCCTCCGGCGAATAGCTTTCGTGGTCGGCGCGCACGCCGGACTGCTGGTAGCCGTTGAGGCGCGCTCCGCGCGTCATCGGGCAGCAGCCGAGCACCGGGAGCCGGCTCTTTTCGGCAAGCTCGAGCGCCGCCAGCACGTCGGGGTCTTCCTCCTGGATGAACTCGCGCACGGTTTCCCAAATGCCGACGCATTCCGGCCAGTGATGGGTGGCCTGGTGATCGGCAGGACTGAAATAGTGCCCGACGGTCGAACGCGGCATGGTGTACGGCGTCTTGCAGGGCGCGCCCCAGAAGACCTTGAGTGGTGTCTGCTTGGCCTCGTCGAGGAATTCACGCGCCGCCGCCGGCCCGCCGACGACGATGATCTGGTCAAGCCCGGTGACGATCGACGTGGTGCCGAGCGGAACGACCGCCTTGGCGAAGCTCGTTAGCGACATCTTCGAGCATTCGACATGCAGATGGCCGTCGATCATGCCTGGCGCCAGGTATTTGCCGGTGGCGTCGACGATCTTCGTTTCCGGCCCGACATAGTCTGAGATGTCGCCGACGGCGATGATCCGCTCGCCGTAGATCGCGACATCGGCCTGGTAGATTTCTTCCGATACGACGTTGACGAGCCTGCCGCCGCGGATCGCCAAAGTGGCCTTGTTGCCGGTGCCCGAGGCTGCCCGGATGAATTCTCTGATATTGCTCACTGAAACCTCTCCCTTAGCGTCGCCGAATATTCCCAGTTTGGTTTCGTTTGTACAATGGGCCGAAATGGCGTATTTATAGGACATATCGTACAGGATTTTGGACGAAAAATGGATCTCTCGCTTCTCGACTGCTTCGTGAAAGTTGCCGATTCCCGTTCGATTTCAGCGGCTTCCCGCCTGCATCGGCTGCCGAAATCGACCCTCAGCCACAAGATCCGGCAGCTGGAGGACGAGTTCGGCATCGAACTCTTCGTGCGCGAGGGGCATCAGCTGCATGTGACCGACGCCGGAGCGGAGTTCCTGCGTTATGCCCGGCTCATCCAGTCGAATTGCGAGGATGCGGCAACGGCGATGGCCGAGATGCGGCAGGAGGTAGCGGGCACGCTGCGCGTCGGCTCGACCGGCGAATTCGGCACGACGATCACATCCGAACTGCTCTACGCATTTCGCCAGCAATATCCGCAGGTCAATCTCGACGTCGTTTTTCTGAGCTCGCGGCAACCGTTCTCCGAGGTCACCGAGCAGGCGCTCGACGGCATCTTTCACTGGGGCGAACCATCAGATGTCGACTACATCAGTCGCCGGCTCTCGGTCTCATCTTACGGTCTCTTTGCGAGCCCCGAATACATCGCCCGGCACGGCGCACCGCTTAAGCCCGACGACCTCGCCGGCCATCGCGGGCTCGTCTTTCGCCAGCAGACACGCCTGCAATCCTGGTATCTGACGCGCGACGGCGATGCCGAGATCGATCTGCTGCCGGCGGCAACCTGCACCACCAACGACTATTGGACGATCAAGTATTTCGCGGTTGCCGGCGAGGGCATCGCCTATCTGCCGGAATTCTTCGTGGAGACGGAGCGGCAAGCGGGATTGCTTCAGCCTGTTCTGGCCGAATGGAGTTCGCCGAAAACGGCGATCAACCTGATCTATTCGCGCCGGCGGCACGTGTCGAAGCGCTTCAGGGCCTTTGTCGAATTCTGCATCGACTTTTATCGCGACCGGGAGCGCACAGGCATTCCGCGCTACTACGTGGAGAAAGTCAGCATGCCGTCGAATCGTGCGATCCGCTGACGCGGCGTCCGCAATCGATCAGCCGGCGGCTCTCAAAGCCAAGTCAACATAGGCGGCCACATGCTTTGCCGCGATATCGGACACGCAATGCATCTTGATGTGGCGGCGCGCCTTGCCTTGACCCATCAGCACGCCATGCGCGTCCGGTAGCGCGGCGCCCTCGCTGAATTCCAGGGTGACATGGGCCGAATACGGAAATATGCCGCAGAACGGTCGCGCGGCGGAAAACAGCAGGCCGCCATATTTGATCTCTTCCGAAATGCCCGCCCCGGACGCCAATGCGATCTCGCGCAGCCGCGAAACAATCGCGAACTGTGTGTCGCCGCGGTCGCGAATATCGGCGAGGAAGGCTTCAATGCGCTTGTCCATAATGGCTCGCTTACGACTCGTTGCAGAATTCTGAACGCACCAATATCGCGCGACGTGCGCCGACTATGCTCACGCGATGAGGTGTTTGGGCAGGACGATCCTGGCGGACAATCCACCCCCGACCTTGTTTCGCAAAACCAACGCGGCGCCCGCGTGATCGAGCGCGAGTTCGGCGATGCTCAGGCCGAGGCCGCTGCCGATCGCGGCCTTGAAGCGTCCGCGGAAGAAACGCTCGGTGACGTGGGGCATTTCCTCCGGCGGAATGCCCGGGCCATCGTCATCGATCGCAATCGTGGTCGTTCCGTCGTCGCTTTCAAGCCAGCAGAGGATCGTTCCGCCGGCCGGCGAGTGATGGAGCGCATTTTCCATCAGATTGCGGGCGGCAAGTCGCAGCAGATCCGGATTGGTCCTGACCTGCAGCTTGCAAAGACTGGGGTCGACGACAACCGTCGCGGCACTGCCGGCATGGCCAAGCAGTTCGCTCCTGAGCGAAACCAGCATCTCGCCGGGATTGACCTCGGCCACAGTGCGCGCCGTTTCCGACGCTTCGACCGACGCGATGTCGAGCAACTGCCGGACGAGCCGTCCGGTGCGGTCAACACCAGCAACAATCTGGCCGAGAGCCTTTTCGCGGATTTCGGCATCGTTGCTCGCCAGCGCCACCTGGGCCTGGGTTTTCAGCCCGGCAAGCGGCGTTCTAAGTTCATGGGCGGCAAAGGCGATAAAATTCTGCTCGCGCTGACGTGCGCCGGCGACGCGGCCGAAGAGACCGTTCAATGCGCGAAGCACGGGACTGATCTCGCTCGGTGTTGCGGTCTCCTTGATCGGGTGCAGGTCCGAGGCGTCGCGGGCGGCAAGATCGCCCGCCAGTTTTCTGAGCGGTGCCAGACCACGCCCGACGCTCAGCCAGATCAGGGTCGCCAGCAGCGGTATGATCAGGAGGGCCGGAAAGAGCAGGCCTTTGACGACGTCGTTGACCAGCCTGTCGCGGATGCGCAGGTTGTCGCCGACGAGCACGCGCACGCCAAGCTCGGCATTCTCGACCGCGTAGACCCGCCAGGTTTCGCCATTGATCACCGTCTCGGAAAGGCCGGTCGCATGCGCCGACAGCGTCGTCTCCGGCGCGCTTTCCGACTTGCCGATCAGGGTGCCGTCCAGCGACCAGATCTGGCAAGAAAGCTGCCGGTCGTAATGCGGGTGCTCGAGCACCGGGATCTTTGCCTTCGTCTGCGCCGGCTTATCCGGGTCGATCTCCTGGTTGACCACAAGCGAGCTGACCATCTTCGCCGCCTCCATCAGTCGGGCGTCGAGCACCTGCTCGACCTCGGCGCGGGTGCTGAAGAAGATCCACAGGGTGGCCGAAAGCCACATGAGCCCGGTGGTGACGAGCAATATGAAAAAGAGGCGTGCGCGGATCGATCGCATCAGATGTTGCTGCCGAGCCGGTAGCCGATGCCCCTGACGGTTTCGATCAGGCCAGGGCCGAGCTTGTTGCGGAGGTGATGGATATGCACCTCGACCGCGTTGCTTTCGACCTCTTCCTGCCAGCCGTAAAGCTTGTCCTCCAGCGTCGCCTTCGAAAAGATCGCGCCCGGCTGCGACATCAGCGCATGCAGGATGGAATATTCCCGACGCGAGAGCCGGACCGGCGCGCCTGCCTTTTCCACCGATTGCCGGGCTGGATCGAGCCGGATCGTCGACCATTCGATGAAGGCGGTCGATCGACCGGCGGATCGGCGCGCGAGCGCGCGCAACCGTGCTGCCACCTCATCGAGGTCAAAGGGTTTACCGAGATAGTCGTCGGCGCCCATGTCCAGCCCGCTGACGCGATCGGCGACCGTGTCGCGGGCGGTCAAGAGCAGGACCGGCGTGTCGTTGCGTGCGTCGCGCAGTTTTTTCAGCACGTCCGCGCCGGAGCCGTCCGGCAGCATTAGATCGAGGACGACGGCGTCGAACTTGCCTGCGGCCAGCGCCGCGTCGGCGCTCTCCCGGGTGGCGACGGCATCGGTGGTAAAACCGGCGAGCGCCAAGCCGACCTTCAGCCCGTCGCGCAAAATGTCATCGTCTTCGACAATCAGTACCCGCACTTAGGTCTCCACGAATTAACCGACGGCGGTTGTTTAGCACCTCCCTTAAGGCAGCCTTAAGGTAGCGCATTCCTTTGGGCGTCATCGTAACAAGCCCCGAGTCGATGAATGTCCGATATAGATGAACTGAACCCGTTACCATCAGCCAGAACCTATTTGCGATCCGGCGGCTCGCTGACGCGCCGCAGCCTTTTCGTTGGCGCGACGGCCATCCTGCTTTCAGGTTGTGCAGCAACCGCGCGCCCGACACCGAAGCCGACGGTGGTCGAGATGACGCCGCCGCCCAAGGGCACCGTTCCGCCGATGTACTACGCGATGCCGGATGAGCAATTTCCCATTCCCGCGGTCGATGTCTCCCAGGTCGATCCGAAGTTCTGGCGCCAGGAAGTCGACTATCCGACACAGGAGCGGCCGGGCACGATCATCGTCGATACGCCGGCGAAACACCTCTACCACGTGTTGCCCGGCCAGCGCGCCATGCGCTATGGCATCGGTGTCGGCCGCGAGGGTTTTGCCTGGTCCGGGCGGGCGGTGGTCGCCTATAAACGGAAATGGCCGCGCTGGACGCCGCCCGACGAAATGGTGGCGCGGCAGCCGAGGCTCGAGCCCTACAGCATCAAGAACGGCGGCATGGGGCCGGGCCTGAAGAACCCTTTGGGCGCGCGGGCGCTCTATATCCATAAGGACGGCAAGGACACGCTCTACCGCATCCATGGCAGTCCCGAGGCACGGTCGATCGGCAAGGCCGTCTCGTCCGGGTGCATCCGCATGCTCAACCAGGATGTGGTCTATCTGCACGCTCAGGTCCGAGACGGTAGCCCGATCGTCGTCATTCCCGATCCGTCGAAGGCGCATCTCGCCACGAGCTGATCGCGGCTTGTCCGGTCGGTCAATATCGACCGATTAGGGAACATGCATGTCTCTGGCCCGGGCAGGGCCAGAGCGTGGCGGCGCCAATGATGCGAGGTCAGTGGCTCGCAGGTCTCAGTCGTCCCCAGATCGGCGCGACGATGTTGCCCATGACGGCGATGGTTGCAGCGCCGACGACGATCGCCAGCAGGGCCTGCTGCGCCGACGTGGCAATCCAGCCGATCAGACCCGGGGCAACTGGGAGCGCGTGGACCACGGCTTCGGAGATGTCGTGGATGATGTGTTCCGGGCCGGCATATCCCATCTGGGCAAGGCCGTGGACGAGAATGCTGCCGCCGACCCAGAGCATCGCCGCAGTGCCGATGGCGGCGAGAACCTTCAGAAAGATCGGCATGCCGACGACCAGGCCGCGGCCGATGGCGCGTAGCGCCGATACGGAGGTCTTGGCCAGCGCGACGCCCGCATCGTCGGCTTTGACGATCAGGCCGACGACGCCATAGACGGCAAGCGTAATGGCGATGCCGACCGCGGCAAGCACCACGCCCTGCATATAGATGCTGGCATCGGCGACGGTTGAGAGCGTGAGCGCCATGATCTCGGCCGACAGGATGAAATCGGTGCGCACGGCGCCGGCGACCTTCTCGTTTTCAAGCGCGACGGGATCGGTCTTTTCTCCGAGCACGGCGGTTTCGTGCTCATGGGCCGCGTGCGGAAAGAAGACGCCATAAAGTTTCTCGGCGCCCTCGTAGCAGAGGTAGATGCCGCCCAGCATCAACAGCGGGGTGATCGCCCAGGGGGCGAAGTAGCCGAGCAGCAGTGCACCGGGCAACAGGAACAGGATCTTGTTCTTGAGCGAGCCGAGCGCAATGCGGCCGATGATCGGCAGTTCGCGTTCCGGTGTCAGCCCGACGACGTAGCGCGGCGTCACGGCTGCGTCGTCGATGACCACGCCTGCTGCTTTTGCGCCGGCCTTTGCAGTCTGTGCGGCGACGTCGTCAAGCGAGGCGGCCGCCATTTTGGCGATGGCGGCAACGTCGTCGAGCAGGGCGATGAGACCAGTAGCCATTGAACGCGAACCCTTTGCGCTGAAATTCCATGGGGCGGGTGCTCCAGGATTCGGCAGTAACCACCGCCGCGTGTCGAGTCAACGACATGCAAATTCTCTGGCGAGCGGACACCATAACGTGAGGCGAAAAGTGGCTCGTTTCGGTTGACGTCGGTCCGCTTTCGATTTACGACTGACGAAATATGAAAATCGTCAGTCGTAAATCGAAAGCGGACTTACATGGATGACAGCATCGACAGCCAGCTGGACGCGACGCGTCAGGAAAACGTCTCGCGGATCCTGGATGCGGCCGAGCGGCTGTTTCGGCATTTCGGCTATTCGAAGACCAATGTGGCCGACATCGCCCGCGATCTCGGCATGTCGCCCGCCAATATCTACCGCTTCTTTGCTTCGAAGGCGGAGATCCATCAGGCGATCTGCGGCCGCATGCTGGCTGCCAGCTATCAGCAGGCTCAGGACATCTGCCGGCAGTCGCTGAGCGCGACCGAGCGCTTGCGGCAATATATCCGCGCGCAGCATCAAATGACGGTGGAGGTCATGCTCGACGACCAGAAGGTGCACGAGATGGTCGTCATCGCGATGGAACGCGACTGGCACGTGATCGACAAGCACATCGATCGTCTGCACGCCCTTGTCGCCGATGTGATCCGCGAAGGCATTCTCGCGGGCGAATTCCCCGAACAGGACGCCGACGCGGCCTCCAGATGTTTCGGCGCCGCGACCGTGATCCTCTGCCACCCGCAGATGGTGGCTCAATGTCTCTCGAAGGAAAATCGGGCGACGCCGGATGAACTGATCGAATTTGCGATCAAGGCACTGAAAAACTGACCAGGCCGGGTAGCGGCCCCCGATGTGTACCGTGTGGCTGATGCCGCCGAGGAGTGCGGAAATGTCTATGCCCGTTCAAACCCGTAGCCGTTTCGCGTTGAGCGCAAGGATGGCTCTTCTTGCCGCGATGTCCCTGGTGCTGGCAGCCTGCTCGCAGGAGCAGGAGGAAGCCAAGCCGGTCGTGCGGCCGGTCAAGGTGGTCGAGATCAGCGATGCCGGACAAGCGCGGCAGATGAACTATTCCGGTGTCGTGCGTGCCCGAACGGAAATGAACCTCGGCTTTCGCGTCAACGGCAAGATCACCGAGCGCCTGGTGAATGTCGGCGACCGGGTGAAGTCCGGCGATCCGCTCGCCCGCATCGATGCGACGGACTATGATCTTTCAGTCAAGAGTGCGGCCGCGAACCTTGAGGCCGCCGAGCGCCAGGTCGAGACGACCGCATTGGTTCGCGCACGCGCCGAACAACTCTTTGCCCGGAAAGTCGCCTCCCAGGCGCAGCTCGACCAGGCAACACTCAGCCATAACCAGGCCGTGGCAACGCGCGATGCCGCAAGCTCGGCGCTGTCCCAGGCGAAGAACCAGGTGACCTATACCGAACTGGTCGCTGACCGTAGCGGCATCGTCGCGGCAATTGCTGCCGATGTCGGGCAGGTGGTCGGCTCCGGCACGCCTGTCGCCACCGTCGCCGTCGACGGCGAGAAGGAAGTGCTCATCGCCGTCCCGGAAGTCGATGTCGCCAATTTCAAACCGGGCATGGCGGTAAAGGCCGGCTTCTGGTCCGATCAGGGCCTGATCCTCGACGGCAAGGTGCGCGAGGTCGCGGGCAGTGCCGAACAGCCGTCGCGAACTTTTGCCGTGCGCGTCAGTCTGCCCAACGATCCGCGCATTCTGCTCGGCATGACCGCAACCATCCTGGCTTCGGCTGATGACGCCGAGCGCCACATGTCCGTGCCCTTGAGCGCTTTGGCTCAGAAGGACGGTGAAACAACGGTGTGGGTCGTCGACCGTGACAGCGAGACCGTGAAGAGCAGGACGATCACCGTTGCCGACTTTACCGGCGAGGGCGTGCGCGTGGTCGACGGGCTGAAGCGCGGCGATCTGGTCGTGGCCGCCGGCACGCAGTTCATGACCGAAGACCTGAAGGTTGCGATATCGGGCGATATCGCCCGCCAGTCCGCCGCGACCGACAAGACCGCAGCCGCCGAAATCGTGCGCTGAACCAACCCAACCGCGGAATGATGCCGATGTCCCTACCGTCAGAAGAAAAACGGCCTTTCAATCTGTCGCGCTGGGCGATCGCCCATCCCAGTATCGCGCGGTTCCTGTTCGGCCTGATCATCATCACCGGCGCGCTCGGTTTGATGCGGATGGGGCAGAAGGAAGATCCGGACTTCACCTTCCGCGTCATGGTCGTGCAGGCTTTCTGGCCGGGCGCCTCGATTCAGGAGATGGAGGATCAGGTCGTCAACAAGATCGAGCGCAAGCTGCAGGAAACCCCGCATCTCGATTTCGTGCGCTCCTATACCCGCGCCGGAAGCGCGATCATCACCCTGCAGGTCGAGGGTGACACGAATGCCCAGCAGGTGGCCGACGCGTTCTATCAGGTCCGCAAGAAAGTCGGTGATATCGCCAGTGAGCTGCCGGAAGGGCTGCACGGGCCCTATTTCAACGACGAGTTCGGCGACACCTTCATCACCCTGCATTCATTGAGCGGCGACGGTTACAGCTATCCCGAACTGAAGAAGTTCGCGATCCAGGCGCGCGACATGCTGCTGACGACACCCGGCGTCGAGAAGGCGGTGATCCTCGGCGATCAACCCGAAAAGATCTATATCGACGTTTCTTCCAAGGTGTTGGCTGCGCGCGGGCTGACGCTCAACGACCTCAGGAACACCATCGCCGGTCAGAACAATGTCGATCCCGCGGGTTCGGTCGATACCGGTTCGCGCTCCGTGCGCATTTCCGTCGAGGGCGGCCTCGACAAGGTCGAGGATCTGCGCAACCTCAGCCTGACGGCCGGTGGGCAGGTCACCCGCCTCGGCGATATCGCCACCGTCTCCTCGGGGCTGGAGGATCCCTATTCTCGCAAGTTCCGCTTCAACGGTCAGGACAGCGTGCAGATCGGCGTGGTGATGGCCAAGGGCTTCAAGGTGACCGATGTCGGTACGGCCGTCGAAGAGACCTATCAGCGTTTCGAGGCGGCATTGCCCTATGGCATGGTCGTCGATCAGATCTCCAACCAGCCGGAAGTGGTCACGGAAGCCGTCGGCGAATTCATGAAGGCGCTCGGCGAGGCGCTGGTGATTGTGCTTGTTGTCTCGTTCCTGTCGATCGGCTGGCGCTCCGGCCTGGTGATCGCCATCACCATTCCGCTGGTGCTGGCGGCGACCTTTGCCATCATGTACGAGCTTGGCATTGACCTGCAGCGCATCTCGCTCGGGGCGCTGATCATCGCTCTCGGGCTCCTGGTCGATGACGCGATGATTGTTGTCGAGATGATGGAGCGCAAGCTGGAGGAGGGGCTGGTCAAGGTCGAGGCAGCAAGCTTCGCCTATTCTTCGACGGCCTTCCCGATGCTAACGGGCACGCTGATTACCACCGCCGGCTTCATCCCGGTCGGTTTTGCCGCCTCGACGGCGGGCGAATATGTCCGCTCGCTGTTCTACGTCGTCGGCATCGCGCTGGTGGTCTCGTGGTTCGTCGCGGTCTACTTCACGCCCTGGCTCGGCAACATGATCCTGAAGCAGCGCCCCCATGCCGGCGGCCACCACGATGTCTTCGACACTCGTTTTTATCGGCGCCTGCGCTCGACGGTCTCCTGGGCGGTTCACCATCGCATCATCGTGCTGTCGATGACGCTTGTCGCCTTCTTCGTCAGCCTGTGGGCGTTCCAGTTCATTCCCAAGAACTTCTTCCCGCAATCCTCACGTCCGGAAATCCTCGTCGATCTCTGGCTGCCGGAAGGCACCAGCATCAAGGAAGTCGAGACCCAGGCGAAGGCGCTTGAAGCGCGGATGATCGACGATGCGGACAAACGCTTCATCGCGACCTATATCGGCGAGGGCGCGCCGCGCTTCTTCCTGCCGCTTGACCAGCAATTGCGGAATCCGAATTTCGCCCAGCTCCTCGTCATGGCCAATGACGAGCCGGCACGCGAACGGCTGATCGTCAAGCTGCGCAAGATCCTTGCCGAGGATTTCCCGTCGATCCGCTCCAAGGTCGATCGCCTCTTCCTCGGCCCGCCGACCGGCTGGCCGGTGCAGATGCGCGTCATGGGGCCGGACCGCCAGGAGGTGCGCCGCATCGCCGACCAGGTGAAGGCGAAGTTTGCCGAAAACCCGCAGCTCGGTGCCGTGCACGACGATTGGCTGGAGCCGGTGACGGCGATGAAGCTGGTCATCGACCAGGATCGCGCCCGTGCGCTCGGCGTCACCTCGCAGCGCGTCCGACAGATGCTGCAGGCCACCGTGTCCGGCGTGCCGCTCGACAACTTCCGCGATGGCGAGGAGACGGTCTCGATCGTTGCCCGTGAACCGGATGCCACCCGCGCGCTGCTCTCGTCGGTGGAGTCCGTCTATATTCCAACCGATTTCGGCAGCTTCGTTCCGCTCTCACAGGTGGCCAAGGTCGTGCCGGTGCTCGAGCAGGGCATCGAATGGCGCAGGGATCGCTTGCCGACGATTACCGTTCGCGGCACCTTGCCCGACGGCGTGCAGCCGAACGATGTGGCGTTGAAGATGTACGACGACATGCAGACGCTGCGCGACAGTCTTTCTCCCGGGTATAGCGTCAGCATCCAGGGCGGTGCGGAAGACGCGGCCGAAAGCCAGGGTTCAATCGCCGCCAAGGCGCCGATCATGCTGGCGGTCATCGTCGTGCTCTTGATGGTCCAGCTGCAGCATTTCGGCAAGGCGATGCTGGTTCTGGCAACCGGTCCGCTCGGCATAATCGGGGCGGCGGCGGCGCTGCTGATCAGCGGCGCCCCCTTCGGCTTCGTCGCCATCCTCGGGGTTATCGCGTTGCTCGGCATCATCATGCGCAACTCGATCATCCTGGTGGACCAGATCGATCAGGACATTGCCGCGGGCATGGATCGCTCCGAAGCTATCATCGGCTCGGCCGTGCGCAGGTTCCGTCCGATCACGCTGACGGCACTGACCGCGGTTCTGGCGCTGATCCCGATCTCGCGCGGCGTCTTCTGGGGGCCCTTGGCCTATGCGATGATGGGCGGCATCCTTGTCGCCACCGTTCTGACAATTCTGGTGCTGCCGGCCGGTTACGCGCTCTTCTTTGGCCGGGAGCCGAAGAAGCAGACATCAGAACCGGAATCCGCTGAAGCGGGCAAGGCCGAGCCTGCGGCGCCGATGATCTATCCGCCTGCGGTTGCTGCCGAGTAGCACTGACGGCGCCGCCATAGCAGCTACCAGCTCGGCGCCCCCGGAGCGCTCTATCGATTGAAGGCGGCCGCGCGATTGTGCGGCCGCCTTTCTCCATAAATCGATGCCGATCAAGAAATTATGCAGTAGGGTCGCCCGCGTTCAGGTGCCTTCCGGGGGATTCGGGTGAAGCGAAGCGTTTTCTTCTGCAGTACGATGGTTTGCGCATTTTCGTTGCCGTGCATGGCGCATGCGGAATGGCAGGCGGTGGAAAAGGTCCGCACCTATGCGATCTCGGGGCAGACCGGCGCCGAGCTTTATGCGTCGATCGGCGAGCGGGGGCCAAAGGTCGGCGGGCTGGTTCGGGCCATCGCTCACACGGACTTCAAGCTGACCTGGACCCGGAAATACGAGCCGCAAGGCAACGCCTGCACGCTCGTTTCGGCCAAGCCGAAGCTCATCATCACCTATACGCTGCCGAAGCCGTCGAAGCCGCTGCAGGGGGCCATGGTAGAGAACTGGGAAACCTTTTTCGCAGGCGTTCGCAAGCACGAGCTTGTTCACGGTGACTACATCAAGGATCTGGTGAAGGCGATCGAGACCACATCAGTCGGGCTCTCGGTAGACGCAGACCCCAACTGCCGCAAGATCAGGACTGAGCTGACGAAGCGGCTCGGCGAGCTGTCTGTTGCTCAACGCCAGAGAAGCCGGGACTTCGACCGCGTCGAACTCAGTGATGGCGGCAATATCCATCAACTCATTCTCAATCTCGTCAATGGTGCCGGAAGCCGTTGACCGAGGCTCACGGGCATGCGCCATTTCATGCGCCGCAACGGCATCCCCGACAATCTCTTGCCGGGGCGCATCTCGAAACTACACATGCCGCCCCATATCGGCGCCGGATGCCGGATATAGGAGACGAGTCAGCCGATCGCGAACCACGGTCAGCAGGCCGTGATCAAAAACACGCCTGCCGGAGCCTTCGTTATTCGCAACGTCTGCCGGTTCGTTTGCTATCGGCGGCTTACTTCATGAATTCTCTGATCTTGTAGGCGACCTCGGTGCGGTTGGTCGCGTTCAGCTTTTTCATGATGTTTCTGATGTGAACCTTCACGGTGCTTTCACACAGATCCATCTCATAGGCGATGATCTTGTTTGCCTTTCCACGGCGCAAGGCTTCGGCGACTTCGATTTCCCGAGGCGTGAACAGGCTGTCGGAGCAACGGGCGCCATTCACGACCGAATTTATTGCCTCTCTCATCGTCAGGATGCTGCTTGCCGGAACGAAGACGCCACCGGCGCGCGCCAGCGCAATCGCTTCGGCGGCGACATTGATGCCGACATTGCTTGGAATGTAGCCACGGGCACCGCATTCCAATGCCTTGAGAATTTGGCCGAGTTCATCCGTTTCGGCAACCACGATCACCGGGCTGTATTTGAACTTCTCAACCAGAGTTTCGATCTTTTCGCAGACGGCAAGGTCACCCACTTTGCCGCCGCCGACGATGAGAAGAACGGCGGAAGGGTCTGTCTGCAATTTGCGGCCGCGCCACTCGTCAAAGGATCCGACTGTGACGATCGTCAGCCCGGGGTCATAGCCCGTCAGGCTTTTCGACAGGCACTCCCGGTCGAGAGCACGAGGGTCGATGAGCAGGATGTAGTCGAGATCTTCCTCCTGATCGGTCATATCCGAACCCGCCAGACTTTGGGGAAGACGCTGTTCCAGTACGCTTGGGAGGGATGTCGGTCGCGTCGTGGAGGTTCTTGCAATTGTTGCTGTACGAATATCCATTGAATTTTCTCCTTTTTATTCTTATTTTGTTAGGTGTAAATATTCTAGATACAAGTATTGGTGTTGATATTCCCTCAGGGTCCTCTCGTATTTTCTTCTTATATTTTGGTAATCAGATCACATATATTGTCGGTGCGCATTAACACAGGTTAAAGCCCTCGCAATGAATCAACCGGAATTCGTGCTGAGATAGCCCGGATCGAAGTCCACCAATTCGGCCAGGCGTCTGCGATCGAGAAATTCGACGATGCCATTCCTGAACGACAACAATCCTTTCAACCTCATCTCCTTCAGAACGCGATTGATGTGCACGGTCGACAGGCCGACGGCGTCGCCGATGTCGGACTGCGTTAGCGGGCAATCGAAACCGTCAAATCCCAGCCTGTCGGGTCTACCGGCGCGGACTGCGAGCTCGAGCAAGAGATGCCCGGTACGCTCCAGTGCGTCGCGACGTGCGATGTTTGCCAGCCGCTCGGTCATCCTGACCTGGCGCTTGAGCATCTCGTGCACGAAGTTCTGCTGGATTCTCTGCGACAGATTGGGGCCGCCGGTGCCGGGAGGCACCGCGAACTCGTAGACGGCAACGTCGGAAAGCGCCTGGATTGTCTCCTGCGTCATTTCCGACGACAAGGTCCAGAGCATATCTCCGCGCAGCATGAAATCGATGACGATGCGGGTGCCATTTGCCAGAATCTTCCGGCTGACGCACCAGCCGGAGATGAAGAACAGGACGCACGATCGACCTTCGGGCTCGAACAGTATCGAGCCCGCCGGGAATACCCGTTTTCGCGCCACGGAGAGTTCGGACCTCTGCTGATCCGTGTCGAAACTCGACAATTCTCTAAACCGTGACGATCCTATAAATGCCCCAAGTTGCCCCACCATAAAGGCGCACTCTCTCTTCGGTCCATTCGATTGTACTTAAGTATATAGCAAACAACCGGTGGTTAGGAATATTACCCAAGAGGATTAGTAATGGCGGGAAATCACATCGATATGAGCTTAATCCGGCCGGGTGGGTACCGGTCCTAATTAGCTGAAGCATTTGGGTTTTGGACCACTAAGGTGCCGATAACCGCGCGATCAACACTGTGTGACCCGTTACGGTTAGAGACCGTGCGACAACGCATAGCCAGATAAGGCTCTGCCGCTTGGCACAACCACCGGCTGGATCGTCGGGCTTGCGCTGCGGTTTTGGTGCGCCTCCAGGCACTCTCGCAGCTGCGAGATGCCGTTGCGGGCTTGATTGAGTATCGAGGCATGGGCCGCGGGATCGATGCCTTTGCGGGCTGACTCTTCAAGCAAGGAGGCCACATCGCGAGCGGAGATGTCGGGTCCGTTGGCAAAATACTCCGGTCGGCCAACGAACTGGAAGAAGCCTTCGACTTTCGCATCCCAGCCGAGACCGACCTGCGGCACGCCGAGGGAATAGGCGGCGATGCAGGCGTGAAGGCGATGCGCCAGTATCACCTGCGTCGATGCGATGATGTGGATCAGTTCCTCGGGCGTTTTGGGACGAGGGGCGAGGTAGAGATCACCGCTGTCGATGTGATCGGCGAGACCGTCACCGCCGAGAATGCGCCGCGCAAAGGCCTGGTCTTCCTGGGCTCCATTGGTGAAGAGGCAAATCCGATATCCGGCATCGAGCATCAGGCCCAGCAGCTGGTGATAGTCGTCGGCATGCCGAAAAGGAGTTCCAGCCGAGCCATGGCTGGAATGTCGGCGCAGAATCAGCGGGTCAGTGACGCAGATGCCGATTGCTCGGTCATCTGCCTTCAGTGGCGCAAGCGCGTGGCACGCGACGATTTCCCGGACGAGCAGCCCGGGATCGGGCAGTATCCGGGCGTGCGGGCCGGCTGGAAAGTGGCCGAGCCAGTTGCGGCCGGCGATCGTGTCACGAACCGAAACGTGGACGACCTGGCTCTCATCGATCATGCCGAAAAGCTGCCTTGCCTGCGACGACCAGTCCCGGCTGGTGCCGACGGCATAGACCGCCAGCGGCTTGCCGCTGCGGTTGATACAATCGAGTGCTGCGCCGACTTTCAGCGGGAAGTTCAGGTCGTCGTCCTGAAACAGGTTTCCACCGCCGATGACGACCGCATCCGCGGCGTCGATCTCCTTTCGCCATTCGACTTGCAGTCGGCGGAGTGTCGGGCCAAGCACCTGTCTGACGACCAGCCGACGCGCGAATGACGGCAGCGCTTGAAGTACCTTCAGCAACAGCCGGCGGCGCCCGCCGCCGCCGGTACCGAAAGCCGTCCTGCCGGCGAGATCGATCGTCTTGACCTCCAGTCCCTTGGCTCCGCGCGCCAGCGCAGTCTCCAGGCACTGCGCCAGAATGCCGTCACCCAGGTTTTCGCTGTATTTGACGTTGAAGATGACAATTTTCATCGGGAGCCTCCCATGCGGCGCGGGCTTGTCGCACCGACCAGTCGCGGTCGTGGCGCTTCTGCCTCGGCGATTTGCCGGCATGTCAGCGCCGACGCGCTGCCGGCGAGAATGTAGAACATCAGGCCCAGATCATAGACGGTGCCCGATACGAGAGCGGTGCTGAGGGCCGCGATAAAGCCGGCCTTTGCCGCCCGAAGCGCGGCAAGGCTTTCCGCCCGCCGCCCGGCGTCTGGTGCCGCGCGAGCGCACAGAATGGCCGCGACGAAGACCCAGAAGATGGCGAGCCCAAGGACCCCGACATTCGAGAGCAGAACCAGTAGATAGCTGGAGGCGCGGGCGCTCCCCAGGCCGGCCCCCATGCCGGAGGTGTTGACGAACGCCTCATAGGCGGCGGCGTTCCACATCGCGCGCTCGCGGCCGGACTGGCTGTCGGCCTTTGACAGCAGCATCTCATCGAGAAAATCGTAAACAGTCGACACCACCTCCGGGAACAAGTTGACGACCGTGAGGATGACGAGCGGTACGACCAGGAAGAGGGCGGCGAGAAACACCGGACGTCCGGGCTTTCTCCGTTCGAAGACCGTCACAATCGAACGTATCCAGAGAAACGGGAAGACCACCGCCAACCCGAGCAGTGCCGTGGCAGAAGTCGAAAACACCAGGCCGGCAAGCGAGGCGATCGCCAGGAGGGCTGTCGCCCGTGAGCGCACCCGGTCGAGCCAGAGGCTCGCGGTCGCGGCAAACAGGATCAAGGTGTAGTCGGCAAAGGCCGACGCCTCGGGGAACGATCCGGAAATCCGTTTCAACCCACCTTTTTCCGCGGCGGTCAGAAGGGCGTAGTTGGCCGTCCGTACCACGCTCAGCAGATACTCGGTGCCGGAGAAATAAGTGAGGATGTCGGCCGCGGCGAAGGCGAGGTTGACGGTGGCGGCAATGAGGATGGCGTGGACGAGGTGCGACGGCGCGGCCGTCCGGCGCAGATAGGCATGGCAGAATCCGAAACAGGCAAGTCCGCCGAGTGCATAGACGGCCTGCGTTATGTTGTTGGACGAAAACCGCAGCTGTGACAGCGATATGAAGCTTCTCGCACCGACAGATCGCTCGACCGTCATCACGTCGACGGCGCCCTGGAACAGGCGAGGCGACAGGATCGCCGTCAGCACGCCGAAAAGGGTGAGCACCATCAGCCAGAAGCCGGCACCGGCAGGCACGAAGGCCGCCAGCACCGGACCTTCGCCATAGGCCATCAGGACCCTGAGGCCGAAGAACAGCAGGAAAACATTTGGAACGAGGATGGATGCGCCGCCAAGTGCCGGAAGGCCGATGGCAGCGGCAGAGCCGAGAGCGGTTGAGACGACCATGAACGTCAACGCCCAGTGAATGGGCGCCATCAGCACGCCCAAACCCACAAGCACGGTAACGAAGCCGATCAGTTCAAAGCTCATGCCACCAGTTCCAGTTGCTGAAACGATCCTATCAAAGGGGGCATGTTGCGTATTTACGCCTCCGGCTAAGCCTTTCGCATAAAGCCGCGGCCTGAATCGGTAATGGACCCGCGGTAGCGCCCCGCGTTAGTTTGCACCATGACCCCATCTGTTCGCGAAGTTCGCCCGTATTGGGCACGCCGCCTGCCAGTTCGGCTTTTCGTCCGGCCTGTCGTCGGCTGCCTGTGGCTGATGATGCTTGTGTCGGCGACCCATGCCGATGGGTACACGGCCGGCGACACGGGCGACGAGCTTCCTGTCGACGACATGCCGCTGACCTTTGACGAGACCTTCGATGATCTGAGCGTGTCCGCCTGGGGGCCCGGCACCCGCTGGATCGCGCATACGCCGTGGTCGGGGGATTTTGGTGGCGCCCGCTTTGCCAACCCCGGTGAGCGCTCGCCGTTCAAGACTGAAAACGGCATTCTGAGGATCGAGGCCAAGCGCGACCCGGAAGGTGACTGGCAGTCAGGCCTGCTCGCCTCGGTGGACGCCAAGGGCAATGGCTTTGCCCAGCAATACGGCTATTTCGAAATGCGTGCGCGTTTGCCGGTCGGTCCGGGCGTATGGCCCGCATTCTGGCTGATCGGCAAGGACCGCTCGAAGTCGACGGCCGAGATAGACGTGATGGAATTCTACGGTGACAAGCCGGAAGGATACTCCTCTGTCATCCATGTCTGGCATCGCGATGACAAGGACGATTCCCAATTCAGTCGGATCGAGGTATTTCGCGACGCCGACCCCCAGGATTTTCATACCTATGGGGTGAAGATCGATTCCGAATTCATACGGATGTACTTTGACCGGAAACTCGTGTGGAAGGCCGAAACGCGGCCTGAGCACCGGCAGCCGATGTACGTGCTGCTCAACCTCGCGCTCGTGGAAAAAACCGCCGATCAGGCGCCGGATCCATCCCACATGTTCATCGATTATGTCAGGGCATACGACCTTCAATAGGCGCCCCTCGCCAGGTCGTTTTCACCGCGTTTGATCCGGCAAGGTCAGCGCTGCGGGTGGCCTCGAAAATTCCTGCGAAAACAAAAAGATGGAACACGATTCCGGCCGCCTATCGGGCGCCTCGTCCGTGCATAGCCGTGACTTCCATCCCCTTAAGGACTAAGCGGGCCTAACCCTTTTGATGGCGATGCGTCGGTGCGGCTATCCCAATGATCAGCTGTTCATTTTTCGCCACCATGGAATTCTGGCTGACGACGGCATTGCAGCAAAATTCGCGAGCTGCCCATTGCCGGGAGGGCGTTTGAGCCGTCCCGCCGGGCAGTGAGGCGAGAGGGACAGGAGGCGAACGATGGCTGAGTTCCGATTTTTCAGCGCAGTAGATTCGGCGGTGAAGTCCGGGCGCGTGACGGGCCGCTCGCAGGAAACCGTGCACTACGACCCGGAGCACTCGGTTCATGCCGTCGTTCACCGGCACGCCCAGGCGGCTCCGCAGGCGACGGCAATCGTCTTCGACGACCACTCGATCACCTACGGCGAACTTGACCTGATGTCCGATGCGCTTGCCGCCTATCTGATCGATGCGGGCGTCACGAAGGGCGATATCGTCTGCCTCTTCGTCCCGCGCTCCCTCGAAACGATCGTCGCCATGCTGGCCACCCTCAAGGCCGGCGCCGCCTATCTGCCGCTCGATACGACTTTTCCCGTCGATCATCTCGACTACGTCATCGGCGACTGCGAGCCCAAGGTGGTCTTCGTCGATACCCGCTCGCTTGCTACGATGCGCCTTGTGCCGAACGTCAAGGGCACGATCGCCGACCTTCACGCGATCGTCGCCGATCTCGCACAAACCGAGAGGAAGCCGTTCGAGCCGGTACCCTGCGAAGGCGGTGACATGGCCTACGTCATGTACACGTCGGGTTCGACCGGTCGACCCAAGGGCGTCTCCATTCCGCATCGTGGCATTACCCGGCTCGCGCTCGATCAGAACTATGTCGAGCTCGGAAGCGGTGACGTGATGCTGCACGCCGCAACAATCGCTTTCGATGCTTCCACGTTCGAGATTTGGACGACATTGACGAACGGTGGGACCATTGCCGGGTTGCGGGACGGAAATTTCTCGGTCGGCCGGCTTAGGGATGTCATCCGTGACAACGGCGTTACCGCCTCCTTGCTGACCACCGGCCTGTTCAACCTGCTCGCCGATTTCTCCTGCGGCGAACTGCCGACGTTGCGGCATATGATGTTCGGCGGCGAAGTCGCCTCTGCCGAGCACATCAAACGCTTTCAGAAGGCGCATCCGGACTGCCGACTGACAAACCTCTATGGGCCGACGGAAATCACTGTTCTGGCCACCGCCTTCGACATCCCCGCGGGGTTCGACGGCAAGGACGTGCCGATCGGCGGCGCCGTCAGCCATACCGGTATACTGATCGTCGACGAGGACCGTCGCCCGGTCGGGCGCGACATAGAGGGAGAGCTTGTCCTCACCGGCGAGGGCGTCGCCATCGGCTATTTCCGACGCCCCGAGCTGACGGCAGAACGGTTCATCACCATCCGCACCGAACAGGGAGACGTGCGCGGCTATCTGACAGGCGATCTCGCGGTGCTCAGCGACGACGGCATCCTGCTTTTCCGGGGCAGGCGTGACCGGCAGGTCAAGCTGAATGGCAAGCGCATCGAGCTTGACGAGATCGAGGCCGCCTTGCGTCGCGATCCGCGGCTCGCCGACGGTGTCGTCATCTGCCAGCATCTGGATCAGTCGCACAAGCGCATCGTTGGTTACCTGTGCCCACGTGAGGGCACCCGCGCAGACGACGCCGAGCTGATCCGCGACGTGATGGAGAGACTGCGCAACAGCCTGCCCGCCTACATGATCCCGGGTGCGGTGATCGTGCTTGACGAATTGCCATTGCATCAATCGGGCAAGGTCGACCGCGCCAGGCTTCCGCTGCCGGTGGATGCGTTGCCGGCCGAGAACGCGCCAGTCGCCAGTCGGACCGAGGCACTCTTGCAAGACCTCTGGCGCAACGTGCTCAGCCTGCAGGCCGTAGAGCTTGATCGCAATTTCTTCGATCTCGGCGGCACGTCGCTGCAGCTGATGCGGGTGCATGCGGCGCTGGAGGTCAACCTCAGTCGGTCGATCGATGTCGTTGCCCTGTTCAAGCACCCGACCATTCACGAGTTGGCCGGCTTCCTCGATGGAAAGTCGTCGGCCAGTGCCCGAGCGATGACGGCGGCCGAGCGTGCGGCGCTGCAAAAGAAGAACATCTCCCATTTCCGCAGGAGCGCTTCATGACCGTTTTCAACGATGCAGACGACGCCCGCGGTTCGGATCGCAATGACCAGGACGTGACAGGCATTGCAATCATCGGCATGTCCGGTCGGTTCCCGGGCGCCCCATCGGTCGAGGCACTGTGGGATCTGGTGTGCGAGGGGCGGCATGCATTCTCGAAACTGAGGCTGGACGAAATCGAGGATGCATTTACCGATGAGGAACGTGCTGCCGCCAATTACGTGCCAGCCCGGCCGCAGCTTTCTGATGTCGACATGTTCGACGCCGAGTTCTTCGGCATGTTCCCGCGGGAGGCGGCGGTCACCGATCCGCAGCATCGCGTCTTTCTCGAGGTCTGCTGGGAAGCACTCGAGCGGGCCGGATACGATCCTCACCGCTATCCCGGCCTGGTCGGCGTCTTCGCCGGAGCCTCGATGCCCACCTATCTCATCAACAATGTCCTGGGTGAGCGGGCGAAGGTCGAGGAGTTCACCTCCAACTACCAGATCGGCTGCTTCCAGCAGATCGTCGGTTCAGTGACGGACGTTCTAGCGACCCGCATCGCCTACAAATTTAACCTGCGCGGACCGGCGATCGCCATCCAGTCGGCCTGCTCCACGTCGCTGCTCGCCGTGTCGCAGGCCTGCCAGAACCTGCTGACCTACAGCTGCGACATGGCGCTTGCCGGTGGTGTATCGATCACGATCCCGCAACGGCGTGGCTATATCTATCAGGAGGGCGGCATGGTTTCGCCCGATGGTGTCTGCCGGCCGTTCGACGAACAGGCGGCTGGAACGGTTTTCGGCAGCGGCGCGGGCATCGTGCTGTTGAAGCGGTTGGAAGACGCGCTGAGGGATGGCGACAGGATCTTCGCGGTCATTCGCGGCTACGGCATCAACAACGACGGTTCGGACAAAATCGGGTTTACCGCGCCAAGCGTCGAGGGGCAGGCGGACGCGATTTCGTCTGCTCTGGCAAACGCGGGGGTCGATCCTTCGACGATCGGTTATGTCGAATGCCACGGCACCGCGACCCCGCTTGGTGACCCGATCGAGTTCGGCGGATTGCGCAGCGCCTTTGCCGAGGCAGGCGACAAGCGGCAGCTTTGTGCCCTGGGCTCGGTCAAGGGCAATGTCGGTCACCTCGATGCCGCTGCCGGCGTCAGCGGGCTGATCAAGACCGCGCTGGCGCTCTATCACGCCAAGATACCGGGAATGGCGAATTATCAGCGGCCGAACCCGCGCATCAATCTCGACGACAGTCCCTTCTATATTCCCGCCAGCACCACCGACTGGCCGGCCACCGAAGGTCCGCGCCGCGCCGGCGTCAGCTCGTTCGGCGTCGGCGGCACCAATGTGCATCTCGTGCTGGAGCAGGCGCCCGCGTCGCAGGGCAATGTCGACGACGTGGCGCGGGGGCCTCACATTCTGCCGCTGTCTGCCCGCAACGAGGCAGCACTTGCGGCCATGCGGGCGAACCTGCGCGATCACCTGCAGGCGAACCCTGCTTTGCCACTGTCGCAGGTCGCGCACACGCTGCAGACCGGTCGCCGCGCTTTCAGCCATCGCACCGCCATAGCTGCCAACGATATCGAGCAGGCGATTGAGCGCCTCGGCAGCGAGCGCGTAGCAAGTGCCGTTGCCACCGAAAGGCCGCCGATCGCCTTCATGTTCCCCGGCCAGGGCTCGCAATATGTCGGCATGGGCGCGGCACTCTACAGCCGCGAACCGGAATTCACCCGCTGGATCGACAGAGGCACGGAGCTGCTTCGGGCACCTTTAAAAACCGACCTGCGCGATTTCATCTGCCACAGCGGCACGGTGAGCCAGGCCATGGCCGACGAACAGCGCGAGACGCGCATCGCGCAGCCGTGCCTCTATCTCGTCGAATATGCGCTCGCGCGGTTATGGATGAGCCGCGGCTTGAAACCCGATGTCATGATCGGTCACAGCGTTGGCGAATTCGTCGCCGCGACGCTTGCCAACGTCATTTCCTTCGAGGACGGATTGCGGCTCGTGGCCGCGCGCGGCCGCTTGATGCAGTCGCAGCCCCAGGGCGCGATGGTTTCCGTGCGGGCGGATGTGCAGACAGTCTCAGCCTATCTTGGCGACGAGGTCGAAATCGCTGCGGTCAACGCCCCGAAACTCTGCGTGATCTCCGGAACCTTCGCTGCCGTCGATGCTGCGTGCGCTGCGATGGAGCGCGCCGGCATCGCCTTCAGCCGGCTTCACACCTCGCATGCGTTTCATTCCGCCATGATGGACGGCGTCACCGAAGCCCTGCGCGAAGAGACGGCAAAGGTCACCTACGGTACTGCCATAACGCCCTATATCTCCTGCGTCACCGGTGGATGGCAGACGGTTGAGCAAGGCATGTCGCCCGACTATTGGGCGAAGCACTGCCGCGCCGCCGTCCGGTTTTCCGACGGGTTGGCGACCCTTTGCGACGGGCGCAAGCCCGTCCTGCTGGAGGTCGGCCCCGGTCGCACCCTGTCGGTCTTTGCGGCCCAGACGCTCAGCCGCGATGCGGTCACTGCCGTCGTCCAGTCGTTACCGGAACATGACCGCGCGCATGCCGCCGGTGAAACGCTCGCCGAGGCCCACGGCAAGCTCTGGATGTCGGGCTGCGACCTCAACTGGCCGACGTCGTCCGCGAGCAAAACCCCGCTCATTCTGCCCACCTATCCGTTCCAGCGGCAGCGCCACTGGATTGACGCTCCTGCCTCCGCACGGCGCGGCGAAGGCCGGCCGGCATCGTCGGCCGAGCAGCTCCCTGCCGCCGAGCCATCTTCCACCGACACTCAAGCGCAACCGTTTGACGGGATCAAAATCATGAATGTTGCCACACCAGTTGCTGCTGCCAGCCGTATCCCTGCCTTGCAAACCTCCCTCATCACCCTGCTCAGCGACATGTCGGGGGAGGCGCTCGGACCGGGTGAAGCGGGTGCGACATTCTTGGAGCTCGGCTTTGACTCGCTCTTCATCGGCCAGTTCGCGCAAAGGATCGAGAAAGACTACAAGATCAAGCTCTCGTTCCGGGAGCTGCTGAGCAACATTCCCAGCATCCAGGATCTGGCCGCGCATCTCGACCGGCAGTTGCCGCCCGAGCCGCAGCCGGCCCCAGCAGCTACGGCAGCTGCCACGACGCCACTCGCAACGACCGCGGCGCCCGCCGTCGCGGCGCAGACGGCCCTGCCGCTTGCCGTTGCCCCCGTCACCACAGCCGCGACTGTTGCCGGCATCGAGTCCGTCCTCCAGTCGCAATTGCAGATGCTGCAGACGATCGTCACGCAGCAGTTGCAGGTGCTCCAGGCGACAGGTTCCGTCGCAGCCCCTTCCGCACCGTCGACCATTGTTGCGGCGGCGATCGCCCCTCCGATCGCGACGATTGAGCCGCAGCCGGTATCGAAGATTGAGGTCGATCGTGCAGGCGACGGTGAAATCGGCGCCGAGCGCATCAAGCTCTACCGTCCCGGCGCCAAGAGCCTTGCACACGAGATGACGCCGCAGAAGCAGGCGTTCGTCGCCGACCTGATCGCCACTTACGAGGCACGGAACGGGAAATCGAAGAGCTTCACCGGCCAGAACCGGAAGTGGCTCGCCGATCCGCGCACCGCTGCCGGCTTCCGCCAGGACTGGAAGGAGATGGTCTTCCCCGTCGTTTCCGATCGTTCGAAGGGATCGCGCATCTGGGACGTCGACGGCAATGAATATATCGATCTGGTCAACGGCATGGGTCAGACGGCCTTCGGTCACGCACCGGATTTCGTCGTCGAGGCGGTGAAGGCGCAGGCCGACGCCGGGTTTGCCATCGGCCCGCAGACGCCGCTTGCCGGCGAAGTCGCGGAACTGATCGCAGAGATGACCGGGCACGAACGCGTAACCTTCTGCAACACCGGCTCGGAAGCCGTCATGGCGGCCATGCGGGTGGCGCGCACGGTGACCGGCCGGGATCGGATCGTGATTTTCGGCAACGACTATCACGGGCAGTTCGACGAGGTGCTGGTCAAGGGCAAGAATCGGGCTGGTGCGCCGGTCGCGATACCGGTCGCCGCCGGTATCCCTGCCGCCTCCGTCGCCAACATGACGGTTCTTCGCTACGGCGATCCGGAAAGCCTTGAATGGATCAAGGCCAATGCCGGCGATATCGCCGCGGTGATCATCGAGCCGGTCCAAAGCCGTCATCCGGAATTACGGCCGGTCGAGTTCGTGCGCGAGCTGCGTGCTATTGCCACGAAATCCGAATTCGCGCTGGTTTTCGACGAGGTCGTCACCGGCTTCCGTGTCGATCCCGGTGGCATGCAGGCCGTCTGGGGCATCAAGGGCGACATGGCGACCTATGGCAAGGTCATCGGCGGCGGCATGCCGATCGGCGTGCTGGTGGGCGACAGCCGCTTCATGGATGCACTCGACGGCGGATGCTGGAATTATGGCGACGATAGCGTTCCGATGACCGCGCCGACCTTCTTTGCCGGGACCTTCGTGCGCCATCCGCTCGTGCTTGCGGCGGCGCGGGCCGTTCTTCAGCACATCAGGGGCGAGGGCGCCGCACTCTATGGCGCCGTCGCCGATCGCACGCAGGCTCTGGTCGCCGAGATCAATGCGGATCTCGCCCGGCGCGGTATCGCCAAGACCATCAACAGCTACAAGAGCTGGTTCTTTGCCGACTTCGGCAGCGACGATCCGCTGGGCTCGCTCCTCTATGCCAAGATGCGCATGCAGGGTATTCATATCCAGGACGGCTATCCCTGCTTCCTGACGACCGCCCACAGCGAGGCGGATTTCCAGGCGATCGCTGCCGCCTTCCGCACCAGTCTTGATGCGTTCCAATCGGTCGGCATCCTCGGCACGCAACGCCAGGCAGAGGATATCGCGCCAGAGCCTGCTGCTGTGGCAACTGGCCGACCTTCAACGGCGCCGCTGACGGAAGCGCAAAAGGAAATCTGGTTGGCCGCCCAGGTCGGCGATGAAGCCTCCTGCTCCTTCAACGAGTCCTTCACGATGGTTCTGGACGGGCCGCTGGATCGCGAACGCTTGGGCCGGGCGCTTGATGCCGTAGTCGCACGCCATGATGCGCTGCAGATCCGGTTCGGCCGGGCGGGGGATCATTTCGAGTTCATTCCCGATTTCGTGCTCGATGTCGCCGATATCGACCTTGCCGGCGAGAACGATGCCGAGGCGCTGTTGCAGCAATTGATCGACGAAGATGCGCGCACTCCCTTCGATCTTGCCGATGGGCCACTCGTTCGGGCTTCCATCGTCAGGATGACTCCCGACAGCCACCGCCTGGTCTTCACCGCACACCACATCATCTGCGATGGCTGGTCGATCAATGTGCTGATCGAAGAGCTTGCCGCGACCTATTCCGCCCTGATGCGCAACGCCGAGGCCGGGCTCACGACGCCGCTCTCCTTTGCCACCTACGCGACCGATCTTGCTCCCAATGCGGAGATATCGAACGCGACCGAACAATTCTGGCTCGACCAATACAAGGACGTCCCCGATCTGCCGGAAATGCCGCTGGACCGGCCGCGGTCGGATCGCCGCAGCTTTGCCGGCGGCACCGTCACCGGAAGCATCGAGGCGGAAACCTACAAAGCCCTGAAGAAGGCAGGTGCAAAGTCCGGCGCGACCTTGTTTTCGACGTTGCTGGCGGCGCTGCAAATCATGATCTCCCGCCTCTCCGGACAGGACGACATCGTCGTCGCCGTGCCTTCGGCCGGGCAGAGCCTGCTCGACGGCCAGACGCTCGTCGGCCATTGCGTCAACCTCCTGCCGCTTCGCCAGACGGTCTCGTCGGACAAGCGCTTCGACGAGCATCTCAAGGCGACGCAGCAGCTTGTGCTCGGTGCGTTCGAGCACCAGGATTACACCTACGGCACGCTCGTCCGTAAGCTCGGCGTCAAGCGTGACACGCACCGCTTGCCGCTGACCGAGATCCAGTTCAACCTCGAGCGGGTTCCTGACAATCTGGAGTTCGGCGGGCTGCAGACGAAGATCGCGTCGAACGCCAAGGCCTTCTCCAACTTCGATATGTTCTTCAACCTGACCGAAAGCCCCAACGGCGTTCGCATCGATGTCGACTACAATGCCGAGGTCTTCGAGCGCAGCACGATCGAGCGCTGGATCGGCCATTTCGCGACACTGGTTGCGGCGCTGGCAGCCGACATCACCCGGCCGATCCACGGTCTGCCGCTTCTGTCTGCGGCTGAACAGGCCTGGCTTGCCGAGGGCCTCAACGACACGGCCGCCGACTACGATCGCGATGCATTCGTCTTCTCGCTGTTTGCTCGCAGAGCTGCCGAGCATCCGACAGCGATCGCCGTCGAACTCGATGGCAAGACGATGACCTATGGCGAGCTCGAAGGGCGATCCAACCAGTTGGCTTGCCAAATCCAGAAGACCGTCCCGGAGCCGGGCCAGCGCATCGCCCTTTTCGCCGAACGGTCGCTTGAAATGGTGATCGCCCTGCTGGCGATCATGAAATCGGGACATGCCTATGTGCCGCTCGACCCTGCCCATCCTGAGACCCGCCTGTCGCAAACCCTTGAGGTTGCGCGCGTTGCCGGCATGATCTGCGATAGCGACCGGGCAGAGGGCCTGGCCGGCAAGGACGTCGCGATCATCCGCATCGATAGCGACGTCGATGCGACCGGCGCGGCAACTGCACTGCCGAAGGTCCCCACGGACGCGGCGACGCCGGCCTACATCATCTTCACGTCGGGATCGACCGGCGCACCGAAGGGGGTCGAAGTCTCCCATCGCGCCCTGGTCAACTTCCTCACGTCGATGGCGCGGGAGCCGGGACTTGACGATCGCGATACGATCGTCGCGGTGACGACGATCTCCTTCGACATTGCCGGCCTTGAACTCTACCTGCCGCTGATCACAGGTGCGAAGGTGGTGCTTGCCGGCCGGCACACGGTGCGCGACGGTTTTGCTCTGGTGCGGCTCGTCGAAAGCTGCGGTGCGACCGTGCTCCAGGCGACGCCGACACTCTGGCAGATGCTGGTCGAAGCCGGCCTCAGCCGCTCGAACCTCAAGATGCTGTGCGGCGGCGAGCCGCTTCCCAAGGCGCTCGCTTCTTCATTGCTCGGCCTCGGAGGCGAGCTGTGGAACATGTACGGCCCGACCGAGACGACGATCTGGTCGTCGGTGCAACGGATCGAGGATGGCGAAAAGCCGATCACCATCGGCCATCCCATCGCCAACACGCAGCTCCTCATCCTCGACAAGGCCAACCGCGTTGCCGCCATCGGGGTCACGGGTGAACTGCATATCGGCGGCGAGGGCCTTGCCAACGGCTACTTCGCGCGCCCTGATCTGACCGAGAAGGCCTTCGCCGATATCGACATCGGCACGGGAACGGTTCAGCGTCTTTACAAGACCGGCGACGTCGGTCGGCGGCTCGCGGATGGTTCGCTACAATTGCTCGGCCGGCGCGACCAGCAGATCAAGCTGCGCGGTTTCCGCATCGAGCTTGGCGATATCGAGGCTGCGATTTCCAGCGCCGCCGGCGTTCGCCAATGCGCCGTCGTCGCCGCCCCGAACAGCAATGGCGACAAGCAGCTGGTGTGCTATGTCATCCCGGAAGACCTGAGCAGCAAACCCTCGGCATCCGCGCTTGCCGCCCATGCGGAGGCCAACCTGCCGGCGCATATGGTCCCCGGTTTCTGGGTGCTTGAGGAGGCTCTCCCCCAGACGGCCAACGGCAAGCTCGACCGCAAGACGCTCGAACAGCGTGGTTTGCCGCAACGCGAGACCACGGCCATCAGGGTGCCGCCGCGCACCGCCATGGAAACGCAGCTTTGCGAGATCTGGCGCGAGGTTCTGAACGCGCAGGAGATCGGCGTCGAGGACAACCTCTACGCGCTCGGCGCGGATTCGCTGATCATCTTCCGCATCGCCGCCCGCATGCTCGACAGCGGTCTGCGCCTGGAGGCCAAACATCTGATGATGCATCCCTCCATCGCAGAACTCGCCACCTTTGCCGAGACACGCGACGACATCGATCCGAACGGCACCCAGCCGCAGGTCCCTTCGCTGAGAGATTTCCGCAATGGCGCGCGGCGCCGGTTTGAGCAGGTATCAAGAGTATGAAAGAGACAAGCAACACTGCACCTGTCGCCGAACCCACCGTGATTGCGGAGTTCCCCTGTTCCCAGACCCAGTTGCGCTGCTGGATCCTCGACCAGCTGAAGCCAGGCAATCCGGCGCTCAACGTCGCAGTCCGATGGGAGATCCGCGGCGCATTCCGATCCTCGACGTTGGAGGCCGCCTTTCGTACAGTCATCCAGCGTCATGAGGCCCTTCGCACCCGGTTCGTCGAAGTCGGCGGTAGGCCCTGCCAGCAGGTGGTCGACCAAGTCGACTTCAGGATGTCGGTCATCGACCTGCGAAACGTACCTGCCGATCAGCGCGATCAGCGTATCCTCTCGATCGGTGAGGAGACCGCGCGCGCGCCGTTCGACCTCAGCAGTCCCTACCTCTTCCGCGTTTCGCTGCTGATGGTAGAGAACGAGCGGGGCTTTCTACTGATCACCGCCCACCAGAGCTGCTTTGATGGCTGGTCGATCCGCGTGCTTGGCCGCGAGGTCGGCGAGATCGCGGCGGCGCTTGATGCCGGCCGGCAGCCGGCTGTTCCGGACCTGCCGTTGCAATACGGCGATTTCTCGCTGTGGCAGCAGGAGTATCTGAACAGCTACGGTTTCGAGACCGAGAAGTCATTCTGGCGCGAACAGCTGACCGGAGCGTCCTATTTCGAAGTTATTCCCGACACGCCGCGCGGACCGGTCAAGACCAGCCGCGGCAATATCCTGTCCGTCAACAACCCGAGCGAATTCAGCGAGCGGATCGACGCCGCCGCCCGCGCACATAGGGTCTCGCTCTACAGTTTCGGGGCTGCCGTCGTCAGCGCGTTGCTGCATCGCTATACCGGACACGACACCGTCATGTTCGGCTCACAGGTCGCCGGGCGCGACGAGACGGACCTGGAGAACCTCATAGGGGTCTTCATCAACAATGTTGTTCTGCGGTTCGACATGGCCGGTGACATTTCCTTTGCCGAGCATGTGCGTCTAGCAACCGCAACGGTGACGGCTGCCCTCAACCATCACAGAATGCCGTTCAACAAACTGGTCGAACTGGTCAATCCGGTTCGCGATCCCTCGCGCAACCCGCTGATCTCGGTCAACTTCAACCTGCAGAAGGCATTCCTGGAAGACCATCAGTATGGAGGCTTCGAGCTGATCAGCGCGCCGTCGCAATCGCCTGGTGTTATCTACGATCTGAGCTTCATCATGATCGGCAGGCCGAGCGGATGGCGCATGTCGATCGAATACAATGCCGACCTGTTTGAAAAGAGCACGATCGAATCTCTTCTGCGGCTTTGGCAGGAGGCCTATGAAGCGGCGCTGGAACGGCCCTCGGCGCCGCTTTCCTCACTGGTCATCCCTCCGAGGGAGATCAAGACGCAGCGAGTGGAGACGGGGCGGGCAACGGCGATCGAATTGATGCTTGCCGCCCATCCATCGGTCGGTTCGGCCGTGGTGCTGGTCGAAGACGATGGCAAGCGCGTGCATGCTTTCGTCACCCCGGCGCCGACGACCACCGAACCGCTCGATCGCCTCCCAGAGCATCTGATGGACTATCTCGGACGGCAACTTTCGCAATCCGCCATGCCTGGTGGTATCAGCGTGCTTCTCAATTTGCCGCGCGATGCCAGCGGCACCATCGACCGAACCGCATTGCGGATACCGGCGCCGCCGACCACCCTTGCCAAGGCTGTGGCCGATCGCGTTGAGCCAACAGCTGTTCCGGCACCAGTACCCGTATCGGCGGCCCTGATCGACCAGACTAAGGCGCTTGCAGCGATCTGGGCAGAGGTGCTCGGCGTCCCAACGGTCGCGGCCGGCGATAACTTCTTCGCGCTCGGCGGCCACTCGCTGCTGGCATTGCGCATGCTCTCCGGCGCCAGATCGAAGCTTGGGGCCAAGGCTGACCTAGAGCTGCTCTTCAAGCAGCCGACATTCGGGGGCTTTGCCACTGCGCTGTTTGGCGAAGCGCAGGTAAGCGGCACCGATCTGGAACCCGCAAGCGCCAATCCCTGGAGCGTCGGGGCCTGCGGGCGGACCGATGCGCCCTATACGCTCTACACGCTCAATCATCCGTTCCTCTACTACCGGCTTGCGACCGATCTTGGCGGTGCCGTCTCGGTCTATAACGCCAACATGTTCCATGCGGACCTCACCGGCGATCTCGCCTCCATGTCGCTTGAAGAGATCGCTGGGCATGCCGTCGACAGCATGGGCGCAGATATTCTGAAAGGCCCGGTCGGCGTGATGGGGCTCTGCGTCAATGGCGTGCTGGCGGTCGAAATTGCCCGCCAGCTGCGCGAGCGCGGCGCTGATCTTCGCTTCACGGCCGTCATCGATGCCTGGGCACCGGGCTATGTCAAGTCGCAGCCCCGGCTCCGGCGCCTTCGCTGGAACAGCGAGCGCCGCGTGAAGCGCGTCGGCTACTTCACCCGCAAGCTCTTTTCCGGCCGCATCAGCTTCGTCGACTATCTCAGGGAGTTCAACTTCACGCTTGCCCTGCTCAAGCACCTGGGTCTGCGGGCCGGGACCTATTCTCAGGAAGAAGCCGTCAATGCCGATGTTACCGATCTGCTGGTCGATGCGGCCCGCCGCTATCGTCCGCCATCGACGAATGAGAAGTCGGTGCTTTTGTTCCGCAGTGAAGCCACTCATCGCCGCGCGCGCAAGCTGCTGTTCGGCTGGGGTGGTGCAATCGCTGCAGACAGCGAGGTCTTCGACCTCGAAGGCTGGCACGAGGATAGCCTCAACAGCAACAGCATTCAGGCCCTGGCGACCATCGTCATCAACAGGTTCCGCTCCGACGAGCGCTGAACACGACGTGCGAAGGCAACATCCATGCGTGTCACAAGCCTACCATTGCGCATCGGCGTCCTGGTCGAACAGGACGAGCATTTCGAGAATTGGCAACTGATGGTCTTTGATCGAATCGTGGCCGATCCGCGATACGCCCTGACCGCCTTGCTCGTTCATCCGGCACCCTATGGGGTCGGTAGGAGCTCCGTCTTTTTCAAGCTCGCTCATCGGCTCGAGCAGGCAGCGTTCGGCCGCCAGGCTGCATATAACCCGTGCAACTTCGATGCGCACAAACAGCGCATCGTGCCATTGGCATCGGCGCAGCCTGGGGCCGTCCAGGCGCAGGTGGCAGAGCTCGGTCTCGATCTGGTGATCCGCATGACGCCGAGCGGCCTGCCCGACGACGCCGTGCGCGAGCTGCCCTATGGCGAATGGGCGCTCTCCTTTTCCGATCAGAAGTCGGGGGCGGGCGAATGGTTCAGCTATCTCGAAGTGGCCAGCGGCGCGCCGGCCGTGGACCTTTCGCTCTACGTTCGGCTCGGCGTTTCCGCTTCGTCGGTTGCCATCGCCTCGTCCTCCTTCAACATCAAGTTCAGCGCGGTCAGGAACATCAACTTCGTCAAGGAGCGCGCCGCCTCCCTGCTGCTGCGCGAACTCTCGCGACTGGCCGATACCGGGGAGCTTATCACCACGCCTCTGCCGGCGCGCCGGCAATCCGCGCCGCCGTCGATTGACGAGTTGGGCCGGTATCTCGGCATCCTCAGCGGCCAGCTCGTCGCGCGCGCGAAAAAGGCCGTGCAGCACAAGGCCGGCACGGGCTCGGCCGTCTGGACGCTCTTTACCGGCAGCGGCCGCATCGACGATTTCGAGCCGGGTATTTCGGTCGAAATCCCACCGACGTCGACGGACATCAAGGCGGATCCGTTTCTGCTTCAGCATGAAGGCGAGTGCTACCTGTTCTACGAGGCCTATGCCGATGGCGACCGCAAGGCGCATATCGCGGTCGGCCGCTTTGATGGCGATCGGCTTGAGCCGGTGGGTGTCGCGCTGAACTGCGACTACCACCTGTCCTACCCGTTCGTCTTCCGCGACGGCGACGACATCTTCATGATGCCAGAGACGCATCAATCCAGGCGCATCGAGATCTGGCGCTGCGTTGAGTTTCCGCTGAAGTGGGAGCTGCATGCGACCGCGCTCAATGGCATGTCTGCCGCCGACAGCGTGCTGACGCGCCATGACGGGCGGTGGTGGCTGTTTACGAACCTCTCCGAGTTCCACGCCTATGAGGATCACTGCAGCGAGCTTCACATCTTTGAAGTCGATGGGCCGGGGCTGGCGCGCATCACGCCGCACAAGCGCAATCCGGTGGTGCTCGGCAGCACGTTTGCCCGCAACGCTGGCCGGATCTTTGCGCGCGAGGGCCGTGTCTTCCGCCCATCGCAGCACAATGCCCATGGCATTTACGGCTATGGGCTGAACATCATGGAAATCGAGCAATTGGACCTGGAGAACTACCGGGAGCGGTGCATCAGAACCATCAAGCCCGATTTCAAACCGGGATTGCTCGGCTGCCACCATTTTGACGCTGCCGGGGATCGGTATGTGCTGGATGCGCGACTGACGCTTTGAGCGCCAGGACATCGTGATCGCTATAGCGAAGATGGACGGCATTGCCGAGGGTGAGCGCTGCCAGGGTGCCGGCGAAACCAGGCGGGCTCGCGAGGTCGAAGAGGCTCCAGTTCAGCGGCGCATCTCTGTCACCATCAAGGGATTCGAGCCTTGGACGGGAGGCTGCGTCGACGGTGACGTCGAATGAGTCCAGCGGCAGCGACAGCCCGGCGCCATGAGCCTTCACGAAAGCCTCCTTGCGCGTCCAGCAGCGATAGAACGCGTTGAGATAGTCGTCGCCGGCAAACGCCCCGAGAGCCGCGCACTCGCGCTTCGAAAAGAAATGTCCGGCAATATCCTCTTTCAGCGGCTTGATCGCTTCGATGTCGATGCCAACGGGATAATGGTCGGAAACCGCCAGCATCGCCACATCTGCGCTGTGGCTGAGATTGAAATGCAGCAACTCCGACGCGCCGGCGATGCGCGGCTTGCCGAAGACGTTGTAGGTCAGACCGATGCGGTGCGGCGGCAGGTGGAGGTAGTGGCCGAGCACGAGGCGCAAGCCGGCGCGGCCGGCTATGAAGCGTTGGCGATGGTCCTGATAGACCAAACGTGAGGCTCGCGCCTTTTCCTCGCCGCTCAGCATTGGGAACAGGCGGTCAATTTCGCACGCGGCCGGGTCAAGGTTCCAGCGCCAGATGTCGATGAAGTTGGGACCGATCCGGTCCAGGCTAGGTCGCATAGACGAGGCTCCCCTTCGAAGCGGGTCGATGGCGCAGCATGCGTCGGGCGAAATAGGTCATGAGCGGCAAGGGATAGTTCTCGCCGAGCCCGATGCGGCATGTCCTTTTGAGGATGTCGAGCGACCGCGGGCACATATCCGGCGTGTACTCGATCTTGCGGGATCCCCAGGCGTAGGGGTTCATCTTCGGATTTGCCGTGCGCTGTTCCAGTACCGGCAGCCAGTTGCTGTAGACGTGCCGGCTGGAATCATAGAGCCGGTAGACCCCGCGCTTGTTTTCAGCGGCGAACGCCCGCGCCTCTTCGGCCGTGTCGAAGATGACGTGCAGGCCGGCGGCATGGTCGCGGTCGTTGTGCGGGCCGATGCGCATGGCGTCGCTGGCCGACAGGATCTCTGCGATCGCATCGTAGCGACGGCGCAAGCGGCGGATCATTGGATCCAGCTTCTTCAACTGCACGTTCAGCATGGCGCCCTGGATCTGGCTGGCCTTCAGATTGATGCCGAGCATGGGCGGCTCATTTGCATTGTCGAGGTGGCCGCGAAAGAGCGCGCCGATGTCGTGATACATGCGCGCCCTGGCAAAAAGCCGGTCGTCGTTGGTGACCACGGCCCCGCCTTCGCCAATATTGATGTTCTTGAACTGGTTGAAGCTGAAGGCGCCGGCATCGCCGATAGTGCCCACCCGCACCCCCTTGTAGGTCAACCCTACGGCCTGACACGCATCCTCGATGACGACGAGCCCGTGCTGGCGGGCGATCTGCATGATACTGTCCATGTCGCACACCATGTTGGCCATGTGCACGGGAACGATGGCGCGCGTATAGGGCGTAATCTTTCGCAGGATATCTGCCGGGTCCATCGTCAAGGTCTCGTCGATATCGACAATGATGGGGATGGCACCGACGGCCAGTGCTGCACCGGCAGTGGCGATCCAGGTATAGGCGGGCACAAGCACCTCGTCGCCCGGACCGATGCCGGCGGCGGCCAGAGCCGCGATCAATGCGCCCGTGCCGCTGCTGACGGTCAGCACATGGCCTGTACCGAATTTGGCCGCGAAATCCGCTTCGAAACGTGTGAGTGGCCCGCTGCCGTCGCTGCTGAAGCGGGCCAGCTTGCCCGAGGCAAACACGGGGCCAAGTGCCAGCCATTCTCTGATACCTACACGCGCCATACCATCATCTCCGCTCCTTGCCGGCTCGCCGCACTCGCCGACCATCGGCGTCCAGGGATAAGGACAAATCGCCTGCAGGGTACCGGCCCCAAAAATCAAGCCTAGTCGCGTCGCGACATCGTTTCAAAATGGACTTCCGGCCAGCGCCTGAACAAAGTGTGCAGGCTCCAGCTAGCCGAAATCAGTAGATGCCCTACTCCCCTATGCATATTGGGAGATTTCGGCGCGATGGCGCTGGTGCTACGACCGGTGTAGTAAGCGGGAGTTCTTTTCATGCCGATCCGTGACCTCCGATCAGCCCCCTCTGGCACTGAGTTTCGCCCGGATGTGGCGATCATTGGCGGCGGTCCCGTCGGGTTGACGATAGCCCGGGAACTGGCCACCAGCCGCTGCCGAGTGCTGATCATCGAAAGCGGCGGCGCCGACTTCGAGGCCGCCCAGCAGACGCTGAATGCCGTCGTGAATGTCGGCGAGCCCGTTGTCCGAGACGGCGTCGAAAGCCTTGGCCGGGGTTACAACGGCAGCCTCGAATGGTTGAATGACATACCCCCCTTCGAGCTGCGCAACCGGGTGCTCGGTGGCAGTACGCATACATGGATCGGCAAATGCGCAAGCTTCGACGAAATCGACCTCGAGCGACGGCCCTGGCTGCCGGTGTCCGGTTGGCCGATGACGCGCGAAAGCCTCGGGCCGGTACTCGATCGCGCGGCGCTCCTGCTCAATCTCGGACCCAATCTCTATGACGAGAGACTCTTTGGTCGGCTCCATGCGCCGCCGGACGAACTCGGCTTTGACCGCGATCTGCTTCGTCCCTTCTTCTGGCAGTTCAGTCACGAACGCGATCGGCGCGGCGAACCCATGCGGTTTGCCAATGTGGCTGCCGAGCTGGTGACGCCGAACATCGACATCCTGACGCATGCCACCGTCACGGCGATCCATCTCGATCAGGGCGGCAGGCGTGTCGCGTCGCTCGATCTACAGAGCCTTGACGGAGCTTTCGCAAGTGTGCGGCCGGAGACTGTCGTTCTGTGTACGGGCGGCATCGAGAACGCCCGCCTGCTGCTGGCTTCGACATCGGTGATGCCGGGCGGTGTCGGCAACGGCAGAGGTGTCGTCGGGCGCTACCTCGCCGATCACCCGCGCTCGTCGCTCCTCCGCTTCGACCGGCAGGATATTGACGCCGTGGCACGGCACTTCAACTTCTACGGCCTGTGGGATCAAGGCGCGACCCGGTTCTATCTCCATGGTCTGCGCCTCAGCCCGGACGTCCAGAGGCGCGAAGAGCTGGTCAACTGCGCGGCCTACCCTGTGCAGATCCATTCGGCTCGTGATCCATGGGCGGCGCTGAAGCGACTGATGCGGGGCGACCGCACGCGACTTGCGAGCGATCTTGCTGTTGTCGCGCGGTCGCCTGCCTTCCTGGCAGCAGGTACCTTCCGCCGGAAGGTGCAAAAGCGGGGAATGATGCACCGGTCCGACGAGCTACGCTTCGATGTCATGGTCGAGCAGAAGCTCGACGCGGAGAGCCGCGTCACCCTGTCTGATCAGCGGGACCGGTTCGGCGTACCGATGCCGTGTGTCGCTTGGAAAATCGGCTCCACGGAGGTGCAGAGCGTCAAGCGGCTTGCACGGGCACTGGTCTCCGAATTCGTGCGCAATGGCCTTCCACAGCCGCGCCTGGTCGACTGGATAGCCGAGAATGACGATGGCAAGGCTGCGTTCACCGACATGGCGCATCCGTCCTGCACGACGCGCATGGGGAGCGATCCGGCCACCAGTGTAGTCGATGCGAATTCCATGGTGCATGGAGTGGACGGGCTCTTTGTCGCCGGCAGCTCGATCTTTCCGACGCCCGGCCACGCCAATCCGACCTTGATGACGCTTGGCCTGGCGATGCGTCTTGCCGATCATCTGAAGATGCGGCTGGAAAGACGCCCGGCAGCGACGGCGACGTCTCGTGCGGTTGCGGAGGAAACGGTCGCCGTACCGGGAATTTGATGCCTATCCCTTCGCCTATGGGCCCTTGGTCGTCATTGCAGGCGGAAATAGAAACCGGCGCTTTCGCTCGGCCCCAGCTCGGGATGTGTTTCGATCACATGTGAGAGCGACGGGATGGACCAGCGGTCGACGAGGCGGTAGCCGAGTCTCTCGATGTCACTGCGGAACACCTCTTCGTTCCGCATCTGGTAAGGCACGATGGCCGTGCCGATGCGCTCCAGCGTTACAACGGCGCCGCCTTTTCTCAGCGCCACCTTGTTGAGCAGGAGGTGGCGGGGCAGGGTGGGCATCCGTCCCAGAAGGTCTGACAGCTGGACATCGAGATATTGCAGCAATCCCGAGCCGAGGAACAACGGCACAGGGCCGGCATCGGCGATGCGATCGACGAAATGCAGATTGTCGAGCTTATCCTGTTCGGCCCGGCGCCGGCCCGCCTGCACGATCGCAGGCAAGTCGTAGACAACCCATCGGAAGGATCCTTCGAGCGAGAGAAGGTCGTGGAACGCCCGGTATTTGGTGCCCATGTGGCCGCCGGCATCGACGAGGCCGTCGATCTCGCCCATGACCTGCCGCATCCAGAAAAGCACCGGGTAATCCCAGGGCGCGATCTCGCACATCTTCTCGAAGGCAACCTGCGCGATTTCCTCATGGTCATAGCCGGCAAGCCCGTTGGAGCGGGCGGCAGCGATTGCGTCTTCGAACGACGCGTAGGCGCCGGTGAAACGCTGTGGAAACGGCGAGA
This sequence comes from Ensifer sp. Root1252, assembly GCF_001425885.1. Classification (NCBI taxonomy): domain Bacteria; kingdom Pseudomonadati; phylum Pseudomonadota; class Alphaproteobacteria; order Hyphomicrobiales; family Rhizobiaceae; genus Ensifer; species Ensifer sp. Root1252. The sequence goes on along the minus strand of NZ_LMDT01000059.1, from coordinate 128,490 downwards.
GATATCGCAGCCGTCCACCGGCCGCCTTCAGCGGGGTCAGGGAGCGGTTGAGGCTACGCATTGCGCTGCGCAGAAGCGGGTAGGCGGTGTTCCTGATATCGCTGGTCAGCACGATGCGTCTCCCCTGGTTGCCGCGCCTGCGTTGTCCTGTGTGCTTCTTATCCATGGCGGCCGAACGCGAAGAGCGGCCGCAAGGCATCGCTCCATCGCTGCAGCACGGCGAGTGCTGCGACATAAATCGCCGCACCGGCAACCACCTGCAGCGCGATCGTCGACATCTGCTTCAGCGACGACGCTTCGGCTATCCGGCCGAACAGAAAGACGGCGGCGGCCATGGCGCAGACGGCGATTGCCACCAGGCCGCAGTCGCGAAGGACGCGGTTCCAGGCAAGTTCGCCCTCGCGCGATTGCAGGCGCATGGATATGTTGAACGAAAACACCGCGGCGACGCACTGTCCCAGCGCCGTAGCAACCGCGCCGAACGGGGTCAGGAGAATGACCAGGCCGACGGAGATCGCCCCATTCAACATGACGGCCCGCGGCATCCTGTGAATGTTGCCGCTCAGCGAAAGCAGCGGCTCGGTGACGTAGCCCGGGATCAGAAGCGTCTGTTTCGCGGCGAGTATTGCAACAAGGATCGCCGCCGGTGCCCACTTCTCACCCAGAACGACGTCGATCAATTCTGCCGAGATCAGCGCGAGACCGAGATAGATCGGCGTCGAGATCGCCATCAGCACGGTCATGAAGGTGGTGGCAGTCGTCCCGATCGCGGCCCGGTCGACATTGCCCTTGTCCTTGCCCGCCGCGCGGCCGAAGAGGATCCAGGCAAGCATCCGGGCGGGTTCACCCATAAGCTCGGAGAATGCGGCGACGATCCGCTCCGCTGCCCGGTAGTATCCCGCTTCGGCCAGGCCGAGGAAGCTGCCCACCACCAGCGTGCCGGCGTAGGAGCGAAAGAACACCACAAGCCGGTTGGCGACGATATGGCGCGAGAATTCCAACACCTGCATGGCGTAAGCGCGGCGCAAGCGCAGACGCGGCAGCCATCGCACCAAGATCATCGAGGCGACCAGGATCGTCAGCTGTTGCGCCAACCGTCCGCAGATGAGAGCAACAATGTTCCACCCCAAGGAAAGCCCGCCGATCGCCACGAGCAGCCCGATGATCTCGGCCGCGATCCTAATGATAGATTGGCCGCGCAACCGGCCATGCGAGATGAGAATGCCGTCGTAAACCGTCGACAGCGATGCTGGCAGGTACCAGGAGCTGAAAAGGGCGACCAGCAGCGCGTTCCAACCGTGACCCAGCATGAACATGGTTGCGGCGGTACACAGGCCCAGGATCGTGGCGATAAGCCCTGATAGCATCGACAGGGTCGCCAGCTGATCGATATCAGTCTTATCGGCGCCGCCTTTCATGATGAATTCGCCCCATCCGCCTTCGGCGACAACAAGAACGAAGATGGCGAAGGACGAGGCGAACGCAAAGAAGCCGAATTCGGCCGCCGCCAGAACATGTGCCGCGACGATGAAAATCGACAATTGGGCGGCCTGCGAGATGACCTTGGCGCACAGGGCGGCAAAGCCGTCGCCAATCAGGTGCGGCAGGCGCAAGGCGCGGGAGAAATCTGGCAGCAGCCGTCGCAATGGGAGGATTGCCGTCTCGATCCAGCGGGCCATCATTGCACCACGACTGAGAGGAAGCGGCGCTGACGGAAGGATGATAACGGGTCGGGCTCAACCGCTCGTGCCGAGCGTTGCGTAGCGACTTTCGCGAAATTGCCCCGATTTGCTGAAAATTCGCAAGGCCTAAGGTATGGTGTCCGTTGTCGCCATGATTCGGGTATAGCCCGTTCTGTGCGGAAGAATGGGCGATGGCGTGAACGGTGGCGCCCGCAGTTCGCCTGAATTCCGTGGCTGGTTGCGGCCAGGGAAAGAGCGGCGACGCAGGCGGGAAAGGGGAGCTCGCAGCAGATGTTGAGACGGATGTCGTTGGACAAAGAGGGCGCCATGACCAATCGGCCTGCATGGAACACGACGCTGGCCATTCGCTGGTTAGTGGTCATGCTGTGCCTTGTCTTTTGGGCGGCCGTGATTTTTTTCATCTGGTGAACGTCCCCGTCAGGTCTCGTTTGTTGCAAAGAGGACGACGCCCACCGTTTTTACGATGATCACCATGTCGAGATAGATCGACCGAGACTGGTAGTACTCGATGTCGAATTGGACGCGCTCGTCATAGGTCGTGTCCGGCCGTCTTTTGACTTGCCACATGCCGGTGATGCCGGGCTTCAGCCCCGTGTAGTAATGCAGGTTCGGACCGTATTTCTCGGTTTCTTCAGGTGAAATTGGTCGAGGGCCGACAAGGCTCATATCGCCACGCAGCACGTTATAGAACTGCGGCAGTTCGTCGAGACAGGTCATCCGCAGGATCTTGCCGAGCCAATGGACACGCGGGTCGCCGACGAGTTTGCGGTTCTCCATCCACTCCCTGTTTCGCGCGGGGTCGGAGGCCAGCAGTTCCGCAAGCCGCTCCGCCGCATCGAGGCGCATGGATCTGAACTTGAGACACTCGAACATCTCCCCCTGCGCACCGACACGGGCCTGTCGGAAAAGGATAGGGCGTCCGTCGACAATCATGAGCGCGATTGCAATCAGCGCCAGGGCAGGCGCAAGGAAGATCAGCGCCAGGATGGAGACGGTCACGTCGATCAGACGCTTGGATCTGCTAGCGCGCCGTGCTGCGATGGTTCCGCGCGCGGTATGCCCTTGTCGTCCAGCGCCATCAGAAACGGACAGCATATCTCTCACCCCTCCAAACACCGTTCGCCCTTAACAGGCTGCCAGCGGGCGCATTGATTTACAATCGACCCTGATGGGCAGGGCCTAGTCCAATGGAGGTACGCGACGGACAGGATTGCGCCGCCAGGCGGTCGGCGGTCTAATCGAGAGCAAGCCGAATGCCTCCGGGTTTTGCCGGGTTGCCGTAACTCCTGTCGCCCAGTTGCTCCCGGTGACGATTGACGCCGTTTCATGGAGCATCTCCGCTGCGTAGATCACAGACAGCGCTGTCGATCGTCGTGATCGCGCTCCGCGCCGAATGGTGCAGTACGCGACGGTAGAGGTCGATTAACTCATCCGCCCAGGTTTCCGGCGAATGCGCCAGCCCGCCGGCCTCCTTGAAGCAGTTCGCGCTCATCCTCTGCACCAATGCGTCATCGGCGGCGACGGATCGTATAGCGGCGGCGAGATCCTCGACATTGGCGATGCGGAATTTGACGCCGCATCCCAAGGCCTCAATCTCGTCCGCGAGCAATGCAGCGTCGGGCAGGATGACCGGTATGCCGCTCGAAACGGCTTCGAGAGCCGCCAGCCCGAACGGTTCGGGCACGCGCGACGAGACCACGACTGCACGTGCGCTGCGAATGATGTCCCGCATCTCGTCCTTCGACTTCCATCCGTGAACGGTTGCCTCGGGGTAGGTCTTCTCGATCATGGTGCGACCTGAGCCATCGCCGATGAAGTGAAGCGGGACCTTTGCAAGGCTCGCTGCCTTGGCTGCATCCTCGAACCCTTTTTCGGGTTCCAGCCGGCCGACGAACACGAAGTTGCGGTTGGTCCAGGGCTGGAGCCCGGGGCCGATGAAGGGAAGCACCGGATTGCGGATTGTTTCGATCCGGGTGCCGTTCATGCCGGCGCGTTCGAAATAGGACCGCATCTTCTCGTGCACGACGATGATGTTCGCGGCCATTCGCTTGGTCGGGAAAAGATGCTCGCGCAGCATGTGCCGCGCCGAGCGCCAGGCCTTCTCGTGCAGTCCGCGCTTGTCGCATTGTGTCGTCAGGCAACGGCCCGACATCGGTTTGAGGTCGCAGACACGCTGGGTCTGGAAATTGACGAAGCCGCCATTGGGGCAGGCGAGGAAGTAATCGTGAGCGTGTAGAATGACGCGATCGCGCACCGGTGCCAGTGCCCGAAAGATCGCCGGCGACAGGATCTTCGACCAGCCATGAACATGGTAGATCGTCGATGACGTATCGCGGCTGGTGATCAACGAACTCAGGGCCTCGTAGACGGGCGGAGCGTAAAGGCCGAGCCGGAATGCGTCGCTCCGCCGCCGCTCAAGGAGGGGAACAGCGTCGAGATTGATCGTATCGGCGGCCGGCCGGTCGACGGGGGCGCCGTCCCCGGCAAAGAACGTCACCGATAGGCCGCGCTGTTGGAGCAACTCGGCCGAGAGTATGGCGAGGTTCGTGGCGCCACCGACCCTGGTGGAGCGGTCGTTGATGACGACGACACGGTCGGGCGGCAGGACCATCATGGCGCTACTCGAGCCTTTCCACGTTCTGCGGCGCGAGCCGGCCGGTCAGCAGATCCAGGAAAGCGCGGACATTGCCGCGCAGGCGGCCTTTTCGATCGATCCACGGCTCCGGGTTCCAGACCCTGACCGAGTTCGCGATCAGGTTTCGCGCCATCTGGACGGTGGCGTGGCGGATGCTCATTGTATGCTTGCGCATGAGGTAAATGGGGTTGGCGATCTGTGAGTAGCCGAACTTGATGCCAGAGGTGCGGGCTTTCTTCGTTCCGAGGTGGACGCCCAGCAGTTTGCTCGAACGAACGACACGACCATGCTTGGCAACCAGCCGGCTAAAGTCGACGTCTTCGAGCCAACCATAGAGCGGTAGATTTTCGTCAAAGCGTAACCCGCCGCGTCGGATGGCGTCAGTCCTCACCGCCATGTTGCAGCCGTAAGCGCTGTAAATCGGTGCGAAGGTCTCCGGCAGATCCGGCCAAGGCAATCCTGCCTCTATCATCTCAAGCCCATCATCGATTGCGATACCTGGGCCGATGATGCCATCGGCGATGACAGTGCCCGTGCACATGGCGACGTCAGGTTTGCCGACGAACAGCTCCAACAATTCGCTCAAATACGACGGCGCCATCAGGAAATCGTCGTCAAGGAACAGAATGATGTCAGCATTCACCGCCGCCAGTATCCGGTTGCGTTGGCGGCACAGACCACGTTCGGACAGGATCACGGTGACAGGGCAGGCGAGCATGTCCGTGCAACTCGGATCCATATCCTCCGGAGACGAAAGACAGACGTAAATCTCGTCTGGCTGCCGGGTCTGTCGGGCGATCAGGGGCAGGACGGCGGAGAGAATGTCCCTTCGCCCGCAGCTCGGTATGCCGATGGCAACCGTTGCCGGACGAACTTCGGTGGGATCGCCCGTTGCCGGCATCATCTTCTGAACTTGCGCCATTGTTTTCGGTCCCAGCGGATGTTGGTACGGCGAGGGCCGTCGCTTCTGTTTGAAATGACGCCGAGCAAAGCGACGCGTGATTTGCCGAATGTCGCCAAGGCTTCGCCCAAGCGTTCGACGGTCATCTTGTCGGACTGTCCAAGAACCACGACGATGCCGTCGAGGTAAGTACAGATCACACGCGTATCGGCCGAATCCTCGAAGCCCGACATGTCGACGATGATCACCTTGTAGCGCTGTCTCAGTAGCTCGAGCTCCGATTTCAGCGCCGGCAGGTGACCGTAGCGCTGATGCGCGACGGCGGCCTTGCGTGTCTGGTCGACAGTCAGAACCGGTACGCAGCGAACGGCCTTGCCGTCGAATTCGTCGACGTGCTGCGGCGCTTCGCTTGATCTGCGCCTGGAGTATTGGCCGGCAATGCCCAGGATCCGCAGGCTCTCCATGCCGAAGCCCGCACCATCCTCGGTGGTGACGCGGCTGAGCCGCGAGCCGACGAAATCCGCATCGACGAGCAGGACCGAGGTCCCTTCGTTCATGTAGAGCTGGGCGAGGTTGGCGGCGATCGTGGTCTTGCCCTCGCCGGGTCCGACCGAGGTCACGCCGATCACCGCCGTCGCATTGGCAGGGAAGGCGGAATCGACCGAGTTCTTGACGCCGCGCAGGGCCTCGGAGAAGCGCGAATAGGGCATGTCCAGGACCGATCTAAGCGGCAGCATGGTGGAGGCGATCGGAGGCTGATGGGGACGTGGGCTGCTTCTGAACATCGGCACGTGGCCGAGCGACGTTATCCCGAGCTCGGCGCGAAGGCGCTCGCTGGAGCTGACGCGCCGGTCGAGACCGTCGCGCAGCACCGACAGCATCAACCCGGTTGCCAATCCGAACATCAGCGAAAACGGCATGATCGTCGAAGGTTTCGGCCAGGTCTTGCCCAGCGGCGCCGTTGCCGCCGTCACGATGCGTGCCTTGCCGAGGGGGAAGGATTGCTTTTGCAAAGCGCCGATGAGCTGCTGTAGAATGCCCTCGTACATGCTGCGGTAGGTGGTCGCGCGGCTTTCCATCTCGGAGAGTTCGACGCGGGCGACGTTTTTGCCGGCACCCGCCGCGGTAAGGCTGGCAAGCTCGCTTTCCAGCAGCTTTTCCCGGGTCTTGGCGATGTCCACATTCGACTTGTAGAACTGTTCGATGCGCAGGAATTCGTTGCGAAGAGAGGCATCCAGCCGCGCAATATCTGCCTCGGCGGCGACAATGGCGGGATTTCCGCTGTCGTATCGGGTCTTGAGATTGTCGAGCTTGGCGGATGCCAGGCGCATTTCTTCGTTGAGCTTCTGGATCTGCGGGTTGTCGAGACTGTCGTTGACGGTCGCGACCAGCGTATCTTTCGACATGAGCTGTTGCAGCGTCATCAGCTTGGCCGATTCCGCTGCGGTCGCGGCGCGTGCCGCCAGCATCTGGCTGCTGAGTTCGGAAAGCTGTTGCTGATCGAGCGTCGACGCGGTGCCCACCGTTGTGATGTCGTTCTTGGCGCGGAACTCCTCCACGGTCATGGCGGCTGCGCGGGCCTGCGCGCCGACTTCGATAAGGCGACTTTCCAGCCACTTGGCGCCGCTTCTCGCGGCGTCCGATCTCTCGTTCATGCCCGTGCGGATATAGGCTCCAGCAATGGCGTTGGCGGTCTTGGCCGCCTTTCGCGGGTCCGTGGAAGAGTAGCCGATCTCAAGCACGTAGGATTGGCCGACGCGCCGCACGGTTACGCGCGAGAGAAAGGCGGCCATCGTGCGCCGCATCAGATACTCGTCGTCGACCTTATCATCGTCGGAATTCTTGGCCCCCGACGAGAGCAGCGAGCCGATCATGCCGCGGATCGAGACGCCGCCGCCGACAATTTCCGGATCATTGGTCAAGTCGAGTTGTTCGATCACGGCGCGGGCAATCGCCTCGGATTTGACGATTTCGACTTCGCTGGCGATTTCGGCTGCTTCGATGATGATCGTTCCGGTCGAGGCATCCTGTGAGGCGATGCGACCCTGCTCGGGATCGATCACCAGGCGGACGGTCGCGGTAAAGGTCGGTGCCGTGTTGAGTATGTAGAATGCGCCGAGCGCCAGCCCGATCACGCCACAGATCCCGATGCGAATGAGGTGCCGCCGCAGGAAGTCGGAAACATCGCGGAAGGATATGCTCTCCTGGCCAGATGAACGCTTGGCCTCGAAGTTCTCATCCAGCACGATTTTTGAGATGTCATGCACGACCATTGGTGTTCCCCATGAAATACGCTGCGCCACAGTTGATCTGTCGTTGCTATTGGGACTGCTCGATGCCCACCGATGTCAGAAGCTTGTTATCCAGCGCTGCCGTCAGCGCCGAGCGCACGTCGAGCACGTCGCCCGGAACCAGCAATGTTGCTTCCGTAACTCTCACGGCCGGGTCGGTGCCGCCGCCGTGTGTTATCCAGTACTCCAGCGGCTCCAGGTCCATTGCCTTCCTGTCGGCGAAACGGGAAAGCGAAGCGCCGTTGATCTGCAGCAGTTGCAGCGTCGTGCTGCGCTTGAGCTTCAGATCTTCGATCGCGGCTTCCGTCGTCTGCAGGTCGCGGCCGGCTTCGGTTCGGCGCTGACCCTGCAAGGTCACGGCATCGCGTTCGGTTTCGCTGAGTTTCTGCTTGGCGCGCATGGCGGCCACCTGGAGGTCGAGCTTGTCGCTTTGCAGTTCTGCGACGATCCGCTCGAGCGACGTCTGCCGCGACTTCGTCACCGTCTGGTCGTTCACCAGCTTCGATATGCCTTTGAGCTCGTCCTGCGCGATCTCGATCTGACGCTGCTGGACGGCCGTTTTTTCATCGAGCACATCGATTTCGTTCTTGAGCAGCGTGCCGAGCTCGGCAAGGGAATCGAGCTGGCGGCGCATGGCTTCGATCCGGGCATCGAAGAGCGTGCTCTCGTCGCGTACGATCTGCTGGATGGCGGCGCTATCGGCGGCCTTGAGCGCCTGGGGAAACTCGATCTTGGGGCCGTCGGTGAACTCGGCCCTCAGCCGCGCCCGACGGGCGGCGAGTTGCATCATCTCAAGTTCCATCCGGTTCAACTCGCCGGTGTAGCGGATCTGCTCCATGTCGGAGTAGCCGCCGGCAGGGTTCGTACGGCGTTCGCGCCCGCCCGCCATGGCCACCGCCTGCATCACAGTCATGCCCGGGCGGAATTCCAGCTCGCTCGGCCGGTCCACCAGACCCGTGACATAGATCATCGGGTAGCGGACAACTTCGACGGATGTCTCCGGCGCCTTGCTGAGGCCGGTGCGCTCCTTCAGGAGGTCGGCGATCGTGGCCGCCAGTTCTGCGGGTGTCCGATCCTTGGCCTTCACTTCGCCGACCAGCGGAACCGAGATCGTGCCAGCGGGGGATACGACATATTCTCCGTTGAGCGCGGTCCATTCCTTGTATTCCCCGGTCGCCGCGACCCATTCGACGATCGCGACCTTGACCCTTGTCTGGGGTTGCAAACGGAACACGGGCTCGGCATGGGCCTGATGGATGGGAGCAAGAGTGCTCAGGCCGATCGCCAGGTACAGGGTCGAGACACGGCCAAGCGACGACAGGCGATGCAGAATACGGTGATCGGCATGGGGCATGGGGCCTCGCTGATGTTCCAGCGCGCCACGGTACCGGACAGCTCGGCTTGGTGTGGCGCGTCGGATTGATTGTCGGCCCAAAACGTTCGAGGTAAATTCCCTGCGGTCTAATCGTGGGTAATCCCTTTAGGGGAATATCCCTAAACTGGCGGCACCATCGGATAGGATTGCCTCGGCCTATGGCTAAACCCGGGTCGTCCGCCACCGGCCGCTAAACCTTTCGGGTATGACGATCGTTCCTTCGGATGCACCCCCGGACCGATCTTGGCTCTGTGCACGCGCACCTTGTGTGTCCCATGCTGCGGCAGGATCGTTTCAGAGGGGAGCACTATGCGCGTCGCAATCGTTCATTATTGGCTGGTATCGATGCGCGGCGGGGAGAAGGTGATTGAATCGCTTTGCGACCTCTATCCCGAGGCCGACATCTTCACCCTGGTTTATGATCCGGGCCGCGTGTCCGACAAGATCAAGAAGCACAAGGTCACCTCGTCATTCCTACAGCGCATTCCGGGAGCGATCGGGCACTATCAGTCGCTGCTGCCACTGATGCCTTTTGCGCTCGAGAGCCTCGATCTCAGCGGCTACGACCTGATCATTTCGAGTGAGTCGGGGCCGGCGAAGGGGATCATCCCGCCGCCACATGCAGCACACATCTGCTACTGCCATTCTCCCATGCGCTATCTCTGGGATCACTACCATGCCTATCGGTCGAGCGCGGGCCTGTTGTCACGGATGATGATGCCGGTGCTGGCGCCGATGCTGCGCAGTTGGGACGTCAATACCAGCATGCGGGTGGATCGGTTTGTCGCCAATTCCCATCATGTTGCGGCACGCATCGGCAAATACTACCGACGTCCGGCCACGGTCGTCTATCCGCCTGTGAGCACAGAGGACTTCGCACCCTCGACGCAGATCGAGGATTTCTATCTTTGTGCGGGGCAGATCGTCCCCTACAAGCGAATCGATCTCGCGGTCGAGGCGTTCACGAAGATGGGCAAGAACCTGGTCGTGATCGGCGACGGCAAGGAACAGGACATCGTCAGGCTGAAGCGCATGGCCGGTCCCACCGTCACCTTCCTCGGGCGCGCGCCTTTTGCAGTGCTGAAGGAAAAGCTCTCGCGCTGCCGCGCTCTTGTCTTTCCCGGAGAGGAAGACTTCGGCATCGTGCCTGTCGAGGCCATGGCGAGCGGCCGTCCGGTCATCGCCTTTGGCGCCGGGGGGGCGCTTGAAACCGTCGTGCCCAATCTGACGGGCATGCTTTTCGAGCAGCAGAGTGTCGACGCGCTGATCAAGGCGATCTACGCTTTCGAGGCGCGCGAAGATACCTTCCGGCCCGACGTCATCAGGACACACACTGCCCAGTTCAGCGTCAGGAAATTCAAGTCCGGCATGCAGGCGGTGATCGATGACGAGCTTCGTCAGCGCCGCGCGCTGCCGTTCGGCGACGGAAAACTGGCGATCGGCGGGTTTCAAATGCGCGACGCGGAAAGCGCGACGCCGCTGCATTGAGGGCGGTCGATGTTCAAACGGGAATTGCCGGCGCGCCACCTTGGCTTGCCGTCGGCCGGAAGAGGTGGACATGCGTTTTCTTGTTCGTCGGCTGGAGGCTTTCAATCGGGATGAGCTGCCCGCTTGGCGTGGTGCTCAATCGCGCCCGAGACAGGCGCTGCTATTCGTGCCGCGCATCCTCGAATTCCTCGTGATGTATGCCGTCGGTGTGCTTGCCCTTGCGGCAATCCTCGTTCTGATGACGGTTGGGTGGCTGACGGGGCTTGACCGCAAGGCAGGCTGACGGATGGGCGGTTGAAGCGACGCTCCCGGTGGCGGCACCTTCTGCAGATCTGTCTCGCTATGCGGCTTTCGAGCCACACTGGTCCGACGCTATCGCCATCCTATGTCCATATTGGCGCAACTGCCCTTCGGCAGGTGTCCGCAGGCGATTGGTGTTCTCCATCAGCAACAGTCCGCCGCAAACTTGCATCCGGGTGCTCGCGCCCGGAGCGGTGCCTTCGAAATGTCCGATCGGCGTTCAACGGTGACGTCTCTGTCGCTCGATTCGTTTTCCAAAAAGACCGAGTGCTGTTGATCAATAACGACCCGAAAAGGAGCGAACTATGAAAAAGAGTCTTGCGATGGCGCTTGCTGCTGCAACCCTGGCGTCTGCCGGTGCGTGGGCTGTCAATGCCGCCGACCTGCCGACCTACAAGGAGACCTACCGGGAGCCGGACGCGCGCGGTGGCGTCAAGATCGGTTACCTCGACTGCAACATTGCCGGCGGTGCCGGCTATGTCCTGGGTTCGGCCAAGGAAGTCCAATGCGTCTTCCGTCCGACCGTCGGCGCGGAGGCTTCCGACCACTATGCCGGTGCGATCCGCAAGCTCGGCGTCGATGTCGGCTTCACCACCCGCAGCCGGCTGATCTGGGCGGTGTTCGCGCCGACCGCCGGCTATCACAAGGGCGCGTTGAGCGGCATCTACCAGGGTGCGACCGCCGAAGCGACGCTCGGTGCAGGCGTCGGGGCCAACATTCTCATCGGCGGTACGGCCGGTGCCATTCACCTGCAGACGGTCAGTGTGACGGGTCAACTCGGCCTCAACGTTGCCGCGACCGGCACGTCGATGACGCTCACTTCGGTGAACTGATCTGCGAGCGGCGCGCGGCTCTGCTGCGCGCCGGTGCTTCTCCATCCTTTTTCGCCGCCTCCACACCTCAGGGTCGCCGCGCTGCCTCAGTCGAAGCTGGCGTCGAGCAATCCTGTCGCCGGACCACGCCTCGGCGTTATTCCCGCAAGGCTGACTGCAGCCCATCTCCTGCACTTCCGGTCGAACGGCTGGCTTCCAGCGCCGACCACATGTGGCGCACCCTGTCTTCAGCGAGATTCCAGGCTGCAAGCTTTGGGCGGGTTTTTCTCTCATCCCGCCCCGAAATAGAAATGCATTTCTTATAATGCATATTGTCTATGTGTTTTATAGATTAAAGGCGACCAGCAAGGGCGCCGAGACAATCTGGAACACTTGGCATGTCCTATCTTCTCAGTCTTCTCGACAAGAGCCCGATCGATCCGGGAACCACCGCAACTGACGCGCTGCAGGTAACCGCCAGGCTGGCGGCGAAAGCGGAAGAGTGGGGCTATCACCGCTTCTGGCTGGCCGAGCATCACAACATGACAGGGCTGGCAAGCTCGGCGCCCGAAACGCTGATTGCCTATCTCCTGGCGCGCACATCCAAGATCCGCATCGGCTCCGGCGGCGTCATGCTGCAGCATTACAGCGCCTACAAGGTCGCCGAAACGTTCAACCTCCTGGCATCACTTGCCCCCGGACGGGTCGATCTCGGTGTCGGCAAGGCGCCGGGTGGCTTTCCTCTCTCAACACGGGCGCTACAGATCGGCATCGATCCCGAGCGCAAGCCGGGTTTTGCCGAACAGCTGAGCGATCTCAACCACTATCTTGCGCCCGGAAAATCCGAAGACGGAGCGTTGCTGGCAACGCCCTTGCCCGTCCATGCGCCTGAAAGGTTCCTGCTTGGGGCCAGTGTCGAGAGTGCGGAACTTGCCGCTGCAAAAGGCTGGCAACTGGTGTTTGCCGCGCATCTCAATGGTGATCCGGACAACATCGAGCGAACGGTTGCGGCTTACGAGCGCGCAACGGGCGGTGGTCGGCCGATTTTGGCAGTCGCGGCGCTGGCAGCGGAAAGCGAGGAGCGCGCCCGCGAGCGCGTCGCCGGCCTTCGTATATTCAAGGTTTTCCTCGGCAACGGCCAAAGCGTCAATGTCGGCAGTGAGGAACAGGCGGCCGAATTCGCGCGCCAGGCGGGCGTCAGCGACTACCGCGTCGAGGAAAAGAGCCCGAGCGTGCTGCACGGAACGCCGCGGCAGGTCCGCCAGGAGCTTGATGCGCTTCACCGCCGCTACGGCGTCAAGGAATTCGTGATCGACACGCCAGCCCTTCCTGCGGCCGAACGCTTCGCATCGATCGAACTCATCGCCAGAGAGCGGCTTTCGCTCGTCGCCTGAACATCCGCACAAGGATCTCGTCCATGCCCCAGAAAAATGTCACCTTCGGTATCATGCTGCAGGGCCCCGGCGGCCACATGAATGCCTGGAAGCATCCGAGCGGTCCCGCCGACGCTAGCGTCAACTTCGGATTCTTCGTCGACACGGCGCGCAAGGCGGAAGCCGCCGGTATCGCTTTCGCCTTCGTCGCCGACGGCCTCTATATCAACGAACAGTCGATCCCGCATTTTCTCAACCGCTTCGAGCCGCTGACCATTCTGTCTGCGCTTGCCGCATCGACCTCGAAGATCGGGCTCGTCGGTACCGTTTCGACCTCCTACAGCGACCCCTTCACCATCGCCCGCCAGTTCGCTTCGCTCGACCTGATCAGCGGCGGGCGGGCCGGATGGAACGCGGTGACCTCGCCGTTGGAGGGCTCCGGCCGCAACTATGGGCGCGAGCATCCGGAACATGAGCTGCGCTACGAGATCGCCGACGAGTATCTGGATGCGACCAAGGGCCTCTGGGACTCCTGGGACGACGATGCCTTTGTCCGTGACCGTCAGGCTGGCGTCTATGTCGACAAGGCCAAGATGCGCCGTCTGAACCACAAAGGCCGTTTCTTCCGCATCGAAGGGCCGCTCAACATCAGCCGGTCGCGCCAGGGACAGCCGGTGATCTTCCAGGCAGGGGCTTCCGATTCAGGTATCCGTCTTGCCGGCAAACATGCCGATGCCGTCTTCACCAATGGCGGCCCGATCGACGATGCTCAAGCCTTCTACAAGCAGATCAAGCAGAGTGCGATTGCTCAAGGCCGAAGGGCGGCCGATATCGGCCTCTTCCCCGGCATCGCGCCGATCGTCGGCTCGACGGCCGCGGCGGCGGAGACCAAGTATCAGGCAATCCGCGCGCTGGTCACGGTCGAGGAGGCGCTCCTCTATCTCGGCCGGTTCTTCGATCACCATGATTTCAGTGCCTATCCCCTGGACGAACCGTTCCCCGACATCGGCGATATCGGCAAGAACAGCTTTCGCGCGACGACCGACCGCATCAAGAAGACGGCGCGCGAGACCGGCCAGACTCTTCGCGAGATCGCGCTTGATGTTGCGACGCCGCGGACCGCCTTCATCGGCACCGCAGACCACATCGCCGACGAGATCATCCGTTGGGTCGATGGCGACGCTGCAGACGGTTTCATCCTCGGCTTCCCGGTCATTGCCGAAGGCCTGCAGGATTTCGCCGCCCACGTGCTGCCGATTCTTGAAGAGCGCGGCTATTTCGACCCGCATCTGAAGGGCGAGACGCTGCGTGATCATCTGGGGCTGCCCTACAGGGAGAGCCGCTATGCGGCGGCGGCGGAAGAGATCGAGCAGGGAAGGGCCGTCGGCGCTTGAGGCGTCGACGGAGCCGCCGATGAACATGATCGTCAAGGACACACAGGCGGGGGACGCGGTCGAGCGAGGCATCGGCGCCTATCTCGATGAGATCGTCGCGCTACGCCACGATCTCCACCGCCATCCGGAACTTGCGTTTCACGAACACCGCACCAGCGAAATCGTCGTCAGTCGGCTCTCTTCCTGGGGCTACGAGGTGGCAACGGGAATTGGCGGAACCGGTGTCGTCGCCACCTTGAGCCGGGGTGAAGGCCAACGCAGCATCGGCATCCGTGCCGACATGGACGCCTTGCCGATCGAGGAGGCAACGGGTCTTGCCCATGCCAGCGTCCATCGCGGCGTCATGCATGCCTGCGGGCACGATGGCCACACGGCAATCCTGCTTGCCGCCGGACGCTATCTGGCGGAAGCAGGCCGCTTCGACGGCACCGTGCGGCTGATCTTCCAGCCGGCCGAAGAGATCGGCGCCGGCGCGCGCAAGATGCTGTCCGAAGGGCTGTTCGAACGGTTTCCCGTCGACGCCGTCTTCGGCCTGCACAACTGGCCGGGCGTTCCAACAGGGCAATTCGGCTTCGTTGCCGGTGCCGCCATGGCTTCGGTCGACCAGTGCAACATCACGATCGTCGGCAAGGGTGGCCATGGGGCGGAACCGCAGCTGACCGTCGATCCGGTGCTAGCGACCGCGTCGCTGATCACCGCCCTGCAGAGCGTGGTTTCGCGCAATGTCGACCCGCAGGAGATGGCGGTGGTTACCGTCGGCTCGATCCATGGCGGTTCGGCATCCAACGTCATTCCTGAAAGCGTGGCGCTGAAGCTGACCATGCGGGCCTTCAACGAGGCGACCCGCGCACTGCTCGGCGAGCGGGTACCTGCACTGGCGTGCGCTCAGGCCGAAAGCTTCGACGCCACCGCGGAGGTGGATTATCGCCGCGGCTTCCCGGCTCTGATCAATCACCGCGCCGAGACGGAGCTTGCCCGCAGTGTCGCACTAGAAGCCTTCGGCCCCGGCCAGATCGTGAGCAACTTCAAGCCGCGCACGGCAAGCGAAGACTTCGCCTTCATGCTGGAGGAGAAGGCCGGCAGCTATCTCTTCGTCGGCAATGGCGACAGCGCGTCGCTCCATAGCGCCAACTACGACTTCAACGACGCAATCATCGCGCCTGCCGCCCGCTATTGGGTGCGGCTGGTCGAAACCTTCCTCGCATGATGACGACAACGGGATTGGCGAAACCATGAGCGATACGTTTCTCTACACCACCCCCCTCGACCCGCGTGCCAAGCCGCTGATCGACGAACTGATCATCGAATATGACAGCCGTTACGGCAACTACTTCAGCGACGAGGGTGCTGCGGCAGAACTCAACCGCTATCCACCTGATGCCTTCGCGCCGCCGCATGGCAATTTCGTGCTGCTGATCCGCAACGGCGAGACGATCGGCGGCGGTGCGTTCAAGCACTACGACGACCGCACCGCGGAGTTCAAACGCATCTGGACGCGCTCCGACCTGCGCCGCCAGGGATTGGCGCGCAGGGTTCTGCTCGAACTCGAAGCGCAAGCAGCAAGGCAAGGCTATTCCCGCATTTATCTGACCACCGGCTTCCGGCAGCCGGAGGCAGTGGGTCTCTATCTCGTCAATGGCTACACGGCGCTGTTCGACGTCGCTGCCGATCCGGAGGTCTACAAGACGCTGCCGTTCGAGAAGGACATCACCCATCTCGTCGCGTCGCTCGCGCTTCTCGGAGAGCCGCGCCCATCGCATCCGCAGGCAGTGAGCCACCCGTAACGCCGGCGTCCAACGGGCGCCAACCATCCAGAGAGGATGCATCATGGCCATTTTGACCGATTATGCCGGCGTTGCCGGAACCGGGCGAGCAAGCGAACCCAATCCGGGCTACGCGCATTATCGCATCGTGCCGGCCCGCCATCCTGGCAGGGCGCTCGGCACCCTGTTTGCTGCGCTCGTCATAACCGGCGTGCTTTATTCGGTGCTGACCAATCCTCGCTGGGGCTGGCCGGTCTTTGCCGAATGGTTCTTTGCAGAACCGGTGCTTGCGGGCCTTGGGCGGACGCTGCTCCTGACGGCACTTGCGACCGTTTCAGGCTCGCTACTTGGAACGGCTCTGGCGCTCGCCCGGGTGTCGAAGTCGCCGCTGCTCGGTGGCCTGTCCTTCGGTTACATCTGGCTGCTGCGCTCCATTCCGCTGATCGTGCTGCTGCTCGTGCTCAACAATCTCGGCTATCTCTACGAGACGATCTCGGTTGGGATTCCTTTCACCGACACGACGCTCTTCAACTACCCGACGACCCAGCTGCTGACGCCGTTTGCAGCAGCCTTTCTCGGTCTGACGCTCAATCAGTCGGCCTTCTTTGCCGAGATCGTGCGTGGCGGCATTCTCTCCGTCGATCACGGGCAACACGAGGCCGCGGCTGCACTCGGTCTTCCCCGTCATCGCCAGGCATTCCGTATCGTGCTGCCACAGGCGATGCGCTCGATCCTGCCGACCGGCTTCAACGAGATCATCGGGCTCGCAAAGAGCACATCAATGGTCTACGTGCTGGCGCTGCCGGAGCTCTTCTACACCGTTCAGGTCATCTATCGCCGCAATCTCGAAGTCATTCCGCTCCTGATGGTGGCCACCGTCTGGTACCTGGTGATCATGACCGGGCTGTCGATCGCCCAGCACTATATCGAACGCCATTTCTCCAAGGGGGCCGTTCGCAATCCGGTGCCGCTGCCGTTCCAGGCCTTCTTCTCGCGGTTTCGGCGTCCGCTGGCCGAGGTTGCGAGCAGTGGTGCCATCGCCCGCAAGACCGGTTTTCATGACGCGACTGCATTCCGCGCCGGCGGTGCCGTCCGCATCCATGGCATCTCGAAGAGTTTCGGTCCGCTGAAAGTGCTAGATGACGTCGAGCTGAGCTTGCCTGCCGGCAGCGTCACGGCGATCCTCGGGCCATCGGGTTCGGGTAAGTCGACTTTGCTGCGCGCCATCAATCATCTGGAGCGGGTCGATGACGGCTTCATCTCGATCGACGGCGATCTCGTCGGCTACAGCCAGAAGGGCAACACGCTCTATGAACTGAAGGAGAAGGATATTTTGAAGCGCCGCGCCGACATCGGCATGGTGTTCCAGAATTTCAATCTCTTCCCGCATCTGACGGTGCTGGAAAACCTCATCGAGGCACCGTTGCAGGTGCGCGGCCTCAAGCGCGACGACGCTGTTCGGTTGGCGCAGGAACTGCTGGCGCGGGTCGGCCTCAGCGACAAGATCAACGCCTATCCCCGGCAGCTCTCGGGCGGCCAGCAGCAGCGCGTGGCGATCGCACGGGCTCTGGCCCTTAAGCCGAAGGTTTTCCTGTTCGACGAACCGACCTCGGCACTCGATCCGGAACTGGTCGGCGAAGTGCTTGATGTCATCAAGGAACTGGCCCGCACCGGCACGACGCTTGTGATCGTCACGCACGAGATCGGGTTTGCCCGCGAGGTTGCCGACACCGTCGTCTTCATCGAGGCGGGACGCATCCTGGAGGCCGGGCCGCCGTCCCGCATCTTCACCACCGCGGAACATCCGCGCACCCGCGAATTCCTCGCCAAGGTTCTCTGAAAATTCCAGGCGTGCATGGGCACGCTGGATCGTGCCGACACAATCTGCAACCCAAAGATGAAATGGAGTTTAAGTACATGGCATTTTTCGATAGAGCAAAACTGCTTTTGGCAGGAGTGGTCGCCGCAGCGACGCTCGGTACGGCTTCGGTTCAGGCGCAGGAGAAGTTCGATCTCAGCCCGGATACGTCCAACCGGGTGCGGGCCGAGCGGAACGAAGCGGCCATCAAGGCGATCGCGCCCGACTTCAAGTTCGTAAATCCCGGCAAGTTCACCGTTGCCGTCAATCCGTGGGATCCGCCGATCGCGACCTATGCATCGGACTCCAAAACGGTCGTCGGCGCCGATCCCGATCTCGCCTCGCTGGTGGCCGATTCTCTCGGTCTCGAGCTGGATCTCGTCGCGGTCGCCTGGGCTGATTGGCCGCTCGGCGTCGCCTCGGGCAAATATGATGCGGTGATCAGCAACGTGACCGTGACCGAAGAGCGCAAGGAGAAGTTCGATTTCTCTACCTATAGGCGCGACGTGCTCGGCTTCTTCGTCAAGTCCGATAGCCCGATCAATTCGATCAAGGAGCCGAAGGATGTGGCGGGCCTGAAGGTAATCACCGGCGCCGGCACCAACCAGGAAAAGATCATCCTGGAATGGGACAGGCAGAATGTCGCCGCCGGGCTGAAGCCGATCGAGGTGCAATATTATGACGACCGTGCGGCTGGCGATCTGGCGTTGCAGTCCGGCCGCGCCGATGTCGAATTCAATCCCAATGCGACGCGCGCCTATGCCGCCTCGATCCGCAACGACACCAAGGTCGTCGGCATCGCCAGCGGCGGCTGGCCGCTGACGGCCGAGATCGCAGTGACGACCCGCAAGGGTGGTGGCCTTGCCGACGCGATCACCCTTGCCATCAACGACCTGATCAAGAACGGCAAATACGGCGAAGTGCTGAAGCGCTGGAGCCTGACCGACGAGGCGGTGGACGCGTCGCAGACCAACCCACCGGGCCTGCCGAAGAGCGGCTCCTGATCATTGCCTGTTGCGGGTCGGCGCCTGCTTTTGTCGCCGGCCCGTTCGTTCAACATCCCTTCCGGAGACGACAGAAATGCTTGGTCTAGCTGCATTACGCCCCTCGTTCATCACCGCATTTGCGACGGCACTTTTCCACCTTGCCCCGGCGCTGGCCGCCGACGGTTTCGATTTCAGTCCTGAACAACCGGGGCGCATCCGTGCCGAACGAAACGAGGCGGCGATTGCGGCGATACCGCCAAGCTTCAAATTCGTCACCCCCGGCAAATTCACCGTCGCCGTCAGCCCCGGCGGGCCGCCGCTTGCGACCTATGCGACCGACGCAAAGACCGTGATCGGCGCGGATCCGGACTATGCTTTGGCCGTCGCCGATAGTCTGGGGTTGACGCTGGAGCTCATGCCGATTGCCTGGATCGATTGGCCGCTCGGCCTGACCTCGGGCAAATACGATGCGGTGATCTCCAATGTCGGCGTGACGGAGCAACGCAAGGAGAAGTTCGACTTTTCGAGCTACCGTCAGGGATTGCATGGCTTCTTCGTCAAGGCCGACAGCGCAGTCACATCGATCAAGGAACCGAAGGATGCCGCCGGCCTGAGGATCATCGTTGGCGCCGGGACAAACCAGGAGCGCATTCTTCTCAAATGGAACGACGAGAACGTCTCCGTCGGGCTGAAGCCGCTCGAGCTGCAATATTATGACGACGAGGCGACGAGCCTTGTCGCATTGGCTGCAGGCCGCGCCGACGTGATCGTCCAGCCGCATGCGCAGCTCGTCTTCATCGCCGCCCGCGACCGGAACATCAAGCGCGTTGGCACCTTGAGCGCCGGTTGGCCGGAGCGATCCGACGTGGCGATCACCACCCGCAAGAACAGTGGCCTAGCCAATGCCCTGACCGCCGCCACCAACGGCCTCATCGACAATGGCACCTATGCCAAAATTCTCGATCGCTGGCATCTGGCGGAAGAAGCGCTGCCGAAATCGGAAACCAATCCTCCCGGCCTGCCGAAATCCTGAGGCGCGCAACGATGACAGAGCATAAGATCTCGATCGGTCACATTGGCTTTCTCACGCCAGGAAACTATGCGAGCGACGATCCCTTGGCGGGGCTGGAGCAGACGCTGCGCCTGCTCGAGTATGGCGAGAGGCTCGGCTTCGCCAGCGCCTGGGTGCGGCAGCGCCACCTGGAGCCCGGCATCTCGTCGGCCGCCGCCTTTCTGGCGGCGGCGACCCAGAGAACCGATCGCATTCAGCTCGGCACGGCAGTGATCCCGATCGGCTACGAGAACCCCTATCGGCTGGCCGAGGACCTTTCGACCGTTGACGTTCTGTCGCGGGGTCGCCTGAATGTCGGCCTGAGTGCGGGCCGCCCGCCACATGTGGATTTGATTGGCCCGCTCGCCTTTGATGGAGACTGGTCCGCCTACGATTTCTCCCATCAGCGCGTTCTTCGCTTCGCCGACAATCTGCGTGGAGCGTTTCTCGGCGACGAGCATACCGTCATAAAGACGCCTTTCGGCCCGCAGCGCCCGCGGCTGCAACCCCATGCCAAGGGGCTTGTCGACAGGCTGTGGTACGGTGGCGGATCCTTGCGCTCCGCCCGCTGGGCCGGTGAGAATGGCTTCAATCTCCTGATCGGCAACGTCACGACAGGCGAGCAGACCAACGACTTTTTCGAGGCGCAGGCACGCCAGCTCGAAACCTATCGGCAGGCTGGGGGCGCAGAGAAACGCGTCGCGCTCGGGCGCGTCATCGTGCCGCTCGATGGCGCCGATGCCAGCACCCGGCGCCGCTATCTCGACTACGCCGCCAGCCGGCATGAGCGCACGCTGACACCGCAGGGCGAGCGGCGCACGATGTTTGCCCGCGATCTCGTCGGTACGTCCGAGCAGATCCTCGAACGGCTGCTGGCCGATCCGATCCTCCCGCATGTGCGCGAACTCAGGCTCGAACTGCCCTACGAATTCGAACACGACGAGTATCGCCAGATCCTCGATGATGTCTTTACGCGCATCGCACCGGAGCTTGGTTGGTCGCCGACGAAGGGCGAGGCCGCTCGAACGCTGTCAGCGAACCCGGCGGCGGCTTAGGCCGCTGCCTACAATCCCAGATCCAAAACCCATGAGGCAGATCTGACAGTGACAAAAAGCATCGACTACTTCTTCTCGATCGGCTCGCCCTGGTCGTTCATCGGGCTTGAAGCCTTTGCTGCTCTCGCACGCCGGCACGAAGCGGCAATCACGCCCTACATGGCCACGGTGGTCGAGGAAAACGGCGGCATCTTCTCGCGCAATCGGCCGCAGGCGCGACGAGCGTACGGCACGCGCGACCTGAAGCGCTGGAGCCATGTGCGGGGCAGGGAACTTCTGCTCGACGGCCGTCCGCCGCTCGCCGATCCCACGCCTGCGTCACGGATGGTGATTGCCACCTATCTCGACGGCAAGGACTGGTTCGCCTTGACGGAGATTTTGCAGGAAGCCTTCTGGGTCCGAGCCGAGGACATCGGCCGGTCAGAGGTGCGCGAGGCAGTAGCAACGCGCGCAGGCTTCGATGGCAGTGCCTTGCTTGCGCGGGAAAGTGCCGCAGACGTTGTCGAGAAATGGGCGTCCGATCGGGAGCATACTCTCAAGAGCGGCGTCTTCGGGTTCCCGACGTTCGCCTATGACGGCGAGATTTATTGGGGCCAGGACAATCTGCCGTTTCTGGAGCAACACCTGCAAGGCGAGCGGCCTTAGGCATCGGCGGGCGCGGAGATCGAGCGCTCGCGGCACGCCGTCGGATCACTTTTCCAAGCCTGGTACGATCTTTGGGTCGAGGTTCCTTTAATCCACTGTTTAACTCGATAATTTTCAGGATGCTTGAAGCCGAGCAGTCGAATGAAACCTTTTCCGTTGTTTGCGCATTTCCTAGACAACGATGGCTTTTGATGAGGTGTGCCATGAGTGTCCTGCGGCAATATGAACGCCTGAGCGCGATCCGAGATGTCCTGCAAGGCAAGCTTGAGCTTTACGAAGCGCGGGATTGTTTCGGGATCGATGATTTCGAAGACGGAACAACGAACGAACTTCGAGACCGCATCGCAGAGCTTTCGGACGAGATTTCCAATCTCAACCGTCGGCGCGAACGGTACGAAACCTGGTGATTTCGATTGCGGCTGAAGGCTGAAACCAACGCCACGACACAGGAAAGCCATGACCATCGAAATCAATTCGCGTATCGCCGGCCACCCGATCAACCCGCTCTTTCTCGAGCGTTGGTCGCCGCGCGCCTATGCCGGAGCGGAGATCTCCGAAGCCGAGCTGTTCGGCATCCTGGAGGCGGCGCGCTGGGCGCCGTCGGCCTATAACGCCCAGCCCTGGCATTTCATCTATGCCCGCAGAGGCACCGAGCATTGGGACAAACTGTTCGGCATTCTCAACGCATTCAATCAAAGCTGGGCCAAGGAGGCTTCCGCACTGATCTTCGTGCTGTCGAAAACGTCGCTGCTGCCTCCTGGCGCCAGCGAGGAAGTGCCTTCCTATACGCACTCGTTTGACACGGGGGCCGCATGGGGTGCGCTCGCGCTGCAGGCCGCCTATTCCGGTTGGCAGGCGCACGGTATGGCCGGCCTCGACTACGACAGGGCGCGGACCGAGCTTGGCGTGCCGTCCGATTACCGCGTTGAAGCCGCCGTGGCGATCGGCAGGATCGGCGACAAGGCGCAATTGCCCGAGGGGTTGCGGGAGCGCGAAGTGCCGAGCCCGCGGAAACCCCTGACGGAGATCGTGTCCGAGGGTCGTTTCGAGCGGTCTTGAACGCATTGCTCCGATGACTTTGCCGAGGGCGGGTCTCGCCCTCGGCCGCAATTCGGCTGACAGGTCACAATTGCCGTCTTACCTCAAAGTGGCTCTTCAATGGGTGTGTCATGGCCGGACGCGCCGTGCAGGGTCGCGCCTGAAAACAGCTCGGAACCATAGGCCTGCTGCGCAACGATCGACGGAAAGCTCACGTCCCGGACGTCGAAGGACGGCATCAGGCTCATCATCGGAAGGATGCGCTCGAACACAGCACCGCCGAGCGGGGCGGCATTCCAGCCGGAGGTGCGGAAGCCATAGGTTTCCGGCAACCCTTTGGGCTCGTCCAGAATGGTCAGGAGCAGATAGCGCGGATCGTCGGCCGGAACGACACCCATGAAGGACGTGAGATTGAGATCCTTGGCATAGCGTCCAGCGACGACCTTTTCGGCCGTGCCGGTCTTGCCGCCGATGAAATAACCTTTGACTTCGGCCTTTCGCGCCGATCCGGTTCTGGCATTGAGGCGGAGCAGAAAACGCATGGCCTCGCCGGTTTCCGGCTTGATGAGGTCGGCGGCCAGCACCCGCTCTTCGACATCAGAGCCTTTGATCAATGTCGGCCTGATCAGGCGCCCGCCGTTGACGAGGGCCGCAACCGCAATGCTCGCCTGCAGCGGCGTCACGGCAATGCCGTGGCCGTAGGATGCGGTTGCCGTATCGATCTCGCGCCAGGAGCGCGGCAGTTGCGGATGCGCGCTCTCCGGCAACTCGGTCGTCAGTCGCGACATCTGTCCGAAACGAGAGAGAAAGGCGCGGAAGTTCTCAGGGCCGAGCGCGATGGCCATCTTGGCCATCGCGATGTTGGAGGAATAGATGAAGGCTTCCGGCAGGCTGAGCGGCCGGTATTTCCCGCGATAATCGCGGATGCGGAACCGGCCGAAGGCCAGCGGCCTGCTGGCATCGATGACGGAGCGGATGTTGAACTGCCCTGAATCGAGCGCCATGGCCGTCGTCAGGGCCTTGAAGGTGGAGCCCATCTCGAAGGTGGCGGCGGCAATGCGGTTGATACGATCAGGCTTCAGCGCATCGGCGGGGGTGTTGGGGTCGAAATCCGGCGCGGAGGCAAGCGCCAGCACTTCACCATTGGTGATATCGAGCACCAATCCGGCACCGGCCTTTGCCCCGAATTTCTCGATCGCCTTGGCAAGCTCGATCTGCAGGGCGTGCTGGATGCGGATATCGAGTGTCAGCGTGACCGGCTGCAGGTTTTGGTTGGAGAGATCCATGCCGGTCTGGCGCAACACGTCCAGGCCCTGGCTCTCGATCCATTTTTCGATGCCGGCGATGCCGATATTGTCGATATCGACGGTGCCGAGCACGTGGGCGGCAAGCGAACCATTGGGGTAGACACGCCGCTTTTCCCGCTGGAAGCCGACGGCCGGAATGCCCGCGTCCCAGAGCGCCTGCTCCTCAGCCGGTGTCACCTGACGCTTGATCCAGGCGAAGGGCGCCTTGCTTTTCAGCCGCTGGTGCAGTTCGCGGGCATCGAGATCGGGGAAGATGGCCGTCAGTTTCTCCACCGCCTCGTCGACGTCGACGAGGAAGCGGGGCTCGGCATAGACGCCGGAGCTCGGCACATCGATCGCCAGCAGATTGCCGTTGCGATCCAGGATCGAAGGGCGACCGACCGAGGGGCGCTTCGGCACATAGCCGGTGGTCTCGATTTCGGCCGTGCCGAGCTGGATCAGTCGTATGAGCATCGTCAGGAAGACGACGATAAACACGGCGATCAGAAAGAGGATGCGCTTGCGGCGATCCGCGCGCGATTGAAGCCGTTGCACCATATCAGTAGAGCCCGCCGGTATTGCTGAGCAGCTTCTGCCGCAATTCAGGTGTTAGGCCCTGGTCGGCGCCGCCAGCTGGCAGCTCGGCCATCTCCTTGTCGTCGATGACGGTGCAGCCGCCGTCGCAGGGGCCGGTTCCCGGTTTGAAGGCTTCGACGATCGCGCCAGGCGTTCCTTGCTCAACCGCTCGCCCCGTCTTTCTGTCGACTGTCTGGAAGGACATGCCGGGCGGCGGATGAAAATCGGCCGCCGGTTTTCCCTGAAGTGCCACCTTCATGAAGTCGATGAAGATCGGTGCGGCGAGACCGCCACCGGTTTCGCCGTAACCCATCGGCTTCGGCGTGTCGTAGCCGAGGAAGACGCCGGTGACGATATTGGGGGTGAAACCCACGAACCAGACGTCCTTCTCGTCGTTGGTCGTTCCGGTCTTGCCGGCGATCGGGACACCCAGCGTGGCGACATTTCTGGCGGTGCCTCTTTCCACTACGCCACGCATCATCGAAGTGATCTGATAGGCCGTCATCGGGTCGAGCACATAGTCCCTGATGTCGACGAGATCAGGCTCTTCCTGGTTTTCCCAGGCAAGCGCATTGCAGTCCGCGCACTGGCGGCTGTCTTGCCGGTAGATCGTCCGGCCATATCGATCCTGAATACGGTCGATCATCGACGGGGTTATGGCCTTGCCGCCATTGGCGATGACGGCATAGGCGGAAACGAGCCGCAGCAACGTCGTTTCGCCGGCGCCCAGCGCCATCGGTAGGTAGGTGCGAAGCTCGTCGTAAATGCCGAAGCGCTTGCCGTAGTCGGCGACAAGGTCCATGCCCAGATGGCGAGCAAGGCGCACGGTCATCAGGTTGCGGCTGTTTTCCAGCCCCGTTCGCAGGGTCGAAGGACCGCTGAAGCGCCCATCATAGTTTTTCGGCCGCCATGTCTTGCCGGTGCCATCAGGGATGGCGATCGGCGCGTCCATGACGAGCGTGGTCGGCGCATAGCCGGTATCGAGTGCCGCGGCGTAGACGAACGGCTTGAACGACGAGCCGGGCTGGCGGTAGGCCTGGGTCGCGCGATTGAATTCGGATTGCGCGTAGGAAAAGCCGCCGGCGACCGCGAGCACCCGACTAGTGTTCGGGTCCATCGAGACCAGCGCTCCCTGCACCTGCGGCGGCTGGCGCAGGACATAGCCAGTCTCCTGCTTTTCGACATAGACGACGTCGCCCGGCTGCAACACGCCGTTGAGGGATGAGGCACAACGACGCTTGCCTTCGGCGAGCCGGCACAGAGCCCAGGCTGTGTCATCGCGGTCGATCATGGCCGTGTCTGCGGCCGCCGTCGCCGTTTCTGGTCCTGACGGTCTGAGGCCGAGTTCGACCTTGTCGTTGCTTGCGGAGAGGACGACGGCGAGCTGCCATTCCGGAACGTCCGAGAGCGGCTGACGTTTGGCGAGCGCCTGCTGCCACCCTTCAAGCGAAGGCAGGCGGGTGATCGGCCCCCGGTACCCCTTTGCCTGGTCGTAGCCAACCAGTCCCTTTCGCAACGCCCGCATGGCCGCTTGCTGCAGCCGCGGATCGAGTGTCGTGCGAACCGAGAGCCCGGCAGTGTAAAGCGCTGCCTCGCCATAGCGGGTGCCCAACTGGCGGCGCACCTCCTCGGTGAAGTAGTCCGCCTTGTCGGCGGATGTCTCCAGTCGTTTCGGCTTGATGCTGAGGGGCGAGGCGGTGGCTGCGGCTGCAACCTCTCTGTCGATGACGCCGTTGCGGCGCATCTGCTCTATGACCCAGTCGCGCCGGGTGACGGCTCGGTCAGGATGGCGATACGGGTCATAATTGTTCGGCGCTTTTGGTAAGGCGGCGAGATAGGCCGCTTCGGCCACCGTCAGTTGATCGACCGGCTTGTCGAAATAGGTAAGCGCTGCCTGCGCGATGCCATAGGCGCCGAGACCGAGATAGATGTCGTTGAGATAAAGTTCCAGGATCCGGTCCTTGGAATAGGTTTGGTCGATGCGGATCGAAAGGATCGCTTCGCGCAGCTTGCGCTCGACCGTTCGATCGGAGGACAGGAGAAAATTCTTGGCGATCTGCTGCGTGATCGTCGATCCGCCAATCATGCGCCGACCCGAGCCGTAGTTGGCGACATTCGACCAGAGCGCGGTGGCAAGACTCGTCAGGTCGATGCCCGGATGAAGGTAGAAGTTCTTGTCTTCGGCCGAAAGGAAAGCCTGCTTGACCCGGGCGGGAATGGCGCCGATCGGCAGGAACAGACGGCGTTCCCGGGCATATTGCGCAATCATGGCGCCGTCGCCGGCGTAAAGCCGGGTCGTGACCGCCGGCTCCCAGTTCGCCAGCGCCCGATGATCCGGCAGGTCTCGCGTCAGGGCCGCGGCGCAGAATGCCAGCCCGACGCCGAGAAGCGTTGCCAGATTGATCAGGGTTGCGAGCAGGTTTGCAATGAACTTCATGGCGGATGTCGGGGCTTTCGAATTTCGAAGGACATGGCTTCGCCATCCGATCCAAGGGAGCGGCTGACGCGCATCAGTTTGTGGCGTGAAGGCGGTGCGGGGCGGCGGATCGGGCCTAGAAGCCCGATGTTTCGCCTATCCCGTCGCGGCCGGTTCGTCGCCTCAGTTTCACCACCAAGGGCTGTGACATGCCGCCTTGGTCCGCTGCTGCGGCCGGAGCGGATCTGACGGTGCGAAACGTGTTGGGCGCGTGCCTATGGGGCGTTCAGTTGAGACGACACATGGTTGGGTCCTCCACGGGGAAGTATGTCTGAGGGGCCGGATCCTCGATATGTTGGCAGTCTCGTCCTGGCGAAACAGGGTGCCGACGTGAGTTCACCGTAAAGAGGTTGCACCGCAGCGGCAAACCACGTTTATTTGCAGGACCCATTAGCTGAATTAGGGCATCCATGGTCAGGCCATATCTCCCCCTCAATGCGCTGCGGGCCTTTGAGGCGTCCGCGCGACATCTGAGTTTTACCCGCGCGGCGATCGAACTGTGCGTGACGCAGGCGGCGGTCAGCCACCAGGTGAAGCTGCTGGAAAGCCGTCTCAACGTGACGCTGTTCAAGCGGCTGCCGCGCGGTTTGATGATCACCGCCGAGGGCGAGGCGTTGCTGCCGGTACTCCAGGATTCCTTCGATCGCATGGCCGATATGCTCGAACGGTTCGAGGGCGGCCATCTGCGGGAGGTGCTGATGATCGGCGCAGTCGGCACCTTTGCCGTCGGCTGGCTGCTGCCACGCCTTGCGGATTTTCAGGAAAAATATCCCTTCATCGATGTCCGGTTGTCGACGAACAACAATCGTGTCGACATGGCCGCCGAGGGGCTCGACTACGCCATTCGCTTCGGCAGCGGTTCCTGGCACAACATCGAGGCGACGCGGCTGTTCGAGGCGCCGCTTTCGGTGCTGTGCGTTCCTGAGATTGCCGATACGCTGCGCCGTCCCGCCGATCTTCTGAGCCAGACGCTGCTCAGGTCCTATCGGGCGGACGAATGGGTGAACTGGTTTGCCGCTGCTGGCATCACCTATCCGGCGCCGCTGCTCAAGGGCGTCGTCTTCGATTCGTCGCTCGCCATGATGGAGGCAGCCGCCCAGGGCATCGGTGTTGCGCTTGCGCCGCCTTTGATGTTTTCCCGACTGCTGTCGAACGGCACAGTGCGGCAGCCCTTCGACGTCTATACCTCGATGGGGAGCTACTGGCTGACGCGGCTGCGGTCCCGCGCGCCGACACTGGCGATGTCCGCCTTCCACGATTGGCTGATGGCGGCGAAGGAGGATAGCGCCGCCCGATTGCATGAGCCGGCGGCGAGCAACTCGGCATAGGCTGCAATGCGTTGGCGGGGGAGTGCCGTCAGCGAAAGGGGATCTGCTGGGAGCAACTCGATACTGAAGGTCAACCTGCGACCGGTGTGCCGAGCTATTCGCCGTAGCTGACGATCCATTCCGGCGGCTCTCGTTCCAGGCTGCCGTCAACGCGCACGTTCCTGTCCT
The DNA here is from genome assembly GCF_001425885.1 of Ensifer sp. Root1252. Lineage (NCBI taxonomy): Bacteria > Pseudomonadati > Pseudomonadota > Alphaproteobacteria > Hyphomicrobiales > Rhizobiaceae > Ensifer > Ensifer sp. Root1252. The sequence goes on along the minus strand of NZ_LMDT01000059.1, from coordinate 99,988 downwards.
TCGCCCAGCGGTAACCCCACATCGGACCGAATTTCGTCGCGTAGGACAGCGGTCGCCGATAGGCGGCGTCGGCCTGCGCCTTTTCGAGCGTTGTGAAACTGTAGCCGCTCTCTTCGAACAGCGACAGGATCCCCTTCATCGCGTCGGCATTCAGCCGGTTGACATGCAAGAGCATGATTGCCGGCGGCTCGTAGCCAAGGACCTGCTCGTTGAGACCGGCGTAATAGGCGATCTGCTGTTGGGTGTGCATCAGATAGGCCGTCCTGATGCGGTGGGCGGCTTCCGTGTCGTTTTCGGCAAGCGCGCGCTCATAGGCGCGGTCGAAGACGTAATCGGAGGTATCGATGGTCGAGGCGGCGATCGTGTAGTCAAGCTTCGCCGCAAGCGCCGCGATCGCCTTCTGCTTTTCCGTTGTGTCGCCGGTGTGATTGTAGGGAAACCGTAGGAAACGCAGCTGCTTGCCCGCCGCCTTTAGCGTTCGCCTCGTCGTCTTCTCGCCATCGACGATCTCGCGCTCGATGCCGGCGATGTCGAGCGTGTTGGTGTCCGCGTGCGAGAAGGTATGGTTGCCGAGCGTCAGCCGCGGGCCGGTCCAATCCTTCAGGATATCTTTCGCAAACGGACCGATCGCGCGAACCTTGCTTTCCACGACAAAGCCGATAGCCGGCGCCTTGTGATCCCTGAGGGCGGCAAGAATGCGGGCATTCGCATCCTGGATGCTTTGAGGCGAAGGTTGATCTGTTCCGTCGGTGCCGGCATTGGCGTGGGGAAGATCATCGAATGTGATGGCGACGGATTTCTCCCGGGCGGTGCCGCTGGTTTCGGCATGGGCGTCGACCAGGAAGAAAACAAGCGCGAGCCAAGGCGTGAAGGCAAGCAGCATGAGGCGCCCGATCGCGCGGGCCCTTCGAACGCCTAGCCCTAACACTGCGTGCCGCAGGCGCCATGAAGCCTGGTTTCCATCATCATCGTCCCTCTTCTGCTAATCGAAATGAGATCGACCCTCGTACGCAAGGGTTGCATGAGCATTGCGTGGTCGGGATTTTCGGGCCAAGTGCCTGTGGCTGCTGGCCCCGACTGTCCAGGTTCATCGAAATGCAAATTATTCTAATGGCTGCCGCAAATTATCGTCGTTTGCCGACCCCGCCACGGCTCCTTAGGCAGGACGCGTCCGAGGTTCATGGAAACCAAATTCGAGATGCGGAGGCTTGTATGAGAAAGATGATGCGACGCGCGCTGGCGACGGTGGTCGCCACGGTATGCCTGGCGAGTGCGGCAATGGCTGATAACGCCGAATGGTCGCAGCCGACAAAGCCATTCCGCGTCGTCGGCAACATCTATTACGTCGGGACCAAGGGGCTGGCGGCCTACCTCATGACCTCAGGCACGCAGGCCATTCTGCTCGACGGCACGTTGAAGAGCACCGCATCCCTTGTCGAGGACAATATCGCAGCACTCGGTTTCAAACGCTCCGACATCAAGATCATCGTCACGAGCCATGCGCATTACGATCATGTCGCTGGCGTTGCACAAATCAAGCGTGACAGCGGCGCCAAGCTCTATGCGATCGCGGCGGATCGCTGGGCACTGGAAAACGGCCTGCATGATGGTGAGACCACCTATAAGCGTGGAACCTTTCCGGCGGTGAAGGTCGATCATGTGCTTGACGACGGCGAAGTCGTGACGCTCGGAGACGTCAGCATGAAGGCGACGCTGACGCCCGGCCACACGCCGGGCTGCACCACCTGGTCAACGTCGGTGAGCGAGGCCGGGCGTGCGCTCAAGGTGGTCTTTCCCTGCAGCGTCACCGTCGCCGGCAACAAGCTCTTCGGCAACAAGCGCTATCCCGGGATCGTTGCCGACTTCGAGACCAGCTTCGACCGGCTGGGAGGCATGACGGCGGATGTGGTCCTGCCCGCTCATCCCGATATCGCCGACATTATCGGCCGCGCCGCGCGGCGGGATGCGGGCGAGGAAGATGCCTTCGTCGATCCGGCCTTGCTGGGCCAAATCGTCGAAAAGTCCCGTGCCGCCTTCAAGAAAGAGCTTGCACGGCAGAAGGCGAAAAAATGAGAGAAGGGCCGCGCTTGGCGTGGCCCTTTGCACATTGCGAACGAATCGGGCTCTTACTCGGCCATGAGACCGTCGAACACTTCGATCATGGCGTCGCTGATGGCCTTACCGAGTGCTGCTGCAGCAGCGGTCAGCGCCGTATCGTCCATGTCGCGTGCCGCCATGGCGAAAGACGCGCCTTCAGTCACGACGATTTCCTGTGCGCGCTGGATTGCCCAGAGGGCAAATTCGCTGCGGTCTGCGATTTCGACGGTGTCCATCGTAAGCTCCTGATCTGTTTGAGTGCAGCCTTATAGCCCTATCGGCCCTGCTGGGGATTGTCCGTGTGATCCTTTGGTGTGGAATCTCGAAAAAAATCATGCCACGCCGCAGTCTTTCACCCTCAGATCCGCTTGGTGCTGTTCTCTCCAAAAGCAATCGCCGGGGACTTCCGTTGCGGCTTAAAGATGAGTATTGGAGGAAGGAATAAAGTAGCCAAGACAGACCTTCCCGAAGACGGGCAACGCGATAATGACGTTTCAGCCGCGGATGCAGAACAAGATTGCCGGTTTCAAGATCCAGGGCGAGTTGCATCGCCGGGAATGGAACGGGATCATTGCCGACGTGTGGGATGTGGAATGCGACCCCCATGCCGGCGGCTACTACGTCTCGGATGATCCGCGGATGTTCATCGTTCTCGATGCGCGGGGTGGGAGCAGCTGCAACGTCAAGCTTTCCTCGCAGGCAAACGGCGCCGTCCAGAACTATCGGCAACAGGCGATCTCCTACATCCCCGCCGGCATGGAGATCTGGGCGGATGTGGTTGATGTCAAATACATCCGCCATCTCGATCTGCACTTCAACATCGACATCCTTAGCCGACGGCTGATGGAGGATCTCGACGCCGGCCAATGCGCCGTGCCACGGCTGATGTTCCACGACGAGCGGTTTCTCCAACTCGCCCAACTGATCGCTGCCGAATGCCTCAATCCGCAGCCACTACACGATCTCTACGGCGACGGGCTGACGCTGGCGCTGTTCATCGACCTGATGAAGCTCAATCGCAGCAGCGCACGCAAGCGCAGCCAGCTCGCGTCATGGCAGTTGCGTCGGGCGGTGGAATACATCGAGGAAAACAGCCTTCGCAACATCCGGCTCGAGGAACTGGCTGGTCTCGCCGGGCTTTCGCAGTCCCATTTCAGCCACGCCTTCAAGGCATCGACAGGCGTGGCGCCGCACCAGTGGCAGACTAACGCGCGCATCGAGCGGGCCAAGCATCTGCTTTTAAAGAATGAAGCGTCGCTGACCGCGATCGCTGCCGAAACCGGTTTTTCGGATCAGGCACATTTCACCCGCGTCTTCCGCAAGGCAGTCGGAACGACGCCGGCTCTTTGGAAAAGAAGCCGTCTCGCCTGAGCAAATGCCTTCAGCCTTGAACAGTTGCCCGCACACATTTGCCCAAGAGCGTTCAACTTTCAGGGTTCGAAACAAGCCCCGTCCTAATAGTTGAGATAAACGGTCATCTTATCAGCAGTCAGAAAGTCGGGCCGCACGTCGTGGGGATGGCGGGTCCGGCATCAAAGGGCGACGATACGATGCAGCGTGATGGTGAAAGTGTGCGTTTGAGAAAATTCCTTGCGAGTGGCGTTGCCGGTATCGCCTTGCTCGTGTCGACGGCGGCGGTCGCCCAGGACGGTATCGCCACGAAACTCGAAAAGATCGAGGTGCAGGCACAGGGCTTACGCGACGAGGCCACCGGCCCCGTTGACGGTTACGTCGCCAAGGCGACGACGACGGGCTCGAAGTCGGCCACGCCGATCAGCGAAATTCCCCAATCCGTCTCCGTCATCGGTCGCGATGAGCTCGACGACCGCGGCGTGGTCAACAAGGTCGATGAGGCCCTGCGCTACACGCCGGGTGTGACGACGGAGCCTTTCGGCACCGATGCGGATACGGATTGGTACTACATCCGCGGTTTCGACGCGACGCAGACCGGCGTGTTCCTCGATGGTCTGACGCTTTTCAGCTTTGGTTTCGGCGGTTTTCAAATCGACCCCTTCATGCTCGAGCGGGTCGAAGTGCTGAAGGGGCCCGCCTCGGCGCTCTACGGCGGCGCCAACGCAGGCGGTATCGTCAGCCTGATCAGCAAGCGGCCATTCGATGAACCGCTCTATTATACCGAGATCGGCATCAACAACTTTGGCAATGCCTTCACCGGCTTCGATGTCAACGACAAGCTGACGGACGATGGCACCATCCGGTATCGCGTCACCGGCAAGATGTCGGGCGGCGATACCTACACCGATTTCTCCAACGATCTGCGCGGCTTCGTCCTGCCGCAGATCACCTACGCGCCTGATGATGCGACAAGCCTGACGGTCTACGGTGTTCTACAGGGCCTCGACCAGGTGCACGTCGGCAACGGCTTCCTGCCTTATGTCGGCACGGTCGTCGATGCACCCTTCGGTAAGATCGACCGCGATGCATTTTATGGTGAGCCGGATCTGGATACGGGCACCTATGTCCAGCAGATGATCGGCTATGAATTCACGCACGAGTTTGAAGGCGGTTGGCAGTTTAGCCAGAACCTGCGGTACGGCCATCTCTACAAGCATGAGAACGGCCCATATACCTTCGGTTACTACGATCCGAGCCTGCCCTTCCCGTCGTCGACAGTGCCGGCCACCCCCGACAATCTCCTTTATCGTCTGGGGTTTGAGGCGACATCGAAGGTCGATACCTTCGCCGTCGACAACCGTGTCGAAGGAGAATTCGAAACCGGGGCACTGGATCATACGCTGCTCGTTGGCCTGGACTACAAGTACTACCGGCTGGACCATGTGCAGGCTTCGTCGGCCGCTACACCCATCAGCGCAACGGATCCGATCTATGGTGCGCCGCAGCCCGCAAACGCCACCTATATCAATCAGGTGGTTACGCAGCAGCAGCTGGGCGTTTATGCGCAGGATCAGATCAGGTTCGGTCAGGGCTGGCTCGTCACGCTCAATGGTCGCTACGATTACGTGGACACCAACACCAAAAACGGCCCGACCTTCTGGGCTCCGACGCAAAATAACGCCTTCAGCTACAACGAAGGCGCTTTCAGCGGCCGCGCTGGCCTTGCCTATGAGTTCGACAATGGCCTGACCCCATATGTCAGCGTCGCGACCTTCTTCAACCCGATCGTCGCGGTGACAGCAACAGGCAATACCAAGCCGCAGGAAGGTGAACAGTTCGAAGTCGGGGTCAAATACGAGCCGACGTTATTCGACGGCGTGTTGACGGCATCACTCTATCAGTTGACCAAGCGCAATGCTCTCGTGACCGACCCGTTGACGAGCATTTCCACCCAGACGGGTGAGGTGCGTTCCCGCGGCATCGAGTTTGAGGGCAAGGCCAATATCAACGAAGATTGGAAGCTGATCGCCGGTCTTGATTTCATGGATCTCGAGGTGACCGAAGACGCGAACACGGCGTTGGTGGGAAAGACGCCGTACCTTGTTCCCAACGCTCAGGCGTCGCTGTGGCTCGACTATACCGTGCCTTCAGGAGCGCTCGAGGGGGTCAGCCTTGGCGCCGGCGTCAGATACCAGGGGGAATCCTGGGCGGATGCGGAGAACACGCGCAAAGTGCCCTCGGCCGCATTGGTCGATGCGGCAATTCGCTACGAGAAGGACGATTGGGCGGCATCGCTCAACGTCTCCAATCTCCTAGACAAGGAATATGTGAAGGGGTGCCAGGGGCTTTCGGTGTGCGGCTACGGCGAAAGCCGCACGCTGACCCTGAAGCTCAGCAAAAAATGGTAACGACGGCATCACCTCTTTAGTTTGTATGTAAACGACGTCGGGACCGGCTGCCACCGGTCCCGACGTCGTTTACATTCTGGCAAATGCGTCGCTCGCTGCGCTTTCCAATGTCGGCTATTCCGTCGCCATCGGCTATAGATCATCCCATGAGAATCAATGCGATTACAAACTGGGCCTACGGGGTCACGGTCCTTTTGACCGGACTTTCCGGTGTAGCGTTCATCCTGTCGACGAACAGCGCGATCGAGGAGCGGCAGGCGGCCGAGCAGCATCTTGTGCTCGACACGCTTGGCGAGGATCTTGCGCTCGGCGCTGAGGAACGGAGCGATGCTGCCCGTCTGTACGTGATGCGCGGCGACCTGCGCCATCTCGAACGCTTCCATGGCAGGGAAGAGGAAGAGCGCGCTCACGAGGCGGCGATCAAGAACGTGCGGGAGGTCGGGGCGTCACCGGCCGAGTTGGCAGCACTTCAGGAGGTCGAGCGCGAGGTAGAGGCCCTCGACAAGATCGAGGTGGCGGCGATCGCCGCCTACCAGGAGGGCGATCAGGCAAAAGCGCAACAAGTGCTCTTCGGTCCGGAGCACGACCGTCTGCAGACGGCGTTGCTTGAAACGGTGGTCCGCTTCCGCGAACTGACCAAGGCCAGAACCGGCGCGGCACTGGAGCAGGCAAAGGAGCGAAGCGACTGGTTCGCCATCGCCGCCAAGACCATGCTCGCCATGACTGCGGCGCTCTTCCTCGGCGTCCTTTATTTCGTGCTCAAGCGGCGCGTGGCCATGCCGCTGGTGCGCATGACGGGCATCGTGACGCGGCTTGCCAAGCAGGATTACGACGTGGAAGTTCCGCTCGACCGTCGCCGGGACGAGATCGGCGAGATGAACGAGGCGATCCATATCTTTCGCACCAACGGGCTGGAGCGGGACCGGCTCGATGCAGAGCGCCGACTGGATCAGCAGACCAAGGACCTCATCCTGCAAATGATGCATCGGCTGCAGGCGTGCCAGATCCAGGAAGAACTGGCCGAGGTCGTAGCCCGGTTCGCACCGCAGATCTTCCCCAACCTTGCCGGTCATCTCTATGTGCTGAACGATAACCGCACGTCGCTGACGCGTGTCGGAACCTGGCTCGACCCGCAACATTCGGCCGATACTTTCCCTTCCAGTGCCTGCTGGGGGCTTCGCCGCGGCCGGCCGCATGTCAGCAATGGCGGGCAGGGCGATATTGCCTGCCAGCATCTGGACGAGAGCGATGTCGCTGGACTGTGCGTGCCGCTGACCGCTCAGGGCGATACGATCGGTTTGCTCTATTTCGAGGAACGCTCGCCCGAGCAGCCGGCCGTCGAGACGTCGCGGCTTTATCTCGAGCTGATTGCGGAAAATATCGGCCTGGCTGTGGCCAACCTGCAGCTGCGCGAGAAGCTGACCAACCTGGCGGTCCGCGACGCATTGACGGGCCTCCTTAACCGGCGCTGCCTCGACGAAGCGCTGAACAAGCAATTGCGGGAGCGGGCCGGCCGGCCGCTCGTCTGCCTCATGATCGACATTGATCACTTCAAACGCTTCAACGACGAGTTCGGCCACGACGCCGGCGATGTGGTGATGCAGTATGTTGCCCAGATCATGCTTGACGCGGCCGGCGAGCTGGGCGCGACCTACCGTTTCGGTGGCGAGGAGTTCACGATGCTGCTGCCTGAAATGAGCGAGGCGGCGGGCTTCGAATTCGCCGAGCGCCTGCGCGACAAGATCGGCACGACACCGCTTTCTCATCGCGGCCGTATCCTCGGCTCCGTGTCCGTGTCGATCGGTATTGCCTCGTCGCCACGCGAAGGCACGGTCGCGACGCTTCTGACACGGGCCGATGCCGCCTTGCTCGACGCCAAGGCGCGGGGGCGGAATATGACGGTTTGCTCGTCGGGCTTGGTTGTTACCTAAAACACGTTGTGAAGGAGCGCATTCCGCCGGCAACCAGGGTCCCCCCGTGCCGGCCACCGCGGGCGTTGTGCGATAAGGCGGTAGAGCCGTTTCCTATTTAGACGGAATCGAACAAGCGCTCTATCTCTTTGTTTTTACGCATTTCCTGACGGAAAACCGCTTCGCACTTTTCCTGGAAATACTCTAGTGGTGAATGCTCACGCCGTGTTTTTGCAGCAGTGCGACAATGCCCTCGTTTGGCAGGCTGTCGGTGACGAGCGCATCGACGTCGGCGAGCGAGGCAAGGCGCACGAGCGCGCGCCTGGAAAATTTGCTGCTGTCGACGGCAAGGATGATGCGTTCGGCCTGCTTCATTGCGGCGGAGACGGCGGCGACCTCAGCGTGATCGTCGTCGCCGATGTCGCCATCCTGGTCGATGCCGCTGACCGAGATGACGGCGATGTCGAACTTGAATTCCGGATGTAGTCGGCCGTCTGATCCCGCCATCGGCCGACGGTTTACTCTGCTACGAAGACCGTGTCGCCGTAAACCCCGGGGCGTCTTGTACACTGTTGCAAGCAAGCCGCACCGGTTGCACTTTGGCGCATGGCTAGATTTCCTCGCTTGGCGGTTGCGGGCGATTCGCCTATAAGTCGATCTCCGGCAACAGATCAGGGAGGTTTCAGATGCCAGCTTATTCTTTCTCCCTACGGGGCGGCGTACAGTTCTGAACGAGACGCTGGGGGGCTTCGGGCTCTTTAGCAGTTGCAAGTCAGGACCTTTCTCGCTGACTTTGGTCTTCCCTCGATGCGGAAGCTACCAATCCATTGATGCCGATCGGAAAACAGTTTCCCTTTCTCGGCATGTTTCATTGACCTGAATTTTGAGGCCAATGCTCCAGGCATTGGGCAATCGTTATGGCTTTTACTCGTTTCGCCTTGCGCGGCGGTGCGTTCCGCAGCGTTCTCGGTTTCACCTGGGTTCATTGGAAGCGCCAGCCGCTTCGCCTTGCCTTCATCCTCGGTGCCGTCCTGTTTTCGACGCTCGCGGATGTCCTGACGCCGCTTTACTCCGGTCGGCTGGTCGACGCGGTCGTGACCGGTGCTGCCTCCGACCAGGTGGCCTGGGACGCGGCCCTTGCGGCATTCTGGACGATGATGGCGCTGTCGCTCGGTGCCATCATTTTCCGGCATGTCACCTTCATGGGTGTCGTCGACCTGACGCTCAAGATGATGTCCGACATTGCCTCGGCGGCCTTCTTCCGCATCCAGCGCTTCTCGTCCGACTGGCATGCCAACAGCTTTGCCGGCTCGACGGTCCGCAAGGTGACGCGCGGCATGTGGGCGCTGGACCTGTTGAACGACACGCTGCTGATCGCGTTGTTTCCGTCGATCATCATGCTGGTCGGCTCGACCGCTTTGATGGCGTGGTACTGGCCGATGATGGGTGTCATCATCGGCGTGGGCTCGCTTGTCTTCATCGCTGCGACGGTCACGTTGTCGCTCGGCTACGTCGCGCCGATGGCACGCCTGGCCAACAGCTGGGATACCAAGCTCGGCGGTTCGCTTGCCGATGCCGTCAGCTGCAACAACGTTGTCAAAGGCTTCGGGGCCGAAAAGCGCGAGGATGCGCGGCTGGTCAAGGTGCTGGCCAAATGGCGGGACCGCACGGGCCGGACCTGGGTCCGCGGAACGGTGAACGGTACGACGCAGGGTGCCCTGCTGCTCGTACTTAGGGCGGCGGTCATCGGCTTTGCACTGTTTCTCTGGTCGCGCGGGCAGGCAACAGCCGGTGATATAACCTTCGTGTTGACCTCCTTCTTCATCCTGCAGGGCTACCTGCGTGAAGTGGGCATGCACATCCGCAACCTGCAGCGGTCCGTCAACGATATGGAAGAGCTGGTCGACATCCACGCCCAGCCGCTCGGTATCGAAGACAAGGCCGAAGCAAAGCCGATCCGCATCACCGACGGTCGCATCGAATTCAACGATGTGACCTTCCACTACGGCGCCCATCGCAAGCCGCTCTATGATCGGTTCTCGGTGACGATCCCGGCGGGCGAGCGTGTCGGCCTTGTTGGACATTCCGGCTCGGGCAAGACGACCTTCGTCAAGCTGATCCAGCGCCTGCATGACCTGAAGTCCGGCCAGATTCGGATCGACGGTCAGGATATCGCCGGCGTTGCCCAGGCTTCGTTGCGCCAGCAGATCGCGATCGTCCAGCAGGAACCGATCCTGTTCCACCGCTCGCTTGCGGAGAACATCGCCTATGCCCGGCCGACGGCCACGCAAGCGGAGATCGAAAAAGCCGCAAGGCTTGCGAGCGCTCACGACTTCATCACGGGCCTGCCGAAAGGCTACGGCACGCTGGTGGGCGAACGCGGGGTCAAGCTGTCGGGCGGCGAACGCCAGCGCATCGCCATCGCCCGGGCCTTCCTGGCGGATGCACCGATCCTCATTCTGGACGAGGCGACGTCGAGCCTCGATTCGGAATCGGAAGTGCTGATCCAGCAGGCGATGGAGCGATTGATGCTGGGTCGCACCACCCTGGTGATCGCGCACCGGCTGTCGACCGTACGCGCGCTCGATCGGTTGCTGGTGTTCAGCCACGGCCGCATCGCCGAGGAGGGCACGCACGAGGCACTCATCCGCCTCGACGGCGGCATCTACCGCGGCTTGTTCGAGCGGCAGGCGCTGGAACTGACCAAGGGCCTGGTCCTCAACGACAGCTAAGGCCGGGCGCAAGCCGCAAATGCCGAAATGCAAGGACGCCGGTACCTGAGTGTGCCGGCGTCTTGCGTTTCTTTATCTGTTATCCCGCGTCGTCAGTGATACCGCTTTGCGGGGGGGCGACGCTTGCCTACCGTCGCAGCCATGCGTCGATGCCGTGTGCCGCAGCACGACCCGTGGCGAAACAGGCGGTCAGCAGATACCCGCCGGTCGGCGCTTCCCAATCGATCATCTCGCCGGCAACGAAAATCCCCGGCAGCGCGGTGAGCATGTAGGCGTCATCCATGGCGCTCCAACGCACGCCGCCCGCCGATGAAATCGCCTCGGCAATGGGACGGGGACGAAGGACGGCAATCGGCAGCGACTTGATGCGTTCGGCAAGCGCGTTCGGATCGGTGCGTGTGGCCTCGGGAACAATTTCGCGCAGCAAGGCCGATTTGACGCCCTCCAGGCCCGCACCTTTGCGCAGGCGATTGGAGAAGCTCATCTTGCCGTCTTGGCGCGCCAAGTCCTTGGCCAGGCGTTCGACCGTTCGTCCCGGAGCAAGATCGATTGACAATGCCGCAGAGCGCTGCATCTCCAGACGGTCGCGCAAATGCGCCGCATGGGCATAGACGAGGCTGCCCTCAATACCGTGACGGGTGATGACGGATTCGCCGGGGATCGTGCCTGCCTCTGAAGTCGCCGTCACCGATTTCAGCGCTTCGCCGGCAAAGCGCTCACGGAACGCATCGCTCCAGTCGACATCGAAGCCACAATTGGCTGGGCGGAAGTCGGTGACATCGACGCCGGCGTCTTTCAGAGCCGTCGCCCATCCGGCGTCCGACCCGAGGCGCGGGTAGCTTGCCCCGCCGAGTGCGAGAAGCGTGGCATCGCTGTGGACGGTCTTATGCCCATCCGGCGTGTCGAAGGTCAGTGTCTGACCGGCAAAGCCAGTCCATCGGTGCCGCGTCAGGATCCGCACGCCCTGCGCCTCAAGCCTCTTGATCCAGGCGCGCAGCAGCGGTGAGGCCTTCATCGCCTTCGGAAATACCCGGCCGGACGAGCCGACGAAGGTTTCGGTCCCGAGACCTTCCGCCCAAACGCGCACGTCCGCGGGCGTGAAAGCGTCGAGTGCCGGGCGCAACTGTTGCGACGCGGCGCCGAAGCGATCGGCAAAGCGCTCGAAATCCTCGGAATGGGTGATATTGAGGCCGGACTTGCCGGCAAGCAGAAACTTGCGCGCAACGGTCGGCATGCTGTCGTAGACCGTCACCGAATGGTTCTGCATAGACAGGATCTCTGCCGCCATCAGCCCGCTCGGCCCGCCGCCGATGATCGCGATTTCGCTTCGTTTCATGTGCCCGTCCGGCGTCCGATTCCGTTACGGGGACTCTTGGCCCGTCACGGCGCCTCGCGCAAGGCGGGGCGAAGGGCGCGCTTCAATGCCTGCTCGCGGCGTTCAGACGTTTCTCGAGCCAGATGCTGTAGCGCGAGCCGGCAAAGCAGATGATGAAATAGACCGCGGCGGCGAAGACATAGGCTTCGGTATAGAAGCCGAGCCAGGTCGGATCCGTGGCCGAGGTCCTTGCCGCATTCAGGAGGTCGTAGATGCCGATCACCGCCAAAAGCGACGTGTTGAGCACGATGCCGATCGAAAGATTGACGATCGCCGGGATGACGGCGCGCAGCGCCTGGGGAAGGACGACGAGGCGGATCGTCTGGACATAGCCCAGACCAAGGGAAAGTGCTGCCTCCCGCTGGCCCCACGGCACCACCTGTAGGCCGGCACGGATGACTTCGGCGAGATAGGCCGAGAAGAACAGCGTTACGCCGATCTGTGCGCGCAACAACTTGTCGATGGCGGCCCCGCTCGGCAGGGCGAGCGGAACGATCAGCATGGCGACATAGAGCACTGCGATCATCGGCACGCCGCGCAGCGTCTCGATAAAGGTGATCGCTAGCGTCCGGACGATCCCCATGCTCGATTGTCGGGCAAGAGCCAGCAGGAGCGCGATCGGGAATGCGAAGGCGAGGCCAGCGATCGAGACGACCAGCGTGATCGGCAGCCCGCCCCAATTGTTGGTCGACACCACTGGTGGCGTCAACGTTCCCGCCATCAAAAGCCAGCTCAAGACGAGTGCGGCGATCCAGAGCGGCACAAGCCGGAAACTCCAGAACCGCGGCAGGGCGGATAACACCAGCAGGGCGAGCACGGTTATAACCACAAGGGCAGGGCGCCATTGCAGCACGGGCGGAAAGAACGCGAAGAGGATGAAACGCAGCTTGGCGCCGATGAAAGCCCAGCAGGCGCCGACCCCGTCAACCGCACAATCTGTCGCGGTTCCCGTCCATACCGCATCGAAAATTGCCCAACGGAGGAAAGGTTGGAGAAACCAGACAAAGACGCCGAGGGTAGCGAGCGTGATGAGGCTGTTACCCCAACCGCCGAAGAGGCCGCTTCGCCAGCGATGCCAGTCCGGCGCAACAGGTGGTGGCAGTTCGATATGGCTCATCGCCGTGTCTCCCCGCGAAGGACGATGCGGCTGTTGTAGAAGTTCATCAGTGCCGACACCGAGAGGCTCAGGGTGAGATAGACGGCGGCGATGATGCAGATCGCTTCCAGCGCCTGGCCGGTGGTGTTGGCGGTGGTGTTGGCGACGCTGACGATATCGGGATAGCCGATCGCCACCGCGAGGCTGGAATTCTTGGTGAGGTCGAGAAAGCTTGAGATCATCAACGGCGTGATGACACGCAACGCCTGCGGCAAGACGACGAGACGCATGATCTGCGCCGGCTTCAGGCCCAGCGCACGCGCCGCTTCCCATTGGCCCGATTTTACCGACTGGATGCCGCTCCGCACGATTTCGGAGATCGAGGCGGACGCGTTGACGACCAAGCCGATCAAGAGCGCGAAGAATTCCGGCGTCAGCGACAGGCCGCCCTTGATATTGAAGCCGCCCTTGGCTGGCAGATCGATGGTGGCAGCGAGGCCGAAAGAGGTGAGCGCGAGCGTGCAGACGACCAGCGAACCGAACACGGTCATGGTTGCCTTCCGCATATAGAAGGTCGCACCTGTCAGCAGGCGCCGGGCGAGCGACAGCGACGCGTAAGCCGTCAACAGGATGGCCGGCAGCCAGATCGCCCAGGAGAGGCCGTGTAGCGAAATGGACGGGACATAGACACCGCGATTGCTGAGATAGACGCTTTCCAGGAAGAGATAGGCGCCGCGCGGCGGCGGTAGCGCATGGATGATCGCGCTCCAGAGGAAGAGCTGCAGCAGCAGCGGCGTGTTGCGCAGCAGTTCGACATAGGCATGAACGAAGGTTGCCAGCAACAGGTTACCCGACAGCCGGGCGATGCCAAGGGCAACGCCAAGAAACGTGGCGAGCACACAGCCGACGACGGCGACCTTGACGGTGTTGGCTAGGCCCGCCGCAAGCGCGCGGGCGTAGGTGTCTCCCGCCGAATAGGGAAGCACGGTTTCGCCGATTTCGAAATTCGCCTGATGGAAGAGAAAGCCGAAACCCGGAGTGAGGCCCATGCGTTGCATGCTGTCGACGGTGTTGGAGCCGAAGAGCGCAAAGATCCCCAGCACGCCGATAAACAGGACGATCTGTTGAAAGGGCGAGGGGCCGAGCCAGGTGCGCAACCGCGAGGGAAGTCCGGGCCCTAGCGGGCCCGGTTGAAGAGTGGATGTCATCGCAGATACCGGCAAAGACTCAACGGAACGGCGGCGAATAGAGTAGGCCGCCGGCGGTCCAGGGCTGGTTGTAGCCGCGATCGAAATTGAGCGGCGTGCCCTTGCCGACGTTGCGGTCGAAGATCTCGCCGTAGTTTCCGACCGCCTTGACGATGTTATAGGCGAACTTCGGGTCAAGCCCGATGGCTTCGCCGAGCGACGGATCAACGCCGAGGAAGCGCTTGATGCCCGGATCTTCGCTCGTAAGGAAACTGTCGACATTCCTCTGGGTGATGCCGAACTCTTCCGCCTGGATCGTGGCGTAGACGGTCCAGTTGACGATCTCCAGCCACTGGTCGTCGCCGGCGCGAATGGCCGGTGCGAGTGGTTCCTTCGACAGGCGCTCTGGCAGAAGGACATAGTCGTCCGGCTTGGAAAGCTGCGTGCGCTTGGCGGCAAGGTCGGTCGCATCCTGGGTCAGCGCATCGACGCGACCGGAATCGAGTGCCTTCAGGAATTCGCCGGTCTCTTCGATCGTCACAGGCGTAAAGGTCTTGCCGGTCTTGCGGAAGAAATCGGCGATGTTGAGTTCGCCGGTCGTGCCGCTCTGGACCCCGATCGTCGCTCCGTCGAGCTCCTCGCCCTTGCCGACACCAAGATCCTTGCGCACCAGCAGGCCCTGGCCGTCATAGAAGACCACCGGGCCGAAATGGAAGCCGAGCTTGAACGCTCTGGTCACTGTCTGGGTCACGCCGGAGAGCAGGATGTCGAATTCGCCCGATTGCAGGGCGGGGAGGCGCTGCTGCGGCGAGGAGTTGGTGAACTCGACTTTCTCGGTGTCGTTGAAGACGGTGACTGCGAGCGCGCGACCGAAATCGACGAAGAAACCCTGCCAGCGGCCGCTGCTATCCGGCGTGAAGAAGCCGGGCGTGGTGCCGACGCCCACCTTGATGAGCCCGCGTGCCTTGATCTTGTCGAGGGTCTCGCCCGCAAGGGCGGAGGAGGCGATCAGGGCTGCCGTCAGGGCCGCCGTGGCTGTAAATGCCTTTGTGAAAAATCTGCTGCCGATAGAATTTCGCTGCATGAAGAGGCTCCTGGCCATGGTGTTCGTCCGTCGCGCCGCCCGACAAATCCCGGGCCGCGACTGCCTTTATGTTTTAAATCTATAGAAAATATAGAATAGAGATGATTATGCGGAATATCTGCCATTTCGGGAAGAAATTTCTCGCCTTTCAGTGTCGGTGAAATGATTTCGATAGTTGCTGGGCCTTAACCTCGCAAAGACATTCGCACTGACTGGCTGTGTGCTCAGCTCATGATGGCCCCGCGCATTTTCTTCGGGTGACGGATGATTTTTCGTTCACCGCTGTGCGCATCTTGACCGGGCCAGGCTACGACCGGTCAAGTCTCCGGTTTGTGTGTGCTTTATTGCGGCCACTTGTTGAGATGTGCCGAAGCACCTAGCTTCCGCCCATGTGGTCCATTATCTCGTAAGCGATGCAGCTGTTTTCAGAAAAATGGTGGGAGAAGATCAGATGGGGCACGCCGACCTCGGTGGCTCTGCACCTGCTTGTCATCGCTCTGCTGCTGATCCAACTGCCGAAGGAAACGCCCAAACCGCAGGGCGAGCAGAGCATCAACGTCGAACTCGTCTCTCCACCGCAGCCCAAGCAGCAAGAGAAGCCCAAGCAGGAGGCTCAGCCGAAGAAGGAACAGCCGAAGCCACAACCGGCTCCCTCTCGTCAGCAGCCACAGGCCTTCGAGTCGGCTGCGGCCAAGATCAAGCAGGAGGCTAAAGCTGCTCAGCTTCCGCCCACTGCGAAGGCCGAGAAGAAGGATGTGGTGAACCAGCCGAAGAAGGCAGAGGCGGCCGACGCCGCCACGAAGAAGGTGGAGAAAGAGGAGGCGCAGGCGCAGAAGCAACCGGAGACGGAAAAGCCGACACCGCAGCAGCTTGCCGTCCTGTCGACCCCTGCCAACGGCGATAATAGTGCTGCTGAGAAGAAGCCGGCTGCCGAGGCGGATGCCGAGAAGGCGGTGTCCAAAGCCGATTCGGTGCCGGTGCGCAAACCTGCCGACGACAAGGAGAAAAGTGACGAGACGGAAGGCGAGGCCGAAGCGACGGCGAAGTTGCCGTCCGACCGGTTTGTCAAGGCCGAGGAGCTTTTCTCGGCGAAGTCGATCGCCGATCCGCGCGTTAAGCAGGCGATGGGCCAACTTCCGGTCAAGAAGCGTATCCTCCAACTCTGCAACATCGAAGCCCTGGAGCAGATCCGCCATCAGCGGCCGGAGGACTTTCCTGATATACTCGTGCCCTTCGGGCCATCTGGCGGGTTCATCGGCAAGGAGCAGATCGACGCAAGCGGCGGCGCCTATCGCAGCAAGGGCAATTGGTACGACGTCGACTTCAAATGCAAGGTCGATCTCGAGACGGTCGAGGTCACATCTTTCAGCTTCGCCATCGGCAACATCGTTCCGAAAACGGCTTGGAAGAGCCGCCGTCTGCCGCCCAACTGAGCCGATCTTCGAGCCGCCCGT
The DNA here is from genome assembly GCF_001425885.1 of Ensifer sp. Root1252. Taxonomy (NCBI): domain Bacteria; kingdom Pseudomonadati; phylum Pseudomonadota; class Alphaproteobacteria; order Hyphomicrobiales; family Rhizobiaceae; genus Ensifer; species Ensifer sp. Root1252. The sequence continues at coordinate 83,292 of NZ_LMDT01000059.1, read as the reverse complement.
GCTCTGCAACGCGAGACGTCCGGTCGTCTTGCGGACTTCTCATAGAACTATTCCATTTTTGCGATGCCGTTTTGTCGCAGGGCAGAGTAGCTTCCAGCCAAATAGGGCGACGGTCGTTTGCGGCGGATCGCCACTTGGCAAAATGGGGAAAAGGCTACATGTCGGCAAACACGCGCCAAAGGCTTCGCGACCTCGGATTCCGCCCAGGCGTATATGAAACCGGCTCGTTGAACGCGATTACCGACGTTGCCGGTGTAGCCGTTGGCCACGCGACTGTGGTCGAGGGCGACAGGATCCGCACGGGCGCGACTGCTATCCTTCCCCACCAGGGCAATCTGTTTCAGGACAAGGTGCCGGCGGCGCTGGCGGTCCTGAACGGCTTCGGCAAATTCGTAGGTTCGACCCAGATCGCCGAGTTGGGCGAGCTCGAAACGCCAGTTGTTCTGACCAATACGCTCGCAACCGGGCGGGCGATCGAGGCGATCAACCGTTTTACGCTGGCCCAGCCGGGCAACGAAAAGGTTGTGTCGCTCAACGCCGTCGTCGGAGAGACCAATGACTCCAGACTGAACGATATCCGCGCCGGCCGCCCGACGATCGATGAGATCGGCAAGGCAATTGCCGCGGCGGCGCCCGGTCCGGTCGAAGAGGGCGCCATCGGCGCCGGCACCGGCACGGTGGCCTTCGGTCTCAAGGGCGGGATCGGCACCAGTTCGCGCCGCGTCAAGGCGGCAGGCGAAACCTTCACAGTCGGCGTGCTGGTGCAGTCCAATTATGGCGGCCGGCTGCTGATTTGCGGGCATCCCTATGATGCGCCGTCGGGACATGATCGCGACGGCTCAATCGTCATCGTCGTCGCCACCGACGCGCCGTTGTCGGCGCGCAGCCTCGAACGGCTGGCCGAGCGCGCCTTTGGCGGCCTCTCCCGCACCGGTGCCGCCCTCAGCAATGGATCCGGCGACTATGCGCTGGCATTCTCCACCGCGGAAGCTGTCCGCCGGACGCGCGAGCGGCGCACAGCGATCTCCAGCTACCCCGACCTGCCGAACGACCTGATCTCGCCGCTGTTCGAAGCGACGATCGAGGCGACAGAAGAGGCGATCCTCAATTCGCTGGTCACGGCGCAATCCACAAGCGGTTTCAATGCGGCCACCGGCAAGGTGAGTTCGGTTGAGGCGATTTCGCTCGTCCGCCTCGCAGCCCTCAAAGCCTAATTCTCTTCCCTCAGACGGAGTTACCATGTCCAACCCGACCGGCCGTATCGTTTATCTGAACGGCGAGTTCGTTTCCGAGCACGCGGCGCATCTTTCGGTCTTCGACCGCGGTTTCCTGTTCGGCGACGGGATCTATGAAGTGACCGCCGTGCTCGAAGGCAAGCTTATCGACAGCGCGCTGCATATGGCGCGGCTCGAACGCTCCGCCCGCGAGATCGACGTGCCGCTTCCGGTCCCCGTTTCCGAGATCGTCGAGATCGAGCGCCGGTTGGTGCGCGAGAACAACCTCGTCGAGGGCGTGGTCTATCTGCAACTCACGCGCGGCGCCGAGGATCGCAACTTCCTGTTTTCAGGAGAGATCAAGCCGACGCTGCTGCTCTTCACCCAGGTCAAGACGCTCGAGCACGTCGCAGCGGTAGACAACGGTGTTTCCGTCAAATCGGTCGCCGACCAGCGCTGGGCGCGACGCGATATCAAGAGCGTATGTCTCTTGCCGCAGGTGATGGCGAAGCGCATCGCCAAGGCCGAAGGCTGCGACGAAGCCTGGATGATCGAGGACGGGTTGGTGACCGAAGGCGCGTCCTCCACCGCCTATATCGTTACCGACGACGGCAGGATCGTTACCCGCGGCAACAGCAGTGCGACGTTGCCCGGCTGCACGCGCCTTGCCGCGCTGGAACTGGCGCGCGAGCAGGGGCTTACGATCGAGGAGCGGCCGTTTTCGCTCGATGAGGCGCTGGGCGCCCGCGAGGCATGCCTGACGAGCGCGTCGAACTTCGTCGTCTCCGTGACGCGCATCGACGGAAAGCCTGTCGGCGACGGCGTGCCCGGACCGATGGTCAAGCGGCTGCGTGAACTCTATCTGGAAAATGCCCGCCGTACGGCGATCTAGCGGCCGATTAGCGGGAGGGGCAGTCGATGGGACAGGAGTGCGAAGCGAATCCTGACCGGAACCGCTTCATACCTTCCTCAAAGGGCAGCCGCTTCTTGCGACTGCCAGATACGGCCGACGACGGGGCGCCGGTTGTCCTTGGCGCGATAGAGCCGGATTTCGACGCTGATATCCCAACGGGGATCGGCGGCGCGCACCAGCGTGCCGGACGAAAGCTCTGCGGTCATCAGGCTTTCCGGCACCCAGGCAATGCCCCAGCCGGCCTGCGCCATCGCTTTCAGGCCGACGGACATGCTGCCCTCATGCACGCGCTGAAAGGGCGGCAGGTCGGCGCCGACCAGCTCTCCCAGCAATTGCCCGAAGAATGACGACTTCTCGTAGCTGATATGAGGGAAGGGCTTTGCACCGCCCTCCAGCAGGTGCGCGGCCGCTCCGGTTTCGATAGGCGCCGAAACCGGGATGATCTTTTCATGGCCGAGCAAGCGGTGTTCGAACGCCTGCGGGTCCAGGAGCAGCGGCACCTGGGTGTGGGCATAGGTCAGGAGGAAGTCGCACGAGCCATCGACCAGTGAGTTGAGGTTCTCCTCCATGCTGCCGGAGTCAGGGCGAAGCCGCGAGAAGACCGGGCCGGCCTTCCTGTTGATGCGGTTCATCCAGTCGGGAAAGAAGGTGAAGGAGAGCGTGTGGAGCGCGGTCACCTTGATCGTCTTGGCGTCCGAGCCCTCTTCCTTCTGCAGGTTGCGCCTGGATTGATAGAGGTGCTGAAGGGTCTCCTGCGCCACCGGAACGAATTTCAGGCCCGCCTCGGTCAACCGAGAGGGGTAGGTGGCGCGGTCGACAAGGCTCGCGCCGACCCAGGCTTCGAGCTGCTTGATCCGGCGGCTGAAGGCGGATTGGGTGACGTGCCGTTCGTCGGCCGCCTTCGAGAAATTGAGCGTGCACGCCAGTGCCAGAAAGTCTTCGAGCCACTTGATTTCCAACGCATGCACTCCTGAAGAACGTCATTTCCCGCCTTGCAGCGGGAACCTGACCCCTTTTAGGCACAGTTCGACAGGCTTCAAGAAAAATCAGGGCCGACGGCGGTATTCCATCATCCGCGCGCGGTTGAGCACCAGTTCCACCCGGTTATCGTCGAGGGCATGCAGGCAGACACGCTTCGTCCAGGGGCCGTCATGCAGCGTGAACAGGAAGCGACCGTTGCCGAGCGCCGTCAGCGGCATGACGTTGCGCACCGGGCCAACACCCATAACCACCGCCCCGTCGCGGATCTCGAACTCTGCCCCTTCAGGGGACTGCCACGCTCCGGAGAGAGACGCCGGCACAACGTGCTGGCCGGCGACGGGCAGGAACCGCCGCGCCGCATGGCCCGCCTCGCCGACAAGCGCCGATCCCTCCAGCCGCAGCCGCATCGGCGACGAGGCCGAGCGCGAGGAAACCCACCCGTCGCCGTCGTCGTAAAGCGTGTCGTCGGCATCGAGATAGGTGCAGACGCTGCCCTTGATCTCCAGCCACCAGGGACCTTGTTCGGTGATATAGAGGCCGTCGGGAATGCCGGCTGCCGGTGTTGGCAGCGGCAAGCCGGTCAGCGCCGCCATGCTTTCGAGCGCGATCTTGTTGCCGTTGGTGTCCTCACGGTTGGAGACGACGACGAAGCCCGAGCGGCTTTCGGGGTCGAGCAGGAAGTAAGTCTTGTAGCCGGGGTGTGAGCCGCCGTGGCCGACGAAGCTACGTTCACCGAGCGTCGACGAGCGCAGGCCAAGGCTGTAGCCGCTCGGCCGTCCGTCCGCCAGGAAACGGGTCGTCTGCAACCTTTCCAGCAAACCTTCGTAACGACCGTGCCCGCCCATCAATGCCTGCAACCAGGCAGTGAGCGCATTGGCGCTTCCTGTCAGGCTGCCGGAAGCGGAGATATGCAGGCCGGCGGCGGAAAGCTGCCAGCGCTCGCCAGAGTGCCAATAACCAGGCACCAGGCTCGCGACCGGATCGTTCCAGACGTCGGGCGCCTTGAAGGTGACGCCGAGCGGTCCGGCAACGTCGTTCTGGATGAAGTCGTCGAAGGCAAAGCCCTTGCGCTCCAGCGCGGCCTCGACGAGGCGATAACCGGTGTTGGAGTAGGAGACCTCGCTGCCGGCATCGAAATTCAGCCGCCGCAGACGCGCCAGAAACGCCAGAAGCGGTGCGGCCTGTGTGTCCGTGTAGACGGAGAGGCCGAGCAGGGACAGGCATTCGCGCGTATCCGGCAGGCCGCCGCTCATATCCAGCGCCTGGCCGACCGTCACGTCGGCAAGCGGCGAGACGAGTTCGGGCAGATGGTGCCCAAGCCGGTCGTCGAGCTTGATGATGTCGTCATGGCCAAGCACCATGGCACAGAAGAAATGCTTGGTGACCGAGGCATAGCGAACGACGCTTTCGGCCGAGAATGGCGCAAACGTTGCCAGGCTTTCGACGCCGCGCGCATGCGAAAAGCGGATGCCGCTATCGTCGAAACCGACGATGGCGCCGCCCGGTTCGTTCTCCGCCCACTGCTTGGCGAATCCTTCGGCTGTGGCGGATGCGGCGTGCCAATCGAAATGTGCCGGCATGTTTTCTTCCATTGTCCTAGTTGTCACCAAGGGGCGAAGTCAGGCCGGTTCTTCCAGCCCGACGCTCAGCATACGCAACTCCGTCGTATGGGCATGGTGTGTCTTGCCCGCTCGAAGGTCCTGCGCGCTCAGTTGCTCCACCATTTCGCCGTTCAGCATGACGCCGACCTGACCGCAGAGGTGGGCGATCACCGCCAGGTTGTGGCTGACGAGAATGTAGGTGAGATTTCGCGCTTCGCGAAGATCGGACAATAGGTTGAGGATCTCAGCCTGCACCGAAACGTCGAGCGCACTCGTCGGCTCGTCGAGCAGCAGCACCTGCGGATCGGCAATCAGCGCCCGGGCGATCGCCACCCGCTGACGCTGGCCGCCGGACAGCTGGTGCGGAAACCGGAAGCGGGCCGCCTGCGGCAGCGCCACGTCGGACAGCGCCTGAACGATCCGCTTGTCGATATTGTCCATGCCGTGCACGAGCGGCAATTCGCTGAGAATGCGATCGATTGTCTGGCGTGGATGCAGCGAGCCATAAGGATCCTGGAACACCATCTGCACCCGGCGGAAGAAGGCGGGTGGGCGCTTCAGTGCCGCCGCTTCACCGCCAAAGGCGATGCGACCGGCCCAGCTTTCATTGAGCCCGGCCATCGCCCTGAGGATCGTGGATTTGCCCGAGCCACTTTCGCCGACGATGCCGAAGCTGTCGCCCTTCTTCACCGAAAACGAGACACCTTTGACGACTTCGCGGTCGCCGAATCTTATGCGGAGATTTTCAACGTCGATCATGCGGTGAGCCACGATGCATCGCGGTTGAGAACAGGCAGCCGGTCCCTGGGATGCGTGAGGGAAGGCATGCAGTTGAGAAGCCCCTTGGTATAGGGGTGGCGGGCGTTCAGCAGCTCGGACGCTTTCAGCTCTTCCATCACGCGGCCGGAATACATCACCGCGACGCGGTCGCAGAAATGCGACACGAGCGGCAGGTCGTGGCTGATGAGAATGAGGCCCATGTTGCGCTCCGACACCAGCTCCTCGATCAGCCGCAGGATTTCTGCCTGCACGGTCGCATCGAGCGCGCTCGTCGGTTCGTCGGCAATCAGCAGCTCCGGATCGGGTGCCAGCATCATCGCGATCATCACCCGCTGGCCCATGCCGCCCGAGACTTCGTGCGGGTAGGCGGCGGCGACTTCGCGCGGATTGCGGATTTTAACCTGGTCGAGGAGATGGATCGCCGCCTCGAGCGCTTGCCTCTTGCTGCCGCCCTTGTGGGCACGCCAGGCTTCCGCCACCTGTCGGCCGATGTTCATCACCGGGTTGAGCGAATATTTCGGATCCTGCAGGATGAAGCCCGCCCGCTTGCCACGGATCTGGCGCATCTGCTTTTCCGAGGCAGAGAGCAAATCGATGCCGTCGAAGGAGAGCCGGTCGGCTGATGTGGCGGCATTGGAGGGCAGCAGCTTCATCAGCGCCCGTGCCGTCAGGCTCTTGCCCGAGCCGCTCTCGCCGACGATGCCGAGTTTCTCTGCGCCGAGTGAAAGCGAGATGCCGCGCACCGCCTCGAAGCGCGAGGAGCGGTTCTCGAAGGCGATGCGGAGGTTCTTGATATCAACCAGCATGGTCTCAGTCCCCCTTCGGATCGAGCACGTCGCGCAATCCGTCGCCGAGAAAGTTGAAGGCGAGCGACACGAGGAAGATCGCGATGCCGGGAACGGTGGCGACCCACCACTGGTCGAAGATGAATCGCTTGGCGGTGGCAATCATCGCGCCCCACTCCGGTGACGGCGGCTGCGCGCCCATGCCGAGGAAGCCGAGGCTTGCAGCGGTGATGATGATCGAGCTCATGTCGAGCGTGATGCGCACGATCAGGCTCGGCACGCAGAGCGGCGCTGCATGGCGCATGATGATGCGCCATGGCGATGCACCGGTCAGCCGGCAGGCGGCGATGAAATCGCTGCGGCGCACGGTCATGGTTTCGGCGCGGGCGAGACGCGCATAGGGCGGCCAGGCTGTGAGCGCGATGGCGAGGATGGCGCTTTCGACGCCCGGCTTCAGCGCCGCGACGAAGGCAAGCGCGAGAATGAGCCTCGGGAAGGCGAGAAACACGTCGGTGACCCGCATCAGCACCGTATCGACGATGCCGCCGAAATAACCGGCAATGCAGCCGACAGCGAGCCCGATCGGCGCCACCAGAACGACCACGGAAACCACCATGCCGAGCGTCACGCGACCGCCGAAGAGGATGCGCGAGAAGATGTCGCGGCCGAGTTCGTCGGTGCCGAGCCAATGGGCAGCACTTGGGGCGGCAAGCCGGTTGGCCAGGTTCTGGATCGCCGGATCGTGCGGCGCCAGTACCGGCGCAAACACGGCAAGCAGCGAAAAGACGAGGATGATCGTCAGCCCGATCATCGCCAGCGGGTTGGACCTGAGCTTCAGCCAGATTCGATAGCGATGACCCCAGGAGGCCTGGGTGCGGGAGGCGGGCGTTTCATCCAGCGCCCAGTTTCGAAAGGTCGTAAGCATCATCGGACGCGGGGATCCAGTACACGATAGAGAAGGTCGGCGATGAGGTTGAGGCCGACATAGATGAGGCCGATCAAAAGGGTCGCTCCGACCACGGGGTTCATGTCGGCGTTCATCAGCGACACCGTCAGGTATTGGCCGAGGCCCGGCCAGCTGAACACGGTTTCGGTAACGACGGCGCCTTCGAGAAGTCCGGCATAGGTCAGCGCCAAGACTGTCACCAGTTGCACGGCTACCGTCGGGAAGGCGTGGCTCCAGATGACGGTCGATGCGGAGAGACCCTTGGCGCGCGCGGTGATGACGAACTCGCCCTTCAGCGCATCGACCATGAAGGCTCGGGTCATGCGGGTGATGTAGGCCATGCTGAAATAGGCGAGAATGCAGACCGGCTGCGCCATGTGCGCCACGGCGTCACGGAAAGCATCCCAGTCGCCGGCGATCAGTGTATCGATCGTCAACAGGCCGGTGACCGGATCGATCATGCCGTCGAAGATCACGTCCTGGCGGCCGGGTCCCGGTGCCACGCCAAGCGTCGCGTAGAAGATCAACAGCGAGATCAGCGACAGCATGAACACCGGAACGGAATGACCGGCGAGGCAGACGACGCGGATCGCCTGATCGACGAACTTGCCCTGCCGGACGGCCGCCCAGACGCCGAGCGGAATGCCGATTGCCGCCGACAGCAGCAGCGCCGCCGTCGCCAGCTCCAGCGTAGCCGGGAAGAACCGGGCGATATCGGTCGCAACCGGGTTGCGTGTCAGGATCGAGATGCCGAGATCACCGTGCAGCAATTGCCAGAGATAACGGAAGAACTGCACGATCAGCGGCTGGTCGAGGCCCATTTCGATGCGCGCGCGGGTGATCACCGCCTCGGAGGCGTTGTCGCCGACCGCGGCAATCACCGGGTCGACGGGCATGACGCGGCCGATCATGAAGGTGACGATCGTCAGGCCGAGCAGCGTCAGGAAGACGCTGCTCAACGTGGCGGAAAAGCTTCGGATACGCTTGTTCAAGCCTTGGACGCCTCTGCATAGGAATGGGAGTCCGACAGCGTGCCGAGCCGGATGCCGGCAACAGACTTGCGGCAGGCGGCCGTGGTCGTCGTCTGCAGCATGAAGATGAAGGGGCTGTGCTCCATATGGGCGCGCTGCAGCTCCTCGTAGAGCGCGATGCGCTTTGCCGGATCCTGCTCGTCGCGGGCGGCCTCGGCCTTCTTTGCCATCTCGGCGTCCTGCCAGGATGAGCGCCACAGGAAGGGGCGCGACTTGGCATCATCCGAATTGTCGGGGTTGATGTTGAAGACGTCGGCATTGGCGTGCGGGTCGAAGTAGTCCGATCCCCAGGCCGAGAGCGCCATCTGGTGCTCACGGGCGCGCATCTTGGTCAGCACCTGGCGGTTCTCGGCCGCCTGGAGCTGCACGCGGATGCCGATTTCGGCAAGGTTTGCCTGGATCGCCTGCGCCAGATCCGGATAGGGCTGTGCCGAATAATGATCCATCACGATGTCGAAACCGCCTTCGAGGCCCGCCTCGGCCATCAGCGCCTTGGCCCTGGCCACATCCTTCGTAAACGGCGTATCGTTGACGACGCCCGGATAGCCCTCGGGCAGGAAGCTCTGGTGGATCTTGTGGGTGAGGGGCACGATGTTTTCCTGCATGCCCTTGTAGTCAAGTGCGTGCTTGATCGCCTGCCAGACCTCAGGCTTTGCGAGGTTTGCCTGCTTCTGGTTGAGCGAGATCAGCACGAGCGAGGCGACGCCCTTGCGAACCAGCGTGTAGTTCTCGTCGCCCTGCAGGGTGCGCAGCTGTTCGGAGCTGAGGTTGCGGGCGATGTCGGCGTCGCCCTTCTGCAGCATCAGCAGCTGCGACGACGGGTCGGCAACGTGGCGTAGGATGATGCGCTTGATATTGCCCTTGTAGGGGCCGTTCGGATTGACCGTCAGCGCGACGCTCTCGCTCGGCTTCCAGGACTGCAGCGCGAACTCGCCCGAACCGGCGGTGTTCTTCTGCAGCCAGGCGTTGCCGAGGTCGCCGTCGACTTCGTTTTCGAGCGCGGCCTTCTTCTCGACGATGCTGCCGACATTGGCCGAGAGGCAGTAGAGCAGGAAGGAGAGCGATGCCGGCACCTCGAGCGTCAGGCGTAGGGTCGAAGCATCGACGGCGACGATGCGCTCTTCGACATTCTCCGGCGTGAAGCCGAACTGGGCGATGATGAAGGCCGGGCCTTTGTTCATCTTGATGGCGCGCTGCAGCGAGAAGGCCGCATCTTCTGACGTAACCGGCGCGCCGCTGGCAAAGGTTGCGCCTGCGCGAAGCTTGAAGGTGAAGACCTTGCTGTCGGCATCGGTTTCCCAGGATTCAGCCAGGATCGGGTCGACCTTGTTGGCATCATCAAGGTTGGGATGAACGAGCTTCTGGTAGATATTGCCGCAGATTTCGCTGCCGACTGCCTCGAAGCTCTCATGCGGATCGAGGCTGGTCATGTTGTCGAGCTGCTGAGCGACAACCAGAATGTCCTTCGGCGTTTCGGCGAAGGCCGGAACCAGGCTGACATAGGACAGAAACGGCACGGCAGCGCCGCCGATCAACAGGTTGCGTCTGGAAATCATCGGAAATATCCCCTTCTCGGACTTAACGTCATGCGAACGGCCGTCGTGAGGTTTTCGCAGTTCACCTCACCGCCAACCGTGTTCCCTTGTTAGTGGCCGGATTAAGCACAACATGGCTTGGTGCTACCAATTCCGATTTCGGCAGGGCCTATGCATGGTTTGCATTTGCGCCGATGGACGGCTTTCCCCTAGGGCTGTCAGATGATTATGTTCGCGCGCGACGGCCAGTTTGAGTCGTGCGCAGTCGGCCGCCGTGGGCGGCAAACAAGTTGAAAGGCGGTCCCCAATTGGCAACACAGGCGAAAATTCCGGTCTTCGATGGACATAACGATGTGTTGTCCCGCTTGTGGCACTCGCAGCAGGCAGACGCCGAGGCCCGCTTCGTTGACGGCGGCGGCAGCGGTCATATCGATCTCGTCAAGGCGGAAAAAGGTGGGCTCGCCGGTGGTCTTTGCGCTGTCTATGTCGCGTCGCCCAGCATGCAGAAGGATGCCAATGGCGACTTCGCAACGCCGGATCAGCAGGATGCGCTGAAGAGCACGCTCGGCATGGCAAGCCTGCTCATGCGGCTTGAGCGGCGAGCGAGCGGCCGTCTGAAGATCTGCCGGTCGGCAGCCGATATCCGCCAGGCCATCGCCGACGGTGTGTTCGCCTCGGTGCTCCACGTCGAAGGTGTCGAAGCCTTCGCCGCCGATCTCGATGCGCTTTACGTGCTGCACGCCGCCGGCCTGCGCACGCTCGGGCCTGTCTGGAGCCGGCCGAACATCTTTGCCTATGGTGTGCCGTTCCGTTTCCCGTCGTCGCCGGATATGGGTCCCGGCCTGACGGAAAGCGGCAAGGATCTGATCCGGGCGTGCAACGAGCTCAGGGTCATGGTCGACCTGTCGCACATGAACGAGCAGGGATTCTGGGACATTGCCGCTCTGTCCAATGCGCCGCTGGTCGCCTCGCATTCCAACGTGCATGCGCTTTGCCCGCACAGCCGCAACCTCACGGATCGCCAACTCGACGCCATCAAGGATACCAGCGGCCTTGCCGGCATCAATTTCGGCGTGTTGTTCTTGCGGTCTGATGGCATCAAGAACCCGGACACCAGCCTCGAGCTTTTGGCCGATCACATCGACTACATCGCCAACCGCATCGGCATCGATCATGTCGCGCTCGGCTCCGACTTTGACGGCACCACGATCCCCGCGGCGATGCGCGACGCGGCCGACCTGCAGCAACTGGTCGACGTGCTCCGCAAGCGAGGTTACGACGAGGCGACGCTCGCCAAGGTTTGCCACGGCAACTGGATCCGGGTGCTGGAAACGACCTGGGGCGCGTAAGATAGGGCGCGCAGCGAGCCTTATCAGTTCGCTGCGATTGCTGCTCCTGCCTCGTCGAACAGCGACGATCTCGCCGCATCAATACTGATGCCCACGGTCTCGCCGATGCGATAGGGCGTATCGGCGGGGGCGCTGACGTTGATCAACCCGAGTTTGCCGGCGCGCACGAAGACGCTGGTGTTGCCGCCAAGATATTCGCTGACCTCGACGGTGCCCCGGCAATGGCCGCTTTCGGGCGAAACCAGAGACAGATGTTCGGGCCGGGCGCCCAGATGCGCTGGCGCTGCAGCGCCGGATACTCGCAGCTGAATGCTGCCTTCGCCGGATAGGTCGAGCCCGCTAGCGCCGGGCTGGCAGGCCAGAAGGTTCATCTTCGGACTGCCGATGAACTGGGCGACAAACAGATTGGCGGGCGTCTGGTAGAGCGCCTGCGGGCTGCCCTGCTGCATGATGCGTCCGTCCTTCATCACCACGATCCTGTCGGCAAGTGTCATCGCCTCCACCTGATCGTGGGTGACGTAGATCATCGTCGCGCCGAGGGTGCGGTGCAGCTTGGCGATTTCGAGCCGCATGTCGACGCGTAGCGCCGCATCGAGATTGGAGAGCGGCTCGTCGAAGAGGAAACCGACGGGTTCGCGAACGATCGCTCGGCCGATCGCGACGCGCTGGCGCTGGCCGCCGGACAATTCCTTCGGGTAACGCTCGAGCAGGTGGGTGAGCTTCAAGGTCTCGGCGGCCGCCTCGACCTTGGCCTTGATCCGCCCAGTGGGCAGCTTTGCCAGCTTGAGGCCGAACCCCATGTTGCGGCGGACCGTCATGTGCGGGTAGAGCGCGTAGGACTGGAACACCATAGCGAGCTTGCGCTCGATCGGGGAGGCCGCAGTCACGTCGCGGCCGTCGATGAAGAGCTGGCCGGAGGTGGTCTCCTCCAGCCCGGCGATCATGCGCAGCAGTGTGGACTTACCGCAGCCGGAAGGGCCGACGATGACGACGAATTCGCCGTCGGCGATGTCGAGGTCGAGTTCGCGGATGATCTCCAGGTTGCCGTATTGCTTGCCGGCCTTTTTAAGTGAAATCGTAGCCATGGTTGTCTCCGAAATAAAGGTCAGCCCTTGACCGCGCCTGCTGTCATCGAGCCGCTGATCTGGCGATACATGATGAGGCCGAGCAGGACCGGGGGAAGCGCGCCGACGATCATCACGGCAGACGCCACGCCCCATTGCACGCCGCCGCCGCTGGCGGCGAAGAAGAACGAGGCGCCGACGGTGATTGGTACGGCCTTGGACGTCGTCAGCATCAGGCCGAACAGGAACTCGTTCCAGGCGGTGATGAAGCCGAAGATCAGGCTGGTGACGATGGCAGGGCGGCAGACAGGGGCGATCACCTTGAAGAGGATCTGCGTCCGGCTGGCGCCATCCATGAGCGCGGCCTCGTCGAGCTCGGCCGGCAGGTCACGGATGGCGTTGACGAGGATAACGAGCGCCAGCGGCAGGTTGACGATGGTCAGGATCAGCCCGAGGCCGAGACGGGTGTCGAGCAGCGCCAGCCACTGGAACATCATATAGAGCGGGATCGCGAAGATGATGAGCGGAACGGCGCGCAGGTTGACGATGAACGGCAGCAGCGTCCGCTCGCCGAGCCGGCCGCGGGCAATCGCGTAAGCCGCGGGAAGGGCGAGCGCCACCGCCAGCAACGTGCCGATCAAGGCGACCGAGAGGCTGTTGAACAGATAGAGGAAGATGTTCAACCGGTCCGTCACCTGGAAGACCGCGAGATAGTTGTCGAGCGTTGGCGACTGCACCCAAAGGCCGGGATTGGTCGACAGCTCTCTGGTGCTCTTGAACGAGGTCGAAAGGGTCACCAGGATCGGAAAGTTCATGGCGAATGCGGCGATCGCAAATACCAGCCAGCGAAGTGCTGTCATCATCGGGCCGCTCCCTTCCGCCGGCTGGCAATGAAATTGAGGCCGTAGAGGACGGCAAAGGAGACGACGAACAGGATCACCGAGGCGGCGACCGCCTTGCCGATGGCACCCTGCTTGAAGAACGCCTCGTAGATGTAGATCGACAGCGATGCCGTCGAGCCGCCGGGGCCGCTGCCGGTCAGGACATAGACGTTGTCGAAGACGCGGAAGCCGTCGATGAAACGGATGAGCAAGGCCACGACGATCGTCGGCAGCATCAAGGGCAATTCGATGTACCAGAGCCGATGATGACTCTTGGCGCCGTCCATGGCCGAAGCTTCGGCGATCTCGGAGGGGATCGCCTGGTAGGCCATGTAGAACAGCAGCAGCGCGAACGGCGTCCACTGCAGCGTCTCGACGACCACGAGCGTCCAGAAGGCTGAGCCGGGGCCGAGAAACGACAGGCTCGCGCCGAAATAGGTCCAGAGATAATAGGGCACGGGGCCGACGAACTCGTGTAGGACGAGCCGATACATCAGGCCGACCAGCGCCGGCGCTACCATCAGCGGCAGCATCAGGATCGCCATCAGCCAGCTGCGCCGCTCGATCAGCGGCGACAGGAATATGGCGAGGAAAAGCCCGAGTGTGCATTCGAGTGCGGCCGTCAGAAGACCAAAGCGGAACGAGAACCAGCTTGCCTGCCAGAAGGCGCTATCGCTCCACACGGCGGCGAAATTCTTGAAGCCGGACAATTCGGGCTGGCGCAACGTCTCGAACGAGACGTCGGAGACCGAATAGATCAGGTTGACGATCGCGGGAAAGCCGAGAAAGACAAGGAGGAACAGCACCACGGGCGTTGCGAGTAACCTGAATTCCTGGACAAGGGGGCGTTGCGAGGCTTTCGTCATCGGACCGATCTGTGTCTACCTGTCTTAGGGTGTCGGCGGCTCACGGAGAGACAGTTCCCGGCGGGCGCCTGTCACTCCTTAACTACCGGTCTTGCCGAAGGGCACCGGCGACAGTCACCCGCCGCCGGTGCTTTCGCTTATTTCAGCAGTTCGGCCATGCCCTTTTCGGTATTGGCGAGCGCATCGTCGATCGATTGCTGGCCGGACCAGTAACCGGTGAACTCCTTGGCCTGCAGTTCATAGACCGACAGCGCCTTGGCCGAGGTGCCGCCGTTCATGACGTAACCGTACTTGCCGGCGAATTCGCCGAGCTTGACCAGATCCGGCCGTGCTTCCGCGACTTCGGCGACCACCTCGGGTGTCAACGCCGGTGCGCCGTTGTTCCTGGCATAGATCAGCGCCGCTTCTTTCGAAGACAGCCATTTCAGGAACAGGGCCGCCCCTTCCTTGTTCTCGGCGTTCTTGTTGAGACCGAAGCCGAGGCCGTGGATATGGGTGAAGCGCCCTTCCGGACCGGCGGGAGGGGCTACGGTATCGGTGACCTCGGCCACAGTGGGTGACTTTTCCTTACTGGTCAGATCGCCGGCGGCGGCGTTCCATTGCAGCATGGCCGCCACCTGACCGGAAGCAAAGGCCGCGTTCGCTTCCGCAAACTCGTAGGAGAGCGAGTCGCGCGGGGTTGCGCCGTTGTCGTAGAGCAGCTTGTAGATTTCCAGGCCCTTGCGATAGGCGTCGGAATTGACGGTGATCTTGCCGCTGTCGTCCATCCAGTTGGCGCCGTAGGCACGCGGCACCGACTGCCAGATCATGATGTTGAACAGCAGGTTCTTGAGCTGCAGCACGGTGCCGTAGCGCGTCGGGCTGTCCGGATTGACGGCTTGCGTGAAGTAAAGCGCCGTTGCGGCATAGTCGTCCCAGGTCCATTCGTCCGGAGCCTTCGGCTCCAGCTTCTTGCCCAGGTATTTCTCCGAGATCTCCGCATATTTCGCCTTTGCCGCATCGTCCTTCATCAGGGCGTCGATGAGGTCCTTGCGGAAGTACATGAAATGCAGCGACAGGTCGGTCGGCACGCCGTACTGCTTGCCTTCATACTGCATCGTCGAAAGCACCGAGTCGCCATAGACGGCCTTGGCCTCTTCAGACAGTACGACCGGCTCCATGAACGGCGCGTAGCGGCCGATCGAGTAGGTGGCGAGCAGGTTGAGGTCGAATGCCTTGGAGCCGGCGGCAAGGTCGGCCTGCAGCTTGTCCCAGAAGCCCTCACGGTTGAAGAACAGCAGCTCGACCTTGTCCTTGTCGGCAACGTCGGGCTTTGCGTTGTAGGTGTCAGCGGCGGCGCGCAGCGCCACTTCCTCCGGGCCGCCGGGCCAGCCGAGCACGGTGACTTCTGCCAGTGTCGGGCTTGCCAGAAGGCCGGCGATACTGGCTGCGAGCAGCGCTCCTCGTTTCATGGTCGCAAGTGTCATCTTTGGTTCTCCCTCAAAGTTGTTGTTGACGCTCTGCAAGATCTGCGATTCCGACCACGCCAGCGTTCTCCCCGAGTTCGGCGGCGTGGATCGATGGCTTGAGGCGCGGCGGAAGGTCGCCCAGCGCGCGCTCGATGGATGTCAGGTAGCCCGGCGCCAGCCCAATGCCGCCGCCGATGACGATGCGCTTCGGATCGAGCGCGAGTTGAATATTGCGGCACAGCAAAGCCGTTTGGCGTGCCGAGGCCTCGACGATCCGGCGCGCCCACTCCTGCCCGGCGTCGGCCGCTGCAAAGACCTCGCGGGCGGTGGCATCCTTTTGATGGACGCTGGCCTCCCCGGCTATCCAATGGCCGGAAACCTGGTCTTCGAGCGTATGGTGCGTCGCCTCATCAAGGCGGAACTGGCCAAAGTGCCCGGCAAGGCCCCCGAGCAGACGGCCGTTGACGACGATGCCGCCACCAATGCCTGTTGAAACCGTGAGGAAAACCATGTCCTCGCGCCGGCCGGCGCCGAAGCTGAACTCGCCCCAGGCCGCCGCCTGGGCGTCGTTGGCGGCAAGGACGGGCGAGCCCGAAAGTGCCGCGACCACGTCGGTCAGCGGGAAGCGATCGGGGATATCGAGCGTGTTGCGGTTGAGCGCCGACCAATGGCCATCGTCGACGATGCCGGTAACGGCGACGCCGACCTTGTCGTAGCGACCGTTCCACATGGCGATGGCGTCGAACAAAGCCTGCAGCCATTCGGCCGGATCGCCGCCGCGGGGTGTCGCCATCTTGTGCGTTTCGAGAACGGTCCGGTCGCGCACCAGCGCCGCCAGCATCTTCGTGCCGCCAAGGTCGATGGAGAGGGTGGCCTGCGCCTGCGCCATCACATTCATGCCCCGCTCGATGCCAGGGTTTCGTCGAGCGCTGTGCGGAACCAGGAGGTCACGTGTTCCGGCCGGGTAATGGCGGAGCCGACAACGACGGTGAAGGCGCCGACCCGCAGCGCTTGCGACGCCTGTTCCGGGGTGCGGACGCAGCCTTCCGCAACGACGAAGGGTGTGAGCCTGCGCATGGCGGCAATGAGCGCGAAGTCCGGTTCGGTCGGCTCCACCGGTCCGGTGTAGCCGGCGAGTGTCGAGCCGACGATTTCGGCGCCTTCGCGCAAGGCCTGCGCCGCGTCGCTGCTGACAGAGCAATCGGCCATGGCGATCTTTCCAGTTGCCTGGATGCGCTCGATCAGGCGCCTGGTCTCGACCGGGCGCGTCCGTTGCGTGGCGTCATAGGCGATGATATCCGCGCCCGCCGCGGCCAATGCATCTACATCCTCGATCAGCGGCGTGATGCGAACAGGCGAGGTCGTCAGGTCGCGCTTGACGAGGCCGATGATCGGCCGGTCGGTCGCCTGGCGAACGGCGCGGACGTAGTCGGCAGATTCGATCCGGAGCGCCGCCGCACCGCCATTAAGCGCCGCCAAGGCGAAGCCGACGACCATCGCCGCGTTGTCCATGACGCCGCCTTTGACCGGCTGGCAGGAAACGATCAGTCCGTTCTTCAGGCTTTGGATCTCGAATGTCACGCCGGCTCCTCTGGCGCGGGTAACGACCTTTGGCGATATCAGCCGCTCCCCGCACGCATTTGCTACTCGGCCGCATCATGGCTTTGAGGCTGTGTCAGCCCGTACCGTTGCGACCCGATCAGGCCATTACGGTAACAGGGAAAGACCAGATTGCAACAGGAATTAAACTGGTATTATCGCATCAATTCGATGACGAAGTCGTAGACGTCGCCGCGATATTTGGTCTGGGTAAACTCGACGATCTGGCCGTCGGCGAGGAAGCAGCGGCGCTCCATGATCAAAAGGCTGGTGCCTTCGGGTGTCGCGAGCAGGCGGCGTTCTTCCTCGCTCGCCGGCTTTGCCTGCATGCGCTGCAGCGCCCGGACGGGAAGGGCGCCATGGGCGGCCAGATACTCGTAGAGCGAGGCGCCGATCGCCTCAGGCTGCGGCACGAAACGGGCGGGGAGTGCCGCGGTCTCGATGGCAATCGGGGTGTTGTCGGCGGTGCGCAGCCGCCGCAGGCGAACGATCTTTTCGCTGACGGGAATGCCGAGCGCCATCATCTCTGCCGGCGACGGGCGGCTGATCTCCCGCGAAATCCAGACGCATCCGGGTTCGAGCCCGCGCGACCGCATATCCTCCGAAAAGCTTGTCATCGTCGCCAGCGATTTTTCGACACGCGAAGAGACGACGGTCTTTGCGCCCTGGCGCCGATCCAATAGCCCTTCGGCGACCAGGCCCTCAATGGCTTTTCTCACTGTCACGCGCGATATCGCCAGACCCTCGCTCAGGTCCCGCTCGCTCGGAATGACTGCACCATGCCGTATGACGGAGGCGCCGATCGCCGCCTTGATCGCTTCGCCGAGCCGGCGGTAGAGCGGCTCGCCGCTCTCGCCGGACATGGTCTGCAACAGAAAATCGAGAGTTGCCTGATCGCTCATGGAGACACCTGCTTGAGATGCCTCCTTATGCAATATTTTTGCCCGGTGTTAAACTGGTATTGTACTGGGGGCCGAATTTTACGGCTTTTACCAAGTCGGTGCACGGCTCGACCGTTTATCAAGCCAGACTCAACGTCTGGCCTGCGGTGCCTGCACGATCGCCGCGACGATGAGGCGTACCAGTGGCAGCACGAGCAGCAGGCTTGGAAACGCCACCAGCCACGAAATGCCCCAGGCCTTCATCCACAGGGAGAACAGATCGGCTCTGAAGCCGGCATTGGCCGTGGTCGAGACGGCCGAGACGAGGCAGGACATCAGCACCGACAGCACCAGTGGCATGGCGACGGCGTTATAGCGCGGAGGAAGTTTCTTCGGCATTTGGGTCATGCTCCGGTTTCAAGGTTCAGGCGTGGGGCTGAAGGCGGGGATTGGCGCCGGCCGCCAGCTCTTCGATGAAGGACTGCAGGCTCCGGGGTTCCCGCCCAAGAGCGGCCCTGAGCGACAGGCTGTTGCCGCCAAGGCCGACGGCTGCGTAGTGCTCATAAACCTTGGCGAGCAGGCCTAGCTGGTGCTCGGTGTATTTTGCCCGCGCCGGAGCGGCCCATTCGTGGAAGCCGATCTCACCGGCCGCGATCGGCCGGCCAAGCGCCTTTGCCATCATCTCGGCGATCTCTTCCCTGTTGTGGCGACCATCGGCGCAGAGCTCGAGGCTGGCGTAGGCGAGCCGGTCCTCGGTCAGCGCGATCGCCGCCACCTCGGCGACGTCACGATAGTCGACGCGTGCCACACGCGCGGTCTTCGGAAAGGGTTCGGAAAAGACGCCCTGTTCGACGACGGTCGGCCAGGCTGAGCGGATGTTCTGCATGAAGTTTGCCGGGTGCAGGATGGTGTATTCGAGATTGGACGAATAGAGCGCATCCTCGACCGGTATCTTGGCAGCATGGTTCTTCAGCCGCGTGTTCGTCGGCTGAATGACCGAGGAGAAGAGGAACTTCCTCACGCCCGCACGGACCGACGCGTCGACCATCGCGATGCCCATCGCCGTTTCGTCCGGCGCGAAAGCCGGTCCGAGATGAAAGACGCCGTCGACGCCCTGCAGTGCGATGTCGAGGCTGTCGCGATCTCTAAGGTCGCCGACCGCAACCTGTCGGGCGCCAAGTGATTGCGCCAGGCCGATATTGGACTGATCCCTGATCAGGGCGCGCAAGACGGCGCCGCGGCGGACCAGTTCGGGCATGACAAGCCCGGCAAACCGGCCGGTTGCCCCGACGACAAGTATCCTATTTCCGGTCGCTTTCTTGCCTCTCGCTGTCATGCGATTTCGCCTTCCTGTGCTCGTCACTTCAATGTGAACGCAGATTATCGTTCGGCAAAAATTTGGACAATCATCCAAAAATGCGATTTATTCTCTACAAAAGCGGGATAATGGAATGAGCCGTATCGAAGACCTGGAAGTGTTCGTCGCCGTGGTGGAACTCGGCAGCCTGACGGCTGCGGCCAGCCGTCTTGCGCGGCCGTTGCAAACCGTCAGCCGTGCGCTTGCCGCTCTTGAAGACGATATTGGCGTGGAACTCATCCACCGCACGACGCGCCGCTCGACGCCGAGCGAGGCTGGCGAAATCTTCTATCGCCGGATCAAACCTGCCGTCGATGAAATCCGCGAAGCCAGGCTTGAGGCGGCACAGCGACGGATGGAGCCTTCAGGCGTGCTGCGGATCGGCGCGCCAGCGCTGTTTGCCCCGCGCTTCCTGATGCCGATCGTCGCCGAGTACATGCGGCAACATCGAAAGGTCGAGGTCGAACTCGACCTTTCCGATGCGTTCGTCGACCTCGCAGACGGCGGGCTCGACATGGTGGTGCGGATTGGAGACCTTGCTGACTCCGGTCTGATGGGAAAGCGATTGGGCGCGCTGCGCCGTGTGGTTTTCGGCACGCCGTCCTATTTCGCCGACCATGGCCGGCCGATGCATCCAAATGAACTCAAGCAGCACAATTGTGTCGTTCGTTCAGGTGGCGACCGGCCCGGCGCGTGGATGTTCTCGATCGACGGCAAGCCGCGTGAGGTCAAAGTAGCCGGCCCGTTGCGGGTAAACGCCATGACGGCAATCTATGCCGCCGTCTGCGAGGGGCTCGGTCTTGGCTACTCTCCGCTCTGGCAGATCGAGCACTTGATCGCCGAGGGTCGGGTCGAGATTGTACTTCAAGAGTTCGAGCCTGCGCCCGTTCCGATCCACGTGCTGTGGCGCGAGGGCAGGGTGCCGACGGCAAAGGTCCGGACATTTATCGACCTCCTCAGCAAACGGCTCAAACTCGATCATCTCTGACGGAGGCTGCGCACCTGCCGTCTACTTCGCGAACTTCTTTGCGCCAGCTACGCACAGCACGATGGCGCCGGTGACAGCCAGCATAGCCCAGCTAACCGGCTCGTGGAGAAGCGCTGCAGCAAGCGTGAGGCCGAAGAACGGTTGAAGCAGCTGCAACTGTCCGACGCCGGCGACGCCGCCAAGCGCGAGTCCGCGATACCAGAAGACGAAGCCGATCAGCATGCTGAAGACCGAGACATAGGCAAGCCCGGTCCAGGCCGCGCCATTCACCATCTCGAAGGACGGCGGGTTCGTGAAGAGGCCGATACCGATCATGACCGGCAGCGACAGTACCAGCGCCCAGCAGATCACTTGCCAGCCGCCGAGCTTGCGCGACAGGCTTGCTCCCTCGGCATAACCAAGACCGCAGACGATGATTGCGGCAAGCATCAGGAGGTCGCCGACCGGCGAGGCCGAAAAGCCCTGCGTGAGCGCGAAACCGGCAACCAGTGCACTGCCGAGGCAGGAAAACAGCCAGAAGGCCGGATGCGGTCGCTCGCCGCCGCGAAGCACGCCGAAGACCGCGGTCGCCAAGGGCAACAATCCGACGAAGACGATCGAATGGGCCGATGTCACATGCTCAAGCGCCAGCGCGGTCAGCAGCGGAAAACCGAGTACGACGCCGAAGGCAACGATCGCCAACGAGAAGAGATCGGCACGTGTCGGCTTGGGTTGGCGAAAGACAAGGAGCAGGCAGAGCGCAAGTGCACCGGCGATGGCCGCGCGCGCGACCGTCAGGAACACCGGGTCGAAGTCCATGACGGCAGCGCGTGTGGCCGGCAGCGAGCCGCTGAAAATCAACACACCCAGAAAGCCGTTTATCCAGCCGGTCGTCGTTCTGTCCATTGTCGTCTCCAATGAAAGAACACAAGGGGCGAAACGCCTTCGATTGGCGGCTTTCCTTGGGTTCGGTTGTGTTTTGACCGGCATTTGCGCCGATCGGCTAAATCTCTTCCTTCCGCGCGACAGGCATCTGCCGTTCGGTTCTTGAACCAGTCTCCAATGCGTGACCCTGATGCCGTGCTGGCTTCGGTCACAGAGTGGCGTTCGGCTCCCGGCTTCCCATTCTCCTTGAGGAGCGCAGCCCAGTCCTGCCGGGCTCGCTAGACGACAATCAGGACAGCCGGGATATCGTCGACGCGCCTTCCGTGGTGCTGGTGCCGCGCGGCTCGTAAGCGCGCTGGTCACGCAGGATCTGGAAGGCGATCGTCAAAAGCTTGCGCGCGATCGCCACACGCGCCTTGTTGGTTCCTCTGATCTTCAGATGCTCGTACTGGTCATGAAGTTGCGCATCGCTGGCGATGGCGGGGGTGACGGCTTCGACGAAAGCCCAGCGCAGCCACTTGTTGCCCTGCTTGATGATCTTGCCGTGAAAGGTCTTGCCGCCGGAGGAATAGGTCGAGGGCACCAGTCCGGCATAGGCGGCGAGCTTCTTCGGATTGCGAAAGCGGGATACATCGTCAATCTCCGCGTCGATCAGCCGGGCGAAGAACTCGCCGATGCCGGGGATCGTCTTCAACAGCTTGACGTTGGCATTGGCCTTGGTCATCGCCCGGATCGTTGCTTCCGACTGCTTGATCCGCACGTCAATGTCGCCGATGAAGGCGAGGCCACGGTCGATCTGGATGCGGTCGATCTCCGAGACGTTGACTTGCGCCAGCTGGACGCGGCCGGCCTTGCCAAACAGATCCCCGAGCTTCTTCAGCTGTGCCGTCTGCTCCGGATAGCGATCAAACACCGTGACAATGCGGTTCTTCGTCATCGTGCGCAGCCGCACGTAAAACATCCGCTCGCGCAGGGCGACGCGCAGGTCTCTTGCTCGTTCGCTGGGCGCCCAGGCCTCCGGCACCAGGTCGGCCCTGAGCAGATGCGCGAGCACCGTCGCATCGATCTTGTCGGTCTTGATCTTGGCGTCGGCAATCGCCTTGACCTTCAAGGGATGGGCGAGAACGACATCATCGCAAATGTCGTCGAGCCAGTCGTACATCACCATCCAGTTGCGCGTCGCCTCGACCACAGCATGCGAGTTCTCGCGGTAGCGTTCCAGAAACCCACCGAGCGACTGGCGATCGTTCTTCACCCGGCCCGATCTGAGCGTCTTGCCGCTGCTGTCCTGCACCACCAGATGACTATAGGATTTGTGGTAGTCGACGCCGATATGGTAATCATAAGAGGCAGTCATGCTTCCAACTCCCTTGTTGAGATCTTCGAAACCCCAATAAGGTAAGCCGAAAGGCCGGAAGCGTGACTGTCCCTCGATCATCACCTGCATCTCAATGGTCCGTTCTCTCCTGGGACGCGGCTGCTTTCATGCCAACTCCTTTCCACCTGTATCGGCTGGGGGCGATGGTTCTTCCAGAGACAATGCGGTACAGTTACGCCAAACTGTCCTGTGCGAAGGTCCAATACAGATGGCGTTTCAACAAACGGAGATCGGTGGCGAAACCTTGCTCGACGGGGTCATGGGCACGATCCGGCAGCGCATTGCCAGCCGGTCGTTGACGCCGGGCGCCAAGCTTCCGTCCATTCGGGCGCTTGCCAGGACGATGCGGGTTTCCAAATCGACGGTTGTCGAGGCTTACGAGCGTCTGGCGGCCGAAGGCGTGATCCGGTCGCGGCCCGGCTCCGGCTTTTTCGTGTCTGCCCCCCTGGCGCCGTTGTCGCTCACGGAAGTCGGACCGCGGCTCGACCGCGCAGTCGACCCTCTCTGGGTTTCGCGTCAGGCGCTTGAAACGGACGCCCACGTTCTGAAGCCCGGTTGCGGCTGGTTGCCGGCGTCCTGGATGCCGGAGGCAGCGCTCAGGCGGGCGCTGCGCTCGCTCGCGCGCACGGATGCCGCGAGCCTGACGGATTACGGCACGCCGCTCGGCTTGCGACCGCTGCGGCAGTTGCTGTCGCGAAGGCTGGCCGAGCATGGTGTCGAGGCATCGCCCGATCAGATCATCCTGACCGAGTCAGGCACCCAGGCGATCGATCTTCTCTGTCGGTTCCTGCTCGAACCGGGCGATACCGTCATCGTCGACGATCCATGCTACTTCAATTTCCAGGCGCTGTTGCGGGCGCATCGCGTCAATGTCGTCAGCGTGCCCTATACGCCTGTTGGTCCCGATCTCGATCGCTTCGCCGAGGCGCTGGAGGCCTACCGTCCTCGCCTCTACATCACCAATTCCGCCGTGCACAATCCGACCGGCGCCACGCTTTCTCCCGTGATTGCCCACCGCCTGTTGCGACTTGTCGAGCAGGCAGGGTTGACTGTCGTCGAGGACGACATTTTTGCCGATTTCGAGCATGTGCCGGCGCCGCGCCTTGCCGCCTTCGATGGGCTCGACCGTGTGGTGCAGATCGGCAGCTTTTCCAAGACGCTCTCCGCCTCGGTGCGCTGCGGCTATATCGCCGCCCCCCGAGGCTGGATCGAGGGGCTGACCGATCTCAAGATCGCGACCACTTTCGGCGGCCCGAGCCTTGCAGCCGAACTGGTGCTGACCCTTTTGCGCGATGGCAGCTACCGAAAGCACATGGAGGCGCTGCGGCTGCGGCTGACGCGGACGATGACCGAGACGGTAGCGCGCCTGGCCACGGTCGGGATCACGCCCTGGATCGAGCCGCAGGCCGGCATGTTCCTCTGGTGTCGGCTCCCGGAAGGTCTTGATGCCTCGGAGCTGGCCCAGAAGGCGCTGGCTCACGATATTGTCCTCGCCCCCGGCAATG
Source organism: Ensifer sp. Root1252 (assembly GCF_001425885.1). Taxonomy (NCBI): domain Bacteria; kingdom Pseudomonadati; phylum Pseudomonadota; class Alphaproteobacteria; order Hyphomicrobiales; family Rhizobiaceae; genus Ensifer; species Ensifer sp. Root1252. The sequence goes on along the minus strand of NZ_LMDT01000059.1, from coordinate 59,326 downwards.
CTTTCAGCCATTCGGGTTCGGCGGCAGGATTTCTGCGCTTCAACGTCGCCCAATCGATTGATGAGCGGCTCTATCGCGTGCTGGCTGAGATTGCTCGATAACCACTCATATCCATAGCGGCCGATTTGAGCGAGCCGCGAGACGGTGCTTGTTCTTCGAGCAACCCTTTTGACGCAGGTTGTTGTCGACCGCGCGGCCGCGCCGCCTCAATTCGCCGGTGTTTACGGCACTCCGCCGGGCCTATGCCTCAAACCGCGGCGTTCAATGCCTATTTTATGTGCAATCCGCTTCATCCTTAGTCTTGGCGCGTCTTTCGCTCCATCGCCGCGAGTGGCGTGGGCATTGATTTTTCGATCTTTGGCGGCGCAAACGCAAACTGGCACGATTAATGCTTTCTTGTGAGTACCGGTTGTTGGGCAGCTGAATTGGGTTGCCGGGCCGCTTCGGAACTTAGCCAGATCATGGCGCCATGTGAGAGAACGCAATGACAAAGTATAAGCTCGAGTACATTTGGCTCGATGGGTACACACCGGCCCCGAACCTCCGCGGAAAAACCTTGATCAAGGAATTCGATGCATTCCCGAAGCTGGATGAGCTTCCTTTCTGGGGCTTCGACGGAAGCTCGACGATGCAGGCGGAAGGCAAGAGCTCGGACTGTGTCCTGAAGCCTGTCGCCGTCTATCCCGACAGCGAGCGTAAGAACGGCGTTCTGGTGCTCTGCGAAGTCATGATGCCCGACGGCAAGACGCCGCATCCGTCCAACACCCGCGCAACCGTCATGGAAGACGATAGCGCCTGGTTCGGCTTCGAGCAGGAATACTTCTTCTACAAGAACGGCCGCCCGCTCGGCTTCCCGGAAACCGGCTTCCCGGCACCGCAGGGCCCGTACTACACCGGTGTCGGCTACAGCAATGTCGGCGATATCGCCCGCCAGATCGTCGAAGAACATCTCGACATCTGCCTGGCGGCCGGCATCAACCACGAAGGCATCAATGCCGAAGTGGCTAAGGGCCAATGGGAGTTCCAGGTCTTCGGCAAGGGTTCCAAGAAGGCCGCCGACGAAATCTGGCTGGCGCGCTACCTGCTGCAGCGCCTGACTGAAAAATACGGCATCGACATCGAATACCACTGCAAGCCGCTCGGTGACACCGACTGGAACGGCTCGGGCATGCATGCCAACTTCTCGACCGCCTACATGCGCGAAGTCGGTGGCAAGGACTATTTCGAAAACCTGATGTCGGCATTCGAGGACGCCCGTGCGGACCACATCGCCGTCTACGGACCCGACAACCATATGCGCCTGACCGGCAAGCACGAGACGCAGTCGATCCACCAGTTCAGCTACGGCGTGGCTGACCGTGGCGCTTCGATCCGCGTCCCGCACAGCTTCGTCAACAACGACTACCGCGGCTACCTCGAAGATCGCCGCCCGAACTCGCAAGGCGACCCCTACCAGATCGCTTCGCAGATCCTGAAGACGATCTCGACGGTTCCGACCGATGTCGAAAACCAGATGAAGGCGGCCTGAGCATGTGTCATGGCGTGCTGTAGCGGCACGCCATGCACGCTCTGTCTCCAAGCATATGCAATCGCTAACGGTTGCAAAGACAAAACGCCCCGCTTTCGAGCGGGGCGTTTTGTCTTTTGCTGTCCTGGGAGGATAGCTTCGGGGAGGGTGGGTGCCGGCGGCAATGCCGGCGGCGGCGCCGCGGTTCAGGCGGTGCGAACGAAGTGGTCCGTATCCACTTCGACGATGCGGTCCTGCGTCATCGCGGATTTGCGCCGGATCTCTTCGACATCCTCCGGACGCAGCCGAACGCTCGGGTCGTCGAAGCGGATATCCGGGTCAGGCACGGCAGAGAGCAGCAGCTTGGTGTAGGGGTGAGCGGGGTTGTCGATCACCTTGCCGACATTGCCCCATTCGACGATCTGGCCGGCATACATGACGGCGATATCCTCGGCGACATAACGGGCGGTGGCGATGTCGTGGGTGATGTAGAGCAGACCGAGCTTCATCTGCTGCTTCATCTCGCTCAAGAGATTGAGCACGCCGAGGCGAACAGAGACGTCGAGCATCGACGTCGGCTCGTCGGCGACGATCACTTCCGGCTTGGCGGCAAGCGCGCGGGCGATATTGACGCGCTGGCGCTGGCCGCCGGAAAGCTCGTGCGGATATTTGGGCGCGACGAGGTCGGGGTCGAGTTTCACCTGTTGCAGCAGCGCACGAACCGTCGCGTCGATCTCGGTACGCTTGATATCCGGGCGGTGCAGCAGCAGCGGCCGCTTCAAATGATAGGCGATGGTATGAGCCGGGTTGAGCGAGGCGAACGGGTCCTGGAAGATCATCTGCACCGCGCGTCGGTAGAGGACCGTCTCGTCCGGGCTGGCGCCGTCGACCGGCTCGCCCCTGAAGAGGATCTTTCCCTCCGTCGGCATATATTCGCGCATCGCCATACGGGCGCAGGTGGTCTTGCCGCTGCCTGACTCGCCGACGAGGGCGAGTGCGCGGCCTGCATGCAGCGAAAACGAGATCGAGCGGGCCGCATGGACTGCGCCCGGACCGTGGCCGAATGTCTTGGTGACCCTGTCAAGCGCAAGGATCGGGGTTGGCTGGGCGGTCATAGCAGGACACCTCCATGGAGCGACGGGAAGGAGGCCCAAAGTTGTTTTGTGTAGTCGTGCTGCGGCGATCCGTAGATCGCCTCCGCCGTGTTCTGCTCGACGAGCTTGCCGGCGAGCATGATGCCGATCCGGTCACAGAACTGCACCATCAGCCCGAGATCGTGGGTGATGAACAGAACGGCGAAGCCGAGGGTTCGCCGCAATTCGTTGATTCGCTGGAGGATTTCACGCTGGACGACGACGTCGAGCGCCGTCGTCGGTTCATCCATGACCACCAGCCTCGGATCGAGCGCCAGGCAAATGGCGATGACGATGCGCTGGCGCATGCCGCCGGAAAACTGATGCGGATAGTCGCGCATGCGGTCGGGCGCGATATCGACGAGCTTCAGCATTTCGGAGGTGCGGTCGCGCGCCTGCGCACGGCTCATGCCCTTGTGGGTCTTCAGCACGTCATAGAATTGCTGTTCGATGCGCAGCACCGGATTGAGCGAGTTCATCGCGCTCTGAAACACCATGGCGACCTCGCGCCAGCGAAAATCGCGCAGGGCCTTGTCGTCGAGGTCGAGCACATCGCGACCGTCGAGCAGGATGGTGCTGTCACGCCGGATCAGCGCCGGTGGCTTGTGCAGCCGGCTGATGGCAAAGGCGATGGTGCTCTTGCCGCAACCGGATTCGCCGGCAAGGCCGAAGACTTCGCCAGGCGCAACGTCGAAGGAGACATTGTCGACGGCGCGAAAGTCCTTTTCCTCGCCGATATAGTCGATCGTCAGGTTTTTCACCGATAGCAATGGCGCGGTCACAGGCGACCCTCCCCGGAGCGAATGAGCGCGGACCAGCGTCCGAGACGGTTGCCGGTGCGCAGCCGCGGATTGGCGATTTCGTCGACGGCAAAGTTCAGAAGCGACAGGCCGATGCCGAGAAAGGCAAGCGCGAAGCAGGGCGTGAGAATGTCCCACCAGGCACCGACCGAAAGCGCCGAGGCCTTCTGCGCGGCATAGAGCATGGTGCCCCAGGAGACGACCTTAGGGTCGCCGAGGCCGAGAAACTCTAGCGTCGCCTGGGTGATGATCGCAAAGATGACGCTGCCGATGAAGTTGATGCCGACGATCGAGATCAGGTTGGGGAAGATCTCGAAGGTCATGATGCGCCAGCGTGGCTCACCCATCATCTCCGCCGATTTGACGTAGTCCTTTTGCTTGACGGAAAGCGTCTCGGCGCGGGTGACGCGGGCGCCCCAGGCCCAGGAGGTTCCGCCGAGGATCAGCGCGATGACCCAGGGGTTTGCCTGGCCGATGAAGGCGGCGAGAACCAAGAGCAGCGGCAGATTGGGAACGACCAGCACCATGTTGGTGAAAAAGCTGATGACCTCGTCGACCTTGCCGCCGCGGTAGCCGGCAAGGATTCCGAGCGCCGTGCCGACACAGGTGATCAGCAGACCGGCCCCAAAACCGACGGCAAGCGAGGTGCGCGCGCCGTAGATCAGCCGCGTAAACACATCCTGGCCGATGCGGGTGGTGCCGAGCCAATGGGCAAGCGACGGCGCCTGATGCGGCCGCCCAACGCGGGCACCCGGATCGTAAGGGGTGAGCAGCGGTGCGGCAATCGCCACGAGGAGGATGAAGGCGATGATGGCGACGCCGACCAGAGCCTTGCGATTGCGGATCAATCCGAAGGGGTTGGTCTTCATCTCACGCCTTCTTCAGTCGGGGGTCGAGCAGCACATAGCTGACGTCGACGATGAAATTGGCAACCAGCATGGTCGCGGTCATGATCAGCAGCTGCCCCTGGATGACAGGGTAGTCGCGGGCAAGGATCGCCTGGTAGAGGATGTTGCCAAGGCCTGGATAGTTGAACACGACTTCGGTCACCAGCGAGCCGCCGAGGATCGTGCCGATGGCGATGGCAAGGCTCGACACGGTCGGCAGCAGCGCATTGCGCGCCGCGTACCAGAGCATCACATGGCCGTCCGACAGGCCCTTGGCGCGGGCCATGACGATATAATCCTCGCCGAGCAGGTTGATCATGTTGTTGCGCATGGTGACGGCGAAACCGCCGGTCAAGACCGTGCAGAGCGTCAGCATCGGCAGAATGCCGTGATAAAGCACGCTACCGAGATATTGCAGCGTAAAGGCCGGGTCGAGTGCCGGATCGGCGGCGTAGCCCGTCGGGAACCAGTTCAGCGTGAAGCCGAAGAAGAAGACGACGATCAGCGACGTAACGACGGCCGGAACCGAGGTCGCGAAGATCGCACCGACTGAAACGATGACATCGAAAAGGCTGCCGCGGCGCCAGGCGGCGAGAATGCCGAGGAAGGTTCCCAGCGTGAAGCTGATGATGGTCGCCGTGCCCATCAGGCCGACCGTCCACACCAGCGCGTTGCCGAGAACCGTCGTCACCGGAAGCGGGAAATATTTGATCGATCGGCCGAGGTCGCCGCTGAAGATGCTGCCGAGATAGGTCAGATATTGCTGCCAGAGCGGGCCATCGACGAAGCCGAAGGTGAGCTTCAGCGCCTGCAGACTTTCGGGTGGAAGCTCCGCCCCCGCGCTCGAAAACATGATCTGCACGGGATCGCCCGGCATCAGCCGCGGCAAAAAGAAGTTGATCGTCGCCGCCGCGACGAAGGCTGCCAGATAGAAGCATAGGCGGCGAAGCAGGAAAGCCATGGGGACTCCATCGACTGCGCCCTGGCCCTGTTACCGGCAGGAAAGGCGGCAGAAACGCTTTGAAATGGCGCAAGCCTTTAATCGCGGAGCTATTGTGCTCCCGAGGCCGGCGCGAAAGCGGGAGCGGCCCGGTGATGAGCCACTCCCGCCAGTCCTGGGGGTGTTTAGTTGACCGGTTCGAGTGCCAGCAAATGCAGCAGGCGCGCCGGGTTGGTCCGCGAGATCGACGGATTGACGAACGGGGTCTCGGCCGTCACCCAGCCTTTGAAGCGCTTGGTGTTGTACTGGTACCAGTTTGGATTGTTGAAGACCGGCATGATCGGCAGGTTCTCGGCGACGATGCGCTGAGCCTTGTTCATGGCTTCCTTCTGCTTGGCGAGGTCAGCCGTGTGGGTGAACTCGGTCAAAAGCTTCTCGACATCGTCATTGAACCAACGCTGCGCGGTAAAGCGCGTCTTGCCCTTGTCCGAAGCGCTGAGGGCGCGCTTGTAGGGATAATAGGGCGAGGCCGAGGCCGGCAGACTGTTGATCGCCGCGTCGAAGGTGCCGTTGATGAGGTTGCCGGTCCATACGGCTTCCTCCGGCGTTTCGATCTTGGCGTCGAGGCCGACGGCCTGCAGGCCCTCGACGGCGATCGTGACCGTGTCGATCCAGTCAGTCCAGGCGCTCGGAACGATGATCGAGAAGGCGATCTTGCTGCCATCCGGATTGTCGCGGAAACCGTCACCGTCCTTGTCGACATAGCCGGCCTCGTCGAGCAGGGCCTTGGCGGCATCGGCGTCGTATTTGCCGTAGGTGCCGAAATCGGTCGCGACCGACGGATCCGCCCAGCTCTTATAGAGTTCGCCCATGCCGGCAGGGTCTTCGTTGAGTGTCGGATAACCGTAGCCGGCGACGTCGACCATGGTGCCGCGATCAAGCGCCATGCTGGCCGCACGACGGAACTTCACGTCGTTGAAGGCCTTGCGGTTGTTCTCGTTGGCGGTTTCCTGGTTGAAGAGGAACGCCACCATGCTGCTCGGCGAATACCAGAAATGGTAGTGCTCCGGGTCCTTGGCGACGTAGACGTTCTCTATATCCGGGATGAAGGAAACGCCCCAGTCGAGCGTGCCCGACGCGGTCGCGGTCAGAATCTGGTTGTTGTCGGCAAGCTGCGGGAAGCGCATGCAATCGACTTTGAGCGCGGCGTCCCAATAGTGCGGGTTGCGGCACTGGTCGTAGGTCTGGCCGGTGAAGCGCGGGATCTCCGTCATCGGGCCGCTGCCAACAGGTGTTTCGTTGGCGAAGGTCACCGGTTCGGCGATGTCCTTCCAGACATGCTCCGGCACGATCGGCAGCTGGGCAAGCTGTTCGGCAGCAAGCGAGCTTGGATTGGCGAGCGTGAAGCGAACGGTCTGGCCGTCGACGGCTTCGACGCCGGTGATGAAGGTCCAGATGCTGACGAAGTCGAGCGCCGGGAACTTCTTCAGGTAGTCGTAGGTGAACTTGACGTCAGCAGCCGTCAGCGGCTTGCCATCAGACCATTTCAGGTTTGGGCGCAGCTTGAACTCGATGCTCTTCAGATCGTCGGCAAGCTTGAAGCTTTCGGCGAGGCGGAAGACCGGCTTGTTGTCATCGAAGCGATTGAAGACGACCAGCGGCTCGTAGATGAAGTCGAGCGTGCTTTGGCGCGCCGACGTCTGGTTGAACGGGTTGAAGTTGCGAACCCAGGTCGTGGCCGGCTCGATATTGACCGTCAGGATCGACTGCGCCACGGCCGGTGCAGCGAAAAGGGTCAGCGCGGTCGCTGCCCAGAGAATGGATTTTTTCATGGTTTCTCCCCTCTTGATTGGTGAGTGGCGTCTCGTCAGGCGACGAGAACGCTCTTGAACATCTCTTCGACTTCGGCGTGCGCCGCGCGAATGTCGACCTTGAGCTTGCCGAGCCGGCTCTGGCCGGCGGCGATACGCTTCTGGGCTGCCTCTGTCAGCGGACGGGCGGCCTTGGCGGCAGCCTCGCTCTCGGCCAGATCGCCGTGGCTGTGAAGTGCGACGTCGGAGCCGGCGTCGAGCACCTGCTTCACACGCTCGGGCAAGGTGCCGCGCAGTGATTCCATGAAGATGCAATCGGACACCAGCACGCCCTCATAGCCCATGTCGTTGCGGATCACTTCATGCATCGTCGGCGAGATCGAGGCCGGCAGCTCGCTGTCATAGGCGGAGTAGACGACGTGCGCGACCATCGCCCAGGGCGTGTCCTTGAGGGCAACGAAGGGCTTGAAGTCGGTTGTGACAAGCGTTTCGCGCGATGCGTCGACAACGGGCCGTTCCTTGTGGGAATCACGTGTCGCGCGGCCATGCCCAGGGATGTGCTTCATGACAGGCATGTTGCCGGTCTCAAGCAGGCCATCGACCACCTCGCGGCCGAGGGCGGCGATGAAGTCCGGATCCGAACCGAAGGAGCGCGCACCGATGACGGCGCTGGTCGTTTCGAAGACGAGATCGAGGACCGGCGAGCAGCCGCTGGTGAGGCCGAGTTCGCTCATCATCGTGCCCATTGCCTGGGACGACAGGCGAAGCGCCTTTTTGCCGAGCGCAAGGTCATGGCGCGCCAGTTCGGCAAACTGGCCGAAGCTGCGGAAAAGCGGCCAGGGACCGGCGTCGAGATGCTGGACGCGACCGCCCTCCTGGTCAGTGAAGACAGGTGCGTCGTCGCGCCCAACGGCCTCGCGGAAGCGCTCGATCAGGATCTTGACCTGGCCGGGCTCGCGCAGATTGCGTCGGCCGACGAAGAGGCCGAGCGGGTTGGTTTCGCGAAACAGGGCGAACTCGTCGTCCGAGAGTGTTGGGTTTGGTAGGCCGACGAAGAGGGCGAGCGGTGTCGATGCCATTGGAGAGCTCCGATGTTCAGATGATTATTTGGATGGATTACGAAGCATGCCTTCGTAGATGCCTTTGTCGGCGGCGGGGATGGCAACGGCGCCGATGGTCTTGGCGTAGAAATCGACCGGGCCGGCATCGCCGATAAAGGCATAGGCATGGCCGAGCGTCTTCATGGTCTCGAGCGATGCGGTCAACAGATCAACGCCGATACCGCGCCCTCGGCTCTCGCCGGCGACCCCGGTCGGGCCGAAGAAACCGCGCGCCGTCGTGTCGTAGCAGGCAAAGCCGAGCAGCTTACCACCTTCCACCGCGATCAGGCAGGCGATCGGCTGGCGGGAGAAGGCGACCGAAACCTCGCTCGCCCAATTCTCACTGAAGTTCTGCCTTACCCAGTCGACGACGACGTGCATTTCGGGCGGCAGCGCCGGGCGAATGCGAATGCCGGTCGTGTCGGTTTTCCGCTTGAGATTGGCGAGCGTCGGCGAATACAAGCTCACAAGCAAGTCCGGCACCCCTAGTCCTCCGTATATTCCCTTATTAAGGAATTGATCCCTTTGTAATGCAATATGTGTCCTCATCTCCGGCGGGTTGTCAACCGGCAATCGTGGCGATGGGGTGGGAGGGTTGACAGCGAGAACAGTCGGCTGCGCATAGTATTATCGCGCCACAGAGCCTTGGCTCCGGCGAACTCGTCGGCGGTCAAACGACGAATCATCGAGTTGCCTTCAAAAACCAATGGCTTCGAGACTGAACATGCGCGCACTGCCAGCACATGCGCCAAGCTGTCGCCGCCGCTCTTCGTTCTCTTGTTGTTCTTTTCATATTGTAATTTACAAAAATACTAAGTTTGATTTTCGCTGTTTTTTTCAAGGAACCACTGCAATTCCCAGGGCAAATATCTCATTGAATTGACAGATGTTATTTTTATTCTTGATTACAAAAGTAGAGTTTGTTCCGCTTTATTTTCCGTCACGGATTGTTACTATGCTTTCGGTTCAACGAGCCCGGGAGCCAGGCGTGTCAGAGTTACCTCCACAGCACTTGACCGAGCAGGAGCCGCGATCTCGCCGGCGCCAGGAGCTTTTGACATTTCTTGTTCTTGCCTTTGGCATCTGGCCGCTGGTGGCCGTCGGCGTGGTCGGCGGTTACGGCTTCATCGTATGGATGCTGCAGATCGTTTACGGCCCTCCCGGCCCGCTTGGGCATTGAGGTGATCCATGGGGGCGATGACAACCAGACGAGGATTGTTCCTGGGCCGGCAGGCGGAGCGGAGGCGCGTCCTGCCGCCGGGCGTCACGCTTGAAAGCCTGACGGCATGCACCGGCTGCGGCCAATGTGTGGAAAAGTGTCCCACCCAAATCATCGTGCTGCTTGACGAACGTCCGTCGCTCGATTTTTCAGGCGGCGAATGCACGTTCTGCGGCGGTTGTGCACGGGCCTGTCCGGAGCAGGTATTCGCAGCGGAGGCCGTAACGCGGCTTGCCCATGTCGTTGCGATCGGCGACGGCTGCCTCGCGCGCAACAATGTCGCCTGCCAATCCTGTCGCGATGCCTGTCCGCAGCAGGCGATCCGATTTCGGCCGCGGACCGGCGGGCCGTTCCTGCCGGAGGTGGACGTCGACAGCTGCACCGGATGCGGTGCCTGCATCGGCGTCTGTCCTGTCGGTGCAATCGGCATTGCGGATCGGGTTCAGGAGGGCGTCCATGCCTGATCTCTCCCGGCACTATCATATCTCAAGCGCCGTCGTCGTCGCTCTTCCGGCGATGAAGGATGCTGTCCTTGCCGCGCTGGCGCGCATGGCAAATGTCGAGGTTTACGCACATGAGGGCGGCAAGATTGTCGTCGTCATCGAGGGAACGAGTACCGGCATGCTTGGCGAATGCCTGTCGACGATCTCCACGCTCGAGGGCGTGGTAGCGGCCAATATGGTTTTCGAACATGTCGAAACGGAAGGAGTGACGGACGATGACCACCGAACTGACGCGGCGTGATATCCTGAAGGCGCACGCGGCCGGCATCGCCGCCGCCACCGCCGGCATCGCACTGCCCGCCGCCGCTCAACCGGTGCCCGGCGGTATCAGCGCGCTCGAAATCAAGTGGTCGAAGGCGCCCTGTCGCTTCTGCGGCACCGGCTGCGGCGTCATGGTCGGCGTCAAGGAGGGGCAGGTCGTTGCCACCCATGGCGACATGCAGGCCGAGGTCAACCGCGGCCTCAACTGCATCAAGGGCTATTTCCTCTCCAAGATCATGTATGGCTCCGACCGGCTGAAGACGCCGATGCTGCGCAAGCTGAACGGCGCCTACAGCAAGGACGGCGAGTTCGAGGCGGTGAGCTGGGACGAAGCTTTCGACGTCATGGCCGAACAGTGCAAGAAGGTGCTGAAGGAAAAGGGGCCGACGGCGGTCGGCATGTTCGGATCCGGCCAGTGGACGATCTTCGAGGGCTATGCTGCGACGAAGCTGATGCGCGCCGGCTTCCGCTCGAACAACCTCGACCCCAATGCCCGCCACTGCATGGCCTCGGCGGCCTACGCCTTCATGCGAACCTTCGGCATGGACGAGCCGATGGGCTGCTATGACGACTTCGAACATGCGGACGCCTTCGTGCTCTGGGGCTCGAACATGGCGGAGATGCATCCGATCCTGTGGACCAGGCTTGCTGATCGTCGCCTGGGCCAGTCGCATGTGAAGGTGGCTGTTCTGTCGACCTTCACCCACCGCAGCATGGACCTCGCCGACATTCCGATGGTGTTCAAACCCGGCACCGACCTGGTGATCCTCAACTACATCGCCAATTACATCATCGAGAAGGGCCGGGTGAACGAGGACTTCGTTCGCAAACACACCACCTTCATGCGCGGCGTCACCGATATCGGCTATGGCCTGCGTCCGGACAATCCCATCGAAGTTAAGGCGGCCAATTCATCCGACCCCGGCAAGATGGAGCCGATGGACTACGAGGCGTTCAAGGCGTTCGTCTCGGAATACACTCTGGAGAAGACCGCCGAGATGACCGGTGTCGACCCGGCGTTTCTGGAAGAACTCGCCGAGCTCTACGCCGATCCGCAGCGCAAGGTGATGTCGCTGTGGACCATGGGGTTCAATCAGCATGTGCGGGGCGTCTGGGCCAACCAGATGGTCTACAACATTCACCTTCTGACCGGAAAGATCTCGGAGCCCGGCAACAGCCCGTTCTCGCTGACCGGCCAGCCGTCAGCCTGCGGCACCGCGCGCGAGGTCGGCACCTTCGCCCACCGTCTGCCTGCCGACATGACCGTGACCAATCCGGAGCACCGCAAGCACGCCGAGGAGATCTGGCGCGTTCCGCATGGGATCATCCCGGAAAAGCCCGGCTATCACGCTGTCGAGCAGGATCGCATGCTCAAGGATGGCAAGCTCAGCTTCTACTGGGTTCAGGTCAACAACAACGTCCAGGCCGCCCCCAATACCAGCAACGAAACCTACCAAGGCTATCGAAACCCGGAGAATTTCATCGTGGTCTCGGATGCCTATCCGACGATCACGGCCATGAGCGCCGACCTCATCCTGCCGGCGGCCATGTGGGTGGAAAAGGAAGGCGCCTACGGCAATGCCGAGCGGCGGACCCATGTCTGGCACCAGCTGGTGCAGGCGCCGGGCGAGGCGCGCTCGGATCTCTGGCAGATGGTCGAGTTCTCCAAGCGCTTCATAACCGACGAAGTCTGGCCGGCCGAAATCCTCGCTGCCAACCCAGAGTTCAAGGGCAAGAGCCTGCATGACGTCCTGTTCCAGAACGGTGAGGTCAACCGCTTCCCCTTAAGCGAAGTCAGCGGCGACTACGCCAACAACGAGGCCGAAGCCTTCGGCTTCTACCTCCAGAAGGGGCTGTTCGAGGAATATGCCACCTTCGGTCGCGGCCATGGTCACGATCTCGCGCCCTACGACCGGTACCACGAGGAACGCGGTCTGCGTTGGCCGGTGGTCGACGGCAAGGAGACGCGCTGGCGCTATCGCGAGGGCTACGACCCCTACGTCAAGGCCGGCGAGGGCGTGAAATTCTACGGCCGCCCGGATGGCAAGGCGGTCATTCTTGCGGTGCCCTACGAGCCGCCGGCGGAATCGCCCGACGAGGAATTCGATCTCTGGTTGGTGACGGGTCGCGTGCTCGAACACTGGCATTCGGGTTCGATGACGATGCGTGTGCCGGAGCTCTATCGCGCCTTTCCGGGCGCCCGCTGCTTCATGAATGCGGATGACGCCCGCAAGCGCGGCATCAATCAGGGAGCGGAGGTGCGGATCATGTCGCGGCGCGGCGAGATCCGCTCACGCATCGACACGCGCGGACGCAATCGCATGCCGCCCGGCGTGATCTTCGTGCCGTGGTTCGATGCGAGCCAGTTGATCAACAAGGTGACACTCGACGCAACGGATCCCATCTCCAAACAGACGGATTTCAAAAAATGCGCAGTCAAGATCGTCTCAGTCGCTTGAAGCGACCAGAATGGGTGGTCGTTGCCATCGGCCTCGTCATGTTTGTCACGACGACGGCGATTGCCCAGGTCGTCCAGCAAATGGTGCCGCAGCTTGAAGGCCCGACACCACAGATGGAAACCGGGGCTGCCGCGAGCTTGCCGAAATGGGTGGTCGATGACAAACGCAAGATGCGCGCCTACCCGGACCAGCCGCCGATCATCCCGCACTCGATCGAGGGTTACCAGCTTTCGGTCAATACCAACCGCTGTCTCTCCTGCCACAAACGCGAGTTCACGCAGGATAGCGGGGCACCGATGATCAGCGTGACGCACTACATGACGCGCGACGGGCAGATGATCGCCGACGTTTCGCCGCGGCGCTACTTCTGCACGGCATGTCATGTGCCGCAGGCGGATGTTCGCCCATTGGTCGACAATGTCTTCAAGGACATGAGCGAACTCGGCGTCAAGCCAGCCGGAAGCGAGTGAGCCCATGCAGCGGACCCGGAGACTTATCCTGTGGGTGTGGCGGCTTGTCAGCACGCCGGCGGGCACGCTCAGCCTCGGCTTTCTGACGCTGGGCGGCTTCATCGGTGGCGTGATGTTCTGGGGCGCCTTCAATACGGCGCTGGAGATCACCAATACCGAGAAGTTCTGCACTTCCTGTCACGAGATGAAAGACAACGTCTATGAGGAACTGACGCGCACGATCCATTTTTCCAATCGTTCCGGCGTGCGCGCCTCCTGCCCGGATTGTCACGTTCCGCATCAGTGGACCGACAAGATCGCCCGCAAGATGCAGGCGTCGAAGGAGGTCTGGGGCAAGATCTTCGGCACCATCAACACCCGCCCCAAATTTCTGGAAAAACGGCTTGAACTGGCCCAGCACGAATGGGCGCGGCTGAAGGCCAACGACAGCCTGGAATGCCGCAACTGCCATTCCTCTGTTGCCATGGATCTGCAGAAGCAGACGGAGCGGGCCGCCACCATTCACACGCGCTACCTGCTATCGGGCAAGGCGACCTGCATCGATTGCCACAAGGGCATCGCGCACGAACTGCCGAACATGCAGGGTATCGATCCCGGCTGGAAGATGCCGAAGGAGCTGGAAGGCACAAGCACCTCGGGCATGACGCCGATCGACGATCTTCGCCGCGCGATGATGGAGCTTCACGCCAGCAATCTCTGATCGTCGCTTCCGGTAAATGCGCCGCGAAGTGGGTGACCCCTCAGGCGGTCGGCCTGGTGATGATAAAAAGGGCCGGGAGCAGCATCGCCCCGGCGACAACCGACGCAAGCGGAAGGCTCGGTTTGCTGACGATGCAGAAGAAGGCGAAGCTCGTAGCCATCAGCGAAATGGCTATGATCTTTGCCCGTGCCGGTATCGCACCTTTTTCCCGCCAGAGCCGCAAGGATGGACCGAAGGTCGGGTGTTCCAGCAGCCAGCGCTCAAGTCGCGGCGACGCGCGAGCGAACAGGCCGGCCGCCAGGAGAAGAAAGGGCGTGGTTGGCAAGATCGGCAAAAAGATGCCGGCGACGGCGAAACCGATCATCAGCCATCCAAGACCAAGACAGAGCAGCCGAAGAGGAAGGTTCATAGCTGGTCTCCAAGCCGGGTCAATCTTCGGAACATGTCGACATCGCCGCGGTATCATTCTCACCCGATACTCGGCCTTGCGGCCAGCGCCGAAGTGCTTCAGCTCCCATTTCGGTCAGCGCATAGATGCCGCGGTCGACCCGTTCGAACCAGCCATAGACATTGCCTTGCAGGATCTTGGCGGCATCGGGTGCGGCCTCACGCAGGTCGCGAGGACGTAGATTGCCATCCTGCAATGCCGCCGCGCAGGCGAGGGCCTGCTGGCGATAGGCGGTCATGATCGGCGCGCGCGTGCTGCCGCCGAGCGTCGGGTCGCCCTTGCGACGGCGGTGTTCCTTGATGAGACGCGCTCGCTTTTTCAGGTTCCTGCGCGGCATGGCGGCCGATGCCGCAACAATCACGTCGACCGTGCCGTTGTCGGCAACAGCGAGCATGCCGAACCCGAGCCGGCGGCAGAGATCGCGAAAGCGGCGGTCGCTCTCCCGCCCTTTGCCCTTGGCCGAGACACGCGCTGCGATCCAAACTTCGTCACCGGCATTGGCGCGATCCACTGCCTGCAGCACCAGTTCCAGATTGAACGTCAGCTTCAGCTCGCAGATAACGACGAGCGGCGGCTCGTCGTCGCTGAGCGCAAGGATATCGCAGCCCCCGACCTCACCTTTGACGGAGTATCCCGCCTCTTCGAGGAAGCGCTTGATCGGAAGATAAAGTGTTGTCTCCAAGCGGATGGGTTCCTGTCGAGATCGAAGGCGGTTCGTCTTGGCAAGTGCCGCCATGGTCGTTTGTTACGCGAGCCGGGGCAATTGTTCTGACATGCAGATAGCCCCGATCCGGGGCTTTGTCATCCGGTTGTCCGGTCGCAGCGCGGTGGTGCGTTGTGCTTCGTCTTAACTTTATGGTGTGTTAATATTGCTGCGTGGGCGGCCTTCGCCGGAGGGCGCCCGGTATCCGAGGCTTTGACGACAGATGTTGCGAGTCCTCACCCTGTTGCTGTCGCTGATATCAGCATTCGTGTTTCCCGCCGCGTCCGCGCCAGAAACCGAGAAGGTTGTTTTGGTGCTGTCTTTGAAGGGGGCGATCGGTCCGGCATCGGCTGAATATATCAAACGCGGCTTGCAGAAGGCCAATGATCGGCACCTGCCGCTTGTCGTTCTCCAAATGGATACGCCGGGTGGTCTCGATACCTCCATGCGCGAAATCATCCAGGCGATCCTGGCATCATCCGTTCCAGTCGCGAGCTTCGTTGCACCCAGCGGAGCACGTGCGGCAAGCGCCGGCACCTACATTCTCTATGCAAGCCATATCGCTGCCATGGCGCCGGGAACCAATCTCGGGGCGGCAACGCCGATCGCGATCGGCGGAGACATGTTCGGCGGCCAGAAGGACGAGCGTCCCGACGAGAACGACAAAGATACTGCTGCCCAATCTCGGCCAACCCAGACGACAATCGAGGCCAAGCTCATCAACGATGCCGTCGCCTATATCCGCGGGCTGGCCGAGTTGCGCGGGCGCAATGCCGATTGGGCCGAACGGGCTGTGCGCGAGGCTGCGAGCCTGTCTGCGGCGGCTGCCGTTCAGGAGAAAGTCGTCGATTTCACTGCCACTTCGGTCGACGATCTGCTGAAGCGGGCGCAGGGACGAATTGTCCGTGTCGGGCAGACGGATATCGCGCTTGAAACGGCTGGGCTCGGCGTGGAGACTTTTGTGCCCGACTGGCGCACGCGCCTGCTTGGGGTGATCACCGATCCGAACATCGCGATCATTCTGATGATGATCGGCGTCTATGGACTGATCTTCGAGTTCCTGACCCCCGGATCGGTCGTGCCCGGCACCGTCGGCGGGATCTGCCTGCTGCTCGGGCTCTACGCTCTGGCCGTCTTGCCGGTCAGCTATGCCGGTCTCGGTTTGATCCTGCTCGGTATCGGCCTGATGGTCGCGGAGGCGCATTCGCCTTCTTTCGGTGTGCTCGGTGCCGGCGGCGCCCTGGCGCTGGTTCTCGGCGCTGCGATCCTTTTCGATACCGACACTCCGGGGCTGCAGGTCTCATGGGCGATGCTTGCCGGCGTCGGCATTGCCAGCCTCGGTTTCAGCCTGCTCGTCGCCCGTCTCGCCTTCAGCGCGCGGCGCCATGCGGTGGTGACCGGCGGCGAGCAGATGATCGGGCTGCGGGGCAAGGTCGATAGCTGGTCCGGCGCAAACGGCTATGTGATCGCCCACGGCGAACGGTGGCAGGCTGTCAGCAGCCAGACACTGGATGCGGGAGAAAATGTGAAGGTTGTCGGCCGCAACGGGCTGACGCTTGAGGTCGCGCGCGACGAGGCAAAAGCCTGACGCATGCGGTAGAAGGAGTAAAGATCATGGACATACTTGGGAGCCTCGCTCCCTATCTCGCGATCCTGTTGTTCCTCCTGATCGTCATTGCCTATGCGATCAGGATCCTGCGCGAATATGAGCGCGGCGTCATCTTCACACTCGGTCGCTTCACGGGCGTCAAGGGTCCGGGGCTGATCCTGCTTCTTCCCTATGTCCAGCAGATGGTGCGGGTCGATCTTAGAACCCGCGTGCTCGATGTTCCAAGCCAGGACGTCATCTCGCACGACAACGTGTCGGTCCGCGTCAGCGCGGTCATCTACTTCAGGGTGATAGATGCCGAAAAGTCGACGATCCAGGTCGAGGATTTCATGATGGCGACGAGCCAGCTCGCCCAGACGACATTGCGCTCAGTACTCGGCAAACACGACCTCGATGAGATGCTGGCAGAACGCGACCGCCTGAACGAAGACATCCAGAAGATCCTCGACAGCCAGACCGATGCCTGGGGCATCAAGGTTGCCACGGTCGAGATCAAACATGTCGACATCAACGAAAGCATGGTCCGCGCCATTGCCCGCCAGGCAGAGGCCGAACGGGAACGTCGCGCCAAGGTCATCAATGCCGAAGGCGAGCAGCAGGCGGCCGCAAAACTGCTTGAGGCCGCCGAGATCCTCGCCCGGCAGCCCGAAGCCATGCAGTTGCGCTATTTGAGCACCTTGAACGTGATCGCCGGCGAAAAGAACTCGACGATCGTGTTTCCGTTCCCGATGGAGCTCGTCAACCTGCTGTCGGCCAAGGTCGATAAGTCGACGAGCTGATCACGTTTGGGGTCTCGATGTTTCAGGCTGCCTTGCGTTCGAGTTGTGCGACCTTGAGCAGGTCGTCGATAGCACCGGGCGCTGCGACCAGAACAGCGCTTCCCCGGGTCAGGGCTTCGCCCTGTGTCGGGAAGGGCAGCGACCAGCCGCCTGCCTCGTTGACGAGGCAATAGCCGGCCAGGCAATCCCAGGCATGCATGTAGGGCTCGTAGTAGCCGACGAGCCGACCGGCGGCCACATAGGCGATCATCAGCGCGCCCGAACCGTTGCGCATGAAGTTGCCGCCGGCGGCAAGAAGGCGCTCGACGATGCCCGCGACTTCGGCCGGCGTCACGTGATTGTTGGCGCCAAGTCCGGTGACGGCATCGCGGATCGTCCGTGTCGCATCGAGGCGCAGGGTCTTGCCGTTGAGCGTCGCGCCCAGTCCGGAAGCAGCCGCATAGAGCTCGTCGTGGCACGGCGACTGGATCACGCCGATCACGGGTTTGTCGGCATAAAGCACGGCGATCGAGATGCACCAATTGGGCATGCCGTTGACAAAGGGCGTCGTTCCATCGATCGGATCGATCACCCAGGTGAAGCCCGAAGTGCCACTGACAAGGCCGTGTTCTTCGCCGAGCACACCGTCGTCCGGGAACGAGGCGCTGATGCGATCGCGGATCAGCGTCTCGACGTTCCGGTCGGCGATTGAAACAACGTCATGGGCGTCGGCCTTGGTTTCGATGACCAGAGTCTCGCGCTGCAGGAAGTAGTCATGGGCAAGCCGTCCGGCTTCCTCGGCAATGGTCTTGGTGAGCGCGAAGCGAGCTTCAAGGCCCGCGATTGGCGAAGTCATGCAATAGTCCTTCCTGTGTCGATCTCAAGACATCATACGCTACAGAGCCGCGCGTCAGTTGGGCGCGCAAAAGATGCTGTAACGCTCTAAATTTGCTGCATAATGTTCCCGGGTTTAAGGAGTTATGCAGTAATCAAAGCAAGGCCGCGGTTGCGGAAGCCGATGGCGACTTCGGTCGAGGGAGATAACATCTCCTCGATCGCATCATCAACCACGAATAGCAATCCATTCTGTGTTTCAACTTCATACTCGATGTGGCCGCCGAGATAGGCGGCGGTACTGATCGTACCGGGCAGTGCTGCACCAGTCGCCGGCGTCAGCGTCACGGCATTGGGGCGCACGGCGAGCTTCGATGGGCCGGGCCGAGCATCGCGCGATGGCAGCCTGTGTTCGAGGCCGCCGACACGGATGGTGGCAAGGCCGGCGTCGGATGCGGTGATTTCGCACGGCAGTACGTTGGCCTCGCCCATGAAGTCGGCGATGAAGGCCGATGCCGGCGCCTCGTAGAGTTCGCGCGGCGCCCCCTCCTGGGCGATCTCGCCATCCTTCATGACGATGATCCTATCGGAGACGGCAAGCGCCTCGTCCTGGTCGTGCGTGACGTAGACGGCGGTAAAGCCGAGCCGTTGTTGCAGCTCGCGGATTTCGGTGCGGACGCGCCGGCGCAGCCGCGCGTCAAGGTTGGAAAGCGGTTCGTCGAGCAACAGCACCTGCGGCTCGAGCACCAGCGCGCGGGCGACGGCGACGCGCTGCTGCTGCCCACCGGACAATTCGGCCGGCAGCCGCTGGCCAAGGCCGCCGAGGCCGACGAGCTTCAGGCCTTCCTCGGCCCGATCGCGTGCCTCCTTCTTCTTCATGCCCGAGGATTCCAGGCCGTAGGCGACGTTGTCGAGCGAGGTCATATGCGGGAACAGCGCGTAGGACTGGAACACCATCGACACATCGCGCTCGTTGGCCGGTAGCATGGTGACGTCCTTGCCGCCAATCAGGATCCGGCCGGCGGATGGATGCTCCAGGCCGGCGAGCATGCGCAGCGTGGTGGTCTTGCCGCAGCCGGATGGCCCCAGCAGGGTGACGAGAGTGCCGGGTTCGATGGTCAGCGACAGATCGTGGATGGCGGTGAAGGCGCCGAACTGCTTGCGCACGTTCTGGAAGACGACCGAGCCGGTGCGTGGGGTGCTCATGCGGGGTTCTCCTGGGAAAGGGTCTTGGTGGCAGCGCGGGCCGGAGCCGCGCCGAAGACGCGGTTCTCCCGCCGAAGCTTGCGCTCGCCGACAAGCAGTTGCAGGCCGGTGATGACAGTGATCATCACCACGATGAGGGCCGACGAATAGGCGATCGCCACGCCGAACTCGCCGTTTTCGACGAGGCCGACGATATAGGACGTCGCCATGTTGTATTCGGCGCTGACGAGGAAGACGACGGCGCTGATCGACGTGATCGCCCGGACGAAGGAGTAGACGAGGGCGGCGACGATCGCCGGACGCAAGAGCGGCAGGATGACCTTGCGCAGCGTGCGGAAGCTGGTTGCCCGGAGCGTCAGCGATGCCTCGTCCAGGCTTTTGTCGAGCTGGCTCATCGCCGCGATGCCGCCGCGTACGCCCACCGGCATGTTGCGGAAGACGAAGCAGGCAACGAGGATCAGTGCCGTGCCGGTCATTTCGAGTGGCGGCAGGTTGAAGGCGATGATGTAGCTGATGCCGATGACCGTGCCGGGAATGGCAAAGCTCAACATCAAGGCGAATTCGAACACATCCCGCCCGGCAAATCGCTGCCGGACGATCAGGTAGGCGGTCAACAGCCCGACGAGGGCCGTCAGTGGCGCCGAGATCAGCGCGATTTCCATCGTCGTCCAGAATGAATTCCAGGCGACGCCGGTCCAGGCGATGACGCCGTCGGTGACCGAGAACGAGAAGGCCTTGATATAGTGCTCAAACGTCAGCGAGTTATCGAGACCCCAGGTTTTCACGAAGCCGCCAAACAGGATCATGCCATAGACGACGACCGTGAAGATCATCCACGGGATCACCACGGCGTGGACGCCGATCGACAGCGAGCGGGGCAGAGCGATATGCGAGCCTGAATCGCCCTTGCCGGTCACGGTCGAATAATTCTTGCCCGCCAGCCAATAGCGCTGGGCAAGGAACGCCGACAAAGTGAAGCACAAGAGGATGATGGCGAGCACGGCGGCGCGTGACGGGTCGTTCTGCGCGCCGACGACGGCAAAGAAGATTTCCGTCGAAAGCACGCCATGGCTGCCGCCAAGCACGAGCGGATTACCGAAATCGGCCATGCTCTCGATGAAGCCGATCAGGAAGGCGTTGGCAAGGCCCGGCTTCATCAGGGGGAGCGAGACGTTCCAGAATGTCCGCCAGCGGTCGGCCCGCAACGTCTGCGATGCCTCTTCCATCGAGGGACTGACGCCCTCGACGACGCCGATCAGCACCAGGAACGAGATCGGGGTGAAGGACAGCACCTGCGCGATCCAGATGCCGGTGAGGCCGTAGAGCCAGCGGCCCGGTTCGATGCCAAAAGCATCGGACAGGAACTCCGTAATGACGCCGGCGCGGCCGAAGAGCAGGGTGAGCGCCAGGCCGATGACGAAGGGCGGCGTGATGATCGGCAGCACCGTCAGCATGCGCATACCCTTCTTGAAGGGGAAGCGGGTGCGCGTTGCGACAAGGGCAAACGCTAGGCCGAGCAAGGTCGAGCCGGAAGCGGTCATCAGCGCCAGCCACAGCGTGCGCCAGGCGACGCCGCAGCGCTCGCCCCCGGTGACGCAGCCAAGGCTCCAGATCGAGCCGTCCTGGATGTTGCGCAGGAAACCATCAGGCTTGAACGAACCGTCGAAGTCCTGGACTGAAGCCGCAAACATGCTGCCGACGGGATAGAAGACGAAGACGACGACGAGGCAGACGAGCAGCGCGATCGAGGCGACGATGAAGGCATCGCCCTTCATGACGCCGCGCTCCGCCAGCCCAAATGCGAAGATGAGGACGAAGGCGAGGGAAGCGAGGACGGCGCCGGCGCCCATCGAGGGCTGTCCGTCGGCAAGCGGGCCGAACAGGCTTTCGCTGATCGTCCAGGTCCAACCGGTAAAGCCGATCGCCAGACCCTGGGCCGCGATGAAGAGAAGGCCGAGCGCGCCGGCTGCCGCCAACACCAGGCCGCGGCGGGCCGGATCGCGGACGAGCCGGGCAACCGCGCAGATGCCGAGCAGGACAAGCGCGACGACGAGCCATGAACGCCCGTGGGCAAAGATTTGCGCAAGGCCGGGTGCCACGGCAGCATCGGAGGGGAAGCCGGAAAGCCAGCCAAGCCCGAAGAAGCCTCCCTCGATGCGGTACCAGGGCACAGCCAGGAATGCGGCCAGCCCGAGCCCGAGTGTGAGGTCGAGCCTACGGTTGCGATGTTCCATCACGGTCCTCGCGTCTCTTCAATATTGGAATGTCGATTTGTTGCAGGGCCGGCTTTCGGCCGCCGGAAACGCGTGCGGTCTTTCGAGATGTGATCGACCGGATCGTTCGATCCGGCCGATCGCAAACCGAATGCCGTCAGTTGGCGCTGGCGCCGACTTCGCGGTCCCAGCGCTCGAGCAGTGCCTTGCGCTTTTCGGAATCGCCATAGGTGGCGAAGTCGTAGTCGATCAGCTTGATATCCTCGAACTTGGGTGCTTCCTTCGGCACTTCCGCGCTCTTGTTGGACGGCAGCTGGAAGGACTTGGCGTCCTTCATGCGCGACTGAACGTCTGCCTTCAGCGCCCAGTCGTACCAGGCCTTGGCATTGTCAAGGTTCTTGGCACCGCGGATGATCGACATCGAGCCGATCTCGTAGCCGGTGCCTTCACAAGGGGCGATCGCCTTGATCGGGAAACCCTCGGCCGTCTGGGCGACGGCATCATGCATGAAGACGATGCCGAGGCCGGCCTCGCCGCGTGCTGCCGACTTGACCGGCGCCGAGCCTGACTTGGTGTATTGCGCGACGTTGGCGTTGAGCTTCTTCAGGTAATCGAACGCCTGGTCTTCGCCCATGATCTGCACCAGCGATGCAAGCGCCGTATAGGCTGTACCCGACGAGTTGGGGTTTGCCATCTGGATCTCGCCCTTCAGCGACGCGTCCAGCAGATCGGCCCAGCATTTCGGCTCTTTGAAGCCCTTCTTCTGGAAGATCTCGGTGTTGTATCCCCAGCCGAGCGCGCCGGCATAGACGCCAACGGTGCGATAGCCCGAGCCTTCGGCCTGCTTCTTCGCCCAATCCTGGAGCTGGTCGAGCATCGGCGACTTGTATTCGAGCGTCAGTCCGTCGGATGCGGCCTGCAGATGCGGGTCGCCGGTGCCTGCCCACCAGATATCGGTCTTGGGGTTGCGCGCCTCGGCGCGAACCTTGGCATAGGTTTCGCCAGAAGACAGGCGAACCATGTTGACCTTGATCCCGCTTTCCTTCTCGAAATCGGCGGTCATCTGCTCGCAAATGACGACGTCTGCCGAGCAAATCAGATTGAGACTGCCTGCCGCCTGCGCCTCAGACGCCGCGAATGCTAGGCCGGTTGCGGCGAGCGCAACCGAAATGGATACAGCTTTCATAACTTCCTCCCAATGATGCGATGCCTCCACACCGCAGTAATGCAAGCGCGTGCAAGGTGTCACATGGATTGGAATGTTGTCAATCCAAGTCCAAACAAATACGGAAAGTTTAATCTATTGGGTTTGATCGAGCTTGCACAGACTTGAGATTTGTTGCAAGAAGTTTGCAAGGCCGTGCAAGATTGGTTCCCGATGAGCGACAAGATATTCGTCAGTGCCGAGGAAGTAGCAAGGAAGGCCGGCGTTTCCCGGTCCGCCGTTTCACGCGCGTTTACAGCGGGTGCAAGCATTGCACCGGAGACGCGCCGCAAGGTCATGGAGGCGGCTGAAGCGCTCGGCTATCACGTCAATCATCTTGCCCGCGGACTGATGCGCAACGAAAGCGGCATCGTCTGCCTCGTCGTTTCCGATATGGGCACGCCTTATCGTTCTGCGCTGATCAAGGCGCTGACGCAGCAACTGCAGAACGCCGGCAAGATCGCGATGCTCGTCAACACCGACCGCTCCGACGAACGTGTCGATATGGCGTTGCGGCAGGCGATCCGGTACCGGGCCGATGCCTCGATCGTGCTGTCCGGCATGCCGGACAAGTCGCTCGTCGATCTCTGCGTCAGGAACGGCCAGCGGCTGGTCCTGATCAATCGAAACGACGAGCATCAGGGACCGCTCCGGATAAACCTCGACGAGGACGACACGGCGCAGAGCGTCGTGACGGCGTTCCTGCGGGCAGGCTGCCGCCGTCTCGCCTTTGCCAATTCGGAAGCGGGAACGCCGAGCCTCATGGCGCGGGAAGTGGGCTTCGTTGCCGCCGCGCGGGAGCAGGGGCTCGATGTGACCGTCGAGCGCTTCGGCCCGACGGGTTACGAAAGCGGCAAGGTTCTCGCTCAGCGGTTGATGACCCGCCGCGAGCGCCCGGATGCGGTCTTCTGCGTCACCGATCTCGTGGCTCTCGGCTTCATGGACGCGGCGCGACATCAGTTTTCGCTGTCGATCCCCGACGATCTCTGCGTCGTCGGCTTCGACGACATTCCGCAGGCGGCCTGGAACTCCTATGACCTGACGACATTTGCCCAGCCGATCGAGGAGATCGCGGCAGCGGCGGTCGCGTGGCTGATGAGTGATGATGTCGGGCAATCGCAGTCGCTGCGGCTCAACGCCCCCTTCGTCTGGCGCCGGTCCGTGCGCAGCGCCTGAGTAAGCAGAAACCGACCGGCAGCGAGGCTGCCGCCGATCTCATGTTTCGAGATGGCGTTGGCCGCGTGTCAGAGCGGCATCGATGCGCGTGCCATGGGCTGCAAAGGCCGACCATAGCCACAGCATGATCCAGAGCATCAGCAACCAGGCGAGCACGACATCCGAGAGAAAATGGGCTCCGAAGGCGATGCGGTTGAGCGAGAAGGCGAGCACGACGGGGATCAAGGCGATTATCGTCGTCAAGCGCCATCGTGTTGGTAGAAAGACCACCAATGCAATCAAGGCAATCGCTGTCGCCGCCTCGCCGGAGGCAAACGAACAACTGCGCGAACAGGCACCGGACACCTGCCAGGCGGGCGTAAACGGCAGGGTTCCGCCGAACTCGATGACTTCAGAGGGCCGGGCACGGCCGACCAGTCTTTTCAGGAGCTGGATGACAAGGCCCGGGCCGAGCGCATAGAAGGTCAGGAAAAACAACATCTTGTGCGGGCGTGGCAACCAGGCGCGCGGCGCGCGCATCTGCACGGCTAGCATGACTGCTACGGCAGGCAGGATCAAAATCGGGATCAGACGGTTGAAATCGCGCAGCAAACGCAGCGCGTGTTCTCGCGATAGCGGAAAATCCGCGTCACCGGCCGCCGCCCAGCGAGACACGGTGAGATCGATGCCGGGAAACGCCATGAAACTGAAGCCTACGAAGATCGTTGCCGATGCGGCTGCCTGGATCGGCTGTTCCTGGACGTAGGCGTAGCATCGCGCAAGCCATGTCTGGGGATTGGCAGCCTGCCACCGGCGGCCGGCGGCAGGTGTGGTGGTGGATTGCAGGAAGCTGGACATTCCGAATGCTCGCGATGAAAAAATCTGAGGAGGTGCGAGCGGGAGAGTTGCGGTTGTCTGTCAAGGAAGGGCGGGGAACTCGAGAAGGCTCGGAGCGGACGGAAAATCAACCATTCGAAGTGGTGCTTAGGGCCGCTGGGGCAGGCATTCCTCCCCACGCGGCGCTGGGCAAGGCTGCGCCACCGCGAGGGCCAAAGTGGCTGCTAAGCGGTTAACCTAAGCATCGATGAGAAACGGGCGACCCATCGGATCGCCACGCGTGGCTGTCATCGCAAGCTCAAGCCGCCGCCACGGGTTGCTTCCCTTCGGTCTCCAGGTATGCCGAAATCTCGGCCTCGGCAACGAGCGCGCCGTCGACCAGGGCCTCGCCGCGGTAACGCCAGATATTGCGGCGATAGGCGAGCTTGGTCATGTGATAAGCGATGGCGTCGCCGGGGCGGACGGGCTTGCGGAACCGTGCCTTGTCCACCGTCAGCATGTAGATGATTTTGGGCGTCAACCCTTGCGCCAGCTTGGAGGCGGCACACATGACGCCCGCCGTCTGCGCCATGCCCTCGATGATGAGCGCTCCGGGGAATACCGGATTGCCTGGGACATGCCCTTGAAACTGCGGCTCGTTGATCGAAACGTTCTTGATCCCTACGCAGCTTTCTTCGCCACGGATCGAGACGAGCCTGTCGACGAGCAGGAATGGATAGCGATGCGGGATGCATTGCAGAATCCTGGCAATGTCGGCCGACGTAAGATCGTTCGTTTCAAGAGGCATGAAAGTTTCCTTGTGGTTTTTAATGGTTGGCCCGCGTCCGGCCATGCGAGAAGAGGTGGCGGCCCGCCATTCGGCGCGATCCGGATGAGCGAGCCAGGCGTGTGCAGTTTCGATCGGTCGTGTTGGATGGGGCCGCAAGGCACATGCACCGTGCTCGACAGCTATGGTCCGGGGGCGTCGGCGGGGACACTCGGTTCGATTTGTCAAGAAATGGCGGAGAAACGAAGAACGCTTGATGCGGAACGCTCTGTGATGCTGTCGAGCACTGCTCGGATGAATTGCATGCCGGATTTTTTCGTCCCATAAGCTCGAGACCACAACACATGCGCGAGGAATTTGCAGATGGTCGACAAGGGGCTCATCCTTTTGGTCGAGGACGAACCGGAGATCGCGCAGATCCTCGATGCCTATCTCGTGCGCGATGGCTTCAGGACTGTGCGTGCTGCGGATGGTGAAACCGCGCTTACCCACCATTCCGTGCTTTCGCCCGACCTCATTCTTCTCGACGTGCGCATCCCGCGGCTCGACGGTTTCGAAGTGCTGGCGCGCATCCGTCGCGAAAGCAACACTCCAAC
This sequence comes from Ensifer sp. Root1252, assembly GCF_001425885.1. NCBI lineage: Bacteria > Pseudomonadati > Pseudomonadota > Alphaproteobacteria > Hyphomicrobiales > Rhizobiaceae > Ensifer > Ensifer sp. Root1252. The sequence continues at coordinate 33,207 of NZ_LMDT01000059.1, read as the reverse complement.
GATCATGGTGACGGCCCTTGCCGAGGATCTCGATCGACTGGCTGGCCTTAGGCTCGGCGCCGACGACTATGTCGTCAAGCCGTTCAATCCGCAGGAGGTCGTGGCTCGCGTCAATGCGGTGCTGCGGCGGACGCGAAACGGCGCCGGCGCCACGATATTGCGCTTCGAAAACGTCGAGGTCGACCTCGACGCCCATGCCGCCTTTATCGACAACAGCGGCAAGCGCCGGTCCCTGCCGCTGACGCTCAGCGAGTTCCGTATCCTGGCCCACATGATCCGCCGCCCGACGCACGCCTTTGATCGGGCCGACATACTCGACGCCTGCCTTCCGGATAGTGACGCGCTGGCGCGCACCGTCGATACCCATGTCGCCAACCTTCGGCGCAAGCTTGAGGATCTCGGAGCCTGCGGATTCTTCACCGCGGTTCGCGGCGTCGGCTACCGGTTCGTGGAGCCGAGATGAAAATCAGAATGTCGCGGCTGCCGCTCAGCGTTCTCACCGCCATGCTTCAGGCGGTCCTGCTCGTGGTCAGTGTTTGTATCGTCTATTTCGGGGTCATGTGGGTCGAGTCGGACCTTGAGGAGCGGATGCTCAAGCGGATGCCGTCTGGCGCGGCCCAGGCATATACCGACCTCAATGCCGGCCGCATGCCTCAGGAGGAGCACCTTCGGTCGCTCGTCACCAACATCCCGCAGATTGAGGAATGGGGCAACAACGAGATCGACCTGTCGATTATCACGTTCGGTGTCATCGCTGCGGCAACCTGCAGCCTGATCGGCTATTGGCTTGCCCGCAAAATCAGCCGCCCATTGGAATTGCTCGCGCAGGCAACCGAGGATCTGCGCGCGGGCGATTTCGCAGTCCGTGTTGGATCCGTGCGGAAGGGGGCGAAGGAAGTGGCGACGTTGATCAGGACTTTCGATGAACTTGCGGCGGAACTTGAAAGCATGGAAAGCCGTCTGCGCTTCAACACGATGGCCGTGGCCCACGAACTGCGCACACCGCTGACGATATTGCAGGGCAATCTGCAGGGCATGGCCGACGGGGTCTTTCCGCTGGAACAGGAGCGTGTGCGGCAGCTCCTCGTGCAGGTGGAAGGGTTGTCCGCCCTGGTCGAGGATCTGCGCACACTCTCGCTGGCGGCGGGCCAGAAGCTGGTCACCCAGCGCAGCGCCGTCGATCTTTCTGCCGAGGCGACACAGGTGCTCGGCGCCTCCCGCACCATTCTGGCATCCGCAGGCCTCTCGCTTGAGGCAGCGCTCGAACCAGCGGTCGTGTCGGGCGATTCCCAGCGCCTGCGCCAGGCCCTGCTCGCGCTCGTCGAAAATGCCTGCCGCTATGCGGCCTCCGGTGGCGTGCTTCGCTGCGAAACCGGTGCGCGTGGAGCCGATGAAGCCTTCATCCGCGTGCTCGATCGCGGGCCAGGGCTCCCGGACGACGTGTCGACCCATTCGATCGACCTGTTCTGGCGCGGCGATGCGTCACGATCGCGAGCAACCGGCGGAACAGGCCTTGGCCTCTCCGTCGTGCAGGCGATTGCCAAGGCCCACGGCGGCCGGCTGGAGTTCGCAGCGCGCCCCGGCGGCGGAGCGATGATCACCATAATGCTGCCGCGCGAAAGCGCCGCCTGATCACTATCAGAATGACCTTGAATAGGGCCGGGTCAGGTCCTGTGCAGCGTTCGGCGAAAGCCGAGCGGCGATTTGCACGCGGAGATGGATGCGCCACAAACGGCGCTCAATTCCCGATCACATCTCCGCATTCCCTTGACAAACAGAAGGCAAACCCAGCGGCGCCGGATATCCCGGCGATGCTTGGACAAGCATTTGCTTTCAAGGAATTGCATCATGTCCCTGGAAGGTCGTTTGCAGGAATACAGCGCTCGATCGGGTTTGCCATCGCTCCCCTTAGATGGCGGTGACACAGTAGAGGCCCTGCCGCCATCGGTGGGCTTTGTCGCTGCCGCCAATATGCCGGAGCGCGGTCGCTCGGGCCGGCAGATCCTGTGGCAGGTCCTCAAACTCGGCGGGCGGCTCACGTTGAAGCGAGCGGCCGTGTTCTCGATGCGCCTTTTGCTTCAGCCGGTGCTGACGACGCGCTGGCTCGCCTTTCTCGGCGCGTTCGGCGATCGCTACAAATTGGGGCTTCCGCATGACGATCTCATCCGCAAGTCGGTCCCGACCTTTCTGCTGCATGGCGCGTCCTCGCGGCGGCGTCTTGAACTGTTGATGGACCACTTCGATGTGGCGAGCGAAGTCCTGTCCCGCCGCTCGCTGATGGCGCTTTGGCGCGGCACACCGATGGAAATGGGCACCGTTGGCGGGCGCGACGAAAACTATCGCATCCAGTTGCTGCTGGCCGACCACTGCGGCGGCCGCCATGAGGGCGCCTTTGCGATCAGGCTCAGCCGGCAAAGCGATCGCTATGCGCTGTGTACCGTCAGTTTTGCCTTCGTGCGCTGCGGTGAAGGCGCCTATAGCCTGGCGATCGGCGGTATGCAGGGGCCGCGCGGAGGCGATGCGAAACGTGCGTTGATTACCGCGACCCGCGATCTTGGTGGTTTGCGGCCCAAGGACGCCGTTTTGCTGACGCTTCAGGGGCTCGCCTCCGAGGGCAACGCTCCGCACGTCTATGCCGTCTCCAACGAAAGGCATGTGATCAATCGCAGGCGGCGCAAACGCCGCCGGATGATGATGGCCGATCTCGATGCCTATTGGCGCGACAGGGGAGGCGAGCCGTCTGATCCGTTCGGCTTCAGTCTTCCGACCGGCGAGGGCCAGGCCGCGCAAGGCGGAAACAGGCGCGACCAGAGCAAACGTGCGTTTCGCGACATCGGCGCGTGGTTCTACTGACCGCCGGCGCATGACTGCTCTTTTCCTGGACCTCTGACGGAGTGTGTCAATACAGCGCTACGCCAAGTTGCGTGCTGCACGCTATGTTGTGCGAATCGAAACTGCAACTGAGGGTAAAGAGTGACAAGAGCCGTGACCAAGAGGATGAAACCACATACTGGTGGATGCCTTTGCGGGGCGATCCGTTTTGAGGCGCAGGGGCCGGCTGGAAAGCCGCACACGTGCTCCTGCAAACTGTGCCAGCGGCATTCGGGTGCACTGACCGTCGCCTGGGTTGAATTCCCAACGGAAGCTGTTGCCTGGATCGGGCCGGGCGGTGCGCCCTCGACCTATCGCTCCTCGGACTATTCCAGTCGCGCCTTCTGCGGGAAGTGCGGGAGCACGATCGGTGCGCTCGATGACGCACCCGTCGTGGCATTGGTGCTCGGCTGTTTCGACAAGACCGGTGCCATTGATCTGATCCCGGTCTCGCATAGCTACCGCGGCGGACGACCGAAATGGTGGCATGTCGAATGCGTCAAGCCAGCGGCTGAATAGCCGTTGGCAGCTGTTGGCGTAGCTCTTAATCTGAGGCGAGGTTCACAACGACCGAGCCGATGGCTATCGCACCGAAGGCAATCAGGACGATACCCGAAAGGCGTGAGACCCAGCTGACAAAACGATCGGGCAGGCGTTGCCGGGCAAGGGCGATCCCGCCGCTCAAAAGCATCCACCAGGCGAGTGAACCGAGGAATACGCCGGCAACGACGATGGCGGCGTTCGCAAGCCCACCGGCTTTCGCCAGGCCGAGGACGGCGAAGAAAGCGGCAAAGGACAGGATCGTCAGCGGATTGGCGATCGTCAGCGCGAAGGTCGCCGCGGTTGTCTGGATGAGGTCGCGCGCACCGACCTGGGCCGCGGCTGTGACCGGGCTCGGTTGAAGCCCACGCCAGCCAAGCCAGATCATGAAGGCGCCGCCGAGCAGGCTGAGCGGTGTCGATACCGTGGCGAGCAGGGTCGCAAAGGCAGCAAAGCCGGCGGCCGCCAGCAGTGCATAGCTGGCGTCAGCAAGCGCCGTGCCCAAGCCGCCGGCGACACCGGCCCAGAAGCCGCGCTCGAGCGTGCGGTTGATGCATAGCACACCGATCGGGCCGAGCGGGGCAGCAATGGCCAGGCCGAGCAACAGGCCTTTTCCAAACAGCAATGCAGACATGGATCAGCGCTCCGGGCTGGTGAACTGGGTTTCCCTTACAGTCGACAAGGCAATCACCGTCTCGCTACGAGCCAGGAAGCGGCGGTGCTTGAGCTCTGCCAGGAAGGGCTCGATATCGCCGAGCGATGGCATGCGTACCTTGACGCAATAGGACCAGGCGCCGGTGACGTGATGGCACTCCGCAACCGAGGGGTGATCGGCCATGAAGGTGCGAAACGCGGCTTCATCCGCATCGGGGGATAGTCCGACCCAGACATAGGCGAGCACGTCGAGCCCGAGCGCGCTATGGTCGGCGTCGATGGTGAAGCGGCGGATCACCCCGCTAGTGACGAGCCGGCGGATACGTTCGTTGACCGAGGAGGGCGAAAGCTCGACCGCAGCACCAATGTCGGTCAAAGACCGGCGGGCGTCCTGCGCGAGAATTCCAATGATTTTTCTGTCTATTTCGTCCATATCCAATGAATACGTGGAAATAGAATAGATGTACAGAAAAATCATCGGTGGAAATATTGCGCAGCCGAAAAATCAACGGAGATCGTAGCTCAGTCGATGTCCTTGAGGGCATCGAGCGGGCCGGTCAGCGCCGTGCGTGGTTGGACCAGCTCGGGGCTGATCAGGTGAATGCGTGGCTGGGGCCGCCCTTCTTCGATGACCTCGAACGCCTTGGCGATCATGCCCTCGACGTCCTGCCGGATCATGATGACCGGGAAGGGCAGGAAGGACGCGAAGGGGTCGTAGTCATAGCAGCCGACGGTGAGGTCGGCGAAGTTCTCGTGCAGATGACCGGCCATGAAACGCAACAGGCCCTCGAAGTTGATCGAGGAGTTGACGAACAGGGCGCGCGGCAGCTTGCCGTGTTTTTCGTAGAAGGCTTCGAAGGCGAGCCTGGCATTGTTGGGAGCGTAGCCTGTCGGCTGGATGCAGCCGTCCGGATCCTCTCCCAACAGCTCGCGTTTGACGGCGCGGAAGCCACGGATGCGTTCACGGCTGGCGTGGTCGTCGCGGCCACCGAAGAGGTAGAGCTCATCCGGCCGCAGTGGCTGATCCGCCGGGAAATGGCGGATGATCGCCTCGGTCAGCATCCGGCCGCCTTCGTAGTTGTCGCTGATGACGGACGGAACCTTGGTGCCGGGTAGGTCGATATTGATATGCTTCAGGCCCACGGTCTCGCAGACTTCGTGCACGCCGTCCGGGTCTGTCGCTCCGCAGATGAATAGCTCGTCGATCGAGTAGGAGATCAGCGTCTCTGCAGTCCGGCGCTCTTCTTCCGGGTCGCGACTGGCGCTGACGACGATCGGGCATTGTCCCTTGCTTCTGACATGCGCTTCGAAGGTCTGCGCCATCGAAGAGAAGTAACGGTTGTCATGGACGGGCAGCAGCAGGCCGATGAGGCCCGAGCGCGAACTGCGCAGGCCGCGTGCCTGGCGGTTGGCGGTGTATTGGTGGGTTTCGGCCAGGTCCCGGATCAGCGCCGCCGTGCTCTCCTTGATCCGCCGTTTCTGCCAGGTCCCGTTCAGAACCGCACTCACGGTTGAAGGCGAACTGCCTGATAGCACCGACAAGTCGTAGATCGTCGCCTTCTTCTTGCTGCTCTTCGTCATCCACGTGCCTCCCTCATCGTCTTAGTGCCGATTTCCCCTTGACGAAAGATTAAGTCTGCACAATAGTCTTTGCACCATCGATTGTGCAAACAAGAAATATCGATTGTGCATGCGATGGTGTCGTCTGAGGAGGCGGCGATCAGGGAGGCGGGAATTCGTTCCTAGCCAGTTGCGATTTGAAACTGGAGGCCGGCGCTTTCGCAGCCGGGCGTGTTCCCTATGGGGGACGAGTGGAGGAGAGACATGATCAAGAAAATTCTGGTCGCCGCCCTGGCGACATCGCTGTCGCTTGCCGGCGCGGCTGCGGCATTCGCTCAGGACGCCGGAAAGGTCGGCGTCGTGGTCAAGATTGGCGGTATTCCGTGGTTCAACGCCATGGAGGCCGGCATCAAGGAACGTGGCCAAAAGCTCGGCATCGACGCCTTCATGGTCGGCCCGACGAGCGCCGACCCGGCGCTGCAGGTACGCGCCATCGAGGATCTGATCGCCCAGGGCGTGAAGGTCATCGGCGTCGTGCCCAACGATGCCAAGGTTCTGGAGCCGGTTCTGACCAAGGCGAAGGAAAAGGGCATCATCGTCATTACGCATGAATCGCCGAGCCAGAAGGGCGCCGACTGGGATTTCGAGCTGGCGTCCTCGACCGGCTTCGGCGAAGCGCATGGCAAGTTGCTCGCCGAGAAGATGGGCGGCAAGGGCGAATATGCCGTCTTCGTCGGCTCGCTGACCGTGCCGCTGCACAATGCCTGGGCCGATGCAGCGATTGCCTACATCAAGAAGAACCACCCAGATATGACGCTGGTCGGCGAACGCTACGGCGTTGCCGAAGACGTCGACAAGAGCCGCTCGACCGCGCTCGATCTGATTTCCGCCCATCCGGATCTCAAGGGGTTCCTTGCCTTCGGCAGTCAGGGACCGATCGGGGCAGGCCGCGCCGTCGAAGAGCGCCGCAAGGTCGGCGAGATCTTCGTGCTCGGCCCGTTCTCGCCGGGCCAGGGGCAGAAGCTGGTGAAGTCGGACGCGATCTCCGGCGGCTTCATGTGGAATCCGAAGCAGGCGGGCGAAGTGTTCGTGACGCTCGCCGACAAGCTGATGAAGGGTGAGGAAGTCAAGGACGGCGACGAGATCGAAGGTCTCGGCAAGGTCAAGCCGGACTTCGAGAACCACAACATCATCGTCGATCAGCTCGTGCCGATCAACAAGGATACAGTCGCGGACCTTGCGGCCATGGGTCTCTGACCCGCTACAGCGTCGCACGTCCTATTGGACGCGCAAAGACCGCTGTAACGCTATGAATTGTTGCATGTTTTATCCCTAGATCGGCAGCGATTTAAGGAAACATGCAGTGGGTTCTCCCGGCTGCTGGGCCGGCTTCGGCCGGCCTGGCACGTCCCTTCAAAACGGTATTCGGGGCACACGTTCATGCATCAGCTTGCGACCGCGGGAGGCAGCGAAATGCCGCTTCTGTCCCTGCACGACATCAACATGACTTTCGGTGGCGTCAAGGCGCTCAAAAATGTGAGCTTCGACGTTCGTCCGGGCGAGGTCCATTGCCTCGCGGGCGAAAACGGTTGCGGCAAGAGCACCCTGATCAAGATCATTACCGGCGTCTACCGCCCGGCCGAAGGCGCCTCGATCGAATATGACGGCGAGACCTATTCGCACATGTCGCCGGTGACCGCTCAGGATCGCGGCATTCAGGTCATCTGGCAGGACCTGGCGCTTTTCCCCGAAATGAGCGTCGCTGAAAACATCGCCTTCCAGACCGTTCTCGGCCGTTGGCCGAAGCTGGTCGATTATGGCCGCATGCGCAAGATCGCGATGGATGCGCTTGAGCGCCTCGGCATCGCGCTCGACGTCGACCTGCCGCTCAAGGAATATGCGATTGCCCAGCGCCAGATCGTGGCCATTGCCCGCGCCCTTGTCGGCGAAGCGAAGCTCGTCTTCATGGATGAGCCGACCGCATCGCTGACCCAGTCGGAGACCGATCATCTGCTCGACATCGTTCGCGGCCTTTCGGCCTCCGGCGTCGCCGTCGTCTTCGTCAGCCACCGCCTTGCGGAAGTACTGGAAATTTCAAGCCGCATCACCGTGCTGCGCGACGGTGCGCTGGTCGGCGTCTACCCCGCCGCCGGCATGACGCAATCGCGCATCACCGAACTGATGACCGGCAAGACCTTCGACCAGCAGGTCCGCGCCAAATCCGGGCAGGATCAGCCCGTCGTGCTGGAGGTAAAGGGCCTGAGCCGCCCCGGCCAGTTTGATGACATATCGCTGACCGTCAGGCGCGGTGAGACGCTGGGGATTACCGGTCTTCTCGGCGCCGGTCGAACCGAACTCGCGCAGACGCTTTTCGGCATGCTGCAACCGGTGGCCGGTACGATTACGCTCGAGGGCAAGCCGGTCCGTTTCGCCTCCAATCGCGATGCCATCAAGGCGGGCGTCGCCTATCTCTCCGAAGACCGGCTGTCGCTCGGCCTCATCCAGCCGCAGTCGATCGCCGACAATCTCGTCATCAGCTCGCTCGGCAAGATCGTTTCGGGCGGCTTTCTTTCGGATGAGCGCAAGCGCAAGCTCGTCGCCGGCTGGATTGCCGATCTCGGCGTCAAGATCGGCCTGCAAGGCGACGCGATCTCGACGCTGTCAGGCGGCAATCAGCAACGTATCGCCATCGCCAAGTGGCTGGCGACCGATCCGAAGCTGCTCATCCTCGACGCGCCCACCGTCGGCGTTGACGTCGGCGCACGCGCCGGTATCTTCGACATCGTCGCCAAGCTCGCCGAGACGGGGCTTGCGATCATTCTGATCTCCGACGAGGTTCCGGAGGTCTATTTCAACGCCGACCGCGTCCTGCACATGGCGCAGGGTCGCATCGTCGGCAGCTATGATCCCCGCAGCGTTCCGCTCGCCGAAATCGAGGGGGCGGTCTATGCATAGCTTCGCCCGCACCCACGCGACGGAAGTCGCGCTGCTCGCCGTCATCGCCATCATCTGCACGGTGCTGTCGTTGGCGACGGCCAATTTCTTCTCGCTCGGCAACGCCTTCGATCTCCTGAACACCAGTTCGGTCAACATCATCTTTGCCGTCGGCCTGCTGGTCGTGCTCATCGCCGGCGGCATCGACATCTCCTTCGCTGTTGCCGCCTCGGTGGTGCAGTACGGTACGGCGATCGCGCTTGGCTGGATCGGCGGCGGCGGCTGGATCTCCGGCCTGATCATCGCCGGATCGATCGGCATATGCCTTGGCGCCATCAATGCGCTGCTGATCCACCGTTTCCGCATCATTTCGATCGTCGCAACGATCTCGACCTTCAATATCTACTTCGGCCTGCTGATGTTCTTCACCAAGGGCGTGTCGATCTACGATCTGCCGGAATGGCTGACGGATCGCGTCGTGCTCTTCGAGCATGAAATGGCCGACGGCAGTTGGATCGAGATCACCCTTCCGGTGCTGGTAATGGTGCTGTGCGTCATCGCCACCTGGGTGCTGATCACCCGCACGACCACCGGTCGGCAGCTCTATGCCTTCGGCGACAATCCGGAAGGTGCGCGCCGCTTCGGCATCAATATCGGTGCCATGCAGTTCATCGCCTTCGGCTGGCTCGGCCTGATGGCCGGCATCGGCGGGCTGGTGCAGGCGCACTATGCGCAGGAGGTCGTGCCGAACGCGCTCTACGGACGAGAACTCGACGTGCTCGCCGCCGTCGTTCTCGGTGGCGCCAGACTCGGCGGCGGCAAGGGCTCGGTGCTCGGCTGCGTGCTCGGTGTGCTCTTGATCGCGATCACCCAGAACGGGCTGAACCTGATGGGCGTTTCTCCCTTTGCCTTCAAGATGATCGTCGGCGCCATCATCCTGATCGCCATCACCCTTTCCAGCACCAGCATCGAACGGCTCCTGCCCTTCCCAAGCCAGAAAGGTGCACGCCGATGACAAGCTTTTCGGATCGCCTGAAGGCGTGGTTCGGACCGGAAATGGCAGGGCCGGGGCTGGCGCTGGTTGCCGTCATCCTGGTGTTCGGCCTGGCGTCGCCTCAGTTTCTGAGTGCCGCGACCTTTGGCTCGGTGGCGTTCCAGCTGCCCGAACTTGGGTTGCTGACCCTGGCGATGCTGCTGCCGATCCTGACCGGCGGCCTGAACCTTGCCGTAACCTCCACCGCCAACATTGCCGGGCTGACGCTTGCCTGGGTGCTGCAGGCAAACGGTGGCGCGGATGCCGGTGCCGGTGCCTTTGCGCTCGGCTGTGTGCTCGCTGTCACAGTCGGGGCCGCAAGCGGCATCGTCATGGGCCTGGTCATTGCCTTTACCCGCGCACACCCGATCCTCGTCTCGTTGTCGATGATGATCTTCCTGCGCGGTCTCGGCGAGTTTTTGACGCGCGGCGGCGACGTCTCCGGTTTTCCGGCCTTCATCGGGCCGCTCGGGCATGGCTCGATTGCTGGCATACCGGTGCCGTTGATCGTCTTCATCGTCTGCGTGCTGGCCTGGCATGTGCTGCTGACCCGGACCAGGCTCGGCTTCAACACCTACATGATCGGCTCAAACCTTGAGGCAACGCGCTATTCCGGTATCAACACCCGCAAGGTGATCGTGCTCGTCTACACGCTCTCGGGCGCCATGTGCGCGATCGCCGGCATCATCATGCTGGCGCGGTTCAACTCGGTGCGCATCGGCCATGGCGAGTCCTATCTGCTGATCACCGTGCTTGCCTGCTTCCTCGGCGGGGTCAATCCGTTCGGCGGCTTTGGCCGGGTCATCCCGGTGTTCGTGGCGCTCGTCGTGCTGCAGCTGCTGTCATCGGGGCTCAACCTCATCGGCGCCAACCAGCATCTCGCCACCGCGGTCTGGGGCCTGCTGCTCGTCGGCGTCATGGTGCTGCGCTTCGCCGCTTCCAAATTCAAGATTTCATTTGTCAGAAAAGGAACGTGATCATGCAGGGTTTTGGCGTCCATACGAGCATGTGGACCATGAATTGGGACCGGCCCGGTGCCGAGCGTGCGGTCGCAGCGGCGGTCAAGTACAAGGTCGACTTCATCGAGATCCCCATGCTCAATCCGCCGGCCGTCGACACCGCCCACACCAAGGCGCTGCTGGAGAAGAACAAGCTGCGTGCGGTCTGCTCGCTCGGCCTGCCCGAGCGCGCCTGGGCTTCCGTCCGGCCCGATGCGGCGATCGAGCACCTGAAGGTCGCGATCGACAAGACGGCCGATCTCGGTGGCGAAGCGCTGTCCGGCGTCATCTATGGCGGCATCGGCGAGCGTACCGGCGTACCGCCGACCGAAGCCGAATACGACAATATCGCCCGCGTGCTGACGGCGGCGGCAAAACACGCCAAATCGCGCGGCATCGAACTCGGCGTCGAGGCCGTGAACCGCTACGAAAACCACCTGATCAACACCGGCAAGCAGGCCGTCGACATGATCAAGCGCGTCGGCGCCGACAATGTCTTCGTGCATCTCGACACCTACCACATGAACATCGAGGAAAAGGGCATCGGCACCGGCATTCTCGATGCGCGCGAGCACATCAAATACATCCACCTCTCCGAAAGCGATCGCGGCACGCCGGGCTATGGCAATTGCGCCTGGGACGAGATCTTTGCGACGCTTGCCGCGATCGGCTTCAAGGGTGGCCTTGCCATGGAGAGCTTCATCAACATGCCGCCGGAAGTCGCCTATGGCCTCGCCGTCTGGCGCCCCGTCGCCAAGGACGAGGAAGAAGTGATGGGCAACGGCCTGCCGTTCCTGCGCAACAAGGCCAAGCAATACGGGCTGATCTAGAGCGTTTCCGGGCCTCGTTTAAACCGGAAACGCTCAAATTGGGCGGCGATCCGGTTCTTGGCGGCCGGGCATGTGACGGGAGGTGCGGACATCATGCCAACACCATCACGCAACGAGCAGGGCACGATCGCGGTGCTCGACGTCGGCAAGACCAACGTCAAGCTCAATGCCGTCACGGCAGATGGTGTCGTGCTTGAGACGCTCAGCATCCCCAACCCGGTGCTGCCCGGACCACCCTGGCGCCATCACGATCTCGGCGCCATTAGCGAGTGGGTCTTTTCCGGCATCGGACAACTCTGCCGGCGTCACCCACTTTCGGCCTTCGTTGCCTCCGGACACGGTTCCGGAGGCGTCCTTGTTGGTGACGATCCCGAGATCGGCGAGGGCGCCACCCTGCCGATGATCGACTATGAACAGCCGCTGCCGGAGGCGATCAAAGCCGGTTATGTCCCGCTCTCCGGATCGTTCTTCGACCGCGGCAGCGCGACGATGCATGCGGCAACCCATCAGGCCCGGCAGCTCTACTGGATGCAGGAGTGCGAACCGGAAGCCTTCTCGCGGGCGCGCTGGTATCTCGGTCTGCCGCAATACTGGGCATGGCGGCTTTCGGGCGTGGCGACCTCGGAGGCGAGCCTGCTTGGCGCGCAGTCGCATCTCTGGAACGTGGCGGAGCGGCATTTCGCACCGATCGTCGCGGCGCGTGGCTGGGGCCGGCTGATGCCGCCCTTCGCCGACGCCTGGCAGGATCTCGGGCCGGTGCGCGCAGATTTGGCGCGGCGTCACGGCTTGCCGCAGGGGCTTCGTATCCTGGTCGGTGCGCATGACAGCAGCCTCAACCACTACCGCTATCATGCCGCCGGGCTGCACGAGTTCACCGTCATTTCCACCGGCACCTGGATTGTCGGTTTTTCCGGTCAGACCTCGCTCGACAGGCTCGACGAAAACAGGGGCATGACCTTGAACAGCGACGTCTTCGGCAATCCGCTCGGCGGCGTGCTGACCATGGGCGGGCGCGAATTCTCGCTGGTGGCCGGGCCCGGGCAACCGAGCGACCCTGTGCCTGAACAGACCATCCGGCGATTGATCGCCGACCGGACGATGGCGCTGCCTTCCTTCGGCGACGACAACGGCCTGTTTCCGGGCAGCGCCGGGCGGGGACGTATATCAGGGCCAAAGCCGGAGACTGCCACGGAGCGCAAGGCGGTGGCGCTCGTCTATTGTGCGCTCTTGACCGCCGAATGCATCGAGGCCCTGGGGGCGGGTCCTCTGGTCGTTCTCGACGGCAGCTTCCTGCGCGACCCGCTTTATGCCCGCCTTGTCGCCGCACTGCTGCCGGACCGACAGGTCCGGTTCAATCTCGATGCCTACGGCGTTGCATCCGGCGCGGCCCTGCTTGCCGGCCAACATTCCCGCAGGCGGCCAGCGCCGCTTTCGCTGGCCGAGGCCAGCGATGTCGCATCACTCACGGCTGCGATCTCCGACTACGCGACTGAGTGGCGTGCGAGGGCGCGTCAGCCAGCCGAACCCGTTTTCCACTGACACTTCGAAAGGAACGACTGATGAACCAGCCCGATGTACTCTCCCTTCGCCGCGAGATGGTGGATATCTGCCGCCGGATGAATTCGAGCGGCATCAACCAGGGGACGGCCGGCAACCTGTCGGTGCGCATCGGCGATGGTTTCCTGGTCACGCCCTCGTCGCTCGCCTATGAGACGATGCAGCCGGAAGATCTGGTCGAGATGGATTTTAAGGGCAACTACACAGGCCTTCGACCGTCATCCGAATGGCGTTTCCATCGCGATATCCTGCGCGAGCGCACGGATATCAACGTGGTTCTTCATTGCCACTCTATCTATGCCACCACGCTTGCGTGCCACCACAAAACCATCCCCAGCTTCCACTATATGACCGGCATTGCCGGTGGCACGACGATCCGCTGCGCCGAATATGCGACGTTCGGGACCCAGGCGCTGTCCAACAACGCGCTGGTGGCGCTCAAGGACCGCACCGCCTGCCTGCTCGGTCAGCATGGTCAGATCTCGCTCGGCAAGACGCTGGAATCGGCATTGTGGATGGCGATCGAAATCGAGACCCTCTCGCGCATGTATGTCCAGGCCCTGACGCTCGGCGAGCCGCCGGTTCTGCCCGACGATGAGATGGAGCGGGTCATCGCCCAGATGCGCCGGATGAGCTATGGCCAGGCACCCGATGATGAGGGTGTCAACGACATCGCCCGCCCGCGGGTCGCCAGCTAGGAATTTCCAGGAAAAGTGCGAAACGGTTTTCCGTCCTAGGAAATGCGTAAAAACAGGCAGCAAATCAAGGTGCTACAGTGACCTTTGCGCGTCTAATAGGACGCACGGCGCTGGAGAGCGTTGCCGCGGTTCCGTCTCGACGGGAACCGCACGAGCGTCAGCTGGCCTTGTGTCGTTGATGGGGCGGCGCTATCAGCGATGTCAGTCGCAATCAGCACCGGAGAGACGAGCGATCCATGGCGAGCCCCGACATGTCATCCCGTGGTCATGCGCCGAAGTTCCCTTGCTCGATTGTCGTCATGGGCGTTTCCGGCAGCGGCAAGACTTCTGTCGGCGAGGCGGTGGCGCGGGCCTTTGGCTATCGCTTCATCGAAGGCGATGCTTTGCACCCGCAAGCCAATATCGCCAAGATGTCCGTCGGCATCCCGCTCACCGATGAGGACAGATGGCCCTGGCTCCGTGAGATCGGACGGCAGCTTTCCTCGAGCGCCGACCCGCTCGTCGTTTCGTGCTCGGCGTTGAAGCGGAGCTATCGCGATCTGTTGCGCGAGAGTGCAGGGGGAGATCTTGTCTTCGTTTATCTCCATGGCCGCCGCGATGTTCTCGCCGGCCGGATGCAGCATCGCGAAGGGCATTTCATGCCGGCATCGCTGCTCGACACGCAACTGGCGACGCTTGAAGAACCGATCGGCGAGCCCCTGACGGTCGTCGTCGATGTCGATCAGCCAGCTGCCGACGTGGTCAAGGCAACGCTTGCCGCACTCGACGGCCTGGGGTTGTCGAACAATGCGGCGTCATCTGATTCCGGTTTCGGGTCGCGCTAGACCGCTTTCGCCATCGGCATCTGGATCTCCAGCAATTGCTGTGTCAGCTCCGACCGGGGTGTCGGAACGGTACCGTCGAGTGCGGCAGTCCCGACAGAGAAACCGGCAGTACCGCTATGGATGGCCGTCTGGATGCGAGCAACGCTGAAGGCGCAGATCGCATAAACAGGTCTGCTGCTTGCCCTGCCGGTGACGTCGCGCCGTTGGTGCGCCTCGCTAGAGGATGCGACCAAACAAGGAGCCGTAGGCGATGACGGCGATCGCGAGAGTAAACCCGGCACCCACGAAGATGGGGGTGAAATCGTAGTCATGGAAACGGGCGGGAAGTAGGTTTCTCATGGCGAGCTCCAATTTTCACTCTGCTTGCGACGGCCGCCGGAAGGTGCGGGCAGCGCGCTGCGATGACGAAAATGCCTCAAAGGAACCCGCAGCAGAGGCTTTGGCTCATTCAAGAATTCGATCAGGCGGATCAAATCTATTCCAGCGTAAATCTCGGCGCGGATTTCTGTCACAGATGAGCGTCGCCAAATAATTTGTACGCAGAAAGTTTTTCCATCCTGCGCTTCGGATATTAATAAGTAAACATCTGACAATTGCAAATCTTCATGGATTGCGTCGCGCCTGATGTTTTCTATTATTACCTATGTGGTGAGAGAATTTATTTAGGTATTTTTCCGATTTTCACGCAGTCTTTGTATATGAGGTGCGCCAACTATTCGGCGATAGAGCCGTTTATGTCGCCTTTTTCAACATTGCGGCGGGCTCGCGGCGGCTGATCTGAAATGGCGCTGTAGGTGGCGCCGGAATGCCCGAGTTGGCGACTGCTGATGGACGCATTTTCGCGGGCCGCTACGGTGCCAACGGTAATAGCTGCAACGGTCACACCACCACCAGAGCTCGAAAAGCCATCCCCTATCCTTTGCGGGTTTGCGAAATTGCCTGAATCACCTAATGCTCGGGCATGGCAGGACGATTTTTCAGCAGGCGATTCGACGTATCGAACGACCGCTCCACGATCACCAACAAGCCGCTGGGCGTGGTCGCGCCTGCAACTCTGCTTGCGGCAGGCCTCCTCATGTCCGGCTGCGCGACGCACAATGACGTCGGCACGCCGACCAATGCGACGATCGTTCCGGCCGAGAATGCGCTGATCCTGCCGCCGCCCGGCGGGCCCGCCGTTCTGAATGTGGTCGAGCGGCGAAGAACCAACGCCATCGAGCAGGATATCTACCTCTACACTTCGGCCGCGACGCCGGGGCAGAACTTCCTGCGCGCGCAATTCTTCGGGCCGATGGAGACCAGGTTCGACCAGCAGAAGAGCAGCGGCTACGTGGCGGTTAGGAGTTCCGAGATGATGCGGCAGGCGCGGCGTGCGCTTCCCGGTGTGTCGTTGGCGCAGTCGTCGGACTTTCTGCAGAACAATTACGGGCCCTTCGGTTATGCCTATGGTCGTGGCCGCGGCGGCGACGCCTGCATTTTTGCCTGGCAGCAGATCCGCGGGGCGGAAAATCATCGTTCTCCCCTTAAAGGCTACGGCACCATTCAGATCCGCTTCCGCTATTGCGCAACTGGCGCAAGCGAAAACGACCTTCTCGCGCCCGTCTATGGCTATACGATCGTCGGCACATTCGGCGACCCCGCCTGGAACCCTTACGGCGCCCCGCCGCCGCTGGAGGCGGGCATCGGCCGCGTTGGCAACCCGATTTACCGCAAGGAGCCGGCGCCCACCGACACGCGACCCGTGACCGTGATGACGGCGCCTGCGCCGACCAGGCGCGTGGTCCGCGTCGAGCAACCGGCGCGTCAGCAGCCAGTCGCCGTGCCGGCGACGGCGAATTCGATTAGGTTGCCGGAACCGGGTGGCGCGGCAAAGACTGGAGCGACCGTGATTGTGCCGTTACCTGCCTGCGATGCACCGGCGGGGGGCAATTGTCCTTAATCAGCTCCTAACCATCGTTTGGTATGGGCTCGTATCGGGCTTGCAAAAGCCCAGATGAAGTCAGGTCAAGCGATACCAGTGGCATGATGCCGAATGCTGGAAGGCAGAATGAATGAGCAAGATCGGTCCCGTTGCAGCGTGGGCGTTTTTCTCCCTTTGCGTCATTGCCGTCATCACATTGCCGGTCAATCTTCAGACCCAGCTGATCGTGAGCGTGCTCGTCGTTACGTTCATGGCGATACTGAAGCTCATCAAGGCCGAAGGTCGCTGGCGCCTGATCGCGCTCGCCTTCGGAACGGCTATCGTGCTTCGCTATGTCTACTGGCGCACGACCAGCACGCTGCCGCCGTTGAACCAGCTTGAGAACTTCATTCCCGGCTTCCTGCTCTATCTCGCAGAAATGTACAGCGTGATGATGCTATCACTGAGCTTGTTCGTCGTCGCGATGCCGCTGCCGCCACGCAAGGCCAAGGCCATCTCGCCGGGGGCGTTTCCGAAGGTCGACGTCTTCGTGCCGTCCTATAACGAGGATGCAGGGTTGCTGGCCAATACGCTGGCTGCCGCCAAAGGCATGGATTACCCGGCCGACAAGCTGCAGGTTTGGCTGCTTGATGATGGGGGCACCCAGCAAAAGCGCTACTCGATGAATCTGGTGGAGGCGCAGCGCGCCTCGGCCCGGCATATGGAATTGCAGGCTCTCTGCGACGATCTCGGTGCGCGCTACCTGACCCGCGAGCGCAACGAACATGCCAAGGCCGGTAATCTCAACAACGGCATGCTGCATTCAGACGGCGAGTTGATCGCCGTCTTTGACGCCGACCACGCGCCAGCTCGCGATTTCCTGTTGGAAACGGTGGGCTATTTCGAAAGCGACCCGAAGCTTTTCCTGGTGCAGACGCCGCACTTCTTTCTCAATCCTGATCCGCTCGAGCGCAATCTGCGAACCTTCGAAAAGATGCCGAGTGAGAACGAAATGTTCTACGGCATCATCCAGCGCGGCCTCGACAAGTGGAACGCGGCCTTCTTCTGCGGCTCGGCTGCCGTGCTCCGGCGCAAGGCGCTCGATGATACCGACGGCTTCAGCGGCATGAGCATCACCGAGGACTGCGAAACGGCGCTGGCGCTGCACGGCCGCGGCTGGAACAGCATCTATGTCGATCGGCCGCTGATCGCCGGGCTACAACCGGCAACCTTTGCCAGCTTCATCGGCCAGCGCAGTCGCTGGGCGCAGGGCATGATGCAGATCCTGTTGTTCCGTTTTCCGCTGTTCAAGCGCGGGCTGTCGATCCCGCAGCGGCTTTGCTACATGTCGTCGACGCTGTTCTGGCTCTTCCCGGTGTCGCGCACGATCTTTCTGTTTGCGCCGCTGTTCTATCTGTTCTTCGACCTGGAAATCTTCACCGCGTCGGGTGGTGAGTTCCTTGCCTATACGCTCGCCTACATGCTCGTGAATCTGATGATGCAGAACTATCTCTACGGCGCCTTCCGTTGGCCGTGGATCTCGGAACTCTACGAATATGCTCAGACCGTGCATCTGCTGCCGGCGGTCATCTCGGTCCTGATGCGCCCGAGCCGGCCGACCTTCAAGGTGACGGCCAAGGACGAGTCGATCCTGGAGAGCCGCCTGTCGGAAATCAGCCGACCGTTCTTCGTCATCTTCGCCGTGCTTTTCATCGCCCTTCTGATGACGGTCTACCGGGTCTACACCGAGCCCTACAAGGCTGACGTAACCCTGGTCGTGGGAGGTTGGAACCTCCTCAATCTGATCATGGCGGGCTGCGCGCTCGGCGTGGTCTCGGAACGCGGGGAAAAGGCGTCATCGCGGCGCGTGAAGGTCAGCCGGCGCTGCGAATTCGGTGTCGCAGATCAATGGTATCCGGCAACGATCGAAGACGTATCGGCCAACGGCGCCCGAATTCAGGTCTATGGCGTCGATGCGGCGACGCTACCCGTCGACACGGACGGGCTCATTCGTTTCGAGCCCTATAGTGGCGATGGCACCTCCGAGACCTTGCCGGTCGCGATCAAGAACAAGGAGAGTGCCGGCGACATCACCACGATCGGCTGCCGTTATCTGCCGCAGGTCGCGCGTCACCACAGTCTGGTGGCGGATCTGATCTTTGCGAACTCCCAGCAATGGAGCGAATTCCAGAAGGCGCGGCGCGGAAACCCAGGACTGGTCGCAGGCACGGCCTGGTTCCTGTGGCTGGCTTTCTATCAGATGAGCCGCGGCCTGATCTATTTCGCGCGCAGCTTGCGCTCCTCCGACAGGCAAGCGGAGGCGCGGCGATGAACCGGATGCTGGTTGCCCTCCTCATCATGTTCCTTGCCGCGACGACACAGACGTTCGCGCAGTCGAACCCGTTCGACATGTCGCCGGAGCGGCCGGCCGTCGAGCCGCCTATCGAACTGCCGGAAGGGACGGATGAGGGCCAGCCGACCAGCGAGCCCGGCGCGGACGCAAGCAGTCCCGCAGCGGTTGGCGGCGAGCCCGATGGTTTCAGGCGGTACATCATTCCCTTCAGCGCGCTGTCGCTCACCGGTGAGGTCGACGAACGCGCCTGGTCGATGTATCTGACGCCGGCCCAGGCACAATCGGCTGCAACGTTGAATTTCGGTTATCAGAATGCGATCGTGATCGCGCCGGAGGCTTCGTCCCTTTCGGTTTTCGTCAACGGCGAGCTGGTCGGCGAGGGGCCGATCAAGGCGTCGGGCACCGCCGAGACCCGGAGTTACGCACTGCCTGCCGGTCTGCTGCGGGCCGGTTCCAATGACATCAGGTTTCGGGCGCAGCAGCACCACCGTACCGACTGCACCATCGAATCCACCTATGAACTCTGGACCGAAATCGCGCCGGAGACGGCTTTCATCAGCTTTGCGGATGCGCAGAGCGCGGCATTTGCGAGCGTGGACGATATCCGCGCCGTCGGTCTGGACGACAGGGGACACACGCAGTTCAATCTTGTCGTTCCGGGAATGCAGCAGCCGAGCCGCGCTGCAAGCCTGATGCGGCTTGCACAGGGCTTGGCCCTGCGCGGCCATATGCCGGCGCAGCGGGTCTTTCTCAGCGAAGAACTGCCGGAGCTGGGCAAGCCCGGTGAGTTGACCGTGGTTGCTGGCACCGTCGATGAGGTATCGCCGCTGCTCCCTTCGCTGCCCGATGGCGCTGCCAGCGGGTCGGTCGCGGCCTTCGTCCGCGATGGCGAGACGAATGCACCGGTTCTGGTTCTCAGCGGCCCCGACTGGCCGGCCGTTCAGGCCGCAATCGAGGCTGTCGCCGAGCCAATGGACCGGCCGAGCGATGTCCCTCGCGACGTCATCAACACCGAACGTTGGCTCTTGCCGGAAACACCTGTCGTTGCCGGCAACGCGCGCTTGCGCTTCTCCGAGCTCGGCGTCGAGACCAGTGAATTCACCGGTCGCCGCTTCCGATCCAGGTTTTCGGTGGCGGTCCCGTCGGATTTCTACGCGGACGCCTATGGCGAGGCGACGATCCTGCTGGATGCGGCCTATACCGAGACGGTGCGGCCCGGCAGCCGGATCGACATCTATGTCAACGGCAACATCGCCTCGACGGTCCCGTTCGATTCGGCGACCGGCGGCATCCAGCGGCATTTGCCGATCAATGTGACCATGCGCCATTTCAAGCCCGGGCCCAACCTGATCGAGCTCGAGGCCGTGCTTTTGACGGAGCAGGACAAGGCCTGTGCGCCGGGTGCGCCAGCCTCGACGGATCCGCGTTTTGCACTGTTCGACACGTCCGAACTTCATATGCCCAACTTCGCGCGGATCGGTCGGCGGCCCAATCTCGCCGCGATGTCGGGCGCGGCGGCACCCTACCGCAACAGCGCCGGCGTGATCCCGCTCTTCATTGACCGGGCCGATGCCGACACCTTGTCGGCCGCAGCCACGTTCCTGGCACGGTTGGCGGTGGCCGGCGGGAGGCCGATCGCGGTCGAGATGATTGCCTCGCCTTTGGCCGCTGGCACGCGCAATGCGCTCTTCATCGGTACGTTGCCCGAATTGCCGAAAACTGTGCTGACGCAAGTCGGTATCGATCCCAGCCGCCAGATGTCCTGGGGCAGCGCACAGGCCGTCGGGCGCGGCGCGGATACCCAGAAGGCGATCGATGAATGGCAGACGCGCCTGAGTGGCGGCGCCTGGCGCACCCAGATCACGGCTCTTCAGGATTGGGTAAAGCAGGAGTTCGACATCTCCCTGAGTTCGCTACGCATTCTGCCGCAGGAACAAAGCGATTTTGTCCCTCCGGAAACGGCAACCTTGCTCCTCGCTCAAGGGGCAAACCCCACGGATGACGCCACGTGGACGCTGATTGCAGCGCCGTCCGCCAAACAGTTGAGCGATGGGGTGTCGGCACTTGCCGACATCGATCAATGGCGAGAGATCGCCGGGCACATCTCGACCTACGAGCCGGCAACCAACGCCGTCAAGGTGGTGCCGGTCGCCAATTTCAGTTTCGTGCAGACAAGGCCGGCCTCGTTTGGCAATTACCGGCTGATCATTACCAACTGGCTGTCGAGCAACATTCTTTTCTACGCCGTGCTGCTCGTAACACTATCGGTGCTGCTGGGCCTCGCCACGTCATCCATGCTCAGTCGGCTCGGGCGCCGCCCATGATCTGGCGCACGGTTCTTCTCCTCACCCTGGCTCTTGTCGTCGCTCTGCCTCAGACGCGCGCGGCAGCCCAGGGACGGGGCGAGACCGTGAGCGCCGAGGATTGGCAGAAGTATAAGACAAAGTTCCTCGATCCCGGTGGGCGCATTATCGATGACGGTAACGGCGGCATCAGCCACAGCGAGGGACAAGGTTATGGTTTGTGGCTGGCGGTGCTTGCCGGCAGCGCTGCCGATTTCGAGCTGATCTGGTCCTTTACCCGTCGCGAGCTGCTTTTGCGCGACGACGGACTTGCCGCCTGGAAATGGAGCCCGAGCGAAAAGCCGCATGTGGTCGATATCAACAATGCGACCGACGGCGATATCCTGATCGCCTATGCGCTGACGCTTGCCGGCGAACGCTGGAAGCGAAAGGATTATCTCTCGGCGGCATCCAAGATTGCCAAAGCAATCCTCGGCCGGACCGTGATCGACTACGGCGGTCGGACCTTGCTGCTGCCAGGGGTCGCCGGTTTTTCCGCAACCGATCGCGAAGACGGTCCCGTCGTCAACCCTTCCTACTGGATCTTCGAGGCCTTCCCTGTCCTTGATCGCGTCGCGCCTTCGCCGATATGGGCGGCGCTGGCGAATGATGGTCGCAAGATGCTTGATCAACTGCAGCTCGGCCCGCGAAAGATGCCGGCCGATTGGATCAGCGCCAAAACGCGCCTGAAGGCGGCGCAGGGCTTCCCGGCGGAATTCGGCTACAATTCGCTGCGCATTCCGCTCTACCTGGTTCGGGCAGACATCGATGACGCCGAATTGCTTTCAAGATTGCGGCAGGGCATGCTTGGTGCCAATGGCGAATTGCTCATCAGCGACGTAACGACAGGGGCTGTTCGGGCGACGCTGACGGACCCCGGTTATCAATTTGTTAACCATATTCTGGCCTGTCTCATGGAGCGGGCTCCGTTGCCCGACAGCGTCAAGGTGTTCAGCCCGACGCAATATTACCCTTCGACACTGCACCTCCTCGGGTTGTCTTATGCGAAGGAGAAGCGTCCGGAGTGTCTATGAAGTCCTCAACCGTTGTCATCGCCGGAATCATCCTCACGGCGGTCGGGATTGTCGGATTTACCGACGATGGGCTTCTGCGCAAGAATTGGGCCGGCAACGCCGGTGCGCCAGCGACGGGCCCTGACGGAGGCGCGCTTCCCGACGAGGCGTCGTTCGGTGTCGTGGACAGAGGTTCGAGAGGCGCAGCGCCTGAGTTTCGGCAGGTCACGCAGAATACGCAGCCCGCCGATGCGAGGCGGTCGCAGGCAACGGCGCCGGTGGTAGACGAATCGGCACTGCGCTACTTCGCCAGCAAGGGTGATACCGCTCGACTGCAGGCCGAGATATCACGGCTGAGGGCGCTCTATCCCGATTGGACGCCGCCCAAGGACCCACTTGCGGTTCCGCGTAACAAGGATGTCCAGCTCGAAACGATGTGGCAGCTCTATTCGGAGGGGCGCTACGCCGAGGTTCGAAAGGCGATCGCCGAGCGCCAGGCAAGCGAGGCCGCCTGGAAACCGCCGGCCGATCTGCTCGAGCGGCTGAACGTCGCCGAAGCACGGGCGCGCCTGGTGAATGCCTCCGATCTCAAGCAGTACGAGACGGTCATCGAGGTTGCGGCGAGCACACCGAGCCTGTTGACGTGCTCGGAAGTGGATGTGCTGTGGCGGGTGGCGGGTGCCTTCACCGAGACCAAACGTCCCGATCGCGCCCGAGACGCCTATCTCTACGTGCTGAAGAATTGCGAGAACGCTCCGGAGCGGCTGGCGACGGTGCAGAAGGCGGTTTCCGGACTGCCCTATGAGATGGCGCAGGAGATTTTGGCCCACGAACGGACAGCACCTGGAGGCGCTGCCGAGTTCGAAAGCATTCGCGACGACCTGGCGCGCCGCTTCGTTGCGGAAGGCGACGCGGATGGCAAGCTGGCGGTCGATCCCAAATATATCCAGCGCCTCGAACGCCTGGTCGAAACCGAGGGCATGGCGAGTGACGCGCTGCTCCTGGGCTGGTACCAGCTTCGCCGGGAGAATATCAGCGCGGCCGAACAATGGTTCCGTCGCGCCCACGACAAGGAAGATTCAGCCTCCGCGTCGCAAGGCCTGGCGCTGACCTTGATCGCCCGCAAGGCGCATGAGGATGCGGAAAAAGTACTGTATCCCTGGCGCGATACGTCGACCGATGCCAAGGCGACCTATTTTGCCGCGACGGCAAACCTGCTGGCGATCGAGCCACCGGTCACGCTGAGCGAGGAAGTACTGGCCCGGATCGCGCAGGAGACGACCAAAGGGCGTGATCCGGCCACGGCGCAGCAGTTCGGCTGGTATGCCCGTGCCATGGAACAACCGGCGACGGCCGCACAATGGTTTGCCACCGCGCTTCGCTGGAAGCCCGATGACGAACCTTCGGCCTATGGCCTGGCGCTCAGCCGCAACCAGCTGGGCGATGCTGCCGGCGTCGCCGAGATCCAGCGGCTCTGGGCGGGGCGCTCCGAGCGCATCGCCCGTCTGGGCGAGACCGAGGAGGAACGGCGTGACGCCATCGCCCGGCAACAACAGCCGCTTGCACGAGAGCCGGCACCCATAGTCGGTACGGAGCGAAGGTCACCTGCCGTCGTGACGGAGGCTGCGCCACGAACGACGGCACGCTATGTCGGGCAGCCTGTCATCGTTGCGCGCCGACCACAAGCGGCCGGCAGGGCCGCAACGGGATGCCGGACGACCATCAACCCGGCGCGGCTGTCGTCGCAGGCGGCGTTGACGCGCGGCTGGTGCCTGATGGATCTGAACCGCCCGCTGGAAGCGGCCGAAGCCTTCGAGGTCGCCCTGCAGGCGCCGGCATCACAAATGCGCGAGGATGCTGCCTACGGACAAAGCCTCGCCTATCTCAGGGCCGGGCTGACCAACAAGGCCGCGGTCGCCGCTACGAAATCAACACAGAGCCGTGGTCGCGCCGAAGAACTCCAGAGCGCGATCCTCGCCGACCGGGCGATTGCCGCTTTCGATGCCAAACGTTATCGCGAAACGCTGATTTTCCTTGATCAGTTGGGGCAGATCTCGACGCAGCGGTCCGACCTGATGGTGCTGCGCGGCTACGCCTATCTCAATCTCAAGTATTACGCCGAAGCCCGGCGCATCTTCGAGGCAGTCGCTGCCACCGGCAATCGCGACGCGCAGCGCGGCCTTGCCGATGTCGGCAAGGCGCAGGAAATCTGGCCGAACAAGTAAACGCTTCGCACGCGATTCCGTCGCGACACGACAGTTGCCGCGAGCCAGATTGGCCGAAGCAGCTTCGCGCAGCGGATGTATCGCCAAACGTTCCTAAACTTTGCAGATCGTGCTTCCCGGATTTCCTCTTTGGAAGGAAATTAGCGGGACGCGGTGTTATCGTCGCTCGACATCGCGGCGTTGATATCATTGCAATCGCCGCGTTGCGCGTAGAGGATGGAGCGCAGACCGGCCAGTTGGTGGTGAGGAGATCACTGATAGGGTCGAGGGGAGGAGACGAGAGATGTTTCAGGGCGGATTGAGCTTCGCGCTCGGCGAGGACATTGACGCGTTGCGCGATAGCGTGCGCCGTTTTGCGACTGAGCGTATCGCGCCGCTGGCGGCGGAAACCGATCGCAACAACGCTTTCCCGACGCCACTCTGGCGTGAGATGGGAGATCTCGGGCTGCTCGGCATCACCGCCGACGAGGCCTATGGCGGTGCGGGCATGGGATATGTCGCCCATTGCGTCGCCATGGAAGAGATCAGCCGCGCCTCCGCCTCCGTGGGCTTGAGCTACGGCGCCCATTCCAATCTCTGCGTCAACCAGATCAGCCGCAACGGCAACGAGGCGCAGAAGGCGCGCTATCTGCCGAAGCTGATCTCCGGCGAACATGTCGGCGCACTCGCCATGTCCGAACCGGGCGCGGGCTCCGACGTCGTTTCCATGACGCTTCGGGCCGAGAAGCGCGGCGACCGCTACGTTCTCAACGGTGGCAAGATGTGGATTACCAACGGCCCGGATGCGGACGTGCTGGTCGTCTACGCCAAGACGGACCCAAGTGCCGGTCCGCGCGGGATTACCGCCTTCCTCGTCGAAAAAGACTTTGCTGGCTTTTCCACCGGCCAGAAGCTCGACAAGCTCGGCATGCGCGGCTCTAACACCTGCGAGTTGATCTTCCGGGATTGCGAGGTGCCGGCCGAAAATATTCTCGGCAACGAAGGCGGCGGTGTCCGCGTGCTGATGTCGGGCCTCGACTATGAGCGTGTCGTCCTGTCCGCCGGACCGCTCGGCATCATGTCCGCTTGCCTTGACGTCGTCGTCCCCTATCTCCACGAGCGCAAGCAGTTTGGCCAGGCGATCGGCGAGTTCCAGCTCATGCAGGGCAAGCTCGCCGACATGTATGTGACGGCGAACGCGGCGCGGGCCTATGTCTATGCGGTGGCTGCAGCCTGCGATCGTGGTGAGACCACCCGCAAGGACGCGGCCGGCTGTATTCTTTATGCGGCCGAGAAGGCAACGGCGCTGGCGCTCGAAGCCATCCAGGCGCTCGGCGGCAACGGCTACACCAACGACTATCCGGCCGGGCGGCTGTTGCGTGACGCCAAGCTCTACGAGATCGGTGCCGGAACCAGTGAAATCCGCCGCATGCTGATCGGCCGCGAGCTGTTCACCGAGACCAGATAGACGCCAGGGTAGACCTCCGAAGCCACAATCAGGCTCGATCGAATGAGGACTTCATGACTGTTCTGAAATCTCACATCTCGCCCTCGTCCGACGTGTTCAAGGCCAATCAGGCGGCGATGGCGGAGGCGATTACGACTGTGGAGGACGCCGTCAAGATGGCGGCCGGCGGTGGAGGCGAGACGGCGCGCGAGCGCCATGTCAGCCGCGGCAAACTGCTGCCGCGCGACCGCGTCGCCTCGCTGATCGACCCGGCAACGCCCTTCCTCGAAATCTGCTCGACGGCCGCACACGGCATGTATAACGGCGATGCGCCGGCAGCGGGTCTCATCACCGGTATCGGCCGGGTGTCCGGCCGCGAATGCATGATCGTTTGCAACGACCCGACCGTCAAAGGCGGGACCTATTATCCCATGACGGTCAAGAAGCATCTGCGTGCGCAGGAGATTGCCGCCGAGAACCAGTTGCCGTGCATCTACCTGGTCGATTCCGGCGGCGCCAACCTGCCGAACCAGGACGAGGTCTTCCCCGACCGTGAGCATTTCGGTCGGATCTTTTACAACCAGGCCAATATGTCGGCGGCCGGAATTCCGCAGATCGCCGTTGTCATGGGATCGTGCACCGCAGGCGGCGCCTATGTGCCGGCCATGTCGGACGAGACGATCATCGTCGAGGGGCAGGGCACGATCTTCCTGGCCGGCCCGCCGTTGGTGCGCGCAGCGACCGGTGAAGTGGTCTCGGCCGAGGACCTTGGCGGCGCCGACGTGCACACGCGTCTCTCCGGTGTTGCCGACCATATGGCGCGCGATGATGCGCATGCGCTGGCGCTTGCCCGCCGTGCGGTCGCCGCACTCAACCGCCGCAAACCGACGTCGGTGGAATTGCAGAGCCCGGAGCCGCCGCTTTACGATCCGCAGGAGATCGCCGGCATCGTGCCGGCGGACCTGCGCACGCCCTATGACATCCGCGAAGTCATCGCCCGTCTTGTCGATGGCTCCCGCTTCGATGAGTTCAAGGCGCGCTACGGCACCACGCTGGTCTGCGGTTTCGCGCATGTCCACGGCGTTCCAGTCGGCATCATCGCCAACAATGGCGTGCTTTTTTCGGAATCGGCGCTGAAGGGTGCGCACTTCGTCGAGCTTTGCGCCCAGCGCAAGATCCCGCTGGTGTTCCTGCAAAATATCACCGGCTTCATGGTCGGCCGCAAATATGAGACCGAAGGCATCGCCAAGCATGGCGCCAAGCTGGTCACGGCCGTGGCGACGGCGCAGGTACCGAAAGTCACCATGCTGGTCGGCGGATCGTTCGGTGCCGGCAACTACGGCATGTGCGGTCGCGCCTTCTCGCCGCGGTTCCTCTGGACCTGGCCCAACAGCCGGATTTCTGTAATGGGCGGCGAACAGGCGGCCGGCGTGTTGTCGACGGTGCGCGGCGAGGCGCTGAAGCGCGCCGGAACGCCCTGGAACGAGGAAGAGGAAGCCAAGTTCCGGCAGCCGGTTCTCGATCTCTTCGAGCGCCAGAGCCATCCGCTTTATGCCTCGGCCCGGCTCTGGGACGACGGCGTCATCGACCCGCGCAAGAGCCGCGACGTTCTCGGGTTGTCCCTGTCGGCGGCGCTCAATGCGCCAATAGAAGATACGCGTTTCGGCCTGTTCAGAATGTAGGGAGATCGCGATGAAGCGCGAAAACGTCAACGCCAAGAATGCGCCGCAACCGCGCGGCGGCTATTCGCAAGCCGTGCGGCTCGAGAGTTTCGAGCGGCTGGTTTTCGTGAGCGGCCAGGTGCCGCTCAATTCCGACGACGTGCTGCCCGACGGCTTCGAGGCACAGGCGCGCCAGGTCTGGCTGAACATTGACGCCCAATTGAAGGCCGCCGGCATGAGCAAGGCCGATATCGTCAAGGTGACGACCTTTCTCGCCGATCGCAACCACACCATGGCCAACCGCGCGGCCCGTGCCGAATATCTCGGTCCGCTCGCGCCGGCGATGACCGTGGTGATTGCCGGCATCTTCGATTCTGGCTGGTTGCTCGAAGTCGAAGTGATCGCGGCACAATAGGGCGGGCCATATGCCGATGTTTTCAAAGCTTCTGATTGCCAACCGCGGTGAGATCGCCTGCCGCGTCATCCGCACGGCCCGGCGCCTGGGCATCCGCACTGTCGCCGTTTATTCCGATGCCGATGTCGACGCTTTACATGTGACGTTGGCTGACGAGGCGATCCGCATCGGACCGCCAACGGCCTCCGAGAGCTATCTTTCGATCGAGCGGATCGTGGCTGCGGCCCGGTCCGTCAACGCGGATGCCATTCACCCGGGCTACGGTTTCCTGTCGGAAAACGCCAATTTTGCCGAGGCGGTCGAGGCCGCGGGCATGACTTTCGTCGGCCCGTCGCCGGAAGCAATTCGCGCGATGGGGCTGAAGGATGCGGCCAAGGCGCTGATGCAACAGGCCGGCGTGCCTGTTGTCCCCGGTTATCACGGCGACGAGCAGGAGCCATCCTTCCTGGCGGACCGGGCGGCTGACGTCGGCTTTCCCGTACTCATCAAGGCGCGCGCCGGTGGCGGCGGCAAGGGGATGCGCAAGGTCGAGCAGCCGCACGAGTTTGCTGCGGCCCTTGAAGCAGCGCGCCGCGAAGCCGAAGCCGCCTTCGGCGACGGCGCGGTGCTCATCGAGAAATACCTGACCAAGCCGCGTCACATCGAAGTCCAGGTCTTCGGCGACCGCCACGGCAATATCCTGCATCTGTTCGAGCGCGACTGCTCGCTGCAGCGCCGCCATCAGAAAGTGATCGAGGAGGCGCCGGCGCCCGGCATGACGGCGGAGGTTCGCCGCGCCATGGGCGAGGCCGCGGTCAAGGCTGCGCGCGCCATCGGCTATGTCGGTGCGGGCACGGTCGAATTCATCGCCGATGTCACCAACGGGCTCTGGCCGGACCAGTTCTATTTCATGGAAATGAACACCCGGCTTCAGGTGGAGCATCCGGTCACCGAGGCGATCACCGGCATTGACCTCGTCGAGTGGCAGTTGCGCGCCGCTGTCGGCGAGGCCCTGCCAAAGCGACAGAATGAAATCGCCATTGATGGCTGGGCGTTCGAGGCACGGATCTATGCCGAGGATCCGGCGCGCGGCTTCCTGCCGGCAACCGGGCGGCTCGCAACGCTCGATTTTCCTGTAGACGGCGTCCGCGTCGATGCCGGCGTCCGGCAGGGCGACGTCATCGCCCCCTACTACGACCCGCTGATCGCCAAGCTGATCGTACACGGGCCGAGCCGCTCGTCGGCGCTGGCGCGGCTGGAGAGCGCCCTCAAAGCCTGCCGTATCGGCGGTACCATCACCAATCTCGATTTCTTGGCCCGCCTCGCTGCAGAGCCCGAGTTTCGCGCCGGGCGGCCGGATACCGGCCTTATCGACCGGGCAATCGATCAATTGACGACGCCTGTGGTGCCGAGTGACGAGGCGCTGGCACTGGCGGCGATCGCCGCCACCGGCGTGCTGCAGCCGATGAAATCCGACGATCCCTGGTCGTCGCTCGGTCACTGGCAGATCTGGGGGGATGCTCATAGAAGCATTGCCGTCGACCACGCCGGCGGGCGATCGGTCGTCACGCTTGCCGCGCGCGGGCGCGATCAGTTCGCAGTGCGGGCTGGCGAAAGCACCTTTCCGGTGCTTGTGCTCGATCGGTTCGACGATGGCGCCCGTGTGGAGATCTCCGGCGAGCAACGCGTCTTCCGCTTCCTGCGCGAGCATGAAACCATCACGCTCTTCGTCAGTGGCGAGACCTTCGTTCTTCGCCTTCCCGATGCGCTCGCCACCGCCCACGCCGGTGAGGCGGCGGAGGACGAGCTTGCCGCTCCGATGCCCGGCATCGTCAAGCTCATCCATGTTCGCGCCGGCGACGTGGTCACGAAGGGCCAACCGCTCGTGGTGATGGAAGCGATGAAAATGGAGCTGACGCTGGCAGCGTCGCGTGCGGGCGTCATCGAGAGCGCGCTGGTAACGCCAGGCGAACAGGTAAGCGCCGGCGCGATCCTCGTCGTGTTGCAACCGGAGCGCAGCGAATGAGCGTGCTGGCGTCAGAACATGTCACACTTGTCGAAATGGCGCCACGCGACGGCCTGCAGAACGAGAAGCGGCTTGTCGACACGACGGACAAGATCCACCTTGTCGATCTGCTGTCGGACTGTAGTTATCAGCGCATAGAGGTCACGAGCTTCGTCAGCCCGAAATGGGTGCCGCAAATGGCGGATGCGTCGGCGGTGATGGCCGGGATAAAGCGTCGACCGGGTACACGCTACGCGGCGCTGACGCCGAACATGCAGGGCTTCGATGCGGCTCTGGCGGCCAAGGCCGACGAGGTTGCGATCTTCGCCTCGGCGTCCGAGACCTTCTCGCAGAAGAACATCAATTGTTCGATCGCCGAAAGCATCGAGCGCTTTCGCCCGGTCGCCGAAGCCTGCCGCGCCAACGCGGTGCCGTTGCGAGGCTATGTCAGCTGCGTCGTCGAGTGCCCCTATGAAGGCGCGATCGCGCCGGAGAGCGCTGCCCAAGTGGCCGCCGCCTTGATGGTGCTTGGTTGTTACGAGATCAGCCTTGGCGACACGATCGGGCGCGGCACGCCCGAGGCGGTCGACGCGATGTTGGCGGCCGTGCTGGCTCATGTGCCAGCCGCGCGACTAGCGGGCCATTTTCACGACACCTCCGGGCGGGCGCTCGACAATATCGGGGTCGCGCTCGAGCGCGGCTTGCGTGTCTTCGACGCTTCGGCCGGTGGCCTTGGCGGCTGCCCCTATGCGCCGGGTGCGGCAGGGAATGTCGATACGCTTGATGTCAACGCCTTTGTCACCGGGCGCGGGTTTTCGACGGGGCTGGATGCGGCAAGGCTTGAAGATGCCGCCGCTTTCGCACGATCGCTGAGGAGTGCTGGCTGATGTTCGAATCGATCCGATACGCCGTCGATGCGAAGGGCGTCGCCCGGCTGACGCTGGCACAGCCGCAGAAGCACAACGCGCTTTCCGCAATCATGATCGGTGAACTGACTGAGGCGGCGGAGCGACTGTCAGCGGATGTCACCGTCCGCGTCGTGGTGCTCGATGCCGAAGGCCGCAGTTTCTGCGCCGGCGGCGATCTTGGCTGGATGCGCGAGCAGTTCGACGCGGGCCGGCCGACCCGGATCGCCGAGGCGACCCGTCTGGCGTTGATGTTCAAGGCGCTGAACGAGATCGCCAAGCCGGTCATCGCACGGGTGCACGGCAATGCCTTCGGCGGCGGCGTCGGCCTCATGAGCATCTGCGATGCCGTCATTGCGTCGTCCGATGCGCGCTTCGGCCTGACCGAAACCCGGCTCGGCCTCATTCCGGCGACCATCAGCCCCTACGTCGTTGCCCGCATCGGCGAGGGCAGGGCGCGGCCTCTGTTCATGTCCGCACGCCTGTTCAGCGCCGAAGAGGCAAGGGACGCCGGTCTGGTGACGGCCATTGCTGCCCCCGATGCGCTTGATGCGGCAATTGCGGCCGAGGTCGAACCCTATCTCCAGACGGCGCCCGGTGCGACCGGACGGGCGAAACGGCTTGCCCGTTCGCTCGGACAGCCGATCACCGAAGAGACTATTGCCGCGACGATCGAGCAGCTTGCCGATTGCTGGGAGTCCGATGAGGCGCGCGAAGGCGTTGCCGCCTTCTTCGAGCGGCGCGAGCCCTCCTGGCGACAGGTACCGCTTCCGTGAGCCGTTAGCCGAGGACACCGGCGTCCTGGCTTTAAAGCCGATTCGCGTGCGTCAAAGAACCTTACCGGGGTTCAGGATGCCCTTCGGGTCAAGCGCGTGCTTGATCCGGCGCATGACTTCAAGCTCAGCCGCACTTCGAGAATGGCCGAGGAACTCCCGCTTCAAGGTGCCGATGCCATGTTCGGCGGAGATCGAGCCGCGATAACGGCGAACGATGTCATAGACGATGCCGTCGACCGCGTGCTGTGTGTGCTCGTCGCTTCCCGGCGTGGAAAAGGCGATATGCAGATTGCTGTCGGCAACATGACCGAAGAAGGAGATGTGCGCCTGCGGGAAACGGGCGGCGAGCGCCGGCCCGCATTCCGCTGCGAAGCGGCCGATTTCGCCGATCGGCAGGCTGACGTCGAGATTGATCAGCGCCGGCAGCAGACGGTCCATCGCGTGGCCCTCGCGCACCTGCCAGAACAGCCGGCTTTCTTTGTCCGACTGGGCGATCAGAGCATTGACGATGACATCGTCTTCCAGTGCGGCGCCGAGGAAGGTCTCAAATTCCTCGCTGTCGGTCTCGTGGCCTTGGACATCCTGTTCCAGGATCACCGCAAAGGCGGGGGACGTCTCGAAAAAGCTCTGTCCCTCCGCCTCACAGTTGAAGTGAAAATAGTCTTCCCACATGGCCTCGAAGGCCGAGAGGCCAGGAAGTCCTCTTTGCGCTCGCGTCAGGAAGGCGACGACCTGGTCATAGGTCTGAAGCGCGCAGAGCGCCGTCAGCCGTCCGAACGGCCGCGGCTTCAACCGCAGGACGGCGCGCGTGATGACGCCGAGCGTGCCCTCCGAACCGATGAAATACTGGCGCAGATCATAGCCGGTGTTGTTCTTGATCATCTTGCTGAGCGACGAGAGGATCGTGCCATCGGCAAGCACGGTTTCAAGCCCCAGGACGTTGTCACGCGTGACGCCATGGCCGATGACGCGGATGCCGCCGGCATTGGTGGCGAGATTGCCTCCGATCTGGCACGAGCCGCGTGCGCCGAGGTCGATCGGCAACAGGAAGCCTGCATCGTCGGCGGCGCGCTGGGCGACCTCGAGCGGCGTGCCGGCAAGGACGGTCATGGTTGCGGAAAGCGGATCGATTTCCTCAACGCCGGTCAGGCGTTCGAGCGAGATGGAAATCGCGTCCTCGTCCGGGTTCGCGCCGCCGGCAAGGCCGGTCAGCCCACCTTGTACGACGACCGCCTGGCCATGGGCGTTGCATATGCGGAGGGTCGCTGCGACTTCCTCTGTGTTGGAAGGGCGGATGACGGCCTTCGGAAGATAACGTCCGGTGAGGCTGGCGTCGCTGCGATAGCGCTCGCCGATGTCAGTGCCGGTCAGCACGGCATCGCCGAGTGCCTGTTTCAGATCTTCAATAACGGACATGCGCCTCGTCTCCCGCTTCTCTCACCGCATGAGGTGCTGTAGCGCATCTCGGCAGAAACGGGAAACGGCTTGAAACCAGGGTGGGATCGGACGGTTGAGAAGCCGTCAGGTGCCGGTACGCGCCAGTTCAAATTGTTGGACCTGCGTTTCCGCGTCGACGTCTGCGCTCGCCAGCTCGCCGACTGCCTTCTCGTCCCTGAACAGCTTCCACTTGGTTGGTCGGAATGCGACCCTTGCGCGGTCCTGTGTTGTGGTTCTCTCGGGTGGCAGTTCGATTTCGGCATGTGGGTGG
>NZ_LMDT01000058.1:0-201083 GCF_001425885.1 Ensifer sp. Root1252 | reverse complement strand
TCCCTGAACAGCTTCCACTTGGTTGGTCGGAATGCGACCCTTGCGCGGTCCTGTGTTGTGGTTCTCTCGGGTGGCAGTTCGATTTCGGCATGTGGGTGGTTGCGGCCGAGGTCGAGTTCGAGATGGCGGGTACCGGCAACGCGGCGGCTGGCGGTGACCAGGCCGGCGAGACAGCCGCCACAGCCATCGATCAGCTCGATGTCGTGCGGGCGGAAGTAGAGGGTGGCCGGGCCGTCGGGCTCGGTCGGGGCTCTGAGGCCGATCGGCCGGTCCTCGAACCAGATCTCGCCGTTGGCAAGGGTGACGGCAAGCGCGTTCGACTGGCCGATAAAGCCGTAGACGAACGGCGAGACCGGATGGTCGTAGATCTCGTCGGGGGTGCCGACCTGTTCGATCGTGCCCTTGCTCATCACCACCACCCGGTCGGCAAGCTCCAGCGCCTCTTCCTGGTCATGGGTGACGAAGATGGTGGTGTGGCCGGTGCGGTCGTGGATCTCGCGCAGCCAGCGCCTGAGTTCCTTCCTCACCTGGGCATCGAGTGCGCCGAAGGGCTCGTCGAGCAGAAGCACGTTSGGCTCGACCGCCATGGCGCGGGCRAGCGCCACGCGCTGGCGCTGGCCGCCCGACAGCTGCGCCGGATAACGCTTCTCCAGCCCGGAGAGCTGGACGAGATCGATGAGATCGAGCGCGCGCTTGCGGATGTCGGCCGCCGGTGGCCGGCGGTTGGCCGGACGCACCTTGAGGCCGAAGGCGACATTGTCGAGCACCGTCATGTGACGGAACAGGGCATAGTGCTGGAACACGAAGCCGATGTTGCGCTCTTGCACGGTCTTTTGCGAGGCATCCTCGTCGCCGAAGAAGATCGTGCCGTCGGTCGGGCTTTCGAGACCGGCGACCAGCCGCAACAGCGTCGTCTTGCCCGAGCCGGAGGGGCCCAAGAGCGCGATCAGCTCGCCCGAGCGGATGTCGAGCGAGACATCGTCGAGCGCCGGAAAGCGGCCGAATTCCTTGCGTATGTTCTGAACGCGGACTTCCATGACRATCCGGACCTTTCAATGCCTGCGGCTGGCGGCGATCTCGGCGCTGTAGCGAAGCTCGAGCGCCGTTTTCAAGACGAGGGTGACCAGCGCCAGCAGCGCCAGCAACGTCGCAACCGCAAAGGCGGCGACGAAGTTATATTCATTATAGAGGATTTCCACCTGCAACGGCATGGTGTTGGTCTGGCCACGAATATGGCCCGAGACCACCGACACCGCGCCGAACTCGCCCATGGCGCGGGCGTTGCACAGGAGCACGCCGTARAGCAGCCCCCATTTGATGTTGGGCAGCGTCACATGCCARAASGTCTGCCAGCCGGACGCGCCSARSGACAGCGCCGCCTCCTCGTCRCTGGTGCCCTGTTCCTGCATCAGCGGGATCAGTTCGCGGGCAACGAAGGGGAAGGTGACGAAGACGGTSGCCAGCACCAGTCCCGGCACGGCAAACAGGATCTGGATGCCATGGCTCTGCAGCCACGGSCCGATGAGGCTGTGCGAGCCGAACAGAAGCACGAAGACCAGACCGGAGATCACCGGCGAGACCGAGAACGGCAGGTCGATCAGCGTCGTCAGGAAGGCCTTGCCGATGAACTCGAACTTGGCGATCGCCCAGGCGGCGGCGACGCCGAAGACGAGGTTGAGCGGCACGGCGATGGCCGCGACGATCAGCGTCAGGCGGATGGCGGAAAAGGTTTCGGCATCGCCAAGCGCCGACAGGAACTCGGCCGGTCCCTTGCGCAGCGCCTCGGTAAAGACGGCGGCCAGCGGCAGCAGCAGGAACAAGGCGACGAAGGCAAGCGCTGCCAGCGTCAGGCTTAAGCGAGCAAAGCGGCTTTCCGAGGTGGCGGCGCGCACGTGATGGGCGGCTGTAGYSAGATCAGGCGACATAGACATATCTCCGCCGGCTCCAGGCCTGGATCGAGTTGATGACGAGCAGCATGGCAAAGGAGATCACCAGCATCACCGCGGCAATGGCGGTGGCGGCGGGATAATTRAACTCYTCCAGCCGGATGACGATCAGAAGCGGGGCGATCTCGGAGACGTAGGGCAGGTTGCCGGCGATGAAGATCACCGAACCGTATTCACCGACGCCGCGGGCAAAGGCGAGCGCAAAGCCGGTCAGCCCAGCCGGCAGCAGTCCCGGCAACAGCACCCGGCGGATCGTCTGGAARCGGCTGGCGCCGAGCGTGGCGGCGGCCTCCTCCACTTCCTTGTCGATCTCCTCCATGATCGGCTGCACGGTCCGGACGACGAAGGGCAGGCCGACGAAGATCAGCGCGATGACGATGCCGATGGGGGTGAAGGCGATCTTGATGCCAAGTGGGGCCAGCAGCGCGCCGATCCAGCCGTTCGGGGCATACAGTGTCGCCAGCGCAATGCCGGCGACCGCCGTCGGCAGCGCGAACGGCAGGTCGACCATGGCGTCGATCACCCGCTTGCCGGGNGCCGAGCGTGGCGGCGGCCTCCTCCACTTCCTTGTCGATCTCCTCCATGATCGGCTGCACGGTCCGGACGACGAAGGGCAGGCCGACGAAGATCAGCGCGATGACGATGCCGACGGGGGTAAAGGCGATCTTGATGCCAAGTGGGGCCAGCAGCGCGCCGATCCAGCCGTTCGGGGCATACAGTGTCGCCAGCGCAATGCCGGCGACCGCCGTCGGCAGCGCGAACGGCAGGTCGACCATGGCGTCGATCACCCGCTTGCCGGGRAAACGATAGCGCACCAGCACCCAGGCGAGGATGACGCCGAAGATCAGATTGACGATGGCGGCGACRAAGGCCGTGCCGAAACTGATGCGCAAGGCATTGAGCGTGCGGGTGTCGAGCGCCAGCGTCATGAACTGCGACCAGCCAAGGCCGCTCGAACGCCAGATCAGGCCCGACAGCGGGATGAGGATGATCAGCACCAGCCAAAATAGCGTGACGCCGAGCGCCAGACCAAACCCCGGAAGCACACTCGGCTGGCGAAACCGCCAGCGCCTGTTGTGGCCATGCTCTCTCAAATCCAACTCACCTCTCATGCCCAAGGCAAAAAACCCAAGCGGTCCTCAATGATGCCCGCAATCCCCACGTGGGCCCACTGCACAATTTCCTCCTCAAATCGGAAACGGTTTTACGAGGAAATTTGCAGCAAGTTCAAAGCGCTACAGCGTCCCTTTGCGCGTCATATTTGACGCGCGGCGCTGTAGCACGGGATCGGCCGGATCGAATGGTCCGGCCGATCTTCTCATGTCATGAACAGGGTCGATTATTGCCCCGGCTTGTAGATCTGGTCGAACACACCACCGTCGCCGAAGAACTTCGGTTGCGCTTCCTTCCAGCCGCCAAAGTCCTCGATCGTCACCAGCTTGAGATCACCGAAGCGAGCGACATCCTTGGGGTCGGCAGCCGCCGGCTTGAACGGGCGATAGTAATGCTTCGCCGCGATTTTCTGGCCGGCGTCGCTGTAGAGGTAACCGAGATAGGCCTCGGCGACCTTGCGCGTACCCTTGGCATCGACATTGCCGTCAACCAGCGCGACCGGCGGCTCGGCCTTGATCGAGATCGACGGCGTGATGATGTCGAAATTATCCGGGCCGAGTTCCTCGAGCGAAAGATAGGCTTCGTTTTCCCAGGCGAGCAGCACGTCGCCAAGGCCGCGCTGGACGAAGGTCGTGGTCGAGCCGCGCGCACCGGTATCGAGCACCGGCACATGCTTGAACAGATCGGTAACGAATGCCTGCGCCTTGGGATCGTCGCCGCCATTGGCCGCACGTGCGTAGGCCCAGGCTGCCAGGAAGTTCCAGCGCGCGCCGCCCGAGGTCTTCGGGTTCGGCGTAATCACCTGGATGTCGTCCTTGACGAGATCGCCCCAGTCCTTGATGCCTTTCGGGTTGCCCTTGCGCACCAGGAAGACGATCGTCGACGTGTAGGGTGCGCTGTTATTTTCGAACTTGGTCTTCCAGTCTGCCGGGATCTTTCCGGTTTCCTTGGCGATCGCGTCGATGTCCGCCTCAAGCGCCAGCGTCACGACGTCGGCCTGCAGTCCGTCGATCACGGAGCGGGCCTGCTTGCCGGAGCCGCCATGCGATGTCTGGATCGTCACGGTTTCGCCGGTGTCCGCCTTCCACTTTTCAGCGAAGGCAGCGTTGAAGTCCTTGTAAAGTTCACGTGTCGGGTCATAGGACACGTTCAGGATCGTCGTGTCGGCAAAAGCCACACTTGCAGCACCAAGCTGCAGGCCTCCGACTACAATTGCCAGTCCCACAATTCCGGTAATTCGTCCAAAGCCCATCTCGACCTCCATCGGTTACCAGATAAAACTATCAATTTAATTGACTGCTTCAACGCAAACTGATGATGCGGGAGGTGGCTATCGGGAAAAGTCCTATCGTTGTTGTGCCTTTTTAAGGAACGGTTTGCCCAACGCCCGTCTGGTCGCCGATCTCCTGTCAGTGGCGAACCGGGCGGAGAATAGCATGAGCCCTTTGACGCGCACATCAAAATTCCGGATGGGCTATGTGATCGGGCGGCCGTATGGACGCGGTTTGGGCACGGGACTGCTAGGGATGCGACCCTTCTGGGACGAAGCGGGGCCTAGGAAAACTCAGCCAAAGAACGGTTGCCGCAGCAACAAACCCGCTAGAGCACGTGGCCGCGGGCGACAATCGGCCAGATGGCCTTCGGCTCGTCGCCTTCGACGATATGCACGGCGTCGACCATGTTGGTCACGACGCAGGCGTGATTGGGAACGATGCGCAGCTGCTGCCCGACCGTCAGGCCGATCGGTCCGTCGGTCACAAGTCGGCCGTGTTCCTCCGAGAGCTGGTCTATGCGGATGTCGTCGCGGCCAAGCACATGGCCATAGCCGGTGAGGCCTAGGAGGTCGGCGGTCAGAACCTTGCTGCCCGCATCGATGATCGCACGGTGCTCAGAAGGCACCGAGACGACGGTCGCCAGTACGGTGAGGGCGCAGTCGTCCCAGGTTGCGACGCCGCGCGAAACGAGGGAACGGTCGTTGTAGATATAGGTGCCGGGCCGATATTCGGTTGCAACAGGCGCGCCGGCAGCATGCATCATGCTCGGCGTGCCGCCTGAGGTGATCGCAGGCACGGTCAGGCCGTCCGCCTCAATCAGGCGCTTGGCCTCGCTCATGAAGGCCTGAACCTTTGCCTCGCCGGCAATCGGCGGGTAGGTCATCAGGCCGGCGAATTCGATA
The DNA here is from genome assembly GCF_001425885.1 of Ensifer sp. Root1252. Taxonomy (NCBI): domain Bacteria; kingdom Pseudomonadati; phylum Pseudomonadota; class Alphaproteobacteria; order Hyphomicrobiales; family Rhizobiaceae; genus Ensifer; species Ensifer sp. Root1252. The sequence continues at coordinate 195,848 of NZ_LMDT01000058.1, read as the reverse complement.
CCCTTGGCATCATTGATCAGGCGGGCCAGACGGGCGGCTTCCACGGGCGAAGCGACGCCACAACGGTCCGCGCCGGTGTTGCATTCGACGAACACCCGAAGCGGCTTGTCCTTGGTCGAGAAGTGACGGGAAAGTCCATTGATGACCGTCTCGTTGTCGGCGACGACTGCCAGCGCGATGCGTCCGTTAAGGCGCTCGAGCCGGTCGAGCTTGGGCGTTCCGAGAATGTTGTAGGTGATGAGGACATCGTTGATCCGCGCACTACCGTCCACCATCGCTTCAGCTTCGGTCACCTTCTGGCAGGTGATGCCGATGGCGCCGGCGTCGAGCTGTAACTCAGCCATCTGCGGCAACTTGTGGGTCTTGATATGCGGCCGAACGCGGATGCCGTTGATGTCCGCGTAGTCCTGGAACGTGCGGATGTTGCGCTTGGCGATCTCGATATCGACCAGCACGGCGGGCGTTTCGATCGGCAGGGGCATCGCTCATCACTTCCTTTTGTCGGGCGCGGCACACGGGGAAGCTACATCATCCACCCTTGACAAGTTATGACCGTCGGCATTTCATACGTCAATCCATTATTCAGGATTGTAATACTGTATAATGGAACAATGACGGGAACCCAAAAATGGGAGAATGCAGATGATCAAGACAGTTCTCGCGGCTGCCGCCATCGCAGCCGCCTCCATTACCTTGCCGGCACAGGCGCAGCAGCCAGCGAGCAAACTCGACGAAGTTCTCGCGCGCGGTCATCTGGTGCTCGGCACCGGCAGCACCAATGCGCCGTGGCACTTCAAGAGCGCCGAAGACAAGCTGCAGGGCTTCGATGTCGACATGGGCCGGATCATCGCCAAGGCGCTGTTCGGCGACCCGGAAAAGATCGAATACGTCAACCAGTCGTCCGACGCCCGTATCCCGAACATTACCACCAACAAGGTGGACATCACCTGCCAGTTCATGACTGTGACCGGCGAGCGCGCCCAGCAGATTGCCTTCACCATCCCCTATTATCGCGAAGGCGTCGGCCTGATGCTGAAGTCGGATGGCAAATATGCCGACTATGCGGCGCTGAAGGCTGCCGGCTCCTCGGTGACCGTGTCGGTGCTGCAGAATGTCTATGCCGAGGCGATGGTGCATGCGGCATTGCCGGAAGCGACCGTCGATCAGTATGAATCCGTCGACCTCATCTATCAGGCGCTCGAATCCGGCCGCGCCGATACGGTGGCCACCGACCAGTCGTCGCTCGCCTGGTATATGACCCAGAACCCCGATCGCTACAAGGACGCCGGCTATGGCTGGAATCCGCAGACCTATGCCTGCGGCGTCAAGCGCGGGGATCAGGACTGGCTGAACTTCGTCAACACCGCGCTGCACGAAGCCATGACCGGGGTGGATTTCGATTTCTATGCGAAGTCGTTCAAGACCTGGTTCGGCAAGGACCTGACGCCGCCGCAGATCGGCTTTCCGGTCGAATTCAAGTAGGCGCTTCCGTTCGGTCGATCCCGTACTCGTGCGGGATCGACGCCTGTCCTGTCGGCATGGATGGCTGAAGACATGGGTTATCAGTTGAATTTCGCCGCAGTCTGGCGGTCTTTCGACCTTCTGCTCGAAGGTCTGGCTCTCAGTCTCGGCCTCGCCTTCGCGGCGATCCTCGCCGGTTGTCTCATCGGCCTCGTCACCGCCTTCGGGCTGGTGTCGAAGTCCATGGTTCTACGCAAGCCGGCCGGCTTCTATGTGACCGCGATCCGCAACACGCCGATCCTGGTGCTGGTGCTGTTCAGCTACTTTGCCCTGCCGCAGCTTGGCGTCAGGCTAGGCAAGATCGAGAGTTTCGTGCTGACGCTGGCGATCTATTCCGGCGCCTATCTCGCCGAGGTGTTCCGCGGCGGGTTGCTTTCCGTGCCTCCTGGCCAAAGGGAGGCGGGACTGGCGATCGGGCTCACGGAAATGCAGATCCGCACCTCGATCATCCTGCCGCTGATGCTGCGCAATGTACTTCCCTCACTTAGCAGCACGATGATCTCCTTGTTCAAGGATACCTCGCTTGCCGCCGCGATCGCCGTTCCCGAACTGACCTTCGAGGCGCGCAAGATCAATGTTGAAAGCTTCCGGGTGATCGAGACGTGGATCGTCGCCAGTTGCCTCTATGTCGCCACCTGCTCGCTTCTCGCGGCATTGATGCGCGCGGTCGAGCGCCGACTTGCCGTGCCGAGGTGATCGCCATGGATCTTTCCGCATTCCTCGACCAGCTCTGGATCGCCCGCCTCCCCCTTCTCAAGGGGCTCGGCGTATCGATTTCCATTTCTTTCCTGTCCATCGTTGTCGGGACGGTGCTCGGCGTCTTCGTCGGTCTCGCCCTGACCTACGGCTACAAACCCGTGCGCTTCATCGTGCGCGGCTATACCGACTTCATCCGCGGCACGCCGGTGCTGGTGCTGGTTCTCGCCAGCTATTACGTCCTCAGCACCATCGGCATCGACCTCGGGCCGTTTCAGGCCGGCATTCTCGCCCTTTCGGTTTTCTGCAGCTCGCATGTGGGAGAACTGGTCCGCGGCGCGCTTCAGGCGATCCCCAAAGGGCAGACGGAGGCGGCCAAGGCGATCGGCCTGACATACCCGCAGACTTTTGCCTATGTGCTTGGCCCGCAGGCCTTGCGGCAGGCCCTGCCGGCCTGGGTGAATACCGCCGCCGAAATGGTCAAGGCTTCGACGCTGCTGTCGATCATCGGCGTCGCCGAGCTTTTGCTGCGCACGCAGGAGCTGATCTCGCGCACTTTCATGAGCCTCGAGTTCTATTTCTTCGCCGGCTTCCTCTATTTCGTCATCAACTACAGCATCGAGCGCTTCGGCCGTTACGTCGAACGCAAGACCGCCGTCCCATCGTGAGGCACCGGATCCGATGACCCAGACACTTCTTGAAATCCGCGACCTCCACAAGCGTTATGGCCCCGTCGAGGTGCTGAAGGGCGTCGATTGCACCATGGCGCAGGGCGAGGTCATTTCGATCATCGGCTCCAGCGGCTCGGGCAAGACGACGATGCTGCGCTGCATCAATATGCTGGAGGAGTTCCAGGGCGGGTCGATCCGCATTGACGGCCAAGAGATCGGCTATGACACCGTCGGCGGCGTCAGGCGGCGCAAGCGGGAAAAGGAAATCGCCCGCCAGCGGGCAATGACCGGCATGGCGTTCCAGCAGTTCAACCTCTTTCCGCACATGAGCGCGGCGAAGAACGTCATGCTCGGCCTTATCAAGGTGCGCGGCATGGGGCGGGACGAAGCACGGTCGGTCGCCGAGAAGTGGCTGGACCGGGTGGGGTTGCTCTCGCACAGGGATCATTTTCCCGGCCAGCTTTCGGGCGGTCAGCAGCAACGTGTGGCGATCGCCCGGGCGATTGCCATGAACCCGAAGCTGATGCTGTTCGACGAGGTGACCTCTGCGCTCGATCCGGAGCTTGTCAACGAGGTGCTGCAGGTGATCAAGGGGCTGGCGGAGGACGGGATGAGCATGTTGCTCGTGACGCACGAGATGCGGTTTGCCTACGAGGTGTCTTCCCGGGTGATCTTCATGAACCAGGGGCGCATCGGCGAAGAGGGCAATCCGCGGGAAATGTTCCTGAAGCCGCAGACCGAGCGCCTGGCCGAATTCCTGAAAACCTCGTCGTTCAACTGATGCACAAATACCGTTGGTAGGGGCGGTCGTGGCATCCGGGCACGAGGCCGCGGAACAGTGCTTGCGGCGCCTCCGCCGCAGGTCGACATATCGAGCGTCACTTCGCCACTCGCTTTGGGTACGCGATAGGCGCCGGGACCGAGCGAGCCCCTTTCCGCATCAACCGGAAAGCAAGGACCGACCGGTTTCCGGGTCGAACAGATGCAAGGCGCCCTCGTCGAAAGCGAATGTTCGCTCCGCATCGATGGCCAGCTGCGTGCGCGGCGGCAGGCAGGCGGTGATGCGCTGGTCGCCGATGCGCGCCGTCACCACCAGTTCAGGGCCGGTCAGCTCGACAACCTCGACGCGCGCCGTCAGCCGCAGTGCATTGGACTCGTCCGTTGCCAGCCGCAGCGCCTCCGGGCGGATGCCGACCTTGACGCGTTGGCCATTCTGCACCTTGCCATGAAAACGCGCCGGCAGGGCGATCGGCTGGTCGCCGCCTTCCACGCGCAAACTGCTGTCTGATACTTCCGCCTCAAAAATGTTCATCGGCGGTGAGCCAACGAAGCCCGCGACATAAAGCGTGGCCGGGCGATCGTAGATCTCTTCCGGCGTGCCGAGCTGTTCGATGCGGCCGTCGCGCATGACGGCGATGCGCGTAGCAAGCGTCATCGCCTCGATCTGGTCATGGGTGACATAAACAACCGTCGTCTTCAGCAATTGGTGCAGGCGCTTCAGCTCCGTGCGCATCTCCATGCGCAGCTTGGCATCGAGGTTCGACAGCGGCTCGTCGAAGAGGAAAACCTGCGGGTTTCGCACGAGCGCCCGGCCGATGGCGACGCGCTGTCGCTGGCCGCCAGAGAGCTGGCTCGGCTTGCGCTCAAGCAGGTTTTCGATCTGCAGCAGCTTCGCTGTCTCAATGACTGCCTTTTCCCGTTCCGGCGCCGGAACTTTGCGCATTTCCAGGCCGAAACCGATGTTGCGGGCAACGCTCATGTTTGGGTAGAGCGCATAGGATTGGAACACCATGGCGATGTCGCGATCCTTTGGGTGCGTCCCGATGATCGACCGGGGCCCGATGCGGATATCGCCGCCGCTCGGCTCGGCAAGGCCGGCGATGATATTGAGCAGGGTCGACTTGCCGCAGCCCGAAGAGCCGAGCAGCACGAGAAACTCGCCGCTTTCCAGCGCGATGTCGATGCCCTTCAGCGTTTCGACTTCGCCGTAGCGCTTGTGGATGTTGCAGATCTCAAGCGCGCTCATGCGATCGTCTCCTGGAGAATGGCGGAAAAGGTTTTTCCATAGCTGCGCGGCAGCGTCGAGATTGCCTCCGAGGCGATGGTGACGCCGGTGCGAAGGCAATGCTCCAACGGCATGCCGGCGGCAAGGGCTGCAAGGAAACCGGCGTTGAACACGTCGCCCGCGCCGATCGTGTCGATCACGTTGACCGCAGGCGCGACGACGGAGACGATGTCTCCGGTCGGGCCGAGGGCAAGGGCGCCGTTCGGCCCGCGCTTGACGACGACGATCGCGTCGGCCGGCATGTGGGACTTGAGCGCGCGCGCTGCCTCTGCCGCATCGACAAGGCCCGTCAGCGTCGTCGTCTCGACCTCGTTGAAGAGCGCGAGCCGACAGCGTTTCAGCCAGCCGATTGTCGCCGCGCAGTTGGCATCCGTCCAGCCGTCGAGCGGCCAGCCGGTGTCGAGTGCCACGGCGATGTCATGCGCCTCGGCCCAGTCGAAGACATCGTCATAGGCGGCGGTCAGCGCGTCGGTGAGGAAGGAGCCGGCAAGCAGCGCCAGGCCGCCACGCAGGTGCTCGCCGTCGAGCATTGTCCGGATTTCGTCGAAATTTAAGAGCGGTAGGTGTCCACGGGTGGTGAAGAAGGTGCGCTCGCCGTCCGGATGGGTAATGCCGACCGACAGCGTCGTGCCGACGTTTTCGACCGGCCAGCCACTGGCCCGCTCGGCAAAGGCGTCTTTCAGCCAGGTGCCGAACTGGTCGTTACCGATGTTGGCGGCGATCGCATAATCGACCCCAAGCGAATCCCAGGCAAGCGCGCTGTTGCCGGCGCAGCCGCCGACGCGCAGCTCATCGTGATCGACGATGATTTCGGTGCCGGCCTTTGGCCAGGGTGCGGCCGGCCCGAGGATCAGATCGACGTTGACGTTGCCGATGACGACAAGAGGACGCATGCTTCATTCGCTCCGGGTAATCTTGGTCGATCGGACCGGCGTTCCGGCATCGACGACACGCGCCTCGGCAAAGGCGATCATGAACAACTGCGCCACAGGCAGCATCGCAAAGATCGCGGCCATGCCGGCGGCCGGTTTGAAGGAAAGCGTGGTCACGCCAGGGATTGGTGCCTCGCCGGAGGCATCAAAGACGACAACCGGAGAACCGGCTTCGGCTGCGGAAACCGCCATGACGCTGACGAGGCCGGCAGTTGCATCGGCGGCGCGAAACAAGACGACGCCGACCGACGGGCCGAGCATTTCCATTGGCCCGTGCCGCAGCTGCCCGCCTTCGAGCGAGAAGCAGGGCAGCCGGGACAACTCGGTCAGACCGAGCCCGATCGCTTCGGCAAGTCCCTGAAGTTGGCGGCCGGACGTTACCACGGCGCGGACATCCGCAAGCGCTGCGAGCGCCGAAGTCGTGTCGGGCGCCTGAGGCGCTTCGATCGCCTGCAATGCCGCAGATGCGTCGTCTCCGAGGGCGGCAAGGATCGAGAGGTGCAGCGCGAAGCTGATCGTCAGGCTGCGTGTCGCGGCAAATGCCTTTTCGGTGCCACCGACGCCGACCAGCGATGGGGCGCTGCGGGCCAAGAAGGATCCCTCTTCGAGGGTCAGGCCGAAGGTGTCGCCGGTCGCCCCATTGGTCTCGGCGAACCAGCGCAGAACCTCCGCACTTTCACCGGACTGCGACGTGACGAGGATCGTCTTGCCTTCGATCGCCAGCGGCTGGCCCAGCTGTTCGGACAGCGGCAGCGCGATCGCGTCGATGCCGTGGGCCCGGTAGAGCGGTTCGAGCGCGCGACCAACCGCATGCGAGCCGCCCATTCCGAGCAGTAACAGCTTGCCGGTCGATCTGAGCGATGCAGCGATCCTGCCGTTGAGCGCCTGTGCGGCGTGGAACGAGGCGACGGCGTCAGCGGCCTGACGGGCCATTTCGCGGTCTATTGCAATGAGCCCGGCCGGGCGGTTTGTGGTATCGCTCATGGTCATCCCTTGACGCCGCCGCTGGTGAGCCCGGAGATCAGGGCTTTTTGCATGATGAGGCCGATCAGCACCGGAGGCAGGGCGGCTAGCACGCCGGCGGTCGCAATCAGTCCGTAGTCGGAAACGCGGCCGCCGGCGAGATCGGCGATGGCGACCGTCAGGGTTTTTGCGCGCAGGTCCGAGGTGAACAGCAGCGCATAGAAGAATTCGTCCCAGGCAAGCAGAAAGGCAAAGAGTGCCGAGGTCGCCATCACGGGGGCGGCGAGCGGCAGGGTGATCAGCCTGAGGATCTGATCCAGCCTGGCGCCGTCCATCATGGCAGCGCTCTCGATCTCCTTGGGAATGGAATCGAAGCCGGACTTCAGCAGCCAGGTGGTGAAGGGCGCAAGGATGGTGAGATAGACGAGTGCAAGGCCGAAGACCGAATTCAACAGGCCGAGAGTGGCAAGGCCCATATAGAGCGGCACCGCCAGCGCCACCGGCGGCAGCATGTAGGTGGCGATCACCGCGTAAAGCGACCAGGAGACGGTGGGCGTGCGCGACACGGCCCAGGCCGAGGGAATGGCAACGGCGATGGCGGCAAGCGTCGCCATGCCGGCGACCTTCAGGCTATTGAAGAGCGAAGCGACGAAGGCCGCGCCGGCGGTGTTTTCGAGCGTGGTCAGCAGCAGCCCATAGCGCGACAGATCGATCTCATCAGGCCACCAGTTGAGCGGCTTTGCCGAAAGGTCGGCCGCAGACGAGATGCTCATGACGAAGAGCCACACAACAGGCGCCAGGATGACGGCCGTCAGCAACAGGGCGCAGGCGTAGATGAAGGCAGTGAACAGTGGGCTCTGGCGTTCCATCAGGTGGCTCCCGCGGCTTTGCGCACAAGTGCGGCATAGGCGACCGCAAGTACGGTCACCAGCAGTGTGACGATCAGCGCCAGCGAGGCGCCGGACCCTGCCCGCTGAAACGAGAAAGCTTCCTGATAGACGAGGATCGACAGCGTGCGCGTGCTGTTGGCCGGGCCGCCGCGTTTCATCACCCAGATGAGGTCGAAGACCTTGAAGGCTTCGATTGTGCGCAGCACCAGCGCCACGAGCAGAGGGCCGGCGAGATAGGGCATGATGACATAGCGGAAGCGGTTGAACGGGCCTGCGCCATCGACGAGCGAGGCGGCCGTGATGTCGCGCGGCACCGCCTGGAGAGCTGCAAGCGCGATCAGGGCAACGAGCGGAAAGTTCTTCCAGCAGTCGGCGACGATCAGGGCTGTCAGCGCCGAGCTGGGCTCGCCGAGCCAGGAGCGATAGCTGTCGATCAGGCCGATCTGCATCAGGGCCGCGTTCAGTGCACCATATTCCGGATTATAGATCAGCCGCCACAGCGTCGCGTTGACGACCGTCGGCAGCGCCCAGGGCAGGATCATCAAGGCGCGCAATGCCGTGCGGCCGCGGAATTGCTGATTGAGCAGCAGGGCCGCCAGCACGCCGATCACCATTTCGGCGGTCACCGAGACAACCGCAAACCATGTGGTCGTGACCAAGGCCCGCATGAAGTTCGAACCGCCGAGCACCTTGGCATAGTTGTCGAGGCCGACGAAGCTGCCTTCGGTGCCGACGAGCTTTGCGTCAGTGAACGAAAGCCTGACGGTGTCGACCAACGGCCAACCGATGACAGCGATCATGACTGCGAGCAGCGGCAGCATCAGCAGCCACGCGCGTGTTGTTATCCAGGTACCGGACATGGGATGGAAACCTTTTAGGCCATCTACAGCGCCGCGCATCAGATATGACGCGCAAAGCACGCTGTAGCGCTTTAAACCTGCGGCATAATTCCTTAAGTCGATTCCGATTTAAGGAATTATGCCGTGGGCTCATGCTATTGCCGGTGAAACCGTTCCGGCAAGTCCCGGGCGGCAGGGCCACCCGGGAGGTCGAAGCCGTGGGATCAGAGACCGCTGTTTTCGGCGGCGGTCTTGAGTGCATCCTCGGCGGAGGCCTGTCCAAGCAACGCTTCCTGGATCGCCTGCTGCAGGGCTGTCGAAAGCTCCTGGTACTTCGGCGTCGTCGGGCGCGGATACATGGCGGCAAGGCCGAGCTTGGCGGCGGCGATCAGCTCTTCCTGGCCCTTGGTGACATTGGCGTCTTCATAGGACGAGGCCCAGATCGGCAGGCTCAGCTTGGCATAGGCATTCTGCGTCGGCTGCGATGTCATGTGGACGATGTACTTCCACGCTTCGTCCGGGTGCTTGCTGGTCGAGGTGATGCCGAGGCCCATCGACCCGTTGACGGCCGACACCTCGCTCTTGCCCGCAACACCCGGTGCCGGCACGACGCCGACCTTGCCGGCAACCTTGCTTTCCTTGGGGTCGTTGGCGAGGTTGTACATGTAGGTCCAGTTGAGCGCGAAGGCGGCTTCACCGTTCTGGAAGACCTTGCGAACGTCTTCCTCGAGGAATTCCTTCGAGTTCGGATTGGTCAGGCCCGACGAATAGCTCGTGACCATGTAGTTGAGCGCGTCGAGACCGCCGCCGGACGTGAAGGCAGGCTTGCCGCCGTCGATGAACTTGCCGCCATAGGCGCTGACAAGCGTGGTGTAGTCGCAGATCGCGGCTTCGGCCTGCGACCAGCTCCAGGCGATCGGCGTTGCGAGCAACCCCTTGTCCTTGATGATCTTGGCCTGTTCCGTCAGTTCGTCCCAGGTTTTCGGCGGCGCCTTGATGCCGGCCTTTTCAAGGATTTCCTTGTTGTAGAACAGGTATTTTGTGTCGAGGATCCAAGGCATGCCGTAGCGCTTGGCGTCATATTCGACCGTCGTCCAGGCGCCCGGCAGCACGCCGGATTTCATCTCGTCGGTGATCCGGTCGGAGACGTCGACCAGCACCTTGTTGGCGGCGTATTCGGCCGGCCAGATCACGTCGAAGAGCACGACGTCGTAGCCGCCGCCGGAGCCCTGCGCCAGCACGGTCTTGTCATGCAGGCCTTCGTAGGGAACGAATTCGAGGTTCACCTTCACGTCGGGATTGGCCTTGGTGAAGGCCTCGGTCATGGCGCGCACGTCGGCTTCGCTATAGGCCGCCTGCGCCATGAACAGCGCATTGAGTGTGGTCTCAGCATAGGCGTGGCCGGCAAAGGACAAGCCGAGCAAGGTTGCGCTGAGCAACGTGGTTTTAATGGATTTCAACATTCCTGCCTCCAATAACTGAGCGGTTCAGTTTTGCCGATACACCTCCCCGGTGCACCGAATATAAGAAATCCGCCCGCTTGCGGACGGCCGTCGACATATCTATCGGAGCGCTGGTGACGACCTTTGGCCATGACCTTCGTTCCCCTGGAGCTCTTTGCGGCTCTCAATTAAGTCAATTGTCTTGACTTATTTCTTGTTCAATATTCTAACAGTGTCAAGAGGGTTTTGAGGATGAATGATTTACGCCCGATCCGGGCAAAGAGCGGCACCAACCAGGAAGGGGCGAGCGCCCACAACCGTCGTGTCATGATCGACGCGTTGCGGCTGAACGGGCAGCTGTCCCGCGCCGATCTTGCCCGTGCGACGGCGCTGACGAAGCAGACGGTTTCAAACATCATCGAAGAGCTTGAGCGTGACGGGCTGGTTCAGTCGCTGGCAGTCGTTCGCAGCGGCCGGGGACAGCCGTCAACGCCCTATCGTCTGGTTGCCGAGGGCGCCTTCGCGATCGGCCTGCAGATCGACAGGCACGTCACACGCACCATCGCCGTCGACCTGGTGGGTACGGTCCTGGCGCGCCGGGAGGCCAACCTTCCGGCGGGCGGGCCGGTGACCGGCGTGAAAACCATTCTCGACCTGATCGAAAAGACCCGAAGCGACCTGGCGTCGATCGCGCCGCAATCGGAGGATCGCCTCGTCGGGCTCGGTGCGGCGATGCCCGGTCCCTTCGGTATCGACGCCGACGCTGACGATCCCTGGATGATGGCGGCGTGGCAGAATTTCCCGCTACTCGAAACGCTTGCTGCAGGCACAGGTCTCGATGTCGGCCTGCAGAACGACTCTGCCGCCGCAGCCACCGCCGAGCGCCTGGTCGGTGCCGCCCATGGCGTCGATCACGCGATCTGCATCTATCTCGGCTATGGCCTTGGCGCCGGGTTGATCCTCAATGGCGAGCTTTATCGCGGTGCCAATGGCAATGCCGGCGAGATCGGCATGATTCTCAGTCTGCCGCGCGGTGCTGCCGAGCATGAGCGCACGCCGCTTGAATACCGCGCTTCGATCGCCTCTCTGTGCAAGCTGCTCGCGCTCGATCCTGCCGATCCGGACCTCTATGCCCACATTGATGCGGCCGTGGAGAGTGAAGATATCAGGTTGCCCGGTTGGCTGGATGCGGCCGTCTACGAACTGCGCGCGGCTGTCCAGGCACTCGAAACCATCTTCGACCCGCAGACGGTGATCCTGTGCGGCGGGCTTCCGCCCGGCCTGGCGCGGCTGGTCACGGATGCGATGCAACCGCTGCTTCCGTCACTCGCCGATCGCCGTGATCGCAGTCTGCCGCGCCTGCAGGTCGGCTTCACCGATCCCTGGGCGGTCGCGATCGGCGCTGCCGCCGAGCCGATCAGCCGCACATTTGACCCGCGCTTTTCGGCAATCCTGAAGACCCGCGCCGCCGACCATTCCTGAGGCTGCGGCTTGCGGCGCGTCATCGGCGCCGATCAGGTCCCCGGCTCGTCAAGGCGTGCAAGTTCGGCATATTCGGCCGCGAGAAAGTCGAGCAGAGCCCTGACCGAGGGAAGCAGGCCGCGCCGCGATGGAAAGGCTGCGTGAATGATGCCTGATCGGGGCGCCCAGTCGGGCAGCACGTCGACCAGCGTTCCGTCCTTCAGGTCCTGCCTGACGACCATGGTCGGCAGCTGGGTGACGCCGACGCCTTTCAGGGCGGCGAGGCGCAGGGCCACCATATCTTCGGTGACAAGCCGCGGGTGATGGCGGACAATGGCATTGGCACCATCAGGACCGTCCAGACACCACTCATGCTCCTGCCGGTTGGAATTCCATGCCAGGCTCGGAAGGTCCGTGAGATCGGCGGGCTTCAGCGGTCGTGCATCCTGACCGAGCAGTCCGGGGCTGGCGACCAGGCGCTGCCCGCTTTCAGCCAGCCTCTTGATCACGAGATCGCTCTCCTCGAGCGGTGGAAAACGAACGCGGATGGCCACGTCTATGCCTTCGCGCAGCACATCCACTTGCCTATTGGTGCTTTCGAGCACCACCTCGACCTTCGGGCAGCCGGCCATGAAGCGGGCAATCATCTCGCCGACCTGGAAATAGAGGACCGAGGAGGGACAACTGACATGCACGACGCCCTGCGGTTCGGAGCGCATACGGTCGATCACCTCCTGCGCGGCTTCCGCCTCGACCAGCATCGCCACACAATGGCGATAGTACTCCCTGCCGATATCCGTCACGACGAAGTGGCGCGTCGAACGCTGAACAAGGCGGACGCGAAGCTGTTCTTCCAGCAAGCCGATGCGGCGGCTCAGCCGCGAACGCGGCATATTGAGCTTGCGCGCGGCCGCAGCAAAACCGTTCTGCTCGACGACATCGACGAAAAGCTTAAGATCGTTCAGGTCCTGCATGGCGGATGATTGTCCTATTGATAGGACACTATAGTCCGATTTGGCTGTCTACCGCCAGATTTGTCGCGAGAATATGTTCCTCCCAACGTCATCGCTTGCAAGGCGATGCACAAGGAGAAACACCAATGCGCAAGATACTCGGCATTTTTGGAAACGCCCGGCAGCACTGGGTTGGCGATGGTTTTCCGGTCCGTTCGCTGCTGTCCCATGACAGCGTCGGCGAACATGCAAGCCCGTTCCTGCTGGTCGACTATGCAGGCCCGACAGAATTTGCACCGACCAGCCGGCCGCGTGGCGTCGGCGTGCATCCGCATCGCGGCTTCGAGACGGTGACCATCGTCTATCGCGGCGAAGTGGATCATCGCGACTCGGCAGGCAATGGCGGCCATATCGGTCCCGGCGACGTGCAATGGATGACGGCCGCCGGCGGCATCCTGCACGAAGAATACCATTCCGACGCCTTCACCAAACAGGGCGGGACGCTGGAGATGGTCCAGCTCTGGGTCAACCTGCCGGCGCGCGCCAAATCCGCAAAGCCTGGTTACCAGACGCTGGTCAACGGCGACATTCCGACGGTGACGCTGCCGGAGGATGCCGGGACGCTGCGGGTGATCGCCGGCGCGTTCGACGGTCGCAATGGACCTGCGAAGACATTTACCCCGATCAATCTTTGGGACCTCCGCCTGAAACGGGGTGGCTCTCTTGCACTCGACCTGCCTGAGAGCCATTCGGTCGGCCTGGCGGTGCTACACGGCACCGTGCTGGTGAACGGCAGCGATCTGATCGGCGAAGCCCAGTTCGGCCTCCTCGGCCGCGAAGGCGGCGCCATTACGCTCGACGCCAGTTCCGATGCGACCGTTCTCGTCTTGAGCGGCGAGCCGATCGATGAACCCGTGGTCATGCACGGCCCCTTCGTGATGAACACGGCCGACGAAATCCGTCAGGCCTTCGCCGACTTCCAGAACGGCAGCTTTGGCGCCGTTGCCGCACCGGCACTTTGAGTTCTCGTGGGCTCGGAACTCCGCGCCGAGCCCATGACGGCCGATCAACGGCCCGAGCACGCGGACAAGACAAAAGATGAAGGAGTCTTCACTATGGCAAAAACCTACAAGCGTCTCGACAAGGATCAGGCTGCGGTTCTGCTCGTCGACCACCAAGCGGGTCTGCTCTCGCTGGTCAGGGATATCGACCCCGACAAGTTCAAGAACAACGTTCTGGCGCTCGCGGACCTCGCGAAATACTTCAAGCTGCCGACGGTTCTGACGACCAGCTTCGAGGATGGCCCGAACGGCCCGATCGTGCCGGAACTGAAGGAAATGTTCCCGGATGCGCCGTTCATCCCGCGCCCCGGCCAGATCAATGCCTGGGACAATGAAGACTTCGTCAAGGCGATCAAGGCCACCGGCAAGAAGCAGCTGATCATTGCCGGCGTCGTCACCGAGGTCTGCGTTGCCTTCCCAGCCCTGTCCGCCCTCGAGGAAGGTTTTGACGTCTTCGTCGTCACTGACGCGTCAGGCACGTTCAACGAAATCACCCGCCATTCGGCCTGGGATCGCATGTCGCAAGCCGGCGCCCAACTGATGACCTGGTTTGGTCTCGCCTGCGAACTGCATCGCGATTGGCGCAACGACGTCGAGGGGCTGGGAACGCTGTTCTCCAACCATATCCCCGACTACCGCAACCTGATCAGCAGCTACACCACCACCAAGGCTTCCCGCTAATTGCGGTCTGGCAACAGGAGAATACCCATGACGAACGTCAACAATGTCGCCAACTTCAACGGCGCTCGCCCGGTCATCGATCCCGATGATGCGGCCATGCTTCTGATCGATCACCAGAGCGGGCTGTTCCAGACCGTCAACGACATGCCGATGCCGAAGCTGCGCGCCCATGCGGCAGCCCTTGCAAGCATGGCGACGCTGACGAAGATGCCTGTCATCACCACGGCGTCGGTGCCGCAGGGGCCGAATGGTCCGCTGATCCCCGAAATCCATGCGAATGCGCCGCATGCCACGTACATTGCGCGTCGCGGCGAGATCAACGCCTGGGACAATCCGGACTTCGTGGCGGCTGTCAAGGCGACCGGTCGCAAGACGCTGATCATTGCCGGCACCATCACCAGCGTCTGCATGGCATTCCCGGCGATCAGCGCCGTCCATGAAGGCTACAAGGTCTTCGCCGTGGTCGATGCTTCGGGTACCTACTCGAAAATGGCGCAGGAGATCACGCTTGCCCGCGTCGTCCAGGCGGGCGTTGTCCCGATGGACACGGCGGCCGTCGCTTCCGAGCTTCAGCGCACCTGGCATCGTGACGATGCGCAGCAATGGGCCGAGATCTACACCAAGATCTTCCCGGAATATCAGTTGCTGATCGAAAGCTACCTGAAGGCACAGCAGGTCGAGAAAGAGCACGAGCAATTGGATTCAGCCCGCGGCTGAACCAGCACGCACTGAGAAAACGTCGCCGGCGGGAAAATCCCTGCCGGCGACATCTGTCGCTATTTCAGGTCGATCTGCAGTACCGTCTGCAGCAGGACGTCGGTACCGCGCGCGCATTCCTCAGGCGAGGAATATTCCGCCTCGTTGTGCGACAGCCCGTCCTTGGAAGGCACGAAGATCATGGCCGTCGGGCAGATGCCGGCGATATGGGCTGCATCGTGACCGGCACCGGAGACCACTTCGGTTGCGGAATAGCTGAGTGCCTCGGCGCTGGCACGCACTGCTTCGACAGTGGCGGGTTCGAAGACGACCGGCTGCTTCGACCAGATGTGTTTGAGCCCGATCTCGGCATCGATCGCTGCGACAGCCTGCTCCAGCGCGGCCTGCATTTGGTTCAGGCCTGCTTCCGAAGGGTGACGCATATCGATCTGCAATTGCACTGTGCCCGGCACGACATTGCGGGAATTGGGGCCGACCGTGGCAAAGCCTGTTGTCCCGACACCGGGCGAATGACGGCGGGCGATGTCGCGCACGGCAAGCACGATCTCTGAAGCCGCGACCAGCGCGTCGTCGCGCTGCGCCATCGGGGTGCTGCCCGCATGCGCCTCCGTCCCGGTAATGGAGACGTCGAACCAGCGCACGCCCTGCACGCCGGTGACGATGCCGATTTCCGTCGCCGCCGCTTCCAGGAGCGGGCCCTGCTCGATGTGGAGTTCGACATAGGCGGCAAAGCCCACATGTCCGACAGGGATTTCGCCGCGATAGCCGATCGTTTCGAGCGCCGTCTTCACGGTCGTCCCGTCCCGGTCAGTCAGGGCCTCGATCGCTTCCAGGCAGGATGCGCCGGAAAAGACGCCGGACCCCATCATCGCCGGCGAGAAGCGCGAGCCTTCCTCGTTCGTCCAGTTGACGACGGTCAGGCCATGCCGCAGCACTGTGCCGGTCTCCTTTAGCGTGCGGATCAGTTCGACCCCGGCAAGAACGCCGAGGATGCCATCGAACCTGCCGCCCTGCGGCTGGGTATCAAGGTGGCTGCCGACGGCGATAGGCGGCAGTGATGGATCTTCGCCGGGGTAGGTGGCGAAGATATTGCCGATCCCGTCGACGTCGATCGTGCAACCAAGCGAGCGGCATTCGGCGACGAACCAGTCGCGGACCTGCCGGTCCTCTTCCGTCAGCGTCAACCGGGTGACGCCGCCCTTGTCGGTGCCACCGAAGCGAGCGGTCGCGACGATATCAGCCCATAGCCGGTCGCCGTTGATCCGGGGCATGTTGCTGCCGGCGGCAGGGGTTTTGCGTGGCTGGCCCGCCGCGGTCATTTCTGCTCTCCGGCCTCAGTATTCAAGCGGTAGCGGAAATCGCAATGGGACGCGCCCTGCATCACCGTTTGCGTGCGCTCGAGCGTGATGCGCGGATCGTAGCCGGTGCAGAACACGCCGTCGCGGTTGCAGGAAAGCAGGTGGCCGATATGGCCGAGCCCCATCTCGCGATAGGTCTCGGCGTAGCGACAGCGCTTGACGTTGTAGTGGAATTCGTCGTCGGTCGCCTTCGTCACCTCGATCGTCAGGGCATCGTCCTGCGTCCAGAGATCCTGCAATTCCTGGAACGTCCGCAAGTTGGTACCGCCAGGCGTTTTCGCCGCAAACGCCTTGCCGGCCTCGATGGCGGCGCTGCTGACGGCCTTGTCGAGAATAGCCTGGGCGCGCTCCTCGCCGATCTCTTCGCGCATTGCCTCATAGATCGGCGCGATAATGCCGGCCTCGATGCGCCGTCGTGCGAGAATGCCCAACTCGCCTTCCATCGCCGCGCGCGATGTCGTGGCGCTTGCCGCCTTGTCCTGGTCTGTCATGAAAAAACCCTGCCTCCCTGTCCAACAGATGGTTGGTTCGATTGAGGGACAGGATACACCGTGACCGCGGAGACAGGGTTGCAAATCCGTGCCATTCACAAGGGCCGTTGCGCAAATATTTCGCGCCCGGCTGTATTTTTCGCGGAATTATTCTTGGCCGGTTGCGGTTGGCCGCGCGGCCTGCAGATGTCGGTGTAAAGCCATTGCGGCCTCAGCGATGACGTCAGCCAATCCGTTATCGCTGACTGCTTGAAACGAACCATTTGTAATAGGGATTGGCCGGCTCGACCTGCATCAGCAGTTCCATGTCGCGAGCCCATTCGGCGCGGTAGCCGGCATAGGCATTGAGCGAGGCCTGGTAGAAGAGCAGCAACCGGTTGTGCGCCTCGGCAATCGACGCTTTCGTCGTGGGGTCGGCGGCAACAAGCGGAAGTTCCGTCCGCAGGGCGATCAGCGCCGGAAGGATGCGCTGCAACTCGTCGGGGCGCACCCAGCTTGCATATTCGATCCGAGGCTGGTCGTCGGTCACCGGAAGTGCAGAACCCGCGTAACGTTCCAGCCCCGTGCGGTCCATCATCCAGGTCGCCAGCAGATCGGCCGGGCTGGATATGCCGACCTCGCCGAGGGCTGCGGCAATCGAGCGCTCTTTCATCCGGTCGGCAATTCGTGTCGCGTCGAGCTGTTGCGGTTCGAGCGAGCCGATGAGCAGCATCTCGTGCAGTTCCGTCGACCAGAGCGTAGCTTCGGGGAAGGTGTCGAGGAAGCTCCTGACGAGGGAGCGGGTGTCTTCGTCGTTCTGGGTTGCGATCGGCAGCCATTGCGCGACCATGCCATTCTCAGCCAGGCGGTCGCGCGCGAGGCGGTAGAAGTCCGACGAGTAGAGATTGACGACGCCGGCCGCCGATGGCGGCGGCGGCTCCAGGGTGATGAGGTCGTAGCGTTCCTGGCTGCGCAGCAGTTCGCGGCGCCCGTCGCGCAGCCGGACCTCAAGTCGGGGATCCTTGGCTGCGTCATAATTGCCCTTGAACAGGCTTGTTGCACGCGCAACGGAGGGCAATAGCTCCGCTGCCACGCGGCGTTCCAGCCCGGGATAGGCGAGCAGCGAGCCGGCGGTAATGCCGGTTCCAAGCCCGATCACCAGCGCCGACTTCGGTTCGCCCTTGTGGATGAGGAGCGGCAACAAAGCCTGCAGCCGCATGTAGCGCAGCGACGGCATGGCATCGCCGGTGTTGGAAACACCCTGGATATAGAGCCGGCGGAAGCGGCGGTCGGCTTGCCCCTGCTCGATAACCGCGACCGTGGCGCCGAGGCCCTCTTCGTAGGAAATGATTCTACCGTCGCTGCGCGACTTCGTCAGCAGAGTGGCGAGCCGGTCCGATGGCACGAGGACCGCAAGCAAAAGCGTGAGGGCGCCGAGCACGGGCACGACCAGGCGAGAGCCGGCAAGCACGCTGCCTTTGCCCCTGAAGATTGCGACAAGGCCGATCACGGCGGCGACGACCGCCAATATGGCAAAGCTGCGGATGATGCCGAGTGCCGGGATCAGCAGAAAGCCCGTGACCAGGGTTCCTGCGATGCCGCCGAGCGTGTTGAACGCCAGCACACGGCCGGTATCGCGCCCGACATGGGCGGGGTTGACCGCAAGGCGCAACGCGACTGGAAAGGCAGCACCGAGGATCAGCGTCGGAACGAAAACGATGCTCAGCGCCGCCACGACAAACCGCGCGCTCATGCCGGCAAAGATGCTGCCCGTCATGGCTGCGACCGTAGCTTCGGCATTCGTCTGCCAGGCGGTGAGCCAGGTGCCGAGCACAGCCAGTTCGAAAAGGGCGACGAGGCCGGCGGCGGTAATCAGCAGGCCGAACGCGGTCCAGGGATCGGCAAGCCGATCGGTCCGCCGCGCAAAGAGTGCTGCGCCCAGCGCAAGGCCGGCAAGGTAGGTGGCAAGCACAACGGAGAAGGCAAAGGAGCGGGTGGAGATAAATTGCACGATCGCCTGCGACCAGGCGACCTCGTAGCCGAGCGCGACGCCGCCGGCGAGCGCGTAGAGAACAAGCGCCAGGCGAGACCCACCTTCGCCAGTGGACGATGCCGGCGATGCGTCCGGCGCGGAGACGGCGAAAGCCGAACTGCGCAAGAAGCCGATAGCAGCGGCGGTTAGCCCGAGAGCGGCGGCGGCAAGGCCGGTGGCCTGGACCCCAAGCGCTGGAATGATGACGAAGGAGACGGCGAGGCAGCCGACGATCGCGCCAAGCGTATTGGCAGCGTAGAGGCGTCCGCCTTTGGTCCCGATCCCGCCGGGAGCCGACTGCAGGCCGCGCAGAAGAACAGGCAGCGTGCCGCCCATCAGAAAGGCTGGTGTGGCGACGAGCAGGATCAGCATCCCCCACGCGACAACAGGCAAGCTCGACTCGATCGAGACGAAGAGAGGCGCGATCCGCGCCAGTGCAAATGTGGCGACAACGCCGAGCAGGGCGACGCCGGTCTCAAGCAGCGCATAGAGGCGCAAGGGACGGCGGGCACGATCACCGAAGCGACCAATGGCGAAGCTGCCGAGGGCAAGGCCGAGAAAGAAGGCGCTGACGCCGGCGCTGACCGCATGCACATCGACACCGGTGACGAGCGAGAGTTGCTTGATCCAGAGAACCTGAAAGATCAGCGCGGCCGCGCCGGAAAGGAAAAGCATGAACCCGGCCATTGCGGGGCTGATGGCAAAGGCCCGTTGCTGCATGCCCTGTCTCTCGTTAGCCCCGTCGACATCGACCGAGCGTACGGGCGCGGAACTCTTTGCGGTCAATCCGGCTCACCATAGATTCTAAATGCAAAGAAAGAAAAGGCGGCGCTCGGGTGAGCGCCGCCTTCGTCAGCTTATTGGGCGGCCGGGGCCTTTTTCATGATTTCGTCGATCTTCGCATGCACGCCTTCCTCGACCTGGTCGACCGAGAAGCTCGCCGGCTTCTGGCTCGGCGGATACTCGATGAAGGTTTCCAGGAAGCTTGCGGCCTTCATGGTGGCTATCCCTGCAAGATAGACGTTCTTGGTCCTCCAGTCGTCGTACTGGTCGGAGACGATGTCGGCCCGCTCATAGGGGTCCATGCGCAGGTTGAAGATCTTCGGCACACGCAGGCAGGTGAACGGATCCTGCCAGACGTCGAAGCCACCGGGCTTGCGCATTTCGCAGAAGACCGCTTTCCAGTTGTCCCAGCGAATGGCCACGAGCTTGGCGTCGTCGTTGAAGTAGAAGAACTCGTTGCGCGCGCCCTTCGGCTGCTCGCCTAGAAGGTAGGGAAGCTGGTTGTAGCCGTCGAGGTGAACCTTGAAGTCCTTGTCGCCGAGCTTGGTGCCCGTCAACAGCCGCTCCTTGACGTCCTTGTCACCGGCAGCGGCAAGCAAGGTCGGGAACCAGTCGAGACCGGAAACCATCTCGTTGGAAACACCGGGCTTGATCTTGCCCGGCCAGCGCACCATCGCCGGCACGCGGAAGGCGCCTTCCCAGTTGGTGTCCTTCTCGCTGCGGAACGGGGTTGTCGCCGCGTCCGGCCAGGAGAACTGATTGGGCCCGTTGTCGGTGGCGTAAACGACGATGGTGTTCTCGGCGATCTTCAGGTCGTCGAGTGCCTTCAACAGCTTGCCGACATCGTTGTCGTGCTCGATCATGCCGTCGGCATAGTCATTGCCCGGCATGCCGCTCTGTCCCTTATATTCCGGCCGGATATGGGTGAACAGATGCATGCGCGTCGTGTTCATCCAGGTGAAGAAGGGCTTGCCTTCCTTGACCTGCTTTTCCATGAAGCCGATGGCTGCTGCCGTGGTCTCGTCGTCGATCGTTTCCATGCGCTTGGTGTTGAGTGCGCCGGTATCCTCAATCTTGCCGTCGGCGAACGAATGCAGCACGCCGCGGGGCGTGGCCGCCTTGACGAAGGGATCATTGGGATCCTTCGGCCAGTAGGGGCGCTCCGGCTCTTCCTCGGCATTGAGGTGATAGAGGTTGCCGAAGAATTCGTCGAAACCGTGCGCTGTCGGGAGGAAACGATCCTGGTCGCCCAGGTGGTTCTTGCCGAACTGGCCCGTCGCATAGCCGAGCGGCTTCAGCGCCTGGGCGATCGTTACGTCTCGGTCCTGGATGCCGACGGGCGCTCCGGGAACGCCGACCTTCGACATGCCGGTACGAAGCACCGACTGGCCGGTGATGAAAGTGGAGCGGCCGGCGGTGCAGCTGTTCTCGGCGTAGTAGTCCGTAAACATCATGCCTTCAGAGGCAAGCCGGTCGATATTGGGCGTCTTGTAGCCCATGACACCCATGGAATAGGCGCTGATGTTGGTCTGGCCGATATCGTCGCCGAAGATGACGAGGATATTGGGCTTGGCCGCATCCTGGGCCATTGCTGGCATGACCGATGCCGATAGCGTCGACATCAGCACGGTGCCCGCAAGCGCAAGCGCTTTCGGCTTGATGGACCTTCGAACTGCTGAAGCAGCCAGCAGTCCGATGGCATTCTTCATATCAATGGGCATCTCATGTCTCCTCGAGGCACGATGGATTGCTTTTAGTCAGGTAGGCAAAGTCTCGGAACGTACCGTTGAACTTTGGGTTGAGGCGGGTGTTACGGGCAAGTACGTAACAGTTACGAAGGATCGTAACGCCCGGTCCGGCAGCGCTAGCGACTGGTTGGTAAATCGGCGTCGAACGCCGGATTGAGATCGGGGAGTTCATTGGCCGGCACCGGCTCGTCGTCGAAGATTTGCTCGAGCCAGCGGCTTCTGGCTTTGCCAAGGCCGGCTCTAAGCGGCAGGAGATTCGGCTTCTGCGCCGCGTCCTGCTGGTCTCGATAAAGCGACTGCTGGTGGTTGGCGAAGGCGGCCCTTGTCTCCGGGTCGGCGAAGCGATCGAGCCACTGGGTCATTGGAACATTCCCCGTCTTGCGCGACCATGCGTCGATCGCCGCCTCGAACCGCTCTGCGTCGCCGCTGCGGCATCCCTCGTCGACGCGATGGAAAGCCGTTGCCTCGGACTGCGCCTTGCGCGTCCGTATTTCGTCAAACCATGCCTGGATACGGCCGGCCATAACGGCGGCAAAGTGGATCAGGAGCGCCAGTGCCACCACCACCAGGCCTGCGCCGACCCACCACTGCCAGTCGAATGGCGCATTCTCAGGCGGCGGGTGCGGCGGGGCAAGGGCGGTCGCATCTGCAGGTGCTGCCGCAACCGAAACCTTGGCCAACGGCGCTTCGGCCGTTTGCGTCTTGCCGAGCGACGGATTGAACCACTGTAGGCTGATTGCGGGGATCGTGTAGGTACCGGCTTTCGCGAAGACATAGGTGGCCGTGTCCTTGCGGACGCCGCCCAGGAACACGCCGCGATCCGACCTATGCTCGGAGAGCAAGGGGTCGTGGACATAGACTTTGACACCCGCGGGTGCTTCGAAGGACGGCTCCGGGATCATCATCGCCGCCAGTCCATCCGCTTCGAAGGTAACGGTGCGAACCAGAGCGTCGCCGGCACGCAGGCTTGCCGGATCACGATCAAAGACTTGCGTGATCGTCACTTTCTCGGCGGTGACGCCGGCCTTGCCGTCAGCGCCGCCGGGCACCTCCGTCACTGTCAGCCGCAGCGTCGGCAATTTCACTCGCCCTTGCGTGGTTTTGCCGGGAACGGCCGCATAACCGAACGGGATATCGACAGGCGGTAAAGTGTAGTCTCCCGCCGCCTGCGGTGTGATGACGTAGGTCTTGCGGATACCGGAGAAATCGACGCCATCGATTGTCTCGTTGAGGTTCAGGCCGCGATCGTCTGGCATCGTCACGATGGTGCCGGGAAGGTCGAACAGCGGAAACTGTGGCGGCGACAGAAAGTAGTTCGGCGCGAAAACGTCGACGTCGACCTCAACCTGCTGTCCGGCGTAGATCGTTCCCTTGGTGGCGAGCGTGGCGCGGGCGAATGGATCGGCTGCCAGCGCGACGTTCGCCAGCGACAGCCAGAAGGCGGCGAGCGCAAGAAGAATGGGCTGGATACGTCGGTTCACGGCACTGCATCCTTCGCTTCGATCGCGAATTTCCGTGCCAGCAGATCGGCCGGGGAAACCTGGATATTGCGCATCCACATCTCAGCGGTCTGCGGCGCTCCCGCCACCGTGCCCTCCTTGCCCTTCTTGCCCTTGTCGTCGAACTGGATCTGATCCGGATCGAGCCCGGCCGCCTCCTGCTGGGCATCCTGATCCTGCTTGTCATTGTCTGCCTTGCGTTTCTCGGCCACTGCCAGGTTCTGCCTGGCTTCGGGCCAGTCCGGGCGGCGTTTGAGCGCCTGCTGGTAGGCGGCAATCGCCTCCTCGGCCTTGTCGAGATGCATCAGGGCGTTGCCTTGGTTATAGTAGCTTTCGGCCGTATCGCCCTGCGCAAAGGCATCGATGGCATCCTGATAGCGTCCGATACGAAAGAGGGCGACGCCCTGCCAGGCCGGGTCCTGGAAATCGCCGGCCGCTCCCTGGAAATCGCCGCGATCGATGGCCCGCTGGCCCTGCTGGTCCGGGGTGAACCAGAGATCGGCAAAGCTGCGATCGGCTGCCTCGGCCTTTACCCCTGGCAGCACCGTGCCGACGGCTACCAGATAGACCGCCCAACGGACTGTCCAGCCGCGGCGGAACCACAACGCGGCAAGGAGTGCGATCGGGATGGTCAGCCACCAGCCGGCATCGTACCAGCGCGTCAGGCCTTCGGCGGTCCTTTGCGCGAAGCTGCTCTGGATCCGCCTGATGATCCAGCGCACGTCGCTGTCGTCGGGCGTGACCGTCGCGACCTGCGCTTTCGACGCCGCTTGCAATGCCTTCAGCGCATCGACGTCGAGTTTGGCACGGACCCGCGCGCCCGTCGCGTCGGTGAGGAACTGGCCATCGGCCGTCTTCACCGGGCCGCCATCGGCGGTGCCGATGCCGAGCACCATCAGGTCGTTGCGGCCCTGATATCGCGCAAAGGCGTCGAATGCCGTGCGCTCGACGCCATCGGTCATGAACAGGATCGTGCCCGGTACGGTCTCGCTGGAAAGCGCATCCTCGGCGACCTGCAGCGCCCTGCCGGTGTCTCGGCCGGTTACCGGCATGATGCTCGGCGAGAGGGCGGCCAGATAGGTCTTTATGAGGTTTGCATCGTCGGTGAGCGGCAGCACCATGTGTGCTGTGCCGGCATAGGCAAACAGGGCAGTACGCGCGCCCTTTCGCAGAGAAAGGATATCCTGCACCTTCAACTTGGCTCGCTCGAGCCGCGTCGGCGAGACATCAGTGGCATTCATCGTTTCGGTCAGGTCGATCGCGATCGCCAGCGGCGCCGTATCCTCGACGAAGGGCGGCTTTTCACGCTGCCATGTCGGTCCGGCCGCCGCGATCGCGGCAATCACGATCAGCACGGCCGTCAGGTGAACCGGTTGCAGCCATCGCCTTCCGCCTTTCTCGATCAGCAGGTGGTCGAGAAGATGCGGCGCGATCATGTTCTGCCATTGCGAGCGCACGTCGGTGCGTCGGCCGATCAACATCACAAGCAGGGGGGCGGCTAGCAGCGCCAGCAGCCAGAGCGGCCGGAGGAAATGGAAGTCGGTGATCATGCTCCCGCCTCCCTTTCGCGACGCCGGTCTGCGCGGGCCGACAGCAGCCACATGATCGCGTGATAGACGAGGACGAGGATCAACGCCGCGCCCAGCGGATAGTGGAACAGTTCGATGCGCGGCCGCCAGGACAGGGTCTTTTGGTTTTCCGGCGTCAACTGATCGAGAAGCTCGTAGATATTCTGCAGCGAGGCCTGGTCCTGGCCGAAGAAATATCGTCCATGCGTCGCCGTCGCGATCTGTTGCAAGACTGACGTGTCGAGCTTCTGTTCCCCTTGCGCATTGGGATCGCCGATGCCGACCGTGTGGATGACGATGTGTTTTTCGGCGGCAATGCCGGCGGCCTTGTCGGGCGGCATCTTGCTCGCGGTGTCGTTGCCATCGGTCAGTAGGATCAGCACCTTGTCCGGTGCCGTGCTTTGGTCGAACATCTTGATCGCAAGGCCGATCGCATCGCCGATCGCGGTGCGTGGACCCGCCATTCCCGGCAGGCTGTCGGCCAGCATCGCCTTGACCGTCTTGTGGTCGAGCGTGAACGGCACGAGCGGGTAGGGGGCATCGCCAAAGGCGATGAGGCCGAGACGGTCTTCGGGGCGCTTGTCGATAAAATCGGCGACGACCGTGTGCACGGCATCGACCCGGGCCTGCAGATTGCCGGCCGGATCGTGAAAGTCGCGCGTATCCATCGATTGCGACAGGTCGATTGCCAGCATGAGATCGCGTTGCGGTTCGGTCTTTTCGATCGGCGGCTCGATATATTGCGGCCGCGCCAGTGCCAGTACGATCAGGCCCCAGCAGATCGGCGCAATCAGCTTCTGCCCAAAGTTCGACTTGGGCACGACCGATCCTTCGGTCGCGCCGATGCCCGCCGCTGCGGTGATGTCCTTGAAAAATGGGATCCGGATCGCCGCCGATTGCTCGCGATAGGCCGGAAGCAGCCACCAGATGACGGCCGGAAGTGGCAGCAGGACGAGCAGCCAGGAATGATCAAGGACGTACATGGTGCGCCTCGATCCAATATCGTGCCGCCGCAACATGGGCTTTCGCTTCGGCCTCGGGAGCAGATGCCAAAACCACCGGCCCGCGGTACTCAGCCTCTTCGAAGAAATGCGCCGCGGTTGTGGGAAATACAGGGCCACCGGAATGGGCGTCGAGGAAGCCGGTCCAGCCCTTGCCGCTCAGATTGGCGATCGTCTCGCGTGGCCAGACCGCAAGCGCGGTGCGCTTGAGAAGGGCGGGCAGGGCAGCGAGCGCATCGCCACGTGTTTGAGCAGCACCAATGCGCTGTTCTATCTGGCGAAGCTCGCCAAGCGCCTCGCGGCGGTAACGATTGAGCTCGCGGTGGCGATACCAGCGCCGGAGCGCGAAGGCGATTGCCAGCAGAACAAGTCCGGCGAGCACCGCCCAGGCCCAGGTCTGCGGCAGCATCGAGACGGGCGGTGGCAAGGCGATATCGGCAAGGCCGCGGAGCGCGGCAGCGAGGCCGGGATCGACCGCTGGCGTGGTCCCTTCCATCGCTACCGTCTCCGCTGACGCCAGGCCAACTGGCCGAGCATGGTGCGCAATTGCGGTGCAATCTCTTCCGCCGAGGAAATCGGCAGCATCGGCAGCCCCAGGTCCTCCTGCCATGCCTGAAGCGCGCGGCCGCGCTTGCGCGCGAAGCTGTCGATCGCCTCGCGGACGTTTGCATGACCGAATTGAAGCTCTGCCTGTTGCGCGCCGCCGCTGACGACGATGTCGCCCTTGCGCGGCAATTCCAGCATGAAGGGGTCGTAGATCAGGATGGCGATCACGTCATTATGGGCAGAGAGCTTGAGCAGCATGTCGCGCGTTTCCAGGCCGTGGCCGTCGAAATCGCTGATGACGATGATCAGATGGTCATGTTTGGCGATGTTGGCAACGGCCGAAAGCACGATGTCCAGTTGCTCGTCGCCTCTTGCAACCTTGGAGGTTGCGGAGAGTGCGATGTTGTGGCGAACGATGACGTCGGCAAACCGAATGACGGCCTCGCGGCTGCGGTAGGGCCTGATTTCGTCGACGGTCTCATCTCCGAATACAAAGCCGCCGACCCGATCGCCAAGCGCCGTGATGCGCCAGGCGCAGAGGGCGGCCACTTCCGCCGCGGCAACCGACTTCATGGCGCGGCGGCTGCCGAAGAACATGTTGATGCGCTGGTCGACGATCACAAGCGCCGGCCGATCCTTCTCCTCGTCATAAACCCGCACGACCGGTTTGCCGGTCCGCGCCGTCACCCTCCAATCGATGGTGCGGATATCGTCGCCAGGCAGGTATTCGCGAAGCTCCTCGAAGGAAAGCCCACGACCACGCATGCGCGATTCATGGCGTCCTGCCAGCAATCGCCGGACCGGCGCCTTACGCAGGAAGGTCAGGTCACGGGCTGTCGCCTCAAGGCCGACCAGTTCGTCGACGGAGGTGTAGGCGCCCGATGCCTCCACCTTCGGAGGATGGGCAATGCCCTTCGACCGGGCGAATGCGGACAGGGATATTGCCATCGGGCCTCTCCATCTCTCAGGCGACAGCGACCTGCTGCACGATCCGGTCTATGACCTGGTTGGCCGTCGTGCCGCCGGCATGGGCTTCATAGGAGAGGACGAGCCGGTGGCGGAAGACGTCGTGTACTGTCGCTTGCACGTCATCCGGCGTCACGAAGTCTCTTCCCTTCAGCCAGGCATGGGCGCGCGAGACCTTGTCGAGACCGATGACGCCGCGCGGACTGATGCCCACCTGGATCCATTTGGCCACGTCCTTGTCGAGCTTGTCCGGGTAGCGTGTCGCCATAACCAGGGCGACGATATAGTCCTCGATCGCGCTCGAGACGGTCACTGCCGAGATTTCCTTTCGTGCCGTAAACACCGCATCCTGAGCCAGCTTTTCGTTGGACTTCACTTTCGAGGCGGCAGCCGTTTCTTCCGACCGCACCAGCCGCATGATCTCGGCCTCCGACTTGGCGTCGGGATAATCGACCTGGATGTGCATGAGGAAACGATCGAGCTGCGCCTCAGGCAAGGGGTAGGTGCCTTCCTGCTCGATCGGGTTTTGCGTTGCCATCACCATGAAGAGCTCGGGAAGCTCGTGACTGTCGCCACCGACAGTCACTTGCCGCTCCTCCATCGCTTCGAGCAGGGCGGACTGCACTTTCGCCGGTGCGCGGTTGACTTCGTCGGCAAGGATGAGATTGGCGAAGATCGGACCCTGCTGAAAGCGGAACTCGCCCTTGCCGCCTTCGGTGAAATAGACCTCCGAGCCGGTGATGTCGGAGGGTAAAAGGTCCGGTGTGAACTGGATGCGTGACAGCTCGGCGTCGAGGTTCTTCGCCATGCTCTTGATGGCCCGCGTCTTGGCAAGCCCGGGCAGGCCTTCGACCAGCAGGTGGCCGTTGCTCAGGAGGCCGAGCAGCAGGCGTTCGATCATGCCCTGTTGGCCGACAATGGCTTCGCCGATCCGCTTGCCGAGCTGTTCGATGTCGTCACGTGTACCCATTGAGATTTAGCCCCTCCCGCCGGCCCGGCGGCGCCAACCCTTGTGAACTCTCATTTGTGAACTCTGAGGGGAGATTAAGGTGACATGCGGCCCGTTGGAAAGAACGTAACAGTAACGAAGCGGGCGATTGTGGTTCTCGATCAATCCACGGGCGGGGCAAACGGCGCCCGAATTCGATTCGTGCGCCGTCGTAACAGTTACGTACTTTGGAGTCGGAAAGTTTGCGTCTAGACTTCGGGCTATCAGGATGGACGCGACATCCGCCCGGGAGATCGAAGCCGTATGCAAACACTATCCACCAGGCCGACCCTCGACGAAACGCCAATGGCGATCAGCGCGCGCGAGCCGATCTGGATCGAAGGCGGCACCTTCACGATGGGGTCCGACAATCATTACCCCGAAGAGGCACCGGCTCACCCGGTGAAGGTCGACGGATTCTGGATCGACGTCACGCCTGTCACCAATCGGCAATTCGGCGCGTTCGTCGAGGCGACCGGCTACGTCACCGTTGCCGAGAAGGCGCCCGACCCGAAGGATTATCCGGGCGCCCTGCCGGAAATGATGCGGCCGGGGTCGGTGATTTTCGATCCGCCGAAGCGCGTCACCAGCCGTGACCCCTCGCAATGGTGGAACTTCAAGTTCGGTGCCGACTGGAAAAGGCCATATGGCCGGCAGAGCAACATTCGCGGCAAGCTCGACCATCCCGTCGTGCAGATTTCCTATGTCGATGCCATGGCCTATGCGAAATGGGCCGGCAAGGATCTGCCGACGGAAGCCGAGTGGGAGTATGCCGCCAAGGGCGGCCCGAATGACGCGGAATATGCGTGGGGCGCCGAACTTGTCCCTGAGGGCCGTTTCATGGCCAACACCTGGCACGGCACCTTCCCGACCGAGAACCTGCGCCCTGACGGCTTCGAGCGGACGTCGCCGGTCGCCAGCTTCCCGCCCAACGGCTATGGCCTTTACGACATGATCGGCAATGTCTGGGAATGGACAAGCGACTACTGGTCGAGCAACCACCCGGGGCCTGCGCAAAAAAGCTGCTGCATCCCCTCCAATCCGCGCGGCGGCGGGGCTGAGGCAAGTTACGACCCGCGGCAGCCGGAGATCCTGATCGCGCGGCGGGTGGTGAAGGGCGGATCGCATCTCTGCGCGCCGAACTATTGCCGTCGCTATCGCCCCGCGGCCCGTCACGCGCATGAGGAAAATGCGGCAACGACCCATATCGGCTTTCGCTGCATTCGCCGGCCGTAGACGTCTAACACCGACAGTCTTGTTTCAGTTGAGGAGGACACCCGATGATTTTGAGGGCAGGAGAGTTCGCGTCGATTGATGTGGATACGCATCGGAAGGGCTGGTGGCGGACCTTCATGGGAGTTGCGGCATCATTCGCATTGATGCTGGCCGCGCCGGCGCTTGTGGTGGCCGCTGATGCACCTCCGGCTGGCCTTCCTTCCTGGAACGACGGTTTGGCGAAATCGGCAATCATCGACTTCGTGACGCGGGTGACGACCGAAGGCGGCCCTGATTATGTCACTGAAGTGGACCGTATCGCCGTGTTTGACAACGACGGTACGCTCTGGACCGAGCAGCCGATGTATTTCCAGGGCATGTTCATCAACGATCGCATCAAGGCTATGGCCCCGGATCACCCGGAATGGAAGGACAAGGAGCCGTTCGCATCGCTGCTGAAGGGCGATATGGCCGGCGTGGCTGCGGCCGGCGAGAAAGGTCTTGTCGAGCTCGCGATGGCGACACATGCAGGGATGACGACGGACGAATTCACGAAGATCGTCAAGGATTGGTTCGCAACCGCGAAACACCCGCGTTTCGACCGGCCCTATAACGAGATTACCTACCTGCCGATGAGGGAGGTATTGGATTATCTGCGGGAAAACGGCTTCAAGACCTATATCGTTTCGGGCGGCGGCATCGAATTCATGCGGCCGATGACCGAGCAGATGTACGGGATACCGCCGGAACAGGTTGTCGGCAGCACCATAACCACCAAGTATGAACTTCAGGGTGACACCCCGGTGCTCATGCGCGAACCGAAGGTGGATTTCATCGACGATGGCCCCGGCAAGCCGGTCGGCATCAACAAGTTCATTGGTCGCCGCCCGATCTTTGTCGCCGGCAATTCCGACGGCGACTACGAGATGCTGCGGTGGGTTACCTCTGGCGCAGGGCCGAGCTTCGGGATGATCGTGCACCACACCGACGGCGAGCGGGAATGGGCGTATGACCGCCAGTCGCATGTCGGCAAGCTCGACAAGGCGATGAACGAGGCGGAGCAGCGGAAATGGCTTCTCATCGACATGAAAGCCGACTGGAACAGGATCTACGCCTTCGAGAAATAGACAGTGTGCCGGGGACATCACTCGCCGCCAGCACGGCCGCGAGGGATGTCAATTATACCCGCTATTTCGATGTAATCTGCGTGAAGGCGATGCCATCGATGTGGCCGCCTTTTAGCCGATAGACAAGCATTTGCATGACCGTCGTGTTCTGTTCGCCCTGTTGCTGGTGGGTGTAACGCACCATGCCTTGCTTCGGAGCTGCGCCGAAGCGTTCCTCCAGGGCTTCCGTGCCGTCCTTCAAGGTCGGAACCGGAAGCAACAGCGGCGCGAGCGCAACGGTTGGGGTGTCACATTTATCGGCTTCGTCGGCAACTTCTTCGGTGGAGATGAATGTCACCGGTTTCTGGGCAGGCGTGGCTGCGTCAGATCTGTCGTTGGCGACGAACCAGATCCGCCGCGGCAGATCTCCGGTCGCAAGCTCGTAGCACAGCCAGCCGACCGTCATGCCCTCCACCGTCCGGCTGCGGATATTGCCTCCGAACGTGGCCTTGACCTCGTCGAGTGTCGTCTTCTCGAGCGTGATCGGGAGCGAGCCGGCATTGATGAGATTGTTGAAAGGCGTCTCGAACTGGAGTGTCTGCGCTGTCGCCGTCAGCCCACCAAGGACGAGTGAGGGCAGGCCGCTCAATTTGTCGTCGCTTGCCGCAAGCTCGGTGCTCAGCAGCGTCAGACCGGTCGCGGCGATCCCTGCAGAAAGGAACGCTACCAAACGTCCGCAATGAGATGTCTTGTCCAAGGATCGCATGGAAATCTCTCCGTTGTACTCAGCACGCGATACGGCCTGTCGCCGAATGTCATCGTAGGCATTCTAAACATCGCAGTATTCCGCATCGAAGTACGTAACAGTTACAATCGGCGATGAACCGCTGTAGAGAAGTGCAATATGTCAGCTGTGTCACCCCGTGGAAGCCAACTGTAGCGCAATGCCCATGCCAAGCAAGCCGTCGCGATTACGGTAAGCTGCACGTCGCTGGCCTGGGGAGTGGCGGTTGCGATTAACGTGCCCTGGCCTGGCTATCAATGCCGGATCCGACGAGGTGTCATCGGTGCGTTTTCGGGGACGGGATCGCTTCGCCGTCAAGCCAGCGGCGGCAATGTTACTGTTACGTACTTCCGGAAACGGACGGTTCCTGCGATTTTGCGGGGGCAGGAGAGGGATAGGTAGAAGTTGGTCGTTTAGCTGACCCGAGGCTGCACCCGTCAGGTAGGCATATCTCAACGAGACGCTGGCAATCAGAGTACCGGTGGCATTCCGGATCTGTACTGAGGCGCGCGAACGCTATTTTCGCGCGCAGGCGTGGCATGAAGCATCGATCGTCGTTCAAGCGGATAGAGCACAATGCCCAACGAAGCCAAACAACGGGGACTTTTGAAGCTGATGCTCAAGCTTCCGGCGTTGCGCGGCCAGTTGCAACTGCTGAGCGCCAAGAACATGCCGCTCGCAAGCCTTTGCGAGGCATATGACGAGGCGACCTCCATGCTGGATCGGCAGCGTCGGTGTGATCCGCAGGATGCATCGATGGTGGCAGAGTACGAACTGATCTGTCTAGAGATCGAAGAGGAGGTGATTTCCATCTGCCTCTCCAGTGCAAGCAGTGAATCTAATCCATAGTGATCAGTTGTTCGTTGGTCTGGAATTTTCGGTTTCTATCACGCAGCCCCTGTAATCTTATTGGATTTCCAGTTCACTGGCCGTTTCATTTTGGGGCTACGGCATTTGTTAGAAAAATGTTTTGTGACTGCCCTACATTTCTCTTTCCGCTCCCGGCTCTGTGATCTAGAGTTCACCTCGCATTTGCACTCTCTCTCGGGTTGTAGGTAAATGGGGGCGCGCTATGAACACAAGAGAAGACGCGGACCGAGCGGCTTACTGCCCAGTTGCCGAGCGCCCGGCGCGAGCCGAACTCGACCGTATGTTGGGCGACCCGCGCTTTCATGGGACAGAGCGACACCGCAAGCTCTTGCGATACCTGGTTGACGAGTTCTTCGCCGGTCGTTCAGCCTCGGTGAAGGCCTATACAATCGCGATCGATGTCTTCGCCCGGCCGAGCTCCTTCGACCCGGCGACCGATCCGATCGTGCGCGTCGAGGCGTCGCGGCTTCGAGCGGCCCTGGCACAATATTACGAGGCGCTTGGCGATGAAGCCGCCCTGCGCATCGAACTCCCCAAGGGCAACTACGTCCCGCTCTTCGTCAGGGCTGACGGAAAACCGTCACTAGCCGTCCTCGCTCCACCGACGATAGCGCCTGATGCCGCCGAGCCACCGCCGCCATCGCCTTCGGCCGTCGCCGTCGGGCGCCGCATCTCCATGGCGAATGTTGCCATTGCGAGCGCCGGGGTTTTGGCGATGGCTGCAGCGTTCTACGTTTCGATGGCCGACCATTTCCCGTGGAAACCGATCCTGTCCGAAAAGCCGACCGTCGTTGTCGACGTGCAGCCGCAACGGGTGAAAGACGGCGAAGAGCAGAGGAAGATTGGCGACTATCTGGTGCATGCCCTGTCGCAGTTCTCGTCGGTACGGACGCTGGCGCAGGAGCAGCCTGCCGGCATCGACGTCGCATCGGTGACAGGTTGGGTTGCACCCAGACCGGCTGTCCGCCTTGCCGGCAGCAAGGAATATAGACTGTCGATCAGCTACAGCATGGCGAACGATGCTCACGAGCTCGCCTGGCAGGTGGTGGACCCACAGAGTAGCGAGGCTTTGCGCTCCGGTGTCTCGAAGCTGCCACTAGAGAGCGGTAATGCCCACCAGATTCAACAAACGCTTCTGGTGAGACTTGCGCGCGCACTTGCGGGCGAAGACGGCGTCATCACCAGCCTGGAGGCTGCACGCCAGGTCAGTGCGCCATCCCTCGGTTATGGCTGCGTGTTGCAGGCCGATATGGCTTTGGCACGAACCGACCCCGAAAATCTCGCAAGCGCGCTTGCCTGCCTCGAGCGGTCGCTTGCCTACAATGCAAACGACGCGGATGTATCGGCAAGCCTGGCAATGATCCTGGTGGTGACGGGCGAAGCGGATACTTCGCCGATCGCTGGCAACAGGGCGTTGAAGCTGGCAGACAAGGCAGTCGCGCTCGCCCCCCAGGCAAGCCAGAGCTATGTGGCGCAGATGATGGCGCGCTTTGCGGCGGGGGATACGGAGGCGGCCTTTCTTTCAGGGCAGCGCGCCAGCGCGCTCAATCCGCTGGACGAGGCCATTCCGGCGAGGTTGGGGCTGTTGCAGTACATCTCCGGCCACTGGTCCGAAGGTGTAAGATTGGCGCGGCTGGCGGAGGCGAATGGGGAGTATGTGCATCACGATGCAGCGCTGACGCTGGCGCTCGACGCCTATCGCGGGCGCCGTTACGAGGAGGCCCTGCTTCGTGTGCGCCAGCTTGCAAACACATCGGACCTGGCCGTCAACCTGCTGCGCCTGGCCGTCGCCGGCCAGCTCGGATTGACGCAGGAGGCGGCCAGCGCTCTTGACGAGGTGCGCGCGCCGACGGGACCTGCGGATATTTCGCTTTTGGCGAAACCGGTGACAAGGAGCTATGCGCCGGAACTGGCAGCGATGATCGAAGACGGCCTCGGCAAGGCCGGTGTCCGCCCGGCCGAAAATCCCTAAAGCGCGTCGCGATCTTTCAGATTCGCTTGCTGCACTTTAAGTTCTTGTTTCTACGCATGTCGTTATCGCAAAACCGGGGCAAACCTTTGCGCGACACGCTCTACTGCATGTTTCCTTAAATCGTACCCGATTTATGGACAAAAACATGCAGAAATTCAAAGCGCTACAGCGACCTTTGCGCGTCTGAAAGACGCGCGGCGGTGTAGGCGGCGACCAAGCCTGGCCGCCGCGCCAGGCGTTAGTTCTCGTCGGCGACGCGAATGACGAGCTTGCCGAAGTTGTGGCCCTCCAGCAGCCCAATGAAGGCTGTCGGCGCATTATCGAGGCCGTCGACGATGTCTTCCCGGTAGCGGATCTGGCCCGATGTAATCCAACCGGCCATTTCCCGATAGAAGTCGGGGCGCTGGTCGACAAATTCCCTTTGGATGAAGCCGCGAATTTGCAGGCTCTTGCTCAAGACGTCACGCATGACGAGGGGCAGGCGGTCGCCGCCCGTCTGTTCGCCGGGGCGGCTGTTGTATTGTGCGATCAATCCGCAGACGGGAATGCGGGCGAAATCATTCAGCAGCGGAAATACCGCATCCCAAACATGCCCGCCGACATTCTCGAAATAGACGTCGATCCCGCCAGGGCAGGCGGCTGCCAGTTGTTCGGGAAAATCGGCTGCGTGGTGATCGATCACCGCGTCAAAGCCGAGTTCGTCGCGAACGAAAGCGCATTTTGCGGCACCCCCTGCGATCCCGACGGCTCGCGCGCCTTTGATGCGGGCGATCTGCCCGACCGCCGAACCGACAGCGCCGCTTGCCGCCGCAACCACGACTGTTTCGCCCGCCTTCGGCTTGCCGATCGTCAGCAGGCCGGAATAGGCGGTAAAGCCGGGCATGCCCAGGACCCCGAGAGCGGTTGACAGCGGGGCCGCCGATGGGTCGAGCCTGCGCAGGGCTGCGCCATCGGAAACGGCGTAAGCCTGCCAGCCGGAATGAGAAAGCACGAAATCGCCCTCGGCGAAATCCGGGTGACGCGAGCGCACGACGCGGGCTACCGTCCCACCCTCCATCACATCGCCGATCTCGACGGGCCTGGCATAGGATTTCCCGGCATTCATGCGACCGCGCATATAGGGATCGAGCGACAGGTAGACGATCTTCAGCAGGACCTGGCCATCGGCAGGTTCCGGGATCGCGGAATGACCGATCCTGAAATTGTCTTGTGTCGGCTTGCCGTCCGGGCGGGAGGCAAGAAGGATCTGGGTGTTTTCGGAGGTCATGGCATTTCCTTCCGCCGCTGGCGCATGCGCTCTGTGGCAGCGTAGCGGGTAAGATGTTTCTGGTTGGCTACCTTCGCGGGCGTCACTCAAGACGGCAAGCCGCGACTTCTGGCCCTGGGCTCGGTGCCGAACTTTCGAAGCTTTGGCCGATCATCGAATATGACAATGGCCCAACCGTTGCCGACGGTTGGGCCATTGAACCCATTGTTGATTTCGCCGGGTTACGCCGCGTCGATCGCCTGCTTCAGGTCGGCGATAATGTCGTCAGGATGCTCGATGCCAACAGACAGTCTGACATAGCCGGGGGTGACACCGGTTCTGAGCTGGTCCACCTCGGAGAGCTGCGAGTGGGTGGTCGTTGCCGGGTGGATCGCCAGCGACCGCGCGTCACCGATGTTGGCGACGTGGTAGAGCAATTGTAGTCCGTCGATGAAGCGGCGTCCGGCCTCGCGTCCCTCCTTCAACTCGAAGCCGACCAGTGCACCATAGTGGCCGTTGCGCAGGTATTTCTCGCCGCGTGCCTTGGCGTCGCCGTCCTGAAACTTCGGAAAGATCACACGCGCCACTTTTGGGTGCGCACGGAGGAAATCCGCGACCTTGATGGCGTTTTCGCTGTGCTGGCGGATGCGCAGCGGCAAGGTTTCCAGCCCCTGAATGAACTGGAACACATTCTGCGGGCTGATGGCAGCGCCGAGGTCGCGCAGGAGAACGGCGCGGGCACGCAAGATATAGGGGTGAAAGTCGATGGCGGCGGCTTTTTCCAGCCAGGTCTTGCCCTGATAGCTCGCATCCGGCTCGTGCAGATTGGGATGGCGCTCGGCGTGTTCGTGCCACGGAAAAGTGCCGCCATCGATGATGGCGCCGCCGATGGAGGTGCCGTGTCCGCCGATATATTTCGTGGTGGAATAGACGACGATAGCGGCCCCGTGATCGAAGGGGCGGATGGTCAGGGGCGCCGCCGTGTTGTCGATAATCAGCGGAATGCCGAACCGACGGCCGATCTCGGCGACTTCGCCGATCGGGAAGACTTCGAGGCTCGGATTGGGAAGCGACTCCGCGTAATAGGCCCGTGTCCTCTCGTCGGTCGCCTTCGCAAATGCCTCCGGATCGGACGCATCGACGAAACGCACCTCGATGCCGAAACTCTTCAGCGTTGAGGCAAAGAGCGCCCAGGTGCCGCCGTAGAGCCCGGCGGCACTGACGATATTGTCGCCGGATCGGGCAAGGTTGAGCACGGCGAAGGCCGACGCCGCCTGGCCGGAGCCAAGCGCGAGGGCGGCGGCACCACCCTCGATTTCGGCGAGGCGCTGTTCGAATGCGTCCTGCGTCGGATTGGACACGCGGGTGTAGAGATGGCCGGCCGCCTCAAGCGCAAACAGCTTGTCTGCGCCATCGGTGCCCGGCAGCTGATAGGACGTCGTCTGGTAGATCGGCACGGCGACGGCGCCGCTCACCGGATCGAAACGGTAGCTGCCGCCATGAAGCGCCAGCGTTTCGGGCTGAAGCGGTCGCGACGTATCGCGCAGGCCGCTCGGAGCCTTGATTTCGACTGCAGGCTCCTCAGGCTTTTGATGGATCGTCATGGATTGCTTCCTTCAGCGTTCGAGTGGTTGCAATGGGATGGATCAGGCCGGCACCGGCGCCTTCAGCTGCTCGACAAGATCGGCATGGTGGGCAGCGGCGACGTCGGGGTGCGACCTGAGGCGTGATTTCAGGACATTGCGCCCGACCTCGTGGAACAGCGGGTTGAGCGGGTCCTGCGTCACGCCGC
Organism: Ensifer sp. Root1252; assembly: GCF_001425885.1. Lineage (NCBI taxonomy): Bacteria > Pseudomonadati > Pseudomonadota > Alphaproteobacteria > Hyphomicrobiales > Rhizobiaceae > Ensifer > Ensifer sp. Root1252. Next base: position 159,012 of record NZ_LMDT01000058.1, on the reverse strand, counting down.
GAACCTCGGCCGCAAGTTCGGTCGGCAGATCGAGCACCGGGATGGTCGAGGCGAGGTTGGCGCCAAGGAAGAAGGCGACCGAGCGGCGATCGCCGCCGGCGGGCGGCGTGATGACGCGGTGGATATTGGCGAGCAGGTAGCCGTTCGATGCCAGTTCCAGCAGTTCACCGACATTGATGACGAAGGTGCCGCGCTTCGGCGGCGCATCGATCCAGCCACCCTTGCCGTCATCGACCTGAAGGCCGCCGACTTCATCCTGAAGCAGGATGGTTACGAAACCGCCGTCCTTGTGTGCGCCGACGCCCTGGTCGCTTTCGGTCTTGTCGCGACCGGGATAGCGGATGATCTTCAACAGCTGGTTGGGGCCGTCGCGATAGATCGGCTCGAACACGTCGGCGCGCTGTCCGAGCGCCTCGGCGAAAACCTCGATCAGGCGGATGCCAAGTCGGGTCACCGCCTCGATCCAGGCGAGGATCGCCGGCTTCAGTTCGGGCAAGGCGTCCGGAAACTGGTTGGGGCCGACCAGGCGCTTCCACGGTGCATCGTTTGCGTGGATCGCGAGGGGGGCGCGCTGTGGTCCGAAATCCACCTGCTCGCGCCAATCCTGCGTCCCGCGGGTATATTCCAGGCCGGCGCGATTGTAGCCGCGAAAGTGCGGCGACTTGCGCATCTCGATCGCCAGCTTGTCCTGTTCCGGCAGGGTGAAGAAACGGCGCGAGAGATCGAGGACGCCATCGATCTGTTCCTGCGGGATGCCGTGTCCCTCGAGGTAGAAAAAGCCCACCGAGCGGGTGACGCTGCGCAATTCTTCAAGCGCCGTCGCCCGCTCGGGATGGCCCGCCGCAAAGCGTTGCAAATCGAGAATGGGCAAGGATGAGTTGGCGTCGGTCAATGGTGGCTCCCTTCATTTTCTAGGCTGCGGCGGGTGGCGATGCCGTCTTCTCCTGTGTGAAGCCGACACGGCGCTGAAATGGCAGGCCGCAGATGCTGAGGGAAGCTTACCTGTCGGCGCCGGTTATTCAATATTGTCTATTGAAAATCTAGACTAAATACGGAGCCGCAGGCGCAGAAGCATTTGGGCAACAGTCCCATTTGCGAGAATTTCTATTCTGCTCCGGATTTCTGGGGGAACGCCGGCCGTCGCATTGATGCCTCATGACCGGCATTGATCACTGCGATCGCCATGCGCCGGGCGCGGTGGACAAGCGAAAAATGCGACCTCGGCCGTGGTGGAGTGTGGAGAGGGCGGCAGTTCTCTTCAGTCGCATCATTGTGGGAATGGTGTTGGCGTGCTGGGAGCAGCCAATCAGCGGCTGCTCCCGGCGGCTTCGTCAACGCAACGCAAAGCCACCGTCGGGATAGAGCGTCGAGCCGTTCATGAAACCATTCTCCATGAGGTAGATGACGGTATGCGCCACCTCGTCGGTGGTGCCGACCCGTTTCAGCAGCGCGGCCTCGGCGTAGCTCGAGAACGAGGCCTCCCTGATGGCGTCGGGCTGGCGGCGCCATAGGTCGCTATCGATCGTCCCTGGTGAAATGACGTTCACCCGGATCGGCGCCAACTCGACGGCGAGCGCCCGCCCGAGACCTTCGATCGCGGCATTGCAGGCGCCATAGGCGGCACCTTCTGCCGCCGGCCTGACGCTATAGGCGCCCGCCATCAAGGTGACGGACCCGTTCTTGTCGAGATAGGGCAGGGCGTGCTTCACCGCGTAATACTGGCCCCAGAACTTCGATCGGAAGGAGCTTTCGGCGACGTCGTCGGACGCCTTGTCGATTCGGCCGCGCGAATAGGATGCGCCGGGTGTGAAGAGATGATTGATCGGGCCGGATTGTTCGAAGAAACGGCGCAAGGAGTCCTGATCGATATTGTCGACAACGACGGCGCGGCTCTTCGGACCGAGCTTGATCGTTGCGCGCTGCAACCTTTCCGGATCGCGCCCGCCAATGACCACCTCTGCGCCAAGGTCGATGGCGCGCTCGGCAACACGCAGGCCGATACCGGAACTGCCGCCGATGATTGCTACTCTCTGCTTTCTCATTCTGTCGGATCCCTGAGATGTGAATGACTGGGTGGCACTATATCCGCGATCAAAAATCGCTTATGAGAACACTTCTCGCAGTACCTGAGATTTAAATTCTGGAGCGTGCCATGCTTCCCGGCGATCATCTCAGTGCTGTCAGGGCCTTCATGCAGGCCTCGCGGTCCTCGAGCTTTTCAGAAGCCGCGGAGCGGCTCGGCCTTTCCACCTCTACGGTGGGCAAGGCGGTTTCGCGGCTCGAGGGGCGGTTGGGCGTGCGGCTCTTCCAGCGCAGCACACGTCACCTTGCGCTGACCGAAGAGGGCAGGGTGTTCCTGGAGGGTTGCGAACGCGCCGCGGCGGAACTGGCCGCCGTCGAGGCGGCGCTCGCCTCGCGCATGGAGGAGCCGGCCGGCCGGCTCAAAGTGAGCTTGCCGGAGCTGCTCGGTCGGCGCATTGCCGCGCCTAGTCTGATCGCGTTGGCAGTCGACTATCCGAAGCTGGAACTCGATATTGCCTTTACCAACCGGCTTGTGGATCTGGTCGAGGAGAATATCGATCTATGCGTGCGCGTCGGCGAGCTCGCTGGTGGGGGTGACCTGATGGTCAGGAAGCTCGGCCAGCAACGCCTGACGGTTTGCGGCGCGCCGGACTATCTGGCAAGGCACGGGACGCCGTCGCGCCCCTCGGAGCTCGCTGCGCATCTCTGCGTAACACAATCCCGAGGGCCTGTAGCCGAGAGCTGGCGGTTTACTGAGTCCGGGCAGACGAGGCACATCAACGTGCGCAGCACCCTCAGCGTCGCTGATCACGCATTGATGGCGGACGCCGCCTGCCGTGGACACGGGTTGGTGCAATTGCCGGGCTGGATCGTTGCCGACGCGATCTCAGATGGTCGTCTGGCTCCCGTCCTCGAAGCCTATGCGCCGACACCTCTTCCCGTCTACGCGCTCTGGCCGCACCGGCTCGGCACGACCCCGCGCTTGCGCATCGCGGTCGACGCATTGGTCGATTGTTTTCGCGATTTCTGAAACGGCGTGGCGGATAAAGCGGTCGCGACGCAAGTCGCCCGGTCCATTCGGTCTTTCTAACCCGAGCATCATTGACTAGGTTTCGGCGATAACCGGGGCCAGATCCCGACGGGCAGATAATGAATGGCTGATACGTCCCACGAAGCGATCGACATCCGGCGAGATGACCTCCTGCGGCGCATCGCAACGGCAGCGGAGCCGATCGTTGTTCTGGACGCCGTTGCGGGCATGGGGAAATCGACGCTGTTGTCTCAGCTGGCGTCGAAGCTTCAATGTCCCATATGGCGATCGGTGCTTCCGCCTGGCGAAGACACCTTCGGCGAGGTGCTGCTCTGGGACGTGCCGTCGGACGTCCATGAGGCCGAAGTTGCTGCCGGCTGGCAGGACGGGGGCCGACGTGTCGTGATTGCCAAACGACCGCGAACCCGGCTTCTCGGCCTCGATCGGGCGATTGCCTATGGCAAGGCGCTCTGCCTCGGTACTGACGACCTCTGCTTCTCGCTCGACGAACTCGAGACGTCTTATGGTAAGACCGAGGCGGCCCGGCTGCTGGCCGAAACGGGAGGATGGCCGTTTCTGGTTGGGCTGCTGGGCCGGCAATCGCGAGACGAGGCGGCGGTCATTCGCTTTCTGGCAGACGATGTCCTGCGCGAAATGGCAGATTCCGAGCTCGTCCAGCTCAGCCTTGCCCAGCAGGCGCCAAAGCCGTTGGCCAGCGCGGAAGAAGCGGTGCCTGCCTATCTGCAGGCAACCGGCATCGGCGGTGTGCTTGCCGCAGCCCTTGACATGGTGCTGGCCGAACGGCTCAAGGATAGCGCCCGCGTACCAGTGATCTCGGCGGCCTATTCCGCGCACGGCATGCAGACGGAAGCGATCCTTGTCTTGCAGCGCGCCGGGCTTCACGAACTGGCAGTTCGCGCCTTCGTTGCGGCCTTCGGGCGGTATTACATCTTTTTCCACGGTTCCGAGGCGTTCGACCGGGTTCTCGCCGGGTTTCCGGCCGAGCTGGCGGCGCAGAACGAAGGCATCGTGACGGCGCTTGCCATGCAGGCGCTGAAGCGCGGCGAGGTCCTGCGCGCGCAGCGGTTGCTTGCCGATTGTTACGGATCGCGCGCCAACAATGTGCTGAAGGTGCTGAGCGACCGCGCAGCGTTCTCGGCGGCCTTCCGCTCCTTCCGCCTGGTGATGCTCATTTACGAGGATGTCGTGCTTGGCGACGACCTGCTGGAGCAATCGACCACGCTTCTGTCGGAATTTCCGCTCGACGCCGATCTGGAGCGCGGCAGCATCTACAATTCGATCCTGGAGTTCTACATCCGGCGACGGCGGTTCGCTGTCGCGCAGGACATCGCCGACCGTGCGCTCTTCCACTATGAGCGTGCTGGCGTGCCCCTCCTGTGTTTCTACATCAACCTGCACCAGGCGATGATGCATCTGATGAGCGGTGACGCGGTGCGGGCGCGCAAGAATGCTGTCGATGCCGCTGAACAGATGTCGCGCGTACCGTTCGACAGCCCCATGGACAAACGACTGCTGGCACTGCTGGAGGCCTGTGTGGAATATGAGGACGGCAAGCCCGAGCCGCTGGCGCGCTTCCTGACCTCCGAGATGGATGATTTCTCGCATGGGGAGATCTGGCCGAGCCTGATCGAATTCGCGCTTCAATACGGCAGCCAGGCGCTGAGCGAGCATTTTTCGATGATTGCGGCACGAGGCTTCCTCGATCGCTGGCGTGCCTATCAGGTCTACAACAGGCAGTTCCGCCTGATGATCGAGGTCCGGGACGCCGTCATTCTTCAAAACGGCAACCGCTGGCAGGAGGCTGCGGAAAAGCTCGCTTCCGTGCAGGCTCGCATCAACAGAACCTGGGTGGAGGCGGCCGTCGACGAACTGACCCGCCTGCAGGACCGCGACGAGATCGCGCTGGCCGTCGTCTGGCTGCGCCACATCGTCTTCGAAATGCCGGGTCGCGTCCATCTCGACCGACAGCTCTCCGCTATGGCCAGCAATCTCAACCTGACCGGCCGTCAGCGATTGTGCATCGAAGTCTGGCAGGCCTATGTCGCCCGCCGCCGGCGCAATCTGACAAGTGCGCGCTCCATCCTGCAGAAGACCTTCGAGAATGCAGCCCGGCTCGGCACCATCGCGCCACTCTCGGAGGAGCGCCAATTCCTGCGCGAGCTGACGGGCGACCGGCGCATCAGCGATTTCCTGCAGACGACGCCCACCGCGCAGCAGATCATGCGGCGCCTGCGCGATACCGGCCTGCCCAACACGACGCTCGGCGAAAAGAATGGCCTGACTCGACGCGAGACGCGTCTGCTGCTGATGATTGCGGAGGGAGCGTCGAACAAGTTCATCGCCCATGCTTTGGGCTTGAGCGAAGCGACGGTGAAATTCCATCTCGGCAATCTCTATCGCAAGCTTGGCTGCGGTCGTCGGCGCGAAGCGATTACCGCGGCAAAGGCACTCGGCGTCATTTCCTGACCAGGTTGCAGCCGGCATGATATGCGCCATTCCTTCGCGTGGGCCAGAACAAAACCTATACCTTTCTTGTCAAAACCTATCCTTTCAAGCCGTTGTGCAAACGACCCTTTCGGCTTGAAACTGCCCTCGACCGCAAAAAGCGGCAGACAGGCCGGGCGATAACCGGCCGAGGGGAAAGGGTTGCCAATGGGCAATTATTACGTCGCATTGTTTGCGCGGCGCGCGGTCGGCTTCCTCATGGTGCTGTTCGTGTTGTCGCTGATGATTTTCGTCCTCGCCCGCATCGTGCCGGGCGATCCGGCGCGCATGGCGCTCGGTCCGAGCGCAACCCAGGAGCAGGTCGACCAGCTCCGGCAGCGCATGGGGCTCGATGAGCCACTGGTCACCCAGTATGTGAGCTATGTCAGCCATGCGGTGACCGGCGATCTCGGGCGCTCGATCGTATCCGATCGGGAAGTCAGCGCCGATATCGCCACCTTCCTGCCGGCGACGCTGGAGCTTGTGATCGCCACCATCGTCATCATCTTCGCAGTGGCCGTGCCACTTGGCGTATTGACGGCGCGCTACAGAAACAGCTGGATCGACAATAGCGGCCGCTTCTTCTCGCTCATCGGCGTCACCATTCCGAGCTTTCTCTTCGCGGTTACCCTGCAGATCATTGCCGCGGATCATTTCCCTTCCTGGCCCACTCTCGGCCGGGTCGATTTCCAGCTCGGCGCGCCCGCTGGCCCGACAGGCTTCCTGTTGGTCGACAGCCTGCTTGCCGGCCGCCCGGATGTGTTTCTGAGCGCGCTTCAGCATCTGGTCTTCCCGGCGCTGGCGCTGGCAATGGCCGGTATCGGCCAGATCACCCGCATCACCCGCTCGGCCATGATCGATCATCAGCGTCGCGATCATGTGCTGACGTTGAAGTCCTTCGGCGTGCCGGACCGCGTCATCGTGTTTCGCTATCTGCTGAAGCTTTCGTCGATCGCGCCATTGACGATCATGGGGCTCGAATTTGCCTCGCTGATCGGCAACGCCTTCGTCGTCGAAATGGTCTTCTCCTGGGGCGGCTTTGCCTCCTACGGTCTCGACGCCATCCTGCAGAAAGACCTCAACGCCGTCATGGCGGTGGTCCTCGTCTCGGGTATTTTCTTCATCGCCGCCAATCTCGTCATCGACCTGATCATCAGCATCCTTGATCCGCGGCTTCGCTTCAAGGAGGCCCGCTGATGCAGGATACGACCCGCCTGTCCGCCGGCTACATGACCTGGTACCGGTTCAGCCGAAATCCGGCCGCCGTGATCGGCGCGCTGATCGTGCTCTCGGTCATCGCCATGGCCATCTTCGCGCCGCTGATTGCGCGTTTTCCCGAACATGTCGGCGCCGTCGTCGACTTCCGCAACCGTCATATGCCGCCGGATGTCGACAACTGGTTCGGCACCGACAAGGCCGGTCGCGACATCTTTTCGCGCACGGTCTTCGGCTTCCGCGTGTCGCTGCTGCTCGTCATCGGCGTGCTTGGCGTGGCAGTGCCGATCGGCTCGGCGCTGGGCATGATCGCCGGTTATGCCGGCGGCCTGACGGAGCGGCTCTTAACCGGCTTTACCGATATCATGCTGGCGATCCCTCCGCTGGTGATGGCCCTGGCGATCGGCAACGTGCTTGAGCCCAATCTGGTCAATGCCATGCTGGCGATCACCCTGCTCTGGTGGACCTGGCATGCCCGCCTTGTCTATCGCGTCACGAAGTCGATCGCGGCGGAAGACTATATCGAGGCAGCGCGGCTCGCCGGCGCCAGCCACCTGCACATCCTCGCCAAGGAGATCCTGCCGAACTGCATCTCGGTCATCTCGGTGAAGACGACGCTTGATGCTGCCTTCGTCATCCTCTTCGGCGCGACGCTCTCCTTCCTCGGCCTCGGCGTGAAACCGCCGACACCGGACCTCGGCTCGATGGTTGCCGACGGCCGGCAGTTCCTGCCGGAGAAGTGGTGGGAGGTTCTGGCCCCGGGCTTTGCGATCTTCTACGCCACGCTCGGCTTCAACCTGCTCGGCGACGGGCTGCGCGACATGTTCGATGTGGAGGCCTGAGACGATGAGCACTCCTCTCCTCAAGGTCGAAGACCTCAATATCGCCTTCACCACCTATGGCCGCCGCCAGCATATCCTGAAGGATGTTTCCTTCGCGATCGGCCGGGGCGAGCGCGTGGCGCTGATCGGCGAGACCGGTTCGGGCAAGTCGGTCACCTCAAAGGCGATCCTCGGTACGCTTCCGGACAATGCCCGCATCGAAAGCGGCAACATCGAATATGACGGCAGACGGGTGCTCGATATGCCTGGCCGCGAGCGCGAAGCGCTGAAGGGCACGGCGTTCTCGATCATCATGCAGGACCCGTTGTCTTCGTTCAATCCGGTGTTCCGGATCGGCCGGCACCTCGACGACGTCATGTATTACGCCGATCGGCGCGATGGCGTCCGAAGCTCGGCGAAAGACCGCAAGCAGCGCATTTTCGAGGTCCTTCGCCGCGTGCAGCTCCAGGATCCGGAACGGGTCTTCGACGCCTATCCCTCGCAGCTTTCCGGCGGCATGCGCCAGCGCGTGCTGATCGGCCTTGCGCTCCTGCATCAACCGCAACTGCTGATCGCCGATGAACCCGGCACGGCGCTTGATGTGACCACTCAGGACGAAATCCTGAAGCTGATCAACCGGCTGGTCGACAGCGAGGGCCTTTCCCTGCTGATGATCACGCACAATCTTGGTGTGGTCCGGCAAACGGCGGATCGCGTCTTCGTCATGCGTCATGGCGAGATCGTCGAAAGCGGCAATCTGCGCCAGATCTTCCAGGCGCCGCGGCAGCGCTACACGATCGATCTGATCGATGCGATCCCGCCGCTTTACGGGTCAAAGGTGGTTGATCAGCCGGTTTCGTCGAATGCGCCGATCATCACGCTCGAAGGGGCCGGGAAGGTCTATGTCGAAAAGCCCTTCCTCGGCCGCATGAAGCGCCACGAGGCGGTCAAGCCGGTGACGCTGTCGGTGCCCGAGGGCGAGATCTTTGGCCTCGCCGGCGAATCCGGTTCCGGAAAGACCACCATTGCCCGCATGGTGATGGGGCTGATTGCGCCGAGTTCCGGCACGATCAGCGTTGGCTCGCCTGCGCAGGCAAGCGCGTCGCAACGGCTGACCCAGATCGTCTATCAGAATCCCGGCACGTCGCTGAACCCCAAACGCACCGTGACGCAGACCTTGGCCGTACCGCTCAGCCATGTCGGTCTTCGCGGCAAGGCAGCGACAGTGCGGATGGAGGAACTGATGGCGCTGGTCAATCTGCCGTCCGCCCACCTCTCGAAATATCCGCACGAGCTTTCGGGCGGGCAGAAGCAGCGCGTGGCGATCGCCCGGGCGCTTGCGGCCGAGCCGAAGATCATCGTTCTCGACGAACCGACGTCGGCGCTCGACGTCTCGGTGCAGAAGCAGGTCATCGCCCTGCTGCAACGCCTCAGGGACGAGCTTGGGTTGACGTATTTCTTCATCTCCCATGACCTTTCGCTGATGCGCAATTTCTGCAGCCGCATCGCCATCATGCTGAAGGGCGAGATCGTCGAGGAGGGGCGCACGGCGGATGTCTTTGCCGACCCCAAGCATCCCTATACCCGCGCGCTCATCTCGGCGATTCCGGTGATGAGCGACGAGGAGGAAGCATTGAAACCAACGGTAAGCGTCGAGGAGAGAGCGCGCTTCCTGGTGAGATCAACGGCCTGAGGCCGAACGAGTAAACAGGGCCGAAGGCCCGCCAACAAGGAGACTGTCCGTGTATCGATTGGGAATAGATGTCGGGGGTACGAACACCGACGCCGTCATCATGGAAGGACGGAGTGTGCTGTCGGGCGTCAAGGCGTCGACGACGGAAGACGTGACGTCAGGCGTCATCGAAGCGCTGGAAGGTGCGATCGCCAAGGCCGGCATCGATCGCTCCAAGATCAGCACCGTGATGATCGGCACGACGCATTTCACCAATGCGGTGATCGAGCGCAAGCACATCAACCATGTCGCCGCCATCCGGCTCGGCCTCCCGGCAACCGCCTGCCTGCCGCCGATGGTCGACTGGCCGAACGATCTCGCCGAGGCCGTTGGCCATCACACCCATCTCGTGCGCGGCGGCTATGAATTCGACGGCCGTGCCATCGCGCCGCTCGACGAAGAGGAACTGATCCGCATCGCCGCCGACATTCGCCTCAAGAATGTCAAGGCCGCCGCCATCACTTGCGTCTTCAGCCCCATCAATGCCGAGATGGAGCAGCGGGCCAAGGCTGTCATCGAAAAACATTGCCCTGGCCTTCCGATCGTCGTCTCCGGCGACATCGGCCGCATCGGGCTCCTCGAGCGTGAAAGCGCCGCCATCATGAACGCGAGCCTGTTGTCGCTTGCGGCCAAGACGGTGGACGCCTTCGCCAAGGCGCTGAAGGATGCCGGGCTTTCCTGCCCGTTCTTCATCACCCAGAACGACGGCACGCTGATGGCGGCTGCCACGGTCAGAAGCTTTCCTGTCCTGACCTTCGCCTCCGGCCCGACCAATTCGATGCGCGGCGCAGCCTTCCTGACCGGCCGCAAGGAGGCGATCGTCGTCGACATTGGCGGCACGACCTCCGACGTCGGCGCGTTGCACCACGGCTTCCCGCGCCAGGCGGCGACAATTGTCGACGTCGGCGGCGTGCGCACCAACTTCCGCATGCCCGATGTGTTCTCGATCGGGCTTGGCGGCGGCTCGCTGGTGCGCGAACTTGCCAATGGCGAGGTTACGGTCGGCCCGCAATCGGTCGGTTATCGCATCGCCAAGGAGGCGCTGGTCTTCGGCGGCCAGACCCTGACGACGACGGATATCGCCGTCGCACTCGGCAAGGCCGATATCGGTGATGCGTCCAAGGTCGCGCATCTCGACCGGGCTCTCGCCGAAAAGGCTCATGCCCGGATCGTGTCGATGCTGGAAAACTCGGTGGAGCGCAGCCGCGTCTCGTCCGATCCGATCCCGGTCATCGCGGTTGGCGGCGGTTCGATCCTGATGCCGGACAGGCTTGGGGATCTGGAGGTCATCCGACCTGAGAATTTCGCCGTCGCCAATGCGGTCGGTGCGGCCATCGCCCAGATCAGCGGCGAAGTCGATCGCGTCTTTGCGCTCGAAAAGGGTTTGACGCGCGAAATCTGCCTGAAGCAGGCTGAGCAGGAAGCGACGGAACGTGCGCTTTCGGCCGGCGCCATCGCCGAAACGATCCAGGTCATCGAGCGGGAGGACGTGCCGCTTGCCTATCTGCCGGGGAATGCCACCCGCATCCACGTCAAGGTTGTCGGCGAAATGGGAGGCTTCCATGGCTGAGCGTGCACTGAAGGCCCTGAACTACGATCCGTCCGATCTCTGGGTGCTCGACGAAGAGGACCTGGAGGCGCTGGAAATCGGTGCCGGCATTCTCGGCACCGGCGGCGGCGGCAACCCCTATATCGGCAAGCTGCGAGCGCGGCTTGCGATGCGCAGCGGCTACAACCTGTCGATCCTGCCGCTCGACCGGCTGGCGGACGATGCGCGCTGCATCTCGCTCGGCGGGATCGGTGCACCGGTCGTTGCCTATGAGCGCCTGAAGGAAGGGCGCGAAGGCCTGCGTTGTGTTCGCGCACTCGAAGAGCATCTCGGTATCGCCATCGACGCGATCGTCTGCGAAGAGATCGGCGGAGCCAATTCGATGGAGCCGCTGATCGCGGCCGCCTTTGCCGGCCTGCCGGTCGTTGATTGCGACGGCATGGGGCGCGCCTTCCCGGAAATGCAGATGACCACCTTCTCGATCTACGGTCATCGCTCGACCCCGAGCGTCATGTGCGACCTGCACGGCAATGTCGTCCTGTTCCAGCACGCGGCATCCGAACTCTGGCACGAACGCATGGCGCGCGCCTGCGTCGTTTCGCAAGGGGGCGCATCGACACTCGCCTCGGCGCCGATGACGGGTGCCTTCCTCAAGAAGTACTCGATCCCGCATTCCTACACCCAAGCGGTCTCGCTCGGGCGGGCAGTGCTGAAGGCGCGGCGCGAGCATGCCGATCCGGTTGCGGCCATCTGCGCCCAGGAAAACGGCCGTCAGGTTTTCTCCGGCAAGATCGTCGATCTCGAACGCCATCTGCGTGGCGGTTTCGTCATCGGTGAAGCCAAGCTTGCCGGCATCGATGCCTTCAACGGCGATACGGCCTCGGTGATGATCCAGAACGAAAACCTCGTTTTCAGCCGCAACGGCGAAGTCGAAGTGTCGGTGCCGGATCTGATCATCGTTCTGGATGTCGACAGCGGCAACGCGATCACCACCGAAATGCTGCGCTACGGCCAGCGCGTCGCGATCGTGGCATTGCCCTGCCATTCGCTGCTGCGCTCGGCTGCAGCGCTTGAGGTGGTCGGCCCGAAAGCCTTCGGCTTCGACGACATCACCTTCCGGCCGATCGAGGAGATGCAGGCATGAGCGAGCGGCTCATTACGGCTGCCGACTTGGAAGCGATCGCCATCGGCGGTGCCTATCTCGGCACCGGCGGCGGCGGCGATCCCTATATCGGCAAGCTGATGGCCCGAACTGCAATCGAGGCGAACGGTCCGGTTCGCGTGGTTCAGCCCGATGCCATCGCCGATGATGCGCTCTGCGTCCCCGTCTTCATGATGGGTGCGCCGACGGTAATGGTGGAAAAACTGCCACGCGGCGACGAGGCGCTGGAGGCGCTGCGCCAGCTCGAAAGGTTTCTCGGACGCAAGGCCGATGCCCTGATCTGCGTGGAAGCCGGCGGATTGAACTCGACCATCCCGTTTGCCGTGGCCGCCGCAACCGGCTTGCCGCTGATCGACGGGGACGGCATGGGCCGCGCCTTTCCCGAGCTGCAAATGGTGAGCTTTACCATGCATGACATCAGCGCCACGCCGCTGGTTCATGCCGATGACAAGGGCAACAGCTCGATCATCAATGCGGTCTCGAACCTGTGGACCGAACGGCTGGCCCGCGTCCAGGCGATCCAGATGGGCGGCGCCAGCCTTGTCGCCGCCTATCCGATGACAGGCGCGCAGATGAAGGCCGGGATCCTGCGCGGCACGCTCAGTCTCATCAAGGGTATCGGCGAGACGATCGCGGCCGAGCGCGCCGCCAAGCGCCATCCCGGCATTGCGCTTCGCGAGCAGTTCGACGGTCGGCATCTGTTTACCGGCCGCGTCGTCGATGTCGACCGGGCGACGACCGGCGGTTTTGCGCGGGGGAGGGCCCTGCTCAAGGGCATCGACGGTTTTGCCGGCCGCACCTTCGAAGTCGCGTTTCAGAACGAGTTCTTGGTTGCCCGCGGCGATGGGGGACAGGTCATCGCCTCGACGCCGGACCTCATCTGCGCGCTCGACGCCGATGGCGGGCTGCCCGTTACCACCGAGCAGTTGCGCTATGGCCTGACGGTCGAGTTCACCGGACTTCCCTGCGATCGCCAGTGGCGGACGGCCAAGGGGCTCGAACTCGCCGGCCCCGGCTACTTTGGCTACGACCATGCCTACGAGCCGGTCGAGGCGCTCAATCCGGCCGCCTAAGGGCGACTGATTCGAAAACAACGACAATCAACGAAAAGGGAACTGAGACATGAAGAGAACACTGATCACAGGGCTGCTTCTGGGGCTGGTGCAGACAACGGCACTCACCGCCCCGGCCGCGGCTCAGGAGAAGGTGTCGATCGTCGTTAATGCGACGCAGGAATTCGGCACCATCGATCCCGGCAAGATCAACGACTACACGGAATACATGGCCGCCGTGAACCTCTATTCGGGCCTGACGACAGTCAACCCTGATGGCTCCGTGGTGCCGGAGCTTGCCGAAAGCTGGAGCGTTTCAGACGACGACAAGACCTATACCTTCAAGCTGAAGGAAGGTGCGACATTCCAGGATGGCTCGCCGGTCAAGGCCTCCGATGTCGTCTACACCGTCAAGCGCCTGCTGGCGATCAACGAAGGCCCGTCCTACCTTTTCACCGATATCGTCGACCCGGCCAAGCTGAAGGTCGTCGACGACCGGACCGTCGAGATCGGGCTGAAGAAAGTCTACGCGCCGTTCATCAGCAACACGCCACTGATCCTTGTTCTCAACGAAAAGCTGATCAGGGAAAACAGCAAGGAAGAGTGGGGGACGGGCTATCTGGCCGATCACCCGGCCGGCGCCGGGCCTTACATGCTCTCATCCTGGCAGCGTTCTTCGCAGATGGTCGTCAATCGCTACGAGGGCTATCACGGCGGCTGGAGCAAGGGTAAGCCGATCGACGAGATCCGTTTCGTCATCACCCATGACGAAGCAACGGTGAAGGCGCTCGCGGCCAAGGGCGAACTCGGCATGTCGGCGCGCGCCCAGGCAAACGAGACCTTCGAGGCGATCGAGAAGATGCCGGGCTACAAGATCCTGCGCGGCACGACGGCAACCGGCTTCTACATCAAGATGAACACCAAGGTGCCGCCGACGGATGATATTCACGTCAGGCGTGCGATTGCGCTCGCAACCGACTATGAAACGGTGCGCAACGTCATTCATCCCGGCGAACCGATGAACGGACCGCTGGCATCCGTGTTCAAGGACGCCTATCTCAACGACCTTCCTGCCCCGGAGTACAACCTGGAGAAGGCGAAGGAAGAACTCGCCAAGTCGAAATATGCCGGCAAGGGGCCGATCAAGCTCAGCCATACCTATGTCACGGGCTTGGCCTTCGAAGAAGATATGGCGCTGCTAATGCAGGCCAATCTGGAGCAGATCGGCATCGAACTCGACATCAAGCCGGAACCGTGGAACCGCATCACCGAACTGGCGGCCAAGGTCGAGACGACGCCGGCGACCACGCAGGTCTTCTACGGCCCGACTTATCCGTCACCCGACAGCGTCTTCTATGTGCAGTATCACTCCAAGGCGAAAGGCACTTGGGCCTCGATGGAATGGCTGCAGGATCCTGAGATCGACGCCCTGATTGACAAGTCACGCGAGACGCTGGACCCCGCCACGCAAAACGATCTTTATAAGGAGATACAGCGCAAGGTCGCCGATGCACAGGCCGATGTATTCCTGACGGTGGAGTCTCAGCGTTATGCAGCAAGCAAATGCCTGCAGGGTTACGCCTATATCCCGATGCAGAGCTGGGACCTGAACTTTTCGCGCTTCTGGTGGGATTGCCAGGCCGATTAAAATGAAAAGCCCTGCTTTGCGGGAGCGCGAAGCAGGGCCCTTTTCTGTGCCACCAGCGAAATTGAAGTCGACCTCGTCTGCTCAGCAGTTTCCGAGGCTGGCGCGGCTCATGAGTTCGTTGGTCAGCAGTGCGGTCTTGTCGCCGCATTCCTCGACTTCCTTAAGCAGCGCGGCGAGCGCCAGCTCGAGGCAATATTGAACACCTTCGACATTCAGTGTGCGCGAAGAATCGCGCGCGTAGGTGACAAGGCGGGCCAGCGCGAGCAGCTCCTTCTCCTTGTCTTCAGGTTCAAAGGACATGGCGATCGAAGATTGCATGATTTTCCCCAGTTCCCTACGGATCGGCCCGATCCGCTTCAACATGACAAATCATAGCGTGACTTTTTATTGATGCGCGTGACATCAGCGTGACACACGTTGCATGGGAAATCTGCATTCTTAGGATGAAGCGACAAGTTGATTGAGCAACCGCTTCCAAAGGCTTGTAGAATTGAATGCCCAGCCTCCCGGGGCCTTCGTCTTTTGGGCGGGGGCGGAGCGCATAATGTCGAGCAGATCGAGGGCATCGAGGCGCTTTTGGTCTACCGAGCCGGTTGTGAGAAGCGCCTCTATCCGTTTCAAATCCGTGGTGGGTGGAAGGTTGGCACGCGCCACGATCGCCGACCAGTTGCGGTGCTTGTAAAAGATCTCGGCGGACGCCATCCGCAGTTGCGCGGCAGACGCCGCGTCGATCTGTTGGCGTGCGCGCAAATCTTCAAGGGTCGCCACGACATTGACCAGCGGCAGGGTCAAGGGCAGATAGCCCAGTTCCGCCGGGCCATGGAGAAGGGCGACATCGGCATCGTCCTCAAGCTCGCCCGTCGCATATTGCTGATAGATCCTGCCGACGCCGATCATGCCGAAGGTCGCGCATTCGGCGGCGCGAAGCGCGCCCATACTGGCGGCGCCGTAGATGCGCACACCTTCGGATAACGCGAACAGGATCTCCTTGTGCCACACGGGTGCGACCTGTTCGAAGTGACCGTCGACGAGCCCGATGACAGTGGCGCCGTCCTGCGTGGCGCGCAGGATGTCGCCCTGTACGGCTGGCGGGCGCAACACGATGTCGGTGCCGATGAGCGCTTGCGCGTCCGGCAAGGTCGGGCCGGCAAAGAGGATCTTCATGCGACCTCCAGCGCGCGCGACAGTGCCCTTGCGCCAAAACGGCGCTTGCGTGCTCCGTCCGGATTTTCGAGTTCCGGTACGAAGATTTTTATCACGGAGAACGGTAGCGGCGCGGCGAGTAGTGGAACCGCAACGACAGTCCCGATACCGGCGTGCTTCAGCGCTTCGAGCACGTGCTTGAGCAGCGAGTTGGCTCCGTTGCCAGCGACCGAGGCGAGGGGGTTGCGTGCGCCCGGCGCTGCCTCGAACAGTTGCTGCGTCTCGCGCGGCAGCCTGCGTGTGAAGGTTTCCGGAAAAACATCGTCGCGTGCGCCACTAATATACGTGAGACGCGATTGCGCCGCCTCTGTGATGGCGCGGATTGCGGCGCGTCGCGGATCGGGATGGGCGCCATGCCCGACGGTGACGTCATGGTAACGCGGCTCTTTCGCCGCCAGAACGCCCGCATCCGAGATAACGGCGGTCAGGCATGGGATGCCGATGTCACTGGTCATGTCGAACAGGCGGAACGTCAGGCCCGCTGCCGCAATGCGGCGCGTCATGTCGTTAATGATGGGATCGTCGAGCAGATCGGCGTCGATGCAGGTGCGCAGTCGCGCCGTCAGGGACAGCAGCCGCCACAGGGTCTCGGCATCGCGTTCGATCCGCTCCAGCAGGCCGTGCAGAACCGCCTCGCTTTCGGTGTTGCCGGAGGCAAGCCCATCCGACGACTGCCAGTAGCGACAGCGCTCGAGCGTGCGATCGAGCAGTACCGCCTGAAGTGGAACGAAGGTCGCCTGTTGATCGAGAAGGTCGAAGCCGCGCAGCCACGCCGTTGCTTCGTCATCGTCAAGATCGGCTTCGCCGGCCGCTACAAGGCCCGGAAGGGTGAGCGCTCTTTCGCCCTTTTCCAGCAATGCACGCCGCGTCGCGTGCGTTGTTGGTGCTGATGGGTTGCAGGCGACCGCGCGCTCCAGCGCTTCCATCGCCGCCGATACCTTCGCGTCGATATCGGTGATGCCTTTGCCCTGGTTGATGACGATCGACCTCGCATTCGGCGAAACGGCGTTCCAGACGGGTATGCCGATGCTATCGAGCCCGGTCAGACGGGCAAGCCTGCTGATGCCGAATGAGGGCAACAGAGGAGCGACGCGCGCGAAGGTCTCTTCGGGCGCGCAGACACGGTCGGAGTAATGATCTGCAATGTAAGGATTGTCCGAAATCGGGCGGCTTTCGCTCGCCCGATCTGAATGTGTGTCCGAAGCCATGCGCAAGCGCGCCGAGACTTAGCCGTCCATGAACCCGCCGGACACGGAGCCCGCGGAGTTGGCACGCACGGCCAAGTTGACACCCTTGACCACCGTGGCGCCGGCATTTCTGTGCTCATTGGCCGAAGCCAGGGCGCCCGTGAGCGGATCTACAATGCGTGAGACAGTTCCCGTCCCGAGATCGGCCAGCCACAGGCCATCGTCGCCCTCAACGCCAAATACAACTACCTGAGTCGTCGTCATCATCTTTCCCCTTGTCCCTCATGTGGTGATGATACTTAGAATCCGGCCTTGCGCAGGCCTTCGCAGTAATGGGTTCGCTGCCATTCCTCGCGGAACGGAACGATCGCAATCCATTTGTCCAGGTTGAAGTCCGGGTGGACCTCAAACGTCTTGCGCACGTATTGTCCTGCCTTCTTGCGATTGCCGAGCATACCCCAACTCGCCGCGGCGAGACGATCGGCCGGGGTGGGATCGCGCATGCGCTCGATATAGTCAAGTGCTTGATCATATTGCGAAAGTGAGTAGCAGGCGCCGGCGGCGGTCCAGAAATATTCGTCCGGAGCCATCGGGTTGAGATTGATCGCCGCTTCGATCTTGCGCAGGCCGCCATCCGGGCGCGAGGCCTGTACAAGCGTATCGGCGTAGCTGGCAATCACATTGGCATGCTGCGGGCTGAGCGCTTCGGCCCTCTCATGGAATTCGATGCTTTCGTCGAATTGCCGGCTGTAGAGTTTGACGACACCGAGCTCACGGTAGCCCGCCGCAAGCGTATCGTCGATGGCGATCGCATCACGGGCGTGCTGTTCGGCAAGCGCCAGAAGTTCGCTGTCGCCGCGGGCGGTCAAAAGCCACTCAACGAAATAGCTTCGCGCAAGTCCACTCATCGCCGGAGCCAGATCCGCATTCTGGCTGAGCGCCTCGCGGAAGCTCTTCCGGGCGCGACGGACCTCGGGCAGGTTGAGTTGCTTGAGATAACGCTGGCCGAGCAGGTAGCTGCGATAGGAACTGCCGTTGCTTTCATAGGTCTTGCGCATGGTCTCGTTGCGCTCGACCTGGCTGGCAATGGCAAACGCGATCTGTCGCGCAATCTCCTGGCGTGACCTCATCAAGCCATCGTCATCGAGTGTAAAACGATCGGCCCAGATCACTTCGTCGTTGGCAAAGAAGATCAGCTGCGTGAACAGTGTCTGTCGGCTGCCTTCGTTCGTCAGGCGCGTATCAAGGATATAGCTGATGGCGTGTTGTTCGTAGGTGCTGGCCTTGTCCGCCTGCAGGCTGATCTGCGCTGCCGTGTAGGGCGCTATCACCGAAACCGAGCGGAGCGCGCAAAGTCCGATGGTCACGTCCTCGATCAGGGAGTGAGCAAACAGCGTGGCAGCAGCGTCGGCATTGCCGGCACCCGGCGGCAGCAGTACCACACGCGGCGGACGGGTTTCGCCCATGGTCTCCAGCAGCTGAGTGTTGGTCAAGCTAGACGGTGGTGCCGCCTTGGCGGTTGCGGCCACCAGTCCGCCGCCCGAAAGAAGGCGTGTGTCATAGTGCCGGCCCTCCAGCGTCAGGACGGTCTTGAGGATTTTGCGAACCTCGTCGTCGTCGGGGTTCTTCTCTAGAAGCTTGACGGCAGCGGACCTGACGAGCTTTCGATCCGGGCCGGTCGCAATCTCGGCCGCATTGATCAGGCACTCGCGCAGCAGGGCTGCGTGATCGGCGCGCCGTTGCTCGATCCAGTCGTGAAGCGCTCGGCCCTGCGACTTCAAATCCTTGAGAAAATCGTCACGGAATTTCTCCCCGGCCCATTGGAAGCGCGATAGCGCGTCCTGCTCGGCGTTCCGGCCGATGTCGTCGAGGTCGCTCGCAATCGAATCCGGCTGCATCCGAACAGTCGATGGCGAAAAACTGAGGAACGTGTGGCCGAGTTCTTCCTGACGCGACGTGATGCGGGAGATTGTCTTGCGCAGATTGACCAAGGCCTGGCTCGGAACGACTTCGTTCCACAAGAGCTTGGCGACATCGTTTCGGGATTGCTCGCGATGGCCGCCGGCAATCGCCTGAGCGAGAATGAGCAGACCCTTCTCAGGGAAAGCGACATCGCAGTCGTCTTCGTCAACGAGACGTAATCGCCCGAGGGTCTGCAATCTAAATTTCATCTGGCTATCTCATCGGCAACCTGTGGCGGCTATCCATGCAGGTCTGGGGCGGGCGCAGTGCTGCCGTGGGCTGCGACTGTTTCCGCCTCGGGTGTCTGTGCGACGGCAGCCACCAGCGAGATGATTTTCTTGCGCAGGACCGGATCGGTAATCTTCAGGAAGGCCCGATTGAGCGCAATGCCCTCCTTTGACGAGACGAAGGACGAGATCTCGTTCGGCTCGCGGACATCGCCGAGGCCTGCCCTCGGGGATGCACCCTCTTCGCCTTCCTGGAAGAAGAAGCTCGGATTAACGCCGAGAACGTCGGCGATGGCTTGCAGCCGGCTGGCACCGATGCGATTCGTGCCCTTTTCGTACTTCTGGACCTGCTGGAACGTAATTCCGAGGCCGTCTGCGAGCTTTTCCTGGCTCAACCCGGCCATCAACCGACGCATCCTGACGCGGGAACCGACAAAGACATCAATCTGGCTGGGTGCTTTTGTGTTCACGTGTGTTTCCTCCGCATGTAGGCGTGACCAAATCATACATATGAGTTTGCTCGAATAAATGACTCGATGCAATCACTACGCGCCAAAACACGGATAATTGCGCTGTATGGCACGACTCATTCCCCATTGGATGGCAGGCGTTACGGCCGTTGTTACTGTTACGTACTTGCGCCCGGCCGGGGCAGCGGGTTGCTGTTGAGCAATGTGGGCCATGCCCGCCTGCAACGAAGTCCATTTCGGCAACGTCGGAGATGCGAGATGCGCGGAATAACCTTGACCTTGACGCTACTTTCCATAGCCGCTGCGCCGGCGTTGGCTGGTCCGGCCACGACGACGGCATCGGTCAATTTTCGGGCAGGCCCCGGCACCGGCTTCGACAGCATGGGGAAGATAGACGAGGGCGGACAGGTCGACGTCAAGGAATGTGACGATTCCGGCACCTGGTGCGCCGTCAGCTTTGAGGGGAAGGACGGTTTCATCAGCGGCAAGTATCTGAACGCTGCCGATCCGAAAGCCCTTGGCTGGCCACGCGCCTACAAGACCGACAAGGGAGCGACGATCACACTCTATCAGCCACAGGTGAACGCCTGGAAGAATTTCGTCGATCTCGACGCCCTGATCGCCGCCGAATACAAGCAGTCCGACGATGCCAAGCCGATTTTCGGCGTCATCGGCGTCACCGGCAAGACCGTGACGGACAGTGGCTCGGACGAGGTCGTCGTCTCCGATATCAAGGTCAACGAGATCAACTTCTCGGTTCTCGATCGTCCGGAACTCGCCGACCTGGCACTGGAAGTCGGCAAGATGATGCCTGTAGGCACGATAACGCTGTCGGAGGACAAGCTGACCGCGAGCCTTGCCGACTATGAGCGGCTCGGCAATGTCGAAGGGCTGAAAGCAGATCCACCGCCGATCTATGTCAGCAAGGAGCCGGCGGTGCTTGTCCAGACCGACGGCAAGGCTGTGTTTGCGCCGGTCAAGGGCGTCCAGAGTCTTTCCTTCGCCGTCAATACCAATTGGGACCTGTTCAAACTCGACGCCGACAGCACCTACTATCTTCGCAACGAAAAGGCGTGGCTGCAGTCGAAAGACCTGTCGAGCGGCTGGCAGGCCGCAACGTCGCTGCCGGATATCTTCGGCAAGTTGCCGGATGATGACAACTGGAAGGACGCCAGGGCGGCAATCCCGCTTGCCACCGGTGAGGGCGTGACGCCAAAGGTCATCTATTCCGACAAGCCGTCAGAATTGCTCGTCTTCAACGGTGAACCGAAGCTCGAGGCGGTGCCCGGGACCGGCCTGAAGATTGCGACGAACACCGAGAGCGATGTCTTCTATCTGCCCGCGGATTCGAACTGGTACGTTCTCGTTTCCGGCCGCTGGTTCTCCGCCGCGTCGCTTGATGGTCCCTGGACCTTCGCCACGCCCAACCTTCCACAGGATTTCCAGAATATTCCGGAGGATGCCTCCTATTATACGGTCCGCTCTTCGGTTCCCGGCACCTCGGAGAATGCGGAAGCGCGACTGAAGGCGAGCATCCCCGAAAAGGCTCGCGTTTCGTTGGACGGCTCGGTCAAGGTTGACGTCGCCTATAGCGGAGACCCGAAATTCGAGAAAATCGACGGAACGTCGCTCACCTACGCCGTCAACACCAATGAGACGGTCATCAAGGTTGCCGACAAGTATTTCGTGCTGAAGGATGGAGTGTGGTTTGTCGGCGATACGCCGACCGGGCCGTTCACCGTTGCGAAGGCCGTTCCGGACGAAGTCTACACGATCCCGCCGTCGTCGCCTGTCTACAATGCCACCTATGTCCGGATCTACGAGACCGAGCCGGACGCAGTTTGGTTCGGATATACCATGGGGTATCTCGGCGCGTATCTTGCCTGGGACACGTTCGTCTACGGCACCGGCTGGTACTATGACGACTACTGGGACTACGGTTGGGCCGGTGGCGGCTATTGGCCCTATTATCCGCGCCCGGTAACCTATGGCGTCGGCGCATTCTACAATCCGGCGGTAGGCACATTCGGTCGTTACGGCTACGCCTATGGCCCCTATCGCGGCATCGCTGCCGGCGCTGCCTACAATCCACGCACTGGCACATATATCCGTGGAGCGGCAGGCTATGGACCTGCGGGTGAACGCGGCTTTGTCGCAGCCTATAATCCCCGTACCGGCAACGCTGCAATCGCGCGCGGCGGGAACAATGTTTACGGCAGCTGGGGGACGGCCGCCGTCAAGCATGGCTCGGACTTCGCCCGTATCAGCGGCGGGTCGACCGCTGGCGGCGCCGGTGCGCATTGGCGCACGTCCGATGGCAACCACGGATTTGTCGCAGGCGGCAAGGGCGGCGACGTCTATGCCGGACGCGACGGCAATGTCTATCGCCGCGACGATGGCCAATGGCAGAAGCATACGCCCGACGGATGGCAACCGGTTCAAAAGCCATCGATTCAGGATGCGAAGAAAGCCGGCCAGCAGTTCGCGACCCAGCACCCGGATGCGACGCAGAACCTGAACAAGCGCATAGACAATCGCGGTCAGGTCGGCGACGGCAGCGCGATTGGTGACCGTGCACCCGACCATCTGGCAATCGACCGCGCGGGTCGCCAGATCGGCAATCAGCGTTCATTCGAACATCAGTCCTTCGACCAGCGGCCGCTGAATTTCCCGAGCGGCGGCGGCTTCGGAGGGGGCGGGTTCGATCGCCCCGGCGGATTTGGCGGTGGCGGCGGCGGATTTGGTGGCGGCGGCTTCCATGGCGGAGGCGGATTCTCCGGCGGCGGTGGTTTTCACGGAGGTGGTGGCTTCCACGGTGGCGGTGGTGGTGGTTTCCGGCGCCGTTGACCGCAGAAATGTGCACCGAAAACGGAAGTTGGTATAAACGTCGGGGACTGTGTTAGCGTTTGCGCAAATGAGAACAGGAATCGATCGGCTCTCGCCGGTCGTTGGGGGTATGGTCAGCATGGTCGGTGTCAGTTCGTTGCGTGGATTCTGGGGGCCGATGGCCCGCGTTCTCGCTTTCTTGATGGTGTTCCTAGGACTTGCGTCCGCAAGCCAGGCGCAGAACCAAACCGCCACGCCCGGCGCGGAGCCGGCCAAGGTTCAGCAACTGATCGAGCTGCTCGATGATCCGGAAGTGCGGCAATGGTTGGCCACCAAGCAGCCGGCGGCGCCCGGTGCGACCGCGCCGGCGGCAACGACATCGACCGATGCCAAGCCGGAGCCCGGATTTGCGGCCCGCTGGACGGCTGAGATCCGCCACCATCTGACCGGTATTACCAACGCGGTGCCGCGCATTGGCCCCGAATTCGACGCGGCGCGCAGCCGCCTCGCTGGAGACATGGAAAACCATGGCTCCGCCCCGATCCTCAAGGGATTCCTCTTGATCTTGCTGGTCGGGTACGGCGCCGAATACGCGCTACGCTATTTTTTGAGGCGGACGTTGCGTTCGGCGGCCTTGACCGGGGCGGCGCGCACGATTCTGGTCAAGGTGCTGCCGCTCCTGGTGTTCGCTATTGCCACGACCGCCGTGCTCGCCGTCGCTGAGTGGCCATCGCGGCTTGAAGAAACCATCGCGCCGCTCCTGGTTGCCTGGATCGGAGCCCGCTTGCTGATCACCAATGGGGCCGCAGTAATGTCTGGTGGAGCGGTCGATGCGACCGATCCATCCGGTCGAGCCGGCTATCTCTCGCTGACGGCTGAGGATGCGCATTTTTGGTACCGCTCGTCAGTGGCAATCATTTGTGCCGCCGCCGCCATCTGGGGTATCGGCGACGCCATGCAGGCCCTTTCTGTCGCCCCCGACGTTCGCAACCTTGTGGCGGCCGCGCTCGGTCTTATCGTGCTTGCACTTGCAATCCTCACCGTGCTGAGGAGACCAGCCGCAACCACAGGATCGCGCCGTGTTGTCGGCAACATTCTGCTGGTCTCCTTCCTGGTGCTGCTTTGGGTGCTGTGGGTGGCCGACATGAGGGTTCTGTTCTGGATCGGCCTTTACATCATCGGCTTGCCACCGCTCCTGCGCTTCACCAGTGCCTTTGCCCGCACGATGCTGGATGTATCGGCGGACGACGATATGCGCGTCATGCGCAATGTGCTGATCGAACGCGGCGCCAGATTGGCGATCATTGCCTTGGCGGCCGGATGGCTCGCGCTTGTCTTCCGCGTCAACGCAGCGATGATGGTCCAGGACGACGTTTTCAATCGGATTTTCCGTGGTGTGCTTGCCGGTGTCGTCATTCTGCTCGCGGCTGACTTGATATGGCAGTTGACGAAGAGCCTGATCAGCCTTCGCGTCAAGCACGCTACCGTCCAAACGACTGACCCCTCCGAACGTGCACGCAACACCCGCTTGCTGACGCTGATGCCGATCCTGCGTAATTTCCTTGCGGCCTTCATCCTCGTGGTGGCGCTGCTGATGGTGCTTTCCGGCCTTGGCGTTCAGATCGGCCCGCTGATTGCCGGTGCCGGCGTTTTTGGCGTCGCCATCGGTTTTGGTTCGCAAACCCTGGTCAAGGATGTGATCAGCGGGATCTTCTACATGATGGATGACGCCTTCCGCATTGGCGAGTACATTCAAAGCGGCAGCTACAAGGGGACGGTGGAATCCTTCAGCATACGCTCGGTGAAGCTGCGGCATCATCGCGGTCCGGTCTTCACCGTGCCGTTCGGGTCTCTTGGTGCTGTTCAGAACATGAGTCGCGACTGGGTGATCGACAAGTTCATGATCAATGTGTCCTACGAGGCCGACATCGCCAAGGTGAAGAAGGTGGTGAAGGGCATTGGCGCGGCGCTTCTCGATGATCCCGAATTGGGGCCGACGATTATCGAGACGGTGAAGATGAAGGGCGTCGAGAGCTTCGGTGACTACGGCATCACCTTGAGTTTTGCGATGACGACCAAGCCGGGACATCAGACACAGGTCCGGCGCCGGGCACAGGCGATGATCAAGGAGGCCTTTGACAAGAACGGCATCTCCTTCGCTTCGCCGACAATGCACGTGGCCGGCGACGAACAGAACGCGGCTGCGGCAGCCGCGACGCGCGATGCGATCGCCAAGAAGAATGCAGCGGCAGCGCTCGCCGAGGGTGCACCACCGGAATAGGGTTTTCTCTGGCTGGGGAGGCCATAAATGAGACGCCTCGCATTGTTTCTGCTGTTCTTCGCCGTGGCGGGGACCGGACATCTATGGGCTCAATCGGACGAAAGTACATTCCAGCCGATCATCGCCCCGCATATGGGTGATCTCGACGTCATGGAGAAGCGGCGGCTGGTGCGGATCATCGTGCCCTTCAGCAAGACAATCTACTTTATCGATCGCGGTCGGCAGCTCGGCACAGCAGTCGAGTTCGGAACGGCGCTCGAAAAAGAGCTGAACGCCGGGCGAAAAAAGGAGATCGAAAAGATAAGGGTCGCATTCGTGCCGATGGCACGTGGGCGCCTGCTGACGGCGCTTGAGGAGGGCCTTGGCGACATCGTCATGGGAAACCTCACGATCACCGAGGCGCGGCTGGCCAAGGTCGACTTCACCGATCCGTTGTTCAACGAGGCCAAGGAAGTGCTGGTTACGGGGCCGTCGGCGCCGGCGATCGCCAACCTGGACGATCTAAGCGGCCGGGAAGTCCGTGTTCGCACGTCCAGCAGCTACCACGAGCATCTGGTCGCGCTGAGCGACGGTTTCGTCAAGGCTGGGCGCGCGCCGATCACGATCAAGGAGATGGACGACAATCTCGAGGACGAGGACATTCTCGAGATGGTGAATGCCGGTCTTTTGCCCTGGGCGGTGGTCGACAGATACAAAGGCAGCATTTGGGCTACGGTGTTCACGGATATCAAGATGCGTGACGATATCGTCGTATCTGATCACGGGCAGGTTGCCTGGGCGATCCGCAAGGAGAACCCTCAGCTCAAGACCGCGCTCGACGCCTTCGTCAAGACCCACCGGGTCGGCACCACCTTCGGCAACATCCTGAAGAACACCTACTACAAGAGCGACAAGATGCTGAAGCGTGCCTATGCGCCTGAGGACATGGAGCGCTTCCAGCAACTGGTCGAGATTTTCCGCAAGCACGGCGGTACCTATTCCTTCGACTATCTGATGCTGATGGCGCAAGGCTATCAGGAATCGCAGCTTGAACAGTCCCGGCGCAGCCCGCGCGGTGCAGTCGGCATCATGCAGCTTCTGCCGTCCACCGCCGCCGACAAGGCCGTCGGCATCCATGGCATCGACAAGGACCAGAACCTGAATGTCGAGGCCGGATCGAAGTATCTGAGGCACCTGATCGATACCTATATTGATGACCCGGCGGTCACGCCGCGCAACCGCATGCTCTTCGCCTTCGCGGCCTATAACGCCGGCCCCGGCAATTTGCACAAGTTCCGTGCAAAGGCAAAGGACATGGGCCTCGATCCGAATTTGTGGTTCGGCAATGTCGAAAATGCCGCGGCCGCGATCGTTGGGCGCGAGACGGTTCAATATGTCAGCAATATCTACAAATACTACGTTGCCTACGGGTTGCTGGCGGAGCAGGCTCAGGAAGCCACCACAATAAAATCCTCGGCCACTGCCAATGCCAGTGCGCAGTAGATTTGCATCACGTCGTCTTGAGTGGCCCGCGCCCTTATTGACGACGGAGACCCGAAAGCCAGCTGGACCTGATGGCGCCGACCGGCCTATTGAATGATGCCTTCAATCAATCGGATGAAGGCATTTTTGGGCGAGTGTGAAATGTTGCGGCGACCATGACGTATCGTTTTTGAGGCGTTGGATACTGGGTCACGAGCGCCTCGTCCGGGGCCGGCCCGAAGGAGGTTTTGGTGATGGTTGTATCGAGACGCGCGTTCCGTCCCTGCGGGCCATTGGTACTGCTCGCAGTGTTGGGCCTTGCTCTGGCCGGCTGCACCACTCCGGATCTGGAGCCGATACCGGGAAGCATCACCTATGGCGGGCAGCCGAGGACGAAGCTGACGAAGGCGCCGGTGGGCAGCATGGTGCCGCATACTTTTGTGAGCGGCAGCAGCTTCGTCAAAGAGACATACATTATCCAGCCGGATCGCTCGCTCAGGCTTGTTCGAAGGGATTATTTCGACATACCTGTCAATTGATCCGGTTAAGGTCCGTGTGCGGCCCGAAGGCCGGCTTGCACTGCCGCTGCCGTTGACAGTGTCAAACGAAGACGCGATAGCTCGATCTGCATGAAAATCGCCTTCTACGCACCGCTGAAATCCCCCAGCCACCACGTTCCATCCGGTGACCGGCTGATGGCGCGCCTGTTGATCGACGCGCTGCGGCAGGCGGGACATGAAGTGTGGATTGCCAGCGAGTTGCGCAGCTTCATGGCGGATGCCAGCGAGGTACAGTTCGCGTCGATGGCGGCAGCCGCGGCCAGCGAAACGGCGCGTCTTCGCACGCTTTGGCAGTCCCTAACGCCACCTGATGTCTGGTTTTGCTATCACCCCTATTACAAGGCGCCGGATCTGATCGGGCCAGGGCTTGCGGCCGAGTTTTCCATTCCCTACGTCACAGCCGAGGCCTCCTATTCATTCCGCCGCAATGAAGGCGTGCGCGCCGTTGCGCAACGCCATGTACTGCGCGCCATTGAACAGGCCGCGGTCAATATTTGCCTGACGCAGCGGGATCGCGATGGCCTGGTCGAGGCAGCACCCACCTGCCGGCAGGCGATGCTTCCCCCCTTCATCGATACGGCTCCGTTTACACGGGCATTCCGCAGTGCTGCGGATGGTTGTCGCCTCGTCACCGTGGCGATGATGCGCAGCGGCGACAAGATGGAGAGCTATCGTATGCTTGCCAGATCCCTGTCGCTGGTTGTCGATCGGCCGTGGACAATGACCGTTGTGGGTGACGGGCCGTGCCGGCAGGATGTTCACGACGTTTTTTCCGCTTTGCCGGCAGACCGATTGATTTGGCTTGGCGAAAAAGATGCGAGCGACATCCCGGGCATCCTCGGCGAAAGCGCGATTTATCTTTGGCCGGGCCGCGGTGAAGCCTATGGGCTGGCCTATCTCGAGGCACAGGCGGCCGGACTGCCCGTCGTTGCGCAGCGCACAGCGGGCGTGCCCGAGGTGGTGCGGGATGGCGAGACCGGGCTGTTGACACCCGAGGGCGACGTCGATGCCTATGCGGCAGCGATCCGCTGTCTGATCAACACCCCAGAGACCCGCCAACGGTTTGGCGAAAATGCCCGACGTTTCGTCCACGAAGAGCGGTCCTTCCCCGCCGCAGCACGGCGATTGGGCGAGATTTTCGAAGGATTTCTGGAGGAGCCCGCGTGACCGTTGATGCCGACTGGCACTTACTCGTCGATGAACTCGATCGCGCACACGTGCGGGGACGAAAGGTCGACTTCTGGCTGAGGGACGACGATGCCACCGAGCCGAGCGCTCCGCTCGACCGGCTTCTATCGCTTGCGGCAAGCCATGCGGTGCCGGTGACGCTCGCCGTGCCGCCTGCGCCGGCGACCGAAGCGCTGGCGCGGCGTCTCGCGGGCCTTGCCGATGTCTGCGTGACGGTGCATGGCTGGGCACACCGCAATCACGCGCCGCCTGGCGAGAAAAAGCAGGAACTCGGTGCCCATCGGCCGCACGTCATGATCCTCGATGAATTGCGATGCGGCGTCGAGCGCCTGCAAACGCTCTTTCCCGAACATTTCATTCCGATGCTCGTCCCGCCGTGGAACCGGATCGATCCGGCCCTGCTGCAACGACTGCCCGAGGCTGGATTTGCCGCCCTTTCGGTTTTCGGACCGGAGAAGCCGTCGCCTTTCCCGCTGGTCAACACTCATGTTGACGTCATGGATTGGCGCGGTACGCGCGGATGTCGGGACCACGGGATTATCATTGCCGATATTGTCTCGCGCACGCGGCAGGTCAGCGGCGACATAGAGGGCAAGGAGCATCAGTCGGGCCGCACGGTCGGTCTCTTGACCCATCACCTCGTGCACGACGAGGCCGTCTGGGATTTTCTCGAGAAGCTCTTCACCGTCACGGCCGGGCACCCCGGTTGCCAGTGGCGTCAGGCGAAAGACATCATAGATCGATGATCTGACCGTCACGGGCAGCGAACGCACCGGCAAACATGGACTGTACGTCGATTTCCATCGCGTCCAGCTGTGCGTCTGTTCGCGCGGGGTCGTGATGGAACATTGCCAAGCGCTTGACGCCGGCGGCCATCGCAAGGCGCGCGCCATGCATCCCGGTCGAATGACCAAAACCGCGAAAATGCGTCATCTCGCTTTCGAGATAAGTGCAGTCGTAGATCACCAATTCGGCGGCGGCGATGAGCTCAAGGACCGCCGGGTCGAGGATGCCGGGTTCGTGTTCGGTGTCGTAGACGAGCGCCACTGCGCGGCCGTTCCATTCGACGCGATAGCCGACGCAGCCGCCGGGATGGGTAAGGCTCGTCGTGCGGATCGTCACGCCCTCGCGCGGGGTCAGGACGTCTCCGGGCTTGAAGTCGACGCCTTCAAGGCTTGCCTGACAGATATCCGGATCGACGGGGAACCATGGCGGCCGCATGAAATCGCGGATCATTTCCTTGGTCGTCATCAAGCCGTGCAGATGCCCCGACCAGAACCGCACCGACGACTGACACTTGTAGATTGGCTTGAAATACGGAAGGCCGATGATGTGGTCGTAGTGGCTGTGCGTAAAGAAGAGGTCGTAATTATCGACGCCTTCGGCAATCAAAGAGGCGCCCGCTTCGCGTAATCCTGATCCTGCATCGAAGAGCAACACTTCCTTGCCGCATCGAATTTCGATGCAGGATGTATTCCCCCCATAGCGCAGGAACTGCTCGCCGGATACCGGCAAACTCCCTCTTACGCCCCAGAACCGCACTCGAAAATTGTCTTCTTGCATTCCTGTTTCGGCTTCACGCTGTCCGCGCAAGCCTAGTTGCCTGCGCTTAACTGATAGACAAGCACATATGACCACCCCCCTGCAATGGCATGGGTTATTGTTTAGACATTAACCTTATCAATGCCCACAAATGACGATGGCATATTTGATGTTGTGTCGGGTGGGCCGAAGCCTTGTCGCGGGCAGCGATCAACGGCCGTTTGCAACAATCGTCAGGCTTTTCGGGAGCTTATCCGGCCATTTGACCGTCGCAGCTGTTGCTCCTCCTCAAGCTGATGCAGCGAATTCTTGCAATCGCCAGCGGATATGAAGCGGCACATCCCAAGCGTTGCTTCTGCCTCTACCCATGACGTTTGCGGCAGCGTCTGGTCACGATGTCACCATTTTATGCTGATGCCGATATTCCCCTCCAGCACTTGCGTTTTGTCTCCGCCGAGGTTGGTCGTGTAGTCCGCCGTCGCGAAGAGGCTGGTCGATTCCGATAATTTTGCAACGAGACCACCGCCGATTTCCAAAGCGGTGCCGCCGACTTTGGTGACGATCGCGTCTGAGCCGAAATTTATGCGCTGGTCCGCATCGAAGCCGTGCCAGATATTGGCTTTGACGTAGGGATGAAGCGTTGCCGTCTCTGTCGGAATGTCGCCTTGCAACCGAAAGCCCAAACGGCCGGTAACAGCGTCCTCGCTGTCGAAGGACGTCGTCGAGAATGCATCCCGTTGCTCGTCCAGCGAGAGATGTTGCCAAATCAACTGTGCCTGCGGTTCGAGCGTCCAGCTCTCGGTCAAGGCTATCGGATAGCCGCCCTCCAGCGATGCCGTAATGCCGGTTCCGTCAACCCCGATGCCGGTGCCGCCGTTGGAGTTCGCATCTCCATCGAACCAGGTACCCATCAAAACGGCATCGAGATACCAGTCATTGGGGCCGATATGGGTCCAATATCCGCCGAAGCTGTTTGCGTCGACCTCGATGTCGCCGACGCTCAGATTGTTCCAGCCGAGCGCCTGGCCGGTGATGTCGCCGTCGGCGCGGACGTGGCTGAGGAAAAGACCGACGCGGTCATGATGGCCCGTATCGGTTTCCCATCCGAAAAGGTCCTGACCGGCCTGAAAGCCGAACAGGTTGCCATCGAATCCCGGCGCGACAGTTCCATCCCACTCCATTTCGGTGTTCTGGCCGAAAACACGCGCCCAACTTGTCGGCAGCGCACCTGCGCCGTCAAGCAATGCCTGCTCGCCGCGACGTTCGTGGAACGTGCCGAGGCTGGAGAGGGCAAGATACTGGGCAACGGGCGGCACGGCCGCGTAGGTAGGTACCTCGACACGGTAGAGTGGAACGACTTCCACAGCTGTCGGCGTACCGTCTATCGTCACAACCACCACCTCGGGGGTTACTGGCGTGGCATCCTCTGAAGGGGGCGTAGCGCCAGGTCCAGGCGGTACGAGGACCACTTCCGGCGTCACGACCTCCGGCAGCGGGGTCGTCACCGGCGGCGAGGGCCACGGCTGCCGAGACCTGACAACCGTCAAATTTTAGGAGGAAACTCGGACAATCGAGGATTGTTGCCAAGGCGTTACGTCCAGTTGCCAAGGTCTTTGACGGCTGATGCTGAAACCCGCTTCGCGGGCCTCTGGCGTTGCCGGGGTCGTCGCAGGTTCCCTGAACACGGGTATCGGGATTTGAAACTTTTTCTTGCGGTCTCGCGTGGAACATCTATCGACATAGCCAGTAGGTAAAAGCTCGGAGCATCGATGGCACAGACGAGTGAAACACGATTCTACGACAGCGTGCCGCTCTTTGACGCGTTCGAAGGGGTTGCCGACGAAACGAATTATCGTGCCTTGCCGGACGACTGGATGCTCGCGCTCGCCGATATCGTCAATTCAACCGGTGCGATCGCCGAGGGCCGCTACAAGACCGTGAACATGGCCGGCGCAAGCGTCATCTCCGCGCTGATGAACGGTCTTGACGAGAAATCCATGCCGTTTGTTTTCGGAGGCGACGGGGCGCTGGCGGTCCTGCCAGCATCGATGGCGGAGCGCGCGAAAGCGGCGCTTGCCGCGGTGAAAACGTGGGTCCTCGAAGAATTCGGGCTCGAGTTGCGCGCGGCACTGGTGCCGGTCAGGGACATCAGGGCGGATGGCCTCGACATGCGCGTCGCCCGCTTCAAGGCGAGCGAGGAGGTCTCCTACGCGATGTTTGCCGGCGGCGGTGCAAGCTGGGCGGAAGCGGCCATGAAGGCGGGGCGTTACCAGGTGGAGGCGGCACCGTCGGGCACGCGACCCGATCTCACAGGTCTATCGTGCCGATGGAACCCAATCCAGTCACGACACGGCTCGATCGCCTCGATCATTACAGTGCCCGGCGAAAAAGGCAGCGGACCGGAATTTCAGGCGCTGATCGCCGACATCGTTGCTCTTGCCGACGAGGAAGAGCGACACGCGCATCCGGTTCCCGAGCTCGGGCCTGAACCACGCTTTTCCACTCAAGGCATCGAAGCCGAGGCGCGGGCGAGGGCGCCGCGGGGAGGGCGGCTTCTGGCGCGCCTTTGGATCACGCTGCAGACATTGGCGCTGTTCATCTGTTTTCGCATGGGTTGGAACCTCGGCACGTTCGATACGACCCGTTATCGGCGCGATCTCGCCAACAACACCGATTTCCGCAAATTCGATGACGGCCTCAAGATGACGATCGATATCAGCGCCGCGCGCCTCGCCTTGATCGAGGCGCGGCTTCGTCGGGCCGAGGCGGCCGGCGTCGGCCGCTACGGCCTGCACGAACAGGACTCTGCATTGATGACCTGCATCGTGCCCACCCCGATGAGCCGGGATCACATGCATTTCGTGGACGGAGCCTCAGGCGGCTATGCGGTTGCCGCCAGCAAGCTGAAGGCGGCCTTGGCTAGGCCTTGACGATGTGCGCGCCGGTCAGGCCGTGGCGGTGAAACACGTTGCGCGTATCGACGATAAGCGGTGAGGCGCTAGCAAGGGCGGCGTAGTCGACCTGGTCGTGGTCGGTTGCCACCAGCACGACATCGAACTGCCGGATCGACTGCTCGTCGAGCGTCACGGACCGTCTGCCCTTCAGAGCGCTGTATTCGCGCGTCGATGGGATCTCGGCGACATAGGGGTCGTGGTACTCGCACCGACCGCCGCGTTCCTCGATCAGTTCGATCAATTTCAGCGAAGGGCTTTCGCGAATATCGGGCACGTTCTTCTTGTAGGCGAGGCCGATGACAAGGACCTTCGAACGGCTGAGCGCCTTGCCCGCATGGCGATCGAGCGCCTCGGCGATCCGGCTGACCACGTGGCGTGGCATTGCCGAATTGATCTCTCCGGCCAACTCGATGAACCGGGTCGGCAATTCGTATTCGCGCGACTTCCAGGTGAGGTAGAAGGGATCGATCGGGATGCAATGCCCGCCGAGCCCAGGCCCGGGATAAAACGGCATGTAGCCGAACGGCTTGGTCTTCGCCGCCTCGATCACTTCCCAGACGTCGATGCCCATCGCCTCGAAGACAATCTTCAGCTCGTTGACGAGGGCGATGTTGACCGAGCGGAAGATGTTCTCGGTCAGCTTGACCGCTTCGGCGGTGGCGTTGGACGATACCGGTACGACCGTTTTGACCACCGCGGCATAGAAGCGTTCCATCAGGCTTGCGGCGAGCGGCCCGTCGCCTGCCACGACTTTCGGAATGCTGGTCGTCTCGTAGACCGGGTTGCCGGGGTCTTCGCGTTCGGGTGAAAAGCCGACAAAGAAATCAACGCCCGACCTGAGGCCGGTCTCCTCGAGGATCGTGCGCACGACGCCGTCGGTCGTTCCCGGGTAAGTGGTCGATTCGAGCACCACGAGCTGGCTGGCCCTGAGCGTTGCTGCAATCGCACGTGCCGTATTCTCAACGAAGGAAAGGTCGGGATCGCGGTGTTTCGTCAGGGGCGTTGGCACGCAGATGACGATGACATCGCAACTGCCCAGCTGTCCGAAATTGGTGGTGGAGCTGAAGCGCCCGGCTGTCGCCTGCTCGGCCAGCACGGCGTCCGGTACGGCTGCGATATAGGATTTGTGCGCGTCGAGCGCGACGATCTTTGCCGGGTCGATGTCGAATCCGGTCACCGAAAAGCCCGCGCGTGCCGCCGCAACTGCGAGCGGCAGGCCGACATAACCAAGTCCGATGACGCCGACATGGGCCGTGCGAGCCGAAATCGACGCCAGCAGCCTTTCGTGATGGGGTGAGGTCAATTTTCGGTTCCAGCTTTTGTGAACGGGAGGCGCCAGCCTGGCGACATGTCGTGGTTTGTTGGATAGAAACAAGGTACAAGTCAAGCGTGGCGCG
Organism: Ensifer sp. Root1252; assembly: GCF_001425885.1. Classification (NCBI taxonomy): domain Bacteria; kingdom Pseudomonadati; phylum Pseudomonadota; class Alphaproteobacteria; order Hyphomicrobiales; family Rhizobiaceae; genus Ensifer; species Ensifer sp. Root1252. The sequence goes on along the minus strand of NZ_LMDT01000058.1, from coordinate 125,018 downwards.
GATGCCTTCCCCTGACTGCGGTGCATTGGCGTGCCATCAAATCTTCGTGTGGCCGCGGCGCGAAACAAAAAATTCGCGCGCCTCTGGAAATTGCAGAGGGCCATCAATATCTGCAGTATATAAGTGCCGCATTCCGGGTGCCTGCACGTCATCGACGCCGGAATCGGTTGGAGCATTTTCTTAACGGGCACGTATCATCATCAGCCGCCGCGAGCGAACGCCGACACATCGTCGGGCCGTTCGCCCATCGCAATTGGGCATGGTGCTGGACTGTCTGTCACGGTGAGGACGCGAAATGGGCCCGGTAAACGATAACGTATCTGAAATCCTGATCGACAAGGTCGCGGACTGGCTCATGCGGACGTCGCTCAGCGACGAGCCGCTGGAGACGATCGTCAAGGGCTTCTGCGAGCGGCTGGCAGCTGCCGGCCTGCCGTTAATGCGCGTGCACCTTTCCTTTTCCATGCTGCATCCGCTCTATGATGCGCTCGGCTTCACCTGGGTGCGCGGCAAGGGCGTCGAGGTCAGCGGCCTGCGGCACGAGGAACTCGCGCTCAATCCGGAGCGGTTCCTGCGCAGCCCCTACTATTACCTGCTCAACAACAATCTCGAGCATGTCCGCCGGCGCCTCTACAAGGATACGCCGTCCGAGTTCCCGATCTTCGACGAGTTGAAGGAACAGGGGGCGACCGACTACATCGCCTTCATGCAGTCGCTCGGCGCCGATTCCGGCCACGGTATGGTCGGCTCCTGGACGACGGACCGCCACGGCGGCTTCACCGATGACGTCATCGGCGCGCTGTTGCGCCTGCAGAACCATCTCGCTGTTGCGGCCAAGATGGCCGTTCTCGGCAAGCTCGCCGACAACATGCTGACCACCTATCTCGGCTCGAGCGCCGGCCGCCGCGTGATGAGCGGGCAGGTCCGGCGCGGTGACGGAGAGACGGTACGTGCGATCCTTGTCATGGCGGATATGCGCCGCTCGACCATGCTTGCCGAAAAGGAGGGCCGCCAATCCTATATCGAAACGCTGAACGGTTACTTCGATGCGATTGCTGCGCCGTTCAACCGCAACGGCGGCCATATCCTCAGCTTTGTCGGTGATGGTTTCCTGGCAGTCTATCCCTGCGGCCGGCACAAGGAACCTTCCGAATTTGCCGCGCGCGAGGCGTTCGGCGCGGTGCGCGCCGCAACCGCACGCATGGAATTGCTCAATTCCGAGCGGCGCAAGCAAGGGCGTGACCCGATCGGCTATGGCGTCGGGCTTCATGTCGGCAATGTAATGTTCGGCAATGTCGGCCTTCGCGACCGGTTAACGTTCTCGGCCTTCGGCTCGGCGGTCAACGAGGTGCAGCGGCTGCAGAACCTGACGAAGAAATACGCCCACAGCGTTGTCGCCAGCGAGGCTTTCGCCAATTATTGCGGCGGCGACTGGACCGCGCTCGGGCAGGAAAAGCTGCGCGGCGTGCGCCAGAAATTCACCATTCTCTACCCGAATGAGGCAGCGCTTCTGCCAAAGCCGGATGAGCGCCTCGATGATGTTTTGCAGGATGGACTTTCGGAAGCAGAGCATGTCATGCTGCTCCATCGCAACACCCGCCCGCTGCAACCGCCGCGTGGCCTTATCGACAAGATGCTTCAGTAAGGACCTCAATGTTCCGAGCAGCCCTCATCGTCGCGAGCTTCTTCATCACTGGCGTTGCAGCAGCGCAGCCGTGGGAAACCAAGCTTTTCGACGGGTTCGAGGGAAAGGATTTCTCGCCGGACGGCGGGCTCTACTACCGGGAGAATTTCGAGCAGAGCGCGGGGACGGCCGAGTTTCAGAGCATCGTCAAGCGCAACGGCAATGGCGGACTCAAGCTGAGCGTCGTGCCGATCTGTCCGGATTCGCTCGACGGCTGCAGTGAGAGAGCGGAAATCTGGGAGAAGACGGCGCTGCGGGTGCCCTACGACCAGGGTATTTGGTACGGGTTCTCCATGAAGTTTGCCGACCCGATCCCCTCAGGTGATCATCGTTATCTCGTGGCGCAATGGAAACGCGAGATCGACCCGGGTGCTGAAGGCGATTTCAGCCCGTTCCTGGCGCTCCGCATGAACTTCGGCAAGTTGTTCGCAACTATCGAGACCAATTATATCGCGCCGGTTTCCACCGGGCCGGACGGGGTCGCCGCCGCCTGCATGCCGGGTGAAGTGCCGGTATGGGGACGCCCGGGCGTCAACCAGATGCGCATGCTTGTGGCCGCTGATTCCGCGTGGAAGGCGGATGACGGCAATCTGTTCAACGCCTGCACAGATGCGATTACGGTGACGAACCACGGCAATCCATTGCCCGATCCGAAGTCGGGCTGGATCGATTTCGCGATTTATACGAAGCCGGGCGCCGACGGCACCGGCCATATCGAGCTCTTTGCCAATGGTAAGCCGATCATCACGGTCAAGGGCCATGTCGGGCATGCTGACAAGGGGCTCGGCCGTAATCAGTATTTCAAGTTCGGCCCCTATCGCGCGGCCGATGCGACCGACTGGACGCTCTATTATGACGATTTCCGTCGATCGCCGCGCTGCGCCGACGTGCTGCCCCAAGAAACTTGCCCTCTTCCCTGAGATCGCGACGCGACCGTAAACTATGCTGTGGTTGCAAGGGGCTAAGCTAGACAGCCCCCTGAAGCTGCGATAGTCTTTTTTTAGAGGCGGCGGATACAAGGGCAATGAGGGAAGTGTGTTGTGATGACATCAGGGGCGGACCTGCTTCGAGTTGAAGGTCTGCGGATCACATTCTCGGTGCTCGGCGGTGAAGTTGAAGCCGTCAAGGAAGCGAATTTCAGAATTTTGCCAGGAAAGGTGACCGCCCTCGTCGGCGAGTCCGGTTCCGGGAAATCGGCCATCAGTCAGGCCGTCATGGGTATCCTGCCGAATGTCGCGCGGGTCGGTGGACATGTCCTGTTCAACGATCCGGCGGCCAAGGGCAAGCCGATCGACCTGCTCTCGCTGGAGCGCGAAGGTGAAGAAATACGTGCCTTGCGCGGTACCCGCATCAGCAAGATCTTCCAGGAACCGATGACGTCGCTGTCGCCGCTCCACACGATCGGCAACCAGATCTCCGAAGTCTTGAAAATTCATACGGATGCGGAAAAAGCCGAAAGGCGCGCCAGAACGGAAGAGCTTCTTGGTTATGTCGGGTTTTCGAACCCGAAGCGTGCCTATGATATGTATCCTTTCGAGCTCTCCGGCGGCATGCGCCAGCGTGCCATGATCGCCATGGCGCTGATCTGCCGACCGGCGCTGTTGATCGCCGACGAGCCGACGACTGCGCTCGATGTGACGGTGCAGGCGCAAATCCTGCAGTTGCTGCGCGAGTTGCAGGTCAAGCTCAACATGGCGATGCTGTTGATCACCCACGACCTCGGCGTGGTTGCCAATATGGCTGACGAAGTCGTGGTGATCTATCACGGCCAGATTGTCGAAGCAGGTCCGGTCGATGCGATCTTCCGCAATCCGCAGCATCCCTATCTCAAGGGCCTGATGGCCGCGGTCCCGCATTTCGACATGAAGCCGGGCGAGCGGTTGAAGGCATTGCGGGAGGTGCCGGTCAAGGCTGGGACACTGCTGGGTGCCAAGGCCTCCACTAGGGCGGTTGGCCCCGACGTTCTCCTGTCCGTACGCAACCTTTCCAAGACCTATGGAACGCGCAAGACCTCGTGGTTCGGCAAGAAGGACCCGTCTCGCCATCGCGCGGTGGACGATGTCAGCTTCGATATCCGTCGTGGCGAGTGTCTGGGTCTGGTCGGCGAGAGCGGCTGCGGCAAGACGACGGTCAGCAAGATTTTGATGCGGGCCATCACGCCTGATGGCGGCAGCGTCAGCTTCGATGACGGCGAAGGTCCGATCGACGTGCTCAAGGCGGAAGGTGATGAGCTGAAGACGCTGCGCTCGAAGATCCAGATGGTTTTTCAGGATCCGGTGTCGTCACTCTCGCCACGCATGACTGTCAGGAATATCCTGAGCGAGCCGCTCGAAATCCACGGGCGCGGAACGGCGAAGTCGCGTGTCGAGACGGTGCGCTTGCTGCTGCAGGCCGTCGGGCTCGACCAGCGGTTCGTCAACCGCTATCCGCATAGTTTTTCCGGCGGCCAGCGCCAGCGCATAGGTATAGCGCGGGCGCTCGCTCTGGTCCCGCAACTGCTGATCTGTGACGAGCCGGTATCGGCGCTCGACGTTTCCGTCCAGGCCCAGATCCTCAACCTGCTCAAGGATCTGCAGAAAGAACTTGGGCTTACATGCCTGTTCATCTCGCACAACCTCGCGGTGGTCGACTATATGGCCGATCGGATCGCGGTGATGTGTGCGGGGCGCATCGTCGAACTCGCGCCGCGCGAAGTTCTGATGCGCAAACCGGTGCATCCCTACACGAAGTCGCTGCTCGCTGCCGTCCCCTATCCGGATCTCGATCGTCCGCTGGATTTCGATCTGCTCAAGGCCATTGAGGGGTCGGACATGCGGCGCTGGGGACCGCAGTTCAGCGACGACGGCGAGGAAGGTGCGCTTTTTCCTGCTGACCTTGGTGGCGACCACTATGTTCTCGCGCGCAAGTCAGTGGATGCAAGGGAGTTACGGCCATGATCACTCGCCGAACTGCGCTCGCCCTGCTCGCAACAGTGGCGTTTCCCAAGTACCTTCTTGCAGCGGCAAGCGAGCCGAAATTTTTTGAGGCGCTTGTCGCCGAGGGAAAGCTGCCGCCCGTCAATGAACGGTTGCCGAAGACCCCGCGCGTCATCAACGTTGCGGCCATGGGACGCCAGCCAGGCAAACACGGCGGCACCGTGCAGAGCCTGATCGGCAGCGCGAAAGACATACGGTTGATGACCGTTTACGGCTACTCACGCCTGGTCGGCTACGACGAAGAACTCGAACTGCAGCCGGACGTGCTGGAAAGCTTCGAGACAGTCGAGGACCGGATCTTCACGTTCCATCTGCGCGAGGGACACAAGTGGTCGGACGGAAGCCCGCTTACGACGGACGATTTCCGCTACTGCTGGGAAGATGTTCTGCTCAACGAGAAACTGAGCCCGGCGGGCCTGCCGATGGCGCTGGTGATCGACGGCGAGGCGGCAAAGTTCGAGGTGCTCGACGAGCGGACCGTGCGCTACACCTGGTCCACGCCCAATCCTGATTTTCTGCAAAAGCTCGCCGCACCACAGCCCTTGGTGCTGGTGATGCCGGCGACGTACCTCAAGCAGTTCCACGATAAATATCAGGATGAGGACAAACTCAAGGCGCTTCTGAAGGAGCAAAGGGTCAAGAAGTGGAACCAGCTGCATATGCGCATGGCCCGTTCCTACCGCCCGGAAAATCCCGATCTGCCGACGCTTGACCCGTGGCGCAACACAACATCCTTGCCGGCCGAGCAGTTTGTCTTCGAGCGTAACGCCTTCTATCATCGGGTCGATGAGAACGGGTTGCAGCTCCCCTACATCGACAAGTTCGTGCTCAACGTCAGTTCTCCGGCGCTGATCCCGGCGAAGGCCGGCACCGGCGAGAGCGACCTGCAGGCGACAAATATCGACTTTATCGACTACACCTTCCTGAAAGATGCGGAAAAGCGCTATCCGGTGAAGGTTCTCCTCTGGAAGAAGACGCAAGGCTCACGGGTCGCGCTGCTTCCCAATCTCAATTGCTCCGATGCGGTCTGGCGGTCGTTGCTGCAGGATGTGCGCGTCCGCCGGGCGCTGTCGCTGGCGATCGATCGTTCTGAAATCAACAAGGCCGTCTTCTACGGACTGACCAAGGAGAGCGCCGACACTGTCCTGCCGGACAGCCCGCTGTTCCGGCCGGAGTTCGCCTCCGCCTGGATCGCCTACGACCCGGTGCAGGCCAATGCGTTGCTGGATGAGGCTGGCCTGACGAACCGCGGCAGCGATGGCATTCGTATTCTCCCTGACGGCCGTGCCGCTCAGATCGTCGTTGAGACCGCAGGCGAAAGCACCCTGGAGACCGATGTCCTGCAGTTGATCACCGACTACTGGCAGAAGATCGGCATTTCGCTCTTCATCCGCACGTCGCAACGCGACACCTTCCGCAGCCGTGCCGTCGGCGGTGAGATCGTCATGTCCATGTGGTTCGGACTCGACAATGGTGTGCCGACTGCGGACATGAACCCAGGCCAATTGGCGCCGACTGCGGACGATCAGCTGCAATGGCCGGTTTGGGGGCTCAACTATCTCTCGCATGGTGAGATGGGGCAGGCGCCCGATCTTCCGGCCGTCGTTGAGCTAACCGAGCTTCTGCAGCGTTGGCGGCACTCGGCCGAGGATGCCGAGCGCACCGAGGTCTGGGAGAGGATGCTGTCGATCTACACCGACCAGGTCTTCTCGATCGGCATCGTGAATGCCTCCCTGCAGCCAATTCTCGTTGCCAACAAGATCAAGAATGTCCCGGAAGCAGGGCTCTACGGATTCGATCCGACGAGCTATTTCGGCGTCTACAAACCCGATACGTTCTGGATCGAGCAGGAAGGCTGACATGCTGCGATACATCCTCTGGCGCATCGCGGCGATGGTCCCGACCTTGCTCATCATTTCAGCGCTCGTCTTCACCATCATTGAGCTGCCGCCCGGCGACTACTTCGAGAGTTACGTCGCCGAGATCAGGGCGCAGGGCGAAGGCGTCAACATGGAGCAGATCGAGGCTCTCCGGAAGGAATACGGCTTCGATCAGCCGCCGCTGCTGAGATATGTTCATTGGCTCGGCGGCATGCTGCAGGGCGATTTCGGCTACTCCTTCGAGTACGAACTGCCGGTCAGCGCCGTCGTCGGCGACAGGATGTGGCTGACGATCCTCGTCTCGTTCGTCACCATCATCTTTACCTGGCTGATCGCCTTCCCGATCGGCATCTACTCCGCCACGCACCAGTATAGCTGGGGCGATTATGGGCTGTCGCTGGTGGGGCTGATTGGCATCGCCATTCCGAACTTCATGCTGGCGCTGATCCTGATGTACTTTGCCAATATCTGGTTCGGCATCTCGATCGGCCATCTCATGGATCAGAAATATCTGGCAGAGCCCATGAGTTGGGCGAAGGCGAAATCGATCCTCGAACATATCTGGATACCGGTCATCATTGTTGGTGCGGCGGGGACCGCCGGCATGATCCGGCGTCTGCGCGCCAACCTGCTTGACGAATTGCAGAAGCAGTATGTCGTGACCGCCCGCGCAAAGGGGCTTTCGCCAATGCGCACGCTGCTCAAGTATCCGCTCAGGATGGCGCTGAACTTCTTCATCTCGGATATCGGTTCCATCCTGCCGGCGATCATTTCCGGCGCGGAAATCACTGCGATCGTACTGTCTCTCGAAACGACCGGCCCGATGTTGATCAAGGCGTTGCAGAGCCAGGACATGTACTTGGCCGGCTCGTTCCTGATGTTCCTCGCATTTCTGACCGTCATCGGCGTGCTGATTTCCGATCTCGCGCTCGCCATTCTTGATCCTCGGATACGGCTGCAAGGCAGGAGCACCAAGTGACGTCATTCCTTCCGGCGCCCGGCGAACCGCTGCCGCACTACGTATCGACAGCACCATTCGATCCCTATTCCGTCGAAGCGATGACGGAAGAACAGGTGCGGGTTAACCAGGCTTCGCAGCTGCGGCTAATGTGGTGGAAGTTCCGCCGGCACAAGCTGGCGCTGATATCAGGCATTTTCCTGGTCGCGCTCTACCTGATGATCGCGATCTGCGAGTTCCTCGCACCCTACAATCTGCACACGCGCAATGTGGATTTCATCTATGCGCCGCCGCAGTCTGTGCACCTGTTCCACGAGGGCAAGTTCGTTGGCCCGTTCGTCTACGGGCGGACGATGGAACTCGATATGGAGACGCTGAAGCGCAACTACACCGACAACCTGCAGGACGTCGAGCCGATCCGCTTCTTCTGCCGCGGTGACAGCTACCGCTTCTGGGGCCTGTTCGAAAGCAATGTGCACCTGGCATGCCCGGCAAAGGACGGTCAGCTCTTCCTGCTCGGCACCGACCGGCTCGGCCGCGATGTCCTGTCGCGCATCATCTATGGTGCGCGGATTTCACTGACGATCGGCCTTCTCGGCATTACGGTGAGCTTCGTGCTCGGCATCGTCATCGGCGGTCTCGCCGGCTACCACGGCGGTGTCTTCGATCTCATCGTCCAGCGCATCATCGAAGTGCTGCAATCGATCCCGAGCATTCCGCTCTGGCTGTCGCTGGCCGCAATCATGCCTGCGACCTGGAGCCCGATCCTGATTTATCTGGGTATCACGATCATCCTCGGGCTTCTCGACTGGACCGGGCTTGCCCGAGCGGTGCGTTCGAAACTGCTTGCGCTGCGCGAGGAGGACTACGTTCTTGCCGCGCAATTGATGGGCGCAAAGAGCGGCCGCATCATCGGTCGACACCTGGTTCCGGGCTTCATGTCCCATCTCATCGCCACTGCGACCATTTCCATTCCAGGGATGATCCTCGGCGAAACGGCGCTGAGCTTCCTCGGATTGGGGCTGCGCCCCCCGATCACCAGCTGGGGCATCCTGCTGACGGAGGCGAAAAGCGTGAGCGTCATCGCCTTCTACCCCTGGCTGCTATTCCCAACGATCCCGGTCATTTTTGTGATTTTGGCGTTCAACTTCTTGGGAGACGGGTTGCGCGATGCCGCCGATCCCTACAAATGAGGTTCGTTTCGACGCCGGCCGCAAGCCGGCGTCGCGAGTTTTGATTCGTTTTTTCCTGAGCGAAAGGTTTCTGGCATGACGCGGCGCTTAGAAGATGCCCGGATACTCATGTACAGCCATGACACTTTCGGGCTCGGCCACCTGCGCCGATGCCGCACGATTGCGCATTCGCTGGTGGAAGATTATCGGGGTTTGAATATCCTGATCATATCGGGTGCGACGATTGCCGGCGCCTTCGATTATCGCGCGCGCGTCGATTTCGTGAAGATTCCGAGCGTCATCAAGCTGCACAACGGCGACTACACGTCTCTCGATCGCCATATCGAGTTGGACGAGACGTTGAAGATGCGCCAGTCGATCATCCGTCACACGGCGGAAACCTTCAAGCCAGACATCTTTATCGTCGACAAGGAGCCGATGGGGTTGCGAGGCGAGGTCGAGGAGACGCTCACCTATCTCAAGGCCCATGGCACGACGCTCGTTCTCGGCCTGCGCGAGGTGATGGATGCGCCGCATCTGCTCGAAGCGGAATGGAAACGCCGCGACACCATGCGCAAGATCGAGCAGTATTACGATACGATCTGGGTTTATGGGCCGCCCGACTTCTACGACCCGCTGACGGAACTCGAGGTGCCGCCCGCCGTGCGCGAGCGCATGAACTTCGTCGGCTTCCTGCAGAGGAGCGTACCGCGCGAGGAATTGCCCGGTCACAAGCCGGAAGGCGACTATATTCTCGTCACCACCGGCGGTGGCGGCGATGGTGCCGACCTGATCCACGATTTTATTCACGCCTACCAGCAGGATCCGGAGTTGACGCATAAGGCGCTTGTGGTCCTTGGCCCCTATATGCCGGTCAAGAAGCGCGAAAAGCTGATCAAAAAAGGAAGCAAGATCCCTTTCATCAAGATCATCGAGTTCGATAATCGCATGGAAGAGCTGATTGCCGGCGCCAAGGGCGTGGTGGCGATGGGCGGTTACAACACCTATTGCGAGATCCTGTCTTTCGATAAACCGGCGCTGATCGTCCCGCGGATTCAGCCGCGCGAGGAGCAACTGATCCGTGCACGTCGTGCCGCCGAGTGGGGTCTCATCGACATGCTGCTGCCCGACGAGGCGGTGGATCCCTTGCGTTTCGCCGCCGCGTTGAAGGCTTTGCCGCAACGCGCGCCGCCGTCGAAAAGTTGTGCCAACGGCCTGCGGCTCGAGGGGCTGGTGCATATCTCCGAAATCGTAGGCGGGTGGCTCGACGAGCAGTCGAGTGAGCACCTGAGTATTGTCAAGAAATCGAGCTGAAGCATTGCCAACGGACCGCAAGATTGCCGTCATTCTGAAGGGATATCCGCGCCTTTCGGAAACCTTCATTGCGCAGGAATTGCTCGGACTTGAGAAAGCGGGGCATGAGCTGGTCCTGATCGCGCTGAGGCGCCCGACCGACGGCAAGCGCCATCCCGTGCATGACGAGATCCGCGCCGACGTGCACTATCTGCCGGAGTACCTGCACGAGGAGCCATTGCGTGTCCTCAAGGGTCTGGTGCGTTCGCTGCCGAAGCCCGGATTCTGGAAGGCGCTTGGGCTGTTTGTGAAAGATCTGGGCAGGGACCTGACGCGCAATCGCTTCCGCCGTTTCGGGCAGGCGCTGGTTCTGGCATCGGAATGGCCGGGCGATCCGCGCTGGCTGCATGCCCACTTCATCCACACGCCGGCTTCCGTCACAGCTTATGCCAGCGTCATCGCCGGTACGCCCTGGACGTGCTCGGCGCATGCGAAGGATATCTGGACATCGCCCGACTGGGAGCTTTCCGAAAAGCTCGGCCGCGCGCGCTGGACGGTGACCTGCACCCGGACCGGCTACGAGCATCTGCAGAGCCTGACCTCACAAAAGGCCAGAGTGCATCTGAGCTATCACGGCCTCGATCTCGAGCGTTTCCCGCGTTTCGACGGCGAACATTCGAGCCGCGACGGTTCCGATGAGGCAGACCCGGTGCGCATCGTCAGTGTCGGCAGGGCGGTGGGCAAGAAGGGCTACGATGTTCTCCTTCAAGCTCTAGCCCTCTTGCCTGAGGATCTTCACTGGCGCTTCGAGCATATCGGCGCCGGCGAATTGACAGCAAAGCTCAAGGTCCTGGGTAGCGAGCTCGGTATCTCGGACAGAATTGCCTGGAAGGGTGCGCTCGATCAGACCGACGTGCTCGCCCACTATCGCACCAGCGATATCTTTGCGCTCGCCTGCCGGGTGACGGCAGATGGCGACCGTGACGGACTGCCGAACGTGTTGGTCGAAGCGTCGAGCCAGCGGCTCGCCTGTGTGTCTACGGCAATCTCGGGCGTGCCGGAACTCCTGGTCGACGGAGAAAACGGTCGTATCGTGCTCTCCGAGGACGCGAAGGCACTGTCTCTCGCCTTGGAACAGCTGATCCGCGACCCAGAGGGTCGCCGCCGGCTGGGCGCTGCCGCCGAGAAACGGGTGAGGGCGCACTTTGACCACCACTCCAGCATCGAACAACTGACGACCCTGTTTGCAAACGAATGGAAAGCGGCGTGATGCGGCAGCGGCGGGTCTTCTTTTATGTCCAGCATCTGCTGGGGATCGGCCACCTCGCGCGGGCAAGCCGCATTGCCAGCGCACTTGCCGCCGATGGTTTCGACGTCACGGTTGTCACCGGAGGCACGGCCGTTCCCGGCTTTCCAAGCGCCGACCTCAAACACGTAGCCCTGCCGCCGGTTGTTGCCGGCGACAAGGGGTTCTCCGGCCTGGCGGACGAAACCGGAAATCCGGTCGATGATGACTTCAAGGACCGCCGACGGAAGATGTTGCTTGACGCTTTTCGCACCTGCGACCCGGATGTCGTGATCTTCGAGGCGTTTCCGTTCGGTCGCCGCCAGATGCGGTTTGAACTGATGCCGCTGCTCGACCTCATCGAGGCATCGAGCCCGCGCCCACTGGTGGCGACATCCCTTCGCGATATCCTGCAGGAGCGGACGAAGCCCGGCCGTGCCGAGGAGATGCTGGATCTGGTACAGGAGCATTTTGACCTTGTACTCGTGCATGGGGATCCCGCCTTCGCTCGGCTTGAAGAGACCTTCCCTTACGCGCAGGAGATCGCCGACAAGGTTGCCTATACCGGTCTGGTCGCGGGCGATCCGCCGGCGCCGCCGTTGGAGCGTTTCGATGTGCTGGTCTCGGCCGGTGGCGGCGCAGTCGGCAAGGAGCTGATTGGCGCCGGTCTGGAATCTGCGAAGCTCCTGCCGCCGGGGCTGCAATGGTGCATGATTACCGGGCCAAACCTTCCGCAGGTCGACTATGACGCATTCGAGGCCGCCGCGCCTGGCAATGTGAAGCTGTTCCGTTTCCGGCAGGATTTTGCCAGTCTGCTTTCGGGTGCGCGGCTTTCCGTCTCGCAGGCCGGCTACAATACGGTGTGTGACATCATTCGCGCCGGTTGTGCGTCGCTGCTGATCCCGTTCACGGCGGGCGGGGAAACGGAGCAATCAACGCGTGCGGTTCGACTGGAAAAGCTCGGGCTTGCCGGTGTCCTGCCGGAGAGCGAGGTAACGCCGGCCCGATTGGCGCGCGACGTTGAAACGCAGCTCGCACGGGCCAAGCCCACGATGCCGCCGCTCGACCTCGAAGGCGCCGCCCACACGGCGGCGATCCTGCGTGAGCGGCTTTCGCAAGTGGCGGTCAAACCGTCCCGATCAGCATGAACCTTGTATATTTCTTCGTCGGCAACGCACCGACGAAATCGAGCGTCGCGAGTTTCGCCTGGTCGGCGAAAGCATCGACGGACTCGACGCAGTTGATGTGCGTCGGTTCGCTGAAGTAATCGTTCGACTGCAGGAGAACACGTGTGCCTGATGGGATCAGCGCAAGCCAGCTCCGCAGATCGGCGATGTGCTCGCAACTCGTGTTGACGATCAGGTCGGCGTCGAGGCTTGCGTAGTCGATCGCGTACATGTCGGCCGTGATGGCCCGGAAACGATCGGCAAAGGTCGCGTTGAGGGTGCGGGCGACAGCCTCGACGGAGGCGTCAATGTCGTAGCTCTCAGCCATTGCGATTTCGAAGCGACAATCCTCAAGCAACATCGCCGAAAGGATGCCGTACCACCCGCCGAGAACGACGATCCGCTTATAAGACTTGCCCGCCGCTTGCAGCAGCGTGTCGCGAGCCCAGAGCTTGCAGGCAACCTGCCTATGATTGAAGGCATTGGCTATATCGGCGTCAGGGTGTCTGGCAATCACCTTGGCGATGCCATCGATCAGCGGGCTTCCGGTATAGGCGGCGATACCGCGCGTCAGGTCGAAAGCGTTTTCGTACCAGTCGCTCGCAGGAGTAGGGGGATGGCTGGTGTGTTTCATGCACTCGTTGTAAGCTGGCAGACAATCGAGTGCAATATGGGCATTTTTCGTTCCCCACGCCTTGATCCGCCGCAGGGAGGCATGAGCGCCGATCTTGAAGGTGCGTTCAGGCGTCCATTGCGGTTTTCTCGCGCTCCTGCATAATCTAATAAACCGGATTCGAAACCGGATCAGATTTTTGCCGAAACGCCTTCGCGACCGGCCGCCCGTGGCAGTTCAGTCGGAAAGGACCACAAGCAAGCATATCGTGGCCGGGTATCGGTGGCTGCCCGCGCCGCAAACAACGCAGTGTTCAATAAGGTCTCGTTGCCAGAAACATGGAACCACGCCTCTCCCGCTACATTTGGACTCATACGCGCAAGGACCAGCTCTGGATCCTGTTGGTCGTGGCGTTCTCGATGGTCCCCTACTTCCTGTCCTTCGATCTGCCCAAGCAGATCGTCAACGGACCAATTCAGGGCGACGGTTTTGACAGCCCGGAAGCGACGCAGGCGTTCCTGGCGATCTCCTTTGACTTGCCCTATCTCGGGACGATCAATCTTTTTGACGGCTTCCAACTCGGTCGCGAAGGCATGTTGCTGGCGCTGAGCCTCGTGTTCCTGCTGCTGGTTGTCGTCAACGGCCTCTTCAAATTCTATATCAACACCTTCAAGGGGCGGCTCGGCGAGCGTCTCCTGCGGCGGATTCGCTTCGAGCTTGTCGATCGCGTTCTGAGGTTTCCACCGACGCATTTCAAACGGGTGAAACCGGCCGAGATCTCAACGATGATCAAGGACGAGGTGGAGCCGCTCGGCGGCTTTACCGGCGATGCCTTCGTGTCGCCCGCACTGCTTGGCGGTCAGGCGCTGACGGCGCTGATCTTCATCCTGCTACAGAGCTTCTGGCTCGGGCTGATCGCCTCTGTTATCGTCGCCGTTCAGGCGGTGATCATCCCGCGCATGCGCAAGCGGTTGCTCGTCCTTGGCCGCGAGCGCCAGCTGACTGCGCGCGAATTGTCTGGCCGGGTGAGCGAAATCGTTGACGGCATCGGCACGATCCGCGGCCACGACACCTCCAATCTCGAGCGCGCCGACATCGCGTCGCGGCTCGCGCGCATCTTCAAGATCCGCTACGACCTCTATCAGTGGAAATTCCTGGTCAAGTTCATCAACAATTTTCTCGCCCAGGTGACGCCGTTCATGTTCTATTCGATCGGCGGCTATTTCGCGCTTCAGGGCCGCCTCGATATCGGCCAGCTTGTCGCCGTCATCGGCGCCTACAAGGACCTGCCCGGGCCGCTGAAAGAGCTCATCGATTGGGACCAGGCGCGCCAGGACGTGCAGGTGAAGTACGCCCAGGTGGTCGAGCAGTTCAGCATCGAACCGCTGCTCGATCCCAAGGTCCACGCCCTCGCAGCGGCAAGTCCGGCGCCGCTGAACGGCTCGCTCGCGGCCGTCAACCTGACGGTGACCGATGATGGTGGCGTGACACTCCTCGACCACGTCTCGCTGCAGGTGCAGCCCGGCGAGGCGGTCGCACTCAAGGCCGGCGGGGAAGTTCTGGCAGAGGCCTTCGCTCGACTGATCTGGCCGGCTGGCGGTCGTGTTGTCATCGGTGGTCAGGATATACTGGAGATGCCGGAGTCGGTCACTGGCCGGCGGATTTCCTATGCCTCCTCAGACGTGTATGTGTTTCAGGGCAGCCTTGGCGACAACCTGCTCTACGGCTTGAAGCACGCGCCAATGACCGAGGTCCGGTATGAAGGCGAAAGGGCGGCCCATCGCAAGTGGGAGCTGGTCGAAGCCAAGCTTGCAGGCAATCCATCCTTCGACGTCAACAGCGATTGGGTCGATTACCAGGCAGCCGGGGCGACCGGGCCAGACGATCTTCTGATCAAGATCAGGCCTGTCCTTGATGCTGTCCTCCTGACCAATGACGTTCTGGCGCTTGCCGTGCGCTCCACCATAGACCCGAACCGCAATGCGGCCTTTGCCTCTGGTATCGTCGAGATGCGCAGCGCGCTTCGGGAGCGCCTTGAACAGGAAAAGCTCAGCGATCTCGTGGTGTTCTTCGAGCCCGGCTCGTACAACATCGAAGCGACCATCGGCGAAAACTTGCTCTTCGGCACGATTACCGATCAGGTGATGTGGGACGGTGCGCTCGAGGGACACCCGTTCTTCAAGACCGTGCTTCAGCGCGTCGGCTTGCGTGACGTCTTCTACGAAATGGGGCTGGAAATCGCCGAGAACGTCGTCGAACTGTTCCGCGACCTGCCGCCGGATCACCCGTTCTTCCAGCAGTTGACATTCATGACGGCCGAAGAAATTCCTGTTTATGAGGCGTTGCTGCAAAAGGTCCGTGGGCGACCACGCGCGGACGTTGCCGAGGATGACCAAGTCAAGATCATTCGGCTGTGCTTCGGCTACATCGAGCCTCGACACCGCTTTGGTCTCCTGACCGACGAACTGATGGCCAAGATCGTAGCTGCCCGGCGCGAGTTCGACGAGGGCCTGCCGACGGACCTCGCCGGCATGATCGAGCACTATCGTCCGAACCGCTACATCGCGTCCGGCAGCATCATCGACAACGTGCTCTTCGGGCGCATCGGTCACAAGCACGCCGATGGATCGGAGAAAATCCGGGCGATCGTGCGCGATCTTTTCGAAGCCGTTGGCCTCTATAACGAGGTGCTGGCCTTCGGCTTCGAATTCAATGTCGGCGCCGGCGGCAAACGCTTGACCGCAGGCCAGCGCCAGAAGCTTGATCTGGCCCGCGCGCTCATCCGCATCTGCGACTTCTACATCTTCAACCAACCGCTGCTGGCGCTCGACCAACGGGTCCAGGAGCAGGTGGTCCGAAACGTCTTTGGGCTCTTGCGGCAGGGCGGGCGCAATCCGGCAATCGTCTGGGTGGTCGCAAATCCGGCGGTGATGGAACTGTTCGATCGTGTCGCCGTATTCGAAAATGGCCGACTGGTTCGCGACAACGAAACGGAAGTGGGGGCTAACGAAGGACCCGACTATAAGGAAATGGCATCTTGATGTAATATTAATGTCAGGGCACCAGCATAAGGTCCCGCGGCAACGCGGGAGGCAGGTCGCCCCGGCTGGATACTCGGAGAAACGGATTGTGATGTTGCTCAAGGATGAAGTCGAAATGCTGCGCCGGATAACCCTGTTTTCAGGATTGCCGCCTGCAAAATTGAAACTCCTTGCCTTCACCTCTGACCGGGTCATGTACAGCGCCGGGGAGGCCCTTTTCTATCAGGGCGATATTGGCGATGCCGCCTATGTCATTCTCTCAGGCAAGGCCGACGTGCTGGTGACGACTGCAAGCGGGCCGCTGAAGCTTGCGGAAGTGGAACAGAATTCGATCGTCGGCGAAATCGCCATTCTCTGTAACACCCCGCGCACGGCGACCGTGCGCACCACGACACCGCTGGAAGCTCTGCGCATCCGCAAGGACGACTTCCTGAAGCTGCTGGCCGACTTCCCCGAAATGGCGGTGGAAATCATGCGCGTGCTCGCTGACCGCCTCAGCCAGACGACGGCCGAACTTACGGAAGCGCGCAGCCGAAACGAGCGCATGGAAGCGTGAAATCGAACCGGCGGCGCCCGTCGTTGGCATGTCCTGGCCGCATGGAAGACCTTCGCAAAAACGATTCCGCTTGACCGGGATATGGGCTAGAGAAGCGCCATGCGTGCGATCACCTACTTCTGCAAGACCGTCCATTTCCCTGACAAGCCTGAGAAGAAGCGCTTCTTTGCGCGGCTTCAAAGCGGCGAGTGGGAGCCGTGCACATTTCAAAACATCGAGCGGCTGGTCGACGGCAACACGACCTTTGTCGATATCGGCGGCTGGATCGGCGTGACGCCCTATTGGGCAGCTCAGATAGCCGACAACGTCATTACGGTCGAACCCGACCCCGTCTGCTTCGGCATCCTCAAGGAAATGGAACCGCAGAACGAAGGGGAGGTCGCGCTGATCAATGCTGCACTTTCCGAGGATGACGTCCTGGTGCTGAACTCGGTCGGCGGATTTGGTAGCTCGGAGACCTCGGCGCTGATCGCCGACGACACGGGGCAGGCGATCAAGGCGAAAACGATCACGATTGCCGAACTGCAGTCGCTGGCGCGAACCGAGAAGCTATGCTTCAAGATCGATATCGAAGGCTACGAATACCGTTCCCTGGCCCAGTTCCGGGATATCGACCGCACGCGGACGACGGGCGTTTTGCTCGCCGTTCATCCGCAGATCCTGTTTGCGTCACTGAGCGGGCCGGCAATCGTCAGGGCATTGCGCACCGTCGTTGCCACCCTCGGGCTCGTGCGCAGCTTTCGCGGCTTCCGCCTCGACAATCCATCAGCGATATGGACTGCCCTCAAGAAATCCACCTTCCGGCGTGAATTCCGCGGGTTCGATCTACTCTTTGTTGCAAGGTCAGCGACCCGTAACGATGCGCGCTGAAGAGAAACAGTCGCTGACGTTCTGAGCCACGGCCGCAGCCAATACATGCCTTGTGGAAGCAGGACTTAGCTGAAAGGCGCTGAGTCCACGAATTAACCACGTCTGCAACAAGGTTAATTCTTGGTTTAAGAATGTTACTTCTGCTGGTATAAGCGGCTAGTTTCTATTTTCATTCCTCGGTTTTTCTGCTGTGCCATGAGAGCGGTCAGATGTCCTGGATGTATTTTGTTGGCGCAACCTATTGTATCGCTGCGCTTTTCCTGTTGGCGATGACCTATCTGGAAGGTCTGCAGGCGCACGCGCCCTGGAATGTCTATCGTGTCGCCGGCATTGTGATCTGTATTTTCTGGCCGCTGCTCATTTTCTATCTAATGTTTAAAATTGTAACGAAAAGAAAAATTCCGCAGGGGTAAAGGTATTTCTGTGATGTTTTGATGACGTATTTTTGTCTTCTTGGAGAATTTACCATACAACCAGAAAACGCCGGCGGTTAACCCATGAACTCTTCATGCGGATTATGTTTCGGTTGTGATTGACCCGTGTGAAAGTTCTGAACATGTGCGGTTTTGGCGGCTATTTCGGTTCGGTCCGGGAAGCAGAAACCCTTCTCAAGAGGATGGTGACCGCGATCGCGCATCGCGGACCGGACGAGCATGGCACATTCGTGGCGCCGGAAGCCGGCCTCGGTCATGTCAGGCTCTCGATCGTCGGGCTTGGTGACGGCCAGCAGCCAATGTCAGATGCGACGGGCGAGCTAACAATCGCCTTCAACGGCGAGATCTTCAATTATGTCGAACTACGTGAGGAACTGCGCGCCAAGGGCCGGCATTTCCGGACTTCGAGCGACACCGAAGTTATCCTCCATCTCTACGATGAGATGGGCGAGGACTGCCTGTCCGTCCTCAATGGCGACTTTGCCTTTGCAATCTGGGACGCCCGCCGCCACCGAATGATGCTCGCTCGCGATCGCATGGGCGTGCGTCCACTTTTCTATACGACCAGAGGCGGCACACTCTACTTCGCATCCGAGATCAAGGCGCTGCTTCAGGTGCCCGGCATCGTAGCCGAGATCGACCCGATCGCGCTCGACCAGATCTTCACGCTTTGGGCGCCGATCGCGCCGCGGACAGGCTTTCGTGATATCCACGAGCTGGAACCCGCAAATTTCATGATCGCCGAGCGGGGGCGTCAGACGATCAGGCCCTATTGGCGTCTCGACTATCCGGATCGCGAGGCCACTTCACGCTTCGTCAATGAAGACGAAGCCGCCGACGAATTGCGGGCGCTGTTGAGCGACGCGACGCGGATCCGCATGCGGGCCGATGTGCCGGTCGGCTCCTATCTGTCGGGCGGTCTTGATTCCTCCATCGTCGCGGCGCTGGCGGCGGGTATGGCGCCGCAAGGATTGCGCACGTTCTCCGTCACGTTCGACAGCGTCGAGCACGACGAAAGCGCCTACCAGATGCAGATGGCCGCGGCCCTCGGCACGCAGCACAGCACCGTTGCCTGCCGTGCCGGCGATATCGCCAGGGTGTTCCCGGATGTGGTACGTTTTGCTGAAAGGCCGATCATCAGGACGGCGCCGGCGCCGCTCTATCAGCTTTCGGGCCTGGTGCGCGAACAGGGGCTCAAGGTCGTACTGACCGGCGAGGGGGCCGACGAGGTCTTTGCCGGCTATGATATCTTCAAGGAAGCGCGCGTGCGTCGGTTCTGCGGGCGTCAGCCTGGCTCGCACATCCGCCCGCATCTGTTCCGCAAGCTTTATCCCTATCTCCCTGGCCTACAGCAGCAGTCGGCTGAATATCTCGCCGCGTTCTTCGGGGCGGGAGACGTTGCGCTAGACGATCCGCTCTTTTCCCATCGCCCCCGCTTCAAGAGCACGGCGGCGACGAAGATCTTCTTCTCGCCCGATCTGCGCGCCAGCCTTGCCGGCTACGACGCGGCAGAGGAGCTGGCGAGCCGTCTGCCTCAGGATTTCGGCCGCTGGCATCCCTTGCATCAGGCTCAGTATCTCGAGGGTCGGTTCCTTTTGCCCGGCTATATCCTTTCGAGCCAGGGCGACCGCATGGCGATGGCGCATGGCATCGAAGGGCGTTTCCCGTTCCTCGATCATCGGCTGGTCGAGTTTGCGTCCGGTCTGCCGCCGGAGATGAAGCTCAAGGGGCTGGTGGAAAAGCACATCCTGCGCGAGGCAACCAAGGACCTGATGCCGGAAGCGATCGGCAAGCGCACCAAGCAACCCTATCGAGCACCCGATAGCCTTTCGTTCACCGGCGTCGGTGAACTCGATTACGTCCGCGAGGCAATGAGCCAAGACAGAATTGCCGCGGGTGGTCTCTTCAACCCGAAGGCGGTCACGAAACTCTACGAAAAGTGCCAATCCCAACCGGTATCCGGCTTCCGCGACAATGCAGCGTTCGTCGGAATCCTGTCGACACAGCTATGGCTGAAGACATTCACTGGCACGAGCATCCACGCCGCCCAGGCGGCCTGAACGACTGAGGAAAGGAAAGGAAAAGACATGACGGAGACGATCAAGGACAAGGTCAGGGCCTTTGTCATCGAGAACTTCTTGTTCGGCGACACGTCCTACGACCTTGCCGACACGGCATCGCTGATCGAGAACGATATCATTGACTCCACCGGCGTGCTGGAGCTGGTCGCATTCATCGAGGATCACTACGGCATCGCCATGGCGGACGCCGATATCGTACCGGCGAACCTGGATTCGCTCGCGCGCATCTCGGCTTTCATCGAAGCCAAATCTGGCGCGACGGTAGCGGCGTAAGCGACAACGGGTGAGGTCCACGCAGATGCGGTTCGAGCAATTCCTTATCGACAACGCCGCGGCGCATGCGGCGAAAACAGCATTGATCACCGACCGCAAGCGGCTGCGGTATGACGAGTTCGATCGGCTTTCGAGCCAACTGGCGGCCTCGCTTTCCAGGAACGGTGTCAAGCGCAATGACCGCGTGCTGGTGTTCATGGACAATTGCTGGGAAGCCGCTGTTTCGATCTTTGCCGTGCTGAAGGCAGGCGCGACCTTCAGTCCGATCAATTCGTCGACCAAGGCAGACAAGCTGGCCTACATCATCGGCGATTGCGAGGCAGCCGCCATCCTCACACAGGCAAAACTGATGCCGGTCGTGGGCGATGCCCGTGCGCTTGCCGGCGATGCGATGCTGTTCGTTGCTTCCACGGCGGCGCCCAACGGCCAGGTGCCTGCGGGTGCCACCGCATTCGACACATGCCTGGAAGGCGAGCCGCAGCCGGTTGTCCACGGCGGGATCGATGTTGACCTGGCGATGCTGATCTATACCTCCGGCTCCACTGGGCGCCCGAAGGGCGTGATGATGACACATCGCAATATCGATGCGGCGTCCGGATCGATCACCACCTATCTGCGCAACCAGCACGACGACATCATCCTCAACGTCCTGCCGCTCGCCTTCGACTACGGCCTCTATCAGCTGCTGATGGCGGTCCGGCTCGGAGCGACGCTGGTTCTCGAAAAGTCCTTCGCGTTTCCGCATGCGATCTTCGAGCGCATTCGCGAGGAGGGTGTCACCGGATTTCCGCTCGTGCCGACGATGGCGGCGATGATCTTGCAGATGCGCGATCTGGAGCCGGGTTTTCTACCCAGCCTTCGCTATCTTTCCAACACTGCCGCGGCGCTGCCGCCGGCACATATTGCCCGGCTAAGAGAACTCTTTCCCGGCGCGCGGCTCTACTCGATGTACGGGCTGACGGAATGCAAGCGCTGCACTTATCTGCCGCCCGAAGAACTTGATCGTCGGCCGGGCTCCGTCGGCATCGCCATCCCCAACACCGAGGCCTTTGTGGTCGACGATGAGGGTAAGCGCGTTCCGCCGGGCGTGCCCGGCGAACTCGTCATCCGTGGCCCGCACGTCATGCAGGGCTATTGGCGCAACGATGCCTCGACCGAACGCATGCTTCGGCCGGGACCGCACCCTTGGGAGAAGGTGCTCTACACCGGCGATCTGTTTCAGGCCGATGCGGAGGGCTTCCTCTATTTCGTCGGGCGCAAGGACGATATCATCAAGACCCGCGGCGAGAAAGTTGCGCCGAAGGAAGTCGAGACGGTCCTGCATTCCCATCCAGGCATTGCGGAAGCCGTCGTGCTTGGTGTGCCCGACCCGGTTCTCGGCCACGCGATCGCGGCACTTGTCGTGCGCTCGGACCAGACGCTCAGCGACAAGGACATCATCCGTCATTGCTCGCGCCATCTGGAGGACTTCATGGTCCCGAAGGTTGTCGAATTTCGCATCGAGTTGCCGAAGACGGACACGGGTAAGGTTAGCCGCCGACTTGCGGCCGAGACGATGGAGCCTGCAGAATGAACATTCGCCCGACCCAGGACACGGCTGCGTTTTCGGCCGAAACGCTTGATATCGACCATGCGGCTGAAACCGACCGCATCGTGGCAGGGCTGCGTGAGCAGCTGCGTGGAATGAAGAAGCGCGGCCTCGTGCTAGGTCTTTCCGGCGGCATCGATTCCAGCGTGTCTGTCGCCCTGGCTGTGCGAGCTGTGGGTGCGAAGAACGTCTTTTGTCTGTTCATGCCCGAGAACGACAGCGACCCGGAAAGCCTGAGGCTCGGCCGTCTGGTCGCCGAAACCTTTGGCGTCGATGCCGTGGTTGAGGATATCGGGCCGATCTTGCAGGCAATGGGCTGCTACGAGCGTCGCGACGCCTTCATCCGCCAACTTGTTCCTGCCTACGGCGAAGGCTGGGCATCGAAGATCGTGATCGCCAACGCGCTCGAAGGTGAGGGCTACAACATCTCGTCGCTGGTGGTCCAGGATCCACAGGGCAAACAGACCAAGCTGCGCATGCCGCCGCCTGTCTATCTCGGTATCGTTGCCGCCACCAACATGAAGCAGCGCACGCGCAAGCAGATCGAATATTACCATGCCGACCGGCTGAATTTCGCCGTCCTCGGCACGCCGAACCGGCTGGAATACGACCAAGGCTTCTTCGTGAAGAACGGCGATGGCGCCGCCGACGTCAAGCCGATAGCGCATCTCTACAAATCGCAGGTCTACGCGTTGGCGGCCTCTCTCGGCATTCCCGAGGAAATCCGCCGCCGCCCGCCGACGACGGATACCTATTCGTTGGAGCAGACGCAGGAAGAGTTCTATTTCTCGCTGCCCTACGACCGCATGGATCTATGCCTTTATGGCCTCAACAACGGACTGGCGATCGAGGCGGTTGCGCAGGCTGCGGGCTTGACGGCAACGCAGGTCGATCGCGTCTGGGCGGATATTGCCGCCAAACGCAAGGCGACGCGCTACCTTCATCTCGGGCCGCGACTCGTCCAGACCGTTGAGGAGATTGCTGACTGATTGGCATAGGGTGCGATGGCCAATCCGGCCGCATCGGTCAGTCGAAGCGGCCGCCCATAAGTCGGCTCCAATGTTCGCCGGCCAACCCGTTTATAAATCCTTGCGAATGGCGGAACGCCTGAACGAGTTCGTCGTCGCGCGAGTGGATCACGGTTGACGCCATGTGCACAAAGGCGATGCGACGACCGAGCATGGCCTCAAGGAGAGCTGGCTGCGTCCGACCACGCAGACCCGCGACACCGCGCGCGGCTGCGTGGTCGATCAAACAATCGATGACGGGGCCGGCCTGTCCGGGAAGGGCGAGGATCTGCAGCACGCGGCCGATATCGCCGGAGCGAGCGTGATAGGCAAAGGCGCCGACGACGGTTCCGGTGCGCGCGGTGACGGATGCGAAGATTGCGCTACCCTGATCAGGTTTTTGCACCGCGTCTGCGAGGATGTTGTTGAGCTGCCCTTCCGCCCAATCCGGGCGCAAAGGGAATTGGGCAGTGAGCGGACCGACGAGATCGGCGAAACCGCTTCTGTCGATTTCACCAACGCGAAAATTTGCCTGTCCCGTTCCGCTTTCGGGGACGGCCGACCAGCGCCGCTCCCCGCGACCCATCCTGTTGCGATAGAAACGATCAAACGCATGCGCGAGCGGATTGACCAGCCGAGCGAGCTTGATCCGGTGCTCGGCGACGCTGAGCGTGAATGCCGATGGCCGGATGACACGCACCCAATCAAGACTGTATTGCGGCAGTACGATACCGCGCAGTTTCGTCCACATCTGAGTCGATACTTCGCTTGCGGTCTCGCTGAACGACAGATCCTGTGGACCCGCGAGGAAGGCCTTCAGCAACCGTGCACCCGCCATCGGATCGCTTTCACGATCCTCGGCCATAAGGGAGCCGCATATGGCGGCTCGCAACGGCCGCCCGTTAAACGTCATCGGCAGCGCGTTAACGCCAACGAAACCGGAGATGCGGCCGTCGCCGTTGACGTGGACGAGGGGCCGAATCTCGCGATCGCAACCAGGTGCGTCCAGGTAGAGCTGCCGCATATAGTCGACGAGCGCAGCTGGCGGCTCCGTCTGATCCTTGCAGAAAACCCTCTGGAACATTCCAGCGATCGCAGGAATGTCTGCGGGTTCAAGCGGCCGGATGTTACTCATCGTTCCTCGTCCCCGGCACCCGCCGCAACGGATGCTTGAGCAACAAGTTTCCTGACGATGGCGACGCGTGGCTTGCCTTCCGCATCGGTGGCGAAGGTGACGGGCTCGTAGGCCTTGGTGCGGGCGAGAAGGGCGGATGCCTGCCGATCCTGGCCGGCGCCGAACTCGAAGAGCAGCCAACCACCGGGTTTCAGGAACGCCACAGCATCGCGGATAAGGCGCTGATGGATCGAGATGCCGTATGGGCCGCCATCGAAAGCTTCCCGCGGCTCGGCTTCAAGCAGATGGGCGCTGTCGCCTTCGAGCCTGGATGTCGAAATATAGGGCGGGTTGCAGACGATCATGTCGACCGAGCCCTCGAGATTGTCGTCGGCCAGCGCAGCAAACAGATCGCCCTGTCGTATGGTGACGCGATCGGCGACGTTCAGGCGAGTGACGTTTCTGCGGGCCAGCGCAACGGTGCTATCGGTCAAGTCCGCACCCCAGACGCGGGCGGAAACGACATCGGCCGCAAGCCCGAGCGCCAGGTTTCCGGAGCCGCAGCACATGTCGATGACGGTTGCGCCGGATGGCCGGTCATGCAGGATCCTTGAAGCCGTGCGTCCGAGCAGCTCCGTTTCTTCTCGTGGCACCAAGACATCGGGTGCCAGTTCGAGTTCGACGTCCATGAAACGGTGCAGACGCGGCGCCTCGCCGCTTGCCTGATCATCCTGAAGGGGATTGTTGTTTTGCGGCACGGCCTCTCCTTCATGCGTCGATCGATGGCTGCACGATCCACACTACTGCAATCAGGTAAACGGAAGCTAAAATGCAATTGATGCGGGAGTGTTAACCGCGCAATCATTTCTAAGTGCTATTCTTTGCGATGATCGGAAGCGTGTGCTCGGCTGTTGCGGCAACGCCCATCCGGCATCGGACGCACATTTCGTCGGATTGTTGTCAAAGGCAGATCGGGATGGCATCGGAAGGTCTCAGAGAACCGGGCGCGCACAGACCGTTCCTGTCGATGGTCATGTCCTATGCCGCCTCGGGCGGTAGCCTCATCATTGGATCCGCTGCCCAGCTTCTGACGTTCGCGATCCTCGCACGTTGGCTCGGCGTTCATGAGTTCAGTGTCTTCGTGGCGATCACGGCGGTTGCCAATATTGCCGTGCATCTCTGCGGGCTGGGGGCGATGGAGTGCCTCGTGCGCCGCGTCGCACGCGACCGGAGCATGTACTCTCGCATGCTCGGTCACAACGTCATCTTGACCGCCATCAGCGGCATCGTTCTGGTTTTGCTTGGCGCGATTGCGCTGCCGTTCTTCTTCACGCTGTCAGCTGACCCGGCTACCAACATTGCCGTGATTACGCTGATGCTGGTCACCAACATCATCTTCGTTCGCGTCATCGTGCTGACGGAGCAAATCTTTCTCGCTCACTCGAATTTCGCATCTGCCAACAAGGTTGTCGTCGGCTTCGCCATCGCCCGCACCATCGCCGCGGCGCTCGCCTGTATCGTCTTTGGCGTGGCGACCGTTGCCTCCTGGGCGGTCTGGCAGT
Source organism: Ensifer sp. Root1252 (assembly GCF_001425885.1). NCBI lineage: Bacteria > Pseudomonadati > Pseudomonadota > Alphaproteobacteria > Hyphomicrobiales > Rhizobiaceae > Ensifer > Ensifer sp. Root1252. The sequence goes on along the minus strand of NZ_LMDT01000058.1, from coordinate 99,466 downwards.
TCGTATGCCATGTGCTTGTCGCCATCGGTTGCTGGTATGCCGTAAAGGGCCTTGGCCGGCCCGTCTATGGGATCGTGCGCGAAGAGCTGCCGCAGGGGCTCTACTTCAGCATCCCCTTCATTCTGCGCGCGGTGCGCCAGAATGCCGACCTGCTCGTCCTGAGCCTCGTTGCCTCCGCAGAAGTGATGTCGAGCTATAGCGTCGCGCGGCGCATGCTGGAGAGCAGCTATCTCTCGGTCGAGGCGCTGAACCGGTTGATTTATCCCGGTTCGGCCAAGGCAACGGCCTCCGGCCTGCACCATGCCTTCGAGCGGGTACGCAAGGTGCTCGTTGCTGCCACTTCGATCAGTATTGCGGCGGCGATCGCGGTCTTCGTGCTTGCGCCGGTCCTGCCTTACCTCTTCGGCAAGGACTATGTCTCGTTGGTGTCCTTCGTTCGAATTCTCTGCTGGGTCGTCGTGCCGATTGCCATGTGGTCGGTCGCAATGGAAGCGCTCGGAGCATCCGGGCATCACCCTGCGCGTGCCTCTGTCATGGGTCTCGGCAGCGTCCTTGGCGCTGCGTTGACAGCGTGGGCGACTTGGTATGCGCCACCTGCGGGCACGTTCATCTCCTTCTATGTGATCGAGATCGCGATGGTCATCGTTTCCTGGAGTGTCTTCCTGCGCTTCGTCCGGCGCGACAGGGAGGGAGCGGTTGAGCACGTCGTCCCGGCGAGGATGGCGCATGAAGGCTGAGCTGAGGGAACTGGAAACTGCCACAGCCATCGGGCATCGCATGCAGCACCCGGGCCGCGTGAGACCGATGGAGCTGGGCGATATCCCTGCAGTTAGCTCGCTCTTCAGCAAGATTTTCCGCAAGCGCGACATTGAGCCAAGTGGTGACCTCCGGCAGTATCTTGAAGCGGTCTTCTTCGGCAGTCCGCTTTACTCTCCCGAGCATGGCAGTATCGTCTACGATGACGGCGACGGCACCATCGCCAGCGCAATCCTGGCATTGCCGATGGAATTCTCGATCCACGGTCGCCATACCGTCGGCAAGCTTCTTTGCGCGTTCATGTCAGACGGCAAGGCGGGTGCCGTTGGTGCGGCATGTCTCGCTCGTACGATGCGCTCCGCGCGCCAGGACATGTGCTTCTCGGATAATTCGTCGCCGGTGAGTGCGGACCATTGGGTTGCCGGGGGCGGGGTCGTGCTTCCGATACAAAGCCTGGAGTGGCAGCGATCGTTTCGACCGGCTACCAGCAGCGCCATTCGTGCCAGCCGTCAATTTCCGGCATTGGGTTCGAAATTGGTGCTCGGTGTCCTTGGTGCATTCGACAGGGTGTTGCGCTGGCGAAGACCATCCGTCAAACCCACCCCGACTTCAGGATGTATGACGAAGGTGATCGGGGCCGGCGAGTTTCTCGGTTGCGCCCGACCGATGATGGAACGGTTTTCGGTCAGGCCCGTTTGGTCAACCGAGGAGTTCGATTGGCTCGTCGCGATCGCCGGTAAGAACCAAGGCCTCGGTGAAGTGCATTTCCGACAAGTAACGGCGGATGGAAGAGCGATTGGCGTTTTCCTCTTTCTTGGCAGGGCGAACAGGACTGCGACGGTTCTGAATGTGCTTTGCCAACCGGGTCGGGAGTTTGAGGTGACGGCCGAGATGTTTGCCTGCCTCGACCGCGAAGGTTACGCCCAGGCCACAGGCGCCGCACAACCATTTCTGATGAACGCGATCTCGCGCCAACGCTGGCTGACGTTCCGCCACCGTGGCTATTTCTGCATGGTAACGCGCCATGGAGATCTCAAGGACGCGGCATTGCGCAACGACCTCTATATCGGGGGTCTGGCATCCGAAAGCTGGAGCCGGTTGCTGACGGACTTCTAAGCGTCAAGGTAAACGGCTGCCGGGCCGATTAACGGAATTTTCACCGTACAACTCTAATCCTTCATTGGAGATACGAGACGCGCAAGCCGGCGATTTTTGCGTCTTGAAGCGGGCGTGAGGGATGCGGATGTATAGGCCGAACGAGCCCCGACAACAAAGGTCGCCTCAGCCAGCGCACGGTCAACGTGCGATGGTCGGCGGCGGTTCGTTGCTCAACCTTCTGCCGACAGACGACGAGGACGCGCTCCCTCCTTTTGAAGAAAAGCAAGCGCCGCGAAGAGAGCCGGAAGTCCGGCGTTCCCAGGTGGTTGCGCGGGCACAGACCGAGACGCAGCCGACGCCGCATGTCGGTGGCCTGTTCTTCCCGCGGCTTCACCTCGTCAGCCAGATCGGGGTAGACGACGGTATTCGCTGGCTGCGCGACGGTATGCTCTGGATCATCGCCGCAGTGACGATTTGCACATTTGCGGCCCTTGTCTATGCAATGACTGCGTCGCCTCGATACACCGTCTACACGGATATCGTCGTCGACCCGTCCAATCTCAACGTTGTCAGCGACGATGTTTTTACAAGCAATCCGCAGCGTGACGCGCAGCTGTTGGAGGTGGAGAGCAAACTCCGGATCCTGACGTCACGCAATGTGCTGGCGCGGGTGATCGACGAATTGCAGCTCACGCGCGATCCCGAGTTCGTCAAGCCGGCATCCTTTGCATCGCTGCGCAACCTGTTTTCATCGAAGCAGGAACAAGAGGTCAACAACGAGCTTGCAGCCATGCGCGCGCTTTCGGAGCGCGTGGAGGCGCGGCGCGAGGAGCGTTCTTTCGTCGTCGTCATGAAGGTTTGGAGCGAGGAGCCGGCAAAGGCCGTGACCCTCTCGAACGCGATCGTCGATGCCTTCGAGCAGGAGCTGTTTCAGTCGGCGGCCGAAAGTGCAGGGCGTGTCGCCAAGAACCTCAACGCCCGGCTGGACGAATTGCGCCGCAACGTGACCGATGCCGAGCGGGCGGTGGAAGATTTCCGCAGGGTCAACGGCCTGCAGTCGACCAATGGTCAATTGGTCAGCAACCAGCTTTCCGGTGAACTCAACACCCAGGTCTTGGACGCACAGCAGCGCTTCATCCAGGCGGAGACACGCTACAACCAGATGAGTGCGGCAATCGCTCAAGGGAGAACCGCCAGTGCGTCGGAGTTCGAGTCCGAAAACATGACGAACCTGCGCGAGCAGTACAACTTGCTCCAGCAGCAGATTGCCTCGATGCAGCGCACGTTCGGCGAACGGCATCCCCGTCTGGTGTCGGCTCGATCCGAGCGCGCGACGATCGAGGGTGCGCTTGCCGACGAGGCCCGGCGCATTCTGGAGCGGGCCAAGGCGGACATGGATCGCGAGCAGCAGGCGCTTGAAGCCTTGCGCGGTAAGGCAAACGTCGAGAAGTCGAATGTCTTCACCGACAATGAGTCTCAGGTGCAACTGCGCGATCTGGAGCGCGATGCCCGTGCCAAAGCGGCGATTTACGAGACGCATCTTGCGCGCGCCCAGCAAATTACCGAACAGCAGCAGATCGATACGACCAATGTGCGGGTGATCTCGCGGGCGTTGCCGCCCAACGCACGCACGTGGCCGCCACGTACGGTGATCCTGCTGGTCGCCGGCGCTATGCTCGGCCTTTTCCTTGGTGTGTCGGCAGCGATCGCCCTCGGCCTGTGGAGATATATTCGCCGCCCGCAGCCGGCGACTGCCTGACGGGAGCGCGCCAATGACGAGCGCCGCCTACGCCGAAACCAATGCCGCCGAAACGCTGCGGCTGCGTGTCGGCACCGTCCTGTTCATGACGACGTTTCTGTTCTTCTGGATATCGATCACCCCGTTCGTCGACCTGACGGGAGCAGCAGTGCTTGATCCGTCGGCCGGTAATTCGAACCGATTGAACCAGATCGTTTCTCTTTTGTTGTTTACGGGCATGCTCGGTTACGGCCTATGCCATCCGATGCGAAATATCATCCTGCAGCCGCGGCCGCTGCTTGCAGTGCTGTTTACCTGGTTCCTTTTCGTATCGGTGATCTCAGCCCACCCAATGCTTGGGATCAAGGGCACCGTTCTTGCCATCATGGTCACGGTCAATGCCAGCATCTACCTGCTGTTGCCCGCCAGCGAACGGCATTTTGCCAAAATGCTGGGCATCGGTACGCTCATCATGCTCGGCGTTGCCTATTACGGCATCGCCTTTAAGCCGATGCTCTCTATTCATCAGGCGTCAGAATTGCGCGAGCCCATGAATGCGGGTCTATGGCGCGGCCATTTCCCGCACAAGAACAGTGCGGCCGCCGCGATGGTGATCGCGGCCTTCTTCGGGCTTTTCGTCATGAATAGCTGGTCGCGATTGGCCGGGATCGCCATCGTGCTGCTGTCGTTCAACTTCCTCATCCATACCGGCGGCAAGACCTCGACCGCGATGCTGCCGGCGATCCTGTTGCTTGCCTGGATATTCGAGAAGATCCGTCTCCTGCGCATCCCGATCGTCATCGGTGGCGTCGGGCTGTTCAATCTGTTTGCCGTCGGATCAGCCGTATTCATGCCGCTCAGCGAGTTCATCACCGAACTTGGCATCGACGCGACGTTCACCAACCGGGCGGATATCTGGCGCTTCGCGTTCACCGCGCTCGCCGAGCAGCCTATCACCGGCTACGGTTTCAAGGCATTCTGGCAAACGGAAGAGCTGGTCCACAGCGGCGGAGCGATCGAGACCTGGGCGGTGGCGGCTGCCAACGGCCACAATTCCTATCTCGACATCGCCTTGATGACGGGCTTTCCCGGGCTGCTGCTCACGGTGTTGTGGATCCTCGTCCTGCCGCTGCGCAATATTGCCCGCATGGCGTCCGCCGAGCAGCATTCACATCTCACGCGGCTCTTTACGCGCGTCTGGCTCTATACGATCTTCAACGCCGGCCTTGAGAGCTTGTTCTACGAGGGCGGCAACCTGCTGTGGTTCACCTTCCTGTTTTCGCTCTACGGTCTGCATTTGCAGGCCCGCGCGATCCTTGCCTTGCCGTCGCAATCTGCCGAAAAAAGGGGCGTGGCCTATGCTTGAGTTTGTGCAAAAGGTTGACGGCCTTGTCGACCGGCTGGCAAATCGTCTGATCTGGCGCCTTGCTCAGAAGAAGCTCGCCGTTGTGACCGACGTTCCGCTCGTCTCGTTCACCTTCGACGATGTGCCTGACAGCGCCTTGCACCAGGGTGCCGAAATCCTTGAACGGCACGGCGTCCGCGGCACATTCTACATTGCCGGGGGGCTCGAAGGGCGGGTTGAGCCGGATCGAACCTTGATCACCGCTGCGGGTTGTGAGGCTCTCTCCAAGCGCGAACACGAAGTCGGCTGCCACACCTTCAGCCACAGCAAGATAAGACGTCTCACCGGGGGGGCGCTTGCGCGCGACCTCGACCGAAATGCGGACTATCTGGCAGCCAGTGGCGTCGCGGAGCCGGCAAGGAACTTTGCCTTTCCCTACAACGCCGCCTGGCCGATGGCACGCAGGGAATTGGGGCGGCGCTACCGAACGTGCCGGGCCGCAGGGGAGGCGATCAACCGCGGTGCAGTCGATCCAATGATGTTGAAGGCGGTCGAGATCCGCCAGCCCGAGGCGCACGCTCTTGCGCTGACCCGCTGGATCGATGACCTCGTCGCGCAGCCGGGATGGCTGGTCTTTTTCACGCACGACATCGCGCCACGACCGACGCCTTATGGCTGCACGCCGGAGATGTTCGAGCATCTGGTCCGCGATGCGGTCGAGAAGGGATGCACCGTCCTGCCGGTCGACAAGGCACTCGATCGGCTTGGCGGATGAGGAGAACGATGTGCTCAACACGATAGCCGCCGGCAAGCGACTTCTCGCCATCAACAACTACTTCTATCGACGCGGCGGCGCCGAAGCGGTGTTCTTCGACCATATGAAGATGTTCGCCGATATTGGCTGGGATGTCGTGCCCTTTGCCATGGAGCACGAGGACAACGAGCGCTCTGAATGGTCCAAGTATTTCGTCTCCGAAATCGAATTTGGTCGGCAAACGAGCTTTCTGCGGAAAATAGAGCAGGCGGCAAGCGTGATCTATTCGCGCGAAGGCCAGCGCAACATCGCCAGGCTGATTGACCGCGCGCGTCCGTCGGTTGCCCATGCACACAACGTCTATCACCACCTGTCGCCGGCGATCTTTTCGACGTTGAAGGCAGCGGGCGTGCCGGTTGTCATGACGGCTCACGACCTCAAACTTGCCTGTCCTTCCTACAAGATGCTGCGCGACGGCAAGATCTGCGAGGACTGTCGCGGCGGACGGGTCTACAACGTCCTGCGTCACCGCTGCGTCAAGGGCTCGGCGATCTTGAGCGGTGTCGTGCTGGCAGAAACGGTGCTGCATCGTACGCTGGGCCTCTATCGCAACAAGGTCGACCGGATCGTCGTTCCGAGCCGGTTCTACGTGGAGAAGCTTGTCGAATGGGGCTGGCCGCGTGAGCAGATGGTGCACATTCCGAACTTCGTGGATGTGGACGATTACAGCAGCGCCTGGGACGAGGGCGACTATTTCGTTTTCGCAGGCCGGCTTGCACCCGAAAAGGGCATCGCCACGCTGATCAAGGCGGCGGCACTTTCGAAACAGCGGTTGGTCGTCGCCGGTACAGGCCCCGAAGAGGCATCGCTTCGTCGGCTCGCGAGCGAGCTTAATGCAGGCGTGACGTTCACCGGATATCTCTCAGGCGAGAGCCTGCACAAATTGATCGGATCATCCAGGGCACTCGTACTGCCGTCGGAATGGTACGAAAATGCGCCCATCAGCTTGCTGGAAGCCTATGCTCTGGGACGGCCGGTGGTCGGTTCAGCCGTCGGAGGCATTCCGGAAATGATCCAGGTCGGGGAAACGGGCATGACGGCAACGTCGGGAGACGCTGATGATCTGGCAAGGGCGCTGGCCGACATGACGGCTCTTGGGCCGACAGCGCGCGCCCGCATGGGCGCTGCCGGCAGGGCGTGGATATCCAGAGATTTCTCCGCCAATGCTTATCGCGACAGAACGCTTGATCTCTACGCTGCGCTCGGGGCGACCTAGTTGGCAGATTTATCCTTGCGTCATTAACCAAGGCTTGCGAATATACTTACCGCGGCATTAAATATGTTCGTTTATTGATCGAACAATTAGATATTTAACGATTTAATTACGATCTTATTAAGTATTGTTAACGTAAATGGCCTTGGGTGCGCAATCTTTGAGGCCACGCCATGGGCAGGAAGTTACGAGTCTCGCAAGTTGATCGTCGGCAACAGCCGTCGGTTTCCACTGAGATTGTACAATCTGGAATATTGGAAGGCGTCGACGGGAAGGGCGGTACTGCCCAGCGTGGAGTCCACCTCGTGCACAATCATCGCGAGCTGACAGGCAAAGATCGTCGGCTGAGCGCGCGAACCGGACGGCGGCGCGTGATGATGCTGGGCCTGCGCGGAATTCCGGATGTGCAGGGCGGCATCGAAAAGCATGTCGAGATCCTTGCCGGCAAGCTCACGAAGCACGGCTGGGACGTCGACGTGATCGGGCGGCGCCGATATCTTCCGGCATCTGTCCCCTTCAGCTGGAATGGCATTCGTGTCGTTCCTTTCTGGGCGCCGCGCCGGATGGCGCTGGAAGCCATCGTTCACACTTTCATGGGTGTTTGCTACGCGGGCTGGCAGCGTCCCGACGTGCTGCATATCCATGCGATCGGGCCAGCACTGTTCGTCCCGCTTGCGAGAATGCTCGGCCTGAAGGTGGTCGTGACCCATCATGGCTATGACTACGACCGGCAAAAATGGGGTGCTCTTGCCAAGGGTACGCTGAAGCTCGGTGAACGCCTGGGCATGCGCTTTGCAAGCGGGCGGATCGCCATTTCGAAGGATATCGCTGAGACCATGGGCGCGCGGCACAATGTGTCCATGGCCCTTGTGCCCAACGGGGTGTCGGTCACGCCGTCCAGGGGCGAGACCGGCATTCTTGCCGAGTTCGGCCTTGCGCCACGGCGGTACATTCTGCTTGCCGCACGGATCGTGCCCGAGAAGCGCCAGCTCGATTTGATTCGCGCCTATGCCAAATGTTCCACTCCGGAGTTCCGGTTGGTTCTGGCCGGCGGTGCGGAATTCGAGACGCCCTACACCGAGGAGGTGAGAAGGCTGGCAGGTGATATCGCAGGTGTCGTTCTAACGGGCTTTCAGTCCGGTGATCGGCTTGCAGAGCTTTTCGCCAATGCGGCCCTGTTCGTTCTGCCTTCCAGCCACGAGGGCATGCCGATTGCGCTGTTGGAGGCCATGGCCTACGGCTTGCCGGTTCTTGCGAGCGATATCGTTGCCAATGTCGAGCTTGGCCTTGCAAGCGACGAATATTTCCCGCTCGGCGATGTCGAGGCGCTGGCATCGGCCATGACGGCGAAGCTTGCCAATCCGCCCAGTGAAAGCGAGATGCGCGCCCGTGCGGCGCACGCCGAAGCCGCCTATAGCTGGACAAGCGTGGCGGAAAAGACCGTCGCGGTGTATAGCGCGTTGGTGGCAAAGTAGATCGCGCGCAATCGCACGCGACATCCCTGTTGCCGTCGGGCTGATTTTTGCCGTGTTGTGTGCGGTGCGGAGAGACAAGAACAGTATGAATATCAAACGCGCCGCTGGCCTATTTGGCTGGCTCATATTCGCCGTGATCGCCTATTCGACCCTATCACCACTCGATCTGCGCCCGCGTATGGGCACGTTCGTGCATGTCGAGCGGTTCGGCGCGTTCGGGCTGATGGGGCTGCTCTTTGCAATTGCCTATCCCCGGCGGCTCCTGCTTGTCCTCGGGCTCGTTTTGGCCACCGCCATCGGGTTCGAATTGCTGCAGGTGGTGTCGGCAGACCGTCACGCCCGGATCGGGGACCTCGCCATCAAATTGCTTGGCGGTGCATGCGGCGTGGCTTCGGGTTGGGTCCTTATCCGCAATCGGTCGCGTCTGCTGCAATTGCTGGTGCAAATAAACCAAAACTCAAAGTATCGCGGGTAGAACTGGCTGCGCCGGGACGCTTGGCTACTGCATAATTCCTTAAATCGGAATCGATTTAAGGAGAAAATTATGCAGCAGGATTCAAGCGTTACAGCGTCCTTCGCGCGTCATATTTGACGCGCGGCGCTGTAGACGCCCCGGTGATTTTGGAGGCGCGCTTGTCAGTATCCGTCATCATCAAGACGCTGAACGAAGAGAAGCGAATAGCGGCCACGATTGAAAGTGCGCTTGCTGCCCTCGGAGCGACAGGTGGCGAAGTCATCGTCGCCGACAGCGGCTCATCCGACCGAACGGTCGAGATTGCCGCGCAATATCCCGTCGTCATCGCCCAGATCAGCCCGCCGGCGCGGCCGAGCTGCGGCATTGGCCCGCAGCTTGGCTTTCAATACTCCAAAGGCGACCATCTCTGTCTGCTTGACGGAGACATGTTGCTCGACCGTGATTTTCTCGCCGTCGCCGTGGCGTTTCTCGCCGACAATCCTGAGGTTGCCGGCGTTACCGGCCATGTCCAGGAGATGCTGACGTCCAATCTCGAGTTCTCGCGTCGCGTCAATCGCAACTCGCCGGAAAACCGGATCGGATCGATCGACCGGATGAACGGCGGTGGGCTCTACCGGCGCGATGCGATCGAAGCGGTCGGTTACCTCTCCGATCGCAACCTGCATGGATACGAAGAATTCGATCTCGGCATCCGGCTGCGAAGCGCTGGATGGGGGTTGCATCGCCTTGACCGGCGTTTCGTCCAGCACTTCGGACATACTGTCAATTCCTATCGCCTGCTGGTTCGACGCTGGAAAAGCAAATATCTCTTCGGTATCGGCGAACTTCTGCGCGCGTCGCTCGGTCGGCCGTATTTCTTCCAGCTGCTGCGTGAGCTGCCCGAGCTGAAGCTCTGGTGTCTCGTCTATCTGTGGTGGGCGCTCTCGCTCTGTGTGCTTTTGTTCTCGCCGAGCCTGGCTGTCGGCCTGGGCATCGTCTTCGCTGTCCTCGCCGCAGTCATCGTGTTGATGAGCATTCGCAAAGGCAGCTTGAACATGGGGCTGTACACGGTCGTCGCCTGGTTCTTCCACGCCGCTGCACTGCCTGTCGGTTTTTTCGGGCGGCGGCGAAGACCGGAGGTTCCGATCGAGAGCAAGTTGCTTGGAGCGGTAGCTTGATGCGCCAGAGATGTCTGGCTACGGTGCTGGCGCTTGCGGTGATGTGCGTGCCTGCGCGCGCCGCGGATCAATGGGTTCCGGTGAAGGAGATCTCCCTCGAATTGCGACCAGGCAGCCCGCTCGACTTCTCGTCCATCCTGCCCAACGGCCGGATCGATGGCGGTCATAGACTGGTTGTCGGCAAGGAGGGACGTCTCGCCTATGCGAAAGCGCCGGATACGCCGGTCAGGATGTTGTGCGCCTCGCTTGCCTGGAGCCCTGCGTCCGGCGGCTTCCCCGATCATGAAGGCGCGGACCGTTATGCGCGCCAGCTGGCGATGCATGGCTACAACATCGCGCGCCTGCATTTCGTCGACGCAAGTCTGATGTTCGGGCGTGATCGGGATCTCGATTTCGACCCGGAAACGCTCGATCGGATCCAGTATCTGCTTGCGGCCCTGAAGCGCAACGGCATCCACTGGATTATCGACGGCCTGTCGTCGCCGCGTGGCGCCTATGGCGGTTTCGATGACCGCTGGGACACGGGCGGCGATGTAAAACTCATGCTACATCTGGACGATCGGACCTTTGAGCATTGGAGGCGGTTGCAGCAGGCGGTCCTCGGGCGCGTGAACCCTTACACAGGCGAAGCTCCGATCCGCGACGAGGCCCTGGCCCTGGTCATTCTGGCCAATGAGAATGGCCTGGAGTTTGAGGCGGTGGTTCATGATCGGCCCGGCCGGGCTCCCTATGACGACCGGTTGGCTCAGCCGTTCAATCTCTGGCTGAAGAAGCGTTACGGCACGACGGCGAGCCTGGCGAAGGTCTGGGGCGTGCTTGATTCCGGGGAAGTGCTTGAAACCGGCGGGATCAGGTTGCCTCGGGACCGCTATAACGACAGCCCGCGTCTGCGCGATCTTCAGGCATTCTTTGTCGAAACCGAGCGTGCCTCCACCGCACGCATGAGCAAGGTTCTGCGCGACCTTGGCTACACGGGCCTGATCACCAACTACAACAACTGGCCGTCGAGCCAGATGGCCCTCAGCAGGCGCGACCTCCAAGTCATCACGGCGAACACCTACCACGATTGGGTCGGCGGCTACACGCCGGGCAGCGAACTCCTTCAAACCAGCTCAATTGCCGATAGCGTCAACTACATCAGGATGATCGCTGCATCGCGCTGGCTCGGAAAACCGTTTGTCGTCAGCGAATACGACCACCTGTTCTGGAACCGCTACCGCTACGAGGGTGGTCTTGCCATGCCGGCCTATGCCGCCCTTCAGGGCTGGGACGCCCTTTGCCGCCACGGCCATGGACCGATCGCGCTCGCCTATGGTGAGCCGTTTCCGCATAAGCAAGCGATGCTGCCCTACGCGATCGCCCTCGATCCGGTTGCGCGCGCGGGCGAAACCCTGGCCGCCTTGCTCTATCGGCGCGGCGATGTCGCGACCTCGGATGTGACGATCCCATTTTCCGTGCGCGGCGAGGAGGATCTGACGGACGACATGCAGGCGCGCGAGCCGGAGTCTCTGACCGATCTTGCCCTGGTCGGTCGTATCGGTCTGGAACGCGCCGAGCGATTGGGTGATGCGATCGCGGTTACCCAGCCGCGGCGGGAAAGCAGCGACAATGTGCTGGCGCTGCTGCGTGCGAGCAGTAGGTTGAAGCCGGACAACGCAACGACCGTCGATGCCGGCATCTATCAAAGCAGCACCGGTGAAATCGTTCTCGATCGTTTCGCCAGGCAGCTGCGCGTAGCGACGCCGGCGACGGAAGCGATGGCGTTTGCGTCCCTGCGCGAACCGGTCGACCTCGGTGTGCTGCGGGTGGAGCGCGCCGACGGCAACGGTCTTGTCGCTCTCTCGGCGCTCGATCCTCCGGCAACCCTGTCCGACAGCCGGCGTTTCCTGTTGATCTTTGCAACCGACGCCCAGAACACGGACATGACGTTCCGTGACAGTGAAGAGAAGGTCATCGAGAGTTTTGGCCGGTTGCCGGTGTTGATCCGGCAGGGGACTGTCGATCTCTCCCTGTCGAAGACGGCGGCCAAGTGGCGCATTTCACCGGTGGGTCTTGACGGAACAGTTCACCCACCGGTCGTCGATGGCGCCGGTGCGGTTAAATTTCGCCTGAGCAACGACGGCCCGTCCGGCCCGACGACCTACTTCCTGCTGGAGTTGCGATAAGCGACGTTCGGCGAACAAGTCGGCCGTCAGGATCAATGATTGGCCACGATCTTCGGCTATCGTCATTCCTCCAAACCGTAGGAGGATGCAATGAGAACGTGGGAAGCGATGCACCCCGGCGCGCGCTGGATAGCGCCTGAAACGGACTTGCGCACCGTGGCAAGGATTATGCGTGACGAAGACATTGGCGCTCTGCCGGTCGGCGAAAACGATCGCCTCATCGGCATGGTGACGGACAGGGACATTGCGTTGCGGGCATGGGCAAACGGGCACGACGACGCTGCGTTGCTGACTGCGCGCGATGTCATGACAAGGGATATCGTCTACTGCCGCACCAGCGAAACGATCGAGGAGGCTGTTCGCCTGATGGAGAGCAAGAAGATACGGCGCCTGCCGGTGATCGATGACGAAAAGCGAATGGTCGGCATGTTGTCGCTCGGCGATATTTCGCATGCGAGCAGCCGTGAATTGACGACCGGATTGGTCAAGGCCGTCACCGCCCATCACGCATGACGTACGACTGTCCGTTTGGTTGCTGCCCTCGCCGTGTAACGGCGAGGGCGGAGATTTTCCACTGCATGTTTCCTTAAATCCTATTCGATTCAAGGATAAAAACATGCAGCCATTCAAAGCGCTACAGCGACCTTTGCGCGTCTAATATGGCGCGCGGCGCTGTAGACCTGAAGCGGTGTCATCCGCTGGCGAAAAACGTCAGAAGCGGTAGGTGATGCCTGTGCCGATCAGCCAGGGATCGAGTTTGACCTTGCCCGTCACCGTGCCGGCGCCCGGCAGGGTCGCGTTGACCTCTGGCTCGAGGAACAGTTTCTTCACGTCGAAGTTGATACCCCAGTGATCGTCGAGCTTGATGTCGACACCGGCCTGCAGGGCCACGCCGAAGGTGTTCTTGAGGTTGAAGCTGGAGAAGTCGCCCTGGGCTTTTTCATTGTAGAAGATGGTGTAGTTCACGCCGGCGCCGACATAGGGCTTGATCGTGTCGGTGAGATTGACGTGGTACTGCAGCGTCAGTGTCGGCGGCAGCAACCAGGCCTTGCCGATCTCGCCGAGACCGGCGATCGAACCGCTGCCCCTTGCGCTGTGCGGGGTCGTGCCCAGGACCAGTTCCGCCGCAAGATTGTCGGTGAAGAAGTAGGTGATATCGAGTTCGGGCACGACCGAGTTGCTGACGCCGACTTTTTCGCCGTCAAGTGACGTGCCATTCAACTGCAGCGATGCCTTGTCTTCGGGTAAAACGGCAAGCGCGCGGGCGCGGATCATCCATGGGCTCTGCTCGCTTGCAGCCGGTAGCTGAGCGGCGGCCTCGCTCGGCGCGGTAAGGTCCGCGGCTTGAGCCGCAGTGACCGAGGCCGCCAGCAAAACGAGTGCGGCGGCGGTTGGCAGGATGGAGCGAGTAGACATGATTCCGGACCCCCAGAAGAAGTTGAAAATTGCCATTCAGGGCATGCGGCGGCAGGGAATCTGCGGCCGGCGGCACTATGGGCAACTCCGCTCGACGGGGGGTTGTTCTAGATCAAGGTACTTTGTTCGTTGGTGAGGGGGTCGCTAACGGTAGATTCGTGAGTGACCGAAGCGCTCAGGCCGGCATGCGCGGAATGCTGGCAAGCAACCGCTGTGTATAGGGATGCTGGGGCGCCGTCAGGATATCGCGCGTCTTGCCGCTCTCGACCACCTGTCCCTTTTCGAGGATGACCATCTCTTCGCAAAGCGATGCGACGACACCAAGGTCGTGCGAAACGAACACCAGCGTCAGCGTTGCCGACAGCGTCTTGAACAGTTCGACGATCCGGATGCGGGTCGACAGGTCGAGAGCGCTGACGGCTTCGTCGGCAAGAATGATCTGTGGACGGGCGACGATTGCGCGCGCAATCGCGATGCGCTGGCGCTGTCCGCCGGAAAATTCGTGCGGGTAGCGTTGCATGGCATCGAGCGGCAGGCCCACAGCCTCCAGGGCTTGCGCCACCGCATCCTTGCGTGGACCGGCGATGCGCAGCGATTGCAGCGGCTCAGCGATGATGTCGAGCACCTTCTGGCGAGGATCGAGCGACGAATAGGGGTCCTGGAACACCGGCTGCACCGCGCGCCGGTAACGGCGCATGAACGCGCCATCGGCCGGATCGAGTGCATCGTCGCCGAAGCGGATCGTGCCGCTCGTGGGCCGCTCCAGACCGAGCAGCAGCCGCAGCAGTGTCGTCTTGCCCGAACCGGACTCGCCCACCAGTCCAACGCTGGCGCCGGCGCGCACGCTGAACGACACGTCGCTCAAAATCTTGCGGTGACGGGAATAGCCGAAGTTCACATTCTGCAGGTCCAGCATCACGATCCCGTCCGTCCAAGGGCCTCGTCGAACATGCGCGCGGCATCGACAAGCGTCTGCGTATAGTCGTGCGACGGGTTGCTAAACACGTCGACAACGGCGCCCTCTTCAAGCGCGATGCCGTCGCGCAGCACCATCACACGCTCGACCACTTCGGCAACAACAGGCAGGTCATGGCTGATGAAGAGCAGCGCCATTCCCGTTTCACGCACAAGCCCGTCGAGCAGCTTGAGGATTTCGGCCTGGGTGGTGACGTCGAGCGCGGTCGTCGGCTCGTCGGCGATCAGAAGTTTTGGGCGGCAGGCAAGCGCCATGGCGATCGCAACACGTTGGCGCTGGCCGCCCGACACTTCGTGCGGATAGGCGTTGGCAATGCGCTCCGGTTGCGGCAGGGCGACCTTGTCGAGCAGGTCGAGCACTTCGCGGTCGACCGCTGAACGCGTCGCGCGTCCCTGTTCGCGCACGAGCCTGCGGCGCACCGGCTCGGCGATCTGCTTGCCGATTCTCATCAGCGGATCGAGGGCTGTCAGCGGCTCCTGAAAGACGACGGCGGTTGCGACCCCGCGCAGCCGGTTCAGGCGCTTGTCTTCAGTGCCGACCACCTCCTGGCCATCGAGCACGATCGAGCCGGTGACGGAGATGTTCGCCGGCAAAAGGCCGGTAATGGCCATAGCGGTCATCGACTTGCCCGAGCCGGATTCGCCGATCAGTCCCATTCGCTCGCCGGAGCCGATGGAGAACGACAGGTCCGAGACCAATGTCTTGCCGCTAGCGCGGACGGTCAGGCCCTGAACGGAAAGCAAGGCGCTCATCGCGATCTCCCGCGTGTCGGGTCGCCGACGTCCCGCAGGCCGTCGGCAAGCAGGTTCATGCCAATGACCAGTGCGACGAGGGCAATGCCGGGTGCAATCGCGCCGACGGGGGCGGTATAGACCGTGCCCTGTGCCTCCTGCAGCAGCCTGCCCCAGGATGCGTTCGGCGGCGGTGCGCCCAGGCCGAGATAGGAGAGCGACGCTTCCGCGATCACTGCCAGGCCGAATTGCAAGGCGAAGTTCACCGAGAGCGTCGGCCAGATGTTGGGCAGTGCATGGCGCACGACGACGCCGGGCCACGAGGTGCCGGAGGTCCGGGATGCGACGATGTAGTCCTGGCGCAGCACACGCTTGGCAAGGATCCGCGTCAAGCGGGCGACGATCGCCGAAATCGCCAGGCCAAGTGCCAGGGTCGCCGACCACAGGCTAGCACTGTCGCTGGCCGCGACCACCAGCATCGCCAGCAGCAGCGTCGGGAACGCGATCAGAATATCCAGGGTGGCGGCCATGACATCGTCGAGCAGGCGCGTCGCGAAAGCGGCGAGGATGCCGAGCGTCACGCCGATCGAGGCGCCGATCGCAACAGCGCCAGTACCGACGATCAACGCCGTGCGCGCGCCGATCATGATTTGCGTCAGGTAATCGCGGCCGAGCCGATCCGTTCCGACCCAATGCAGCAGCGACGGCGCTTCGAGCCGGCCGCCGGAGGCATTGAGCGGGTCATAGGGTGTCCAGAACAGGGTGAGGAGTGCAACCGCGACATTGAGGCCGACAAGGGCAAGCCCGATGGAAAGCGACAGCGAGTGTCTGCGGGCGGGTCTACCCGTCGAAAGGTCAAGCGCGGTCATGGCGCAGCTCCTGTCGCCCGTTCGCGCAAGCGGGGATCGATCAGCCGCTGAAGCAGATCGGCGGCAAAGCCGATCAGCAGCACCAGCAGGGTGGAGATGAACAACACGCCCTGGACGTTGGGGTAATCGCGCTGTTCGATCGCCAGCAGCAGCATCGAGCCAAGGCCGGGCAGGGCGAACACCCGCTCGACCACGACCGCGCCAAGCAGGGTCGTTGCAAGCTCGATGCCCAGGATCGAGACGATCGGCACGGCGCCGTTGCGAATGCCGTGCCGGATCAGCGCCTGCGAGAAACTGGCGCCGAGCGCACGCGCCGTCCGCAGATAGTCGCTGCCGAGAACATCTTGGGTTGCGGATCGGATGTAGCGGATCAGCGAGGCGGCCATGACCAGCCCGATCGTCAGCACCGGCAGCGCGAGCGCATAGAGAACCTGGCCCTCGTTCTGCCAGCCGCGCCGGGGATAACCGCCCGACGGAAAGATCCGAAGATTGACCGCAAAGACGGTGACAAGCAGGATTCCGACCCAGAAGACCGGGATGGCGATGCCAAGCTGCGACACGGTCGATATGGCCGCGCCGTACCAGCGGTTGGCCTTGACTGCCGAAACGATCCCGAGCGGCACGGCGATCATAACGGCGAGCCCAAAGCCCAGCAGCGCCAGCGGCACCGTTACGGTTAGACGGGCGGCGATTTCCTCGATAACGGGCTTGCCGCTGACGAAGGACGTTCCGAGATCGAAGCGCGCAAGGCTGCCGACGAAGCGCAGGAACTGCTCCCAGAGCGGTAAGTTGGAGCCGACCTGTTCGCGCGCGGCCTCGATCTGCTGCTGATCGGCGCCGACGGAAAGCAGGGCGTTCGCCGGGTCGCCCGGCAGCAGGCGCAACAGCACAAACAGCACCACCGCCGCAATCAGCAGCGACAGGATCAGGATGGCGAGGCGGCGCAGGACATAGGCGAGAATGGTCGGCTTCCTTTCGTCCGACGGGTGTAATACCCGGGGCCGGAGCGCTGGCTTTTGCACAAAATCAACGAGGAGGCTACTGCATAATCCCTTATACCCTCATCGATTTCACGGGAATGATGCAGCACGTTTCGAACGCTGATGCGTCCTTGGCGCGCCATGACTGTCGTGTTGCTTGGAAAAGATCTGACGTAGCGTTGTCGACGCAATGAATCGCCGTCAGCTGCAAGGCAAAGGGAGCCCCCAACTCGCTCGGGGGCTCCTTACATGTACGCGACTATAACGGATCGCTTGGGAAACGAGCGATCAGTTCCCGCTCTTCTTGATGTTGTAGGCGAAGAACTGTGAGTTCAGGCCGTTGACGGGGTAACCGGTGACGGCGGAACTCGAAACCACGATCTGCGGATAGAGATAAAGCCAGTTGCTTGCCGCGTCCTCGGCGATGATGCGGTTTGCCTCCGTCAGCTTGGCGGTCTGCTCGTCGGTGTTGGCCGCAGCTTCCGATTCCTTGATCAGGTCGACAACCTTCGGGTTGTTGTATCCCCAGTAGAAGTCGGGATTGCCGTAGAACACGATGTCGCGGTGGTTGACGTGTTCCTGCAGCGTCGCCTGGAAGTCATGCGCCTTGTAGACCTTGGTGTACCACTCGTTGGCGGTGATGATGTTGATTTCGACCTTGATGCCGACCTTCGCCAGTTCGCTCTGCAGGAACTGGGCAACGATCGGATGCGGATCATAGTTGGGCGTGTCAAGCTTGAACGAGAAGCCATCGGCAAAACCGGCTTCCTTCAAAAGCGCCTTGGCGCTTTCGACGTCATAGGCATCGACGCCGGTCAGGTCGACGTACCACGGATCGGTCGGCGGCACGAAGGAACCGATCAGCGTGCCGTATTCGCCCCAGATCGACTGCAGCAGCTTCTTGTCGTCGATGGCGCGGGCGATGGCCTTGCGAACCTTGACGTTGTTGAACGGCTCGACCCTGTCGTTGAACGCCAGAAGCTCCTTGGTGGTCGACTGGCCGGCGGTCACCGTGTAATCAGGATTGTCCTTGAACTGGGCGATCGAATCCGGGCTCTGGACGCTGGTGATGACATCGACGGCACCGGTCAGGAGCGCATTGTTCAGCGCAGTGGCATCGGTGAAGTACTGGAAGACGACTTCGCCATTGGTCGGCGCCGTGCCCCAGTATTTGTCATTGCGGGTCAGCGCCAGCGAGGAGCCGCGGCGCCATTCGTCCAGGCGGTAAGGGCCTGTGCCATCTTCGCCGGCGTTCAGGTCCTTCGCCGCGTCGTTGACGATCCAGACGTAGCTGAGGTTATAGGGCAGCGAGATGGAGCGGGCGGAGAGCTTGACCACCACCGTCTGGTCGTCGGGGGTCTGGATCTCGCTGATCGTCGCCAGGCTCTTCTTGCGCGAGCTCTTGGAATCCGGTGCCACGACGCGCTCGATGCTGTGCTTCACATCCTGTGCCGTCAGCGGGTCGCCGGAATGGAAGGTCACGTTCGGCCGAAGCTTGAACGTATAGGTCAGGCCGTCTTCGCTGACCGCCTGCTCGGCCACGAGGCCGGGAGCGACGTCGCCCGCGTCGGTCAGCGTGAACAGGGCCTCGTAGACATTGCCGTTGAACGCCTCGTTGATGCCCTGGCCGGCGCCGGCGGTGTTGTCCAGGTTCTGCGGTTCATAGAGCGAGCCGATGACGATGGAGGCATCCGGATCGAAGTTTGCGAACTGCGCGAGCGCTGCCGTGCTCGTTGACAGAACCATGGCCAAGGCCGCGGTGGCGAGGATCGAACGCCTGCCTTTCCGGCCCGGTCCTGAAAGTCTGCCAAAGTCGATCGTGTTGCCAGTCATTTCCCTAACTCCTGCATATATGCTCATCACGCGAGGTCGCGCTTGCCATCCGAATGTACACATCGGGCGGTTGCGGCGCATCATACAAATTCCCTACCAATTTAGTGGGAATTTTGGTTCGTTTTGTTTGGCGAAGTTGAAATTTGCACCCGCTGTTGGCATCGGCAAGCGAAGGGCGTTCCTAAAACCGGAGGGCCGCTCCCGCCGGTTCAGCGCTGCGCATATCGCTGCGACCACCGCCGCGGAATCATCAACACCAGCGTGAACAACAGACCGGAGAGGATTGTCGGGGCCCAGAGCGAGAGCTGTCCGAAGCGGTACTCGAGCATGGCGCCGACGATCGCCCCGCCAAGCATGCCGATCCAGGGCACGATCTGGATCGTCCATTGTATGTTGCCTGTGCCGATGATCCACCGGCCCAAGCCACGGCCGAAGCGGGACAGGGCGCCCGTTACATAGGTGAGACTGATCGGCAGGCCCTCGATATGCTCGACAGAGGCGTTCACGACGCCCATGGCAAGGACGATGAGATAGAAGCGCAGTTCGTTCGGCAGGTGGTCGCCACCGGCGGCGGTAAGGGCGAGGGTGACGGTGACGCCGAAAAGAACGCCGCCCGCACGAAACCTGCTTGAAACGATCGTTCCCATGGCATTGCCGACAACGAAGACCGCGAGCGAGCCGAGAAGGATGAGCGACCGCAGGATGTTGCCTTCGGCGACGGCTGTCGCGGCTCGTGTCGTGTTGCCGCTCATGAAAGAGACGAAGTCGCCGACTGTCAGCAGGCCGATGGCGTCGGTCATTCCGGCCAGAAAGGAAATGAGCGCGACCACGAGAAGCGCGGTCCCGGTTCGCTGGCGCCGCACGATCCGGCGCCTCCGCTGAAACGTCATGATGGTATCCTGCAGGGTTTTGCTGGGGCCGTTAAGTGATGTCGGTGAACAGGTGGCATTTGACCGCTTCGCTTTACTGTCAGCATTTCAGACTGAACCAATGGACGCGAGTCGGTGGCCGCTTGTCCACAGTCCACGGTCCGATTGGATCCACAATTTCATCCTGTGCCGGCAAAAGGATTCGACAGTTGCGGCATTCTGATATATCGCATGATTAATCGTTTAATCACCGATAACGGAAACCACGGCCTTGGCGCGTTCCGGACCAAAACTGACGAGGATTGCCAGAGCACTGGGCGTCTCCGCGGCGACGGTCTCCAACGCGCTCTCCGGTAAGGGGCGTGTCTCTGCCGAAATGGCCGAAAAGATCCGCGCGACGGCCGCCGAACTCGGTTATGTGCCGAGCCTCGCGGGCAGGGCGCTGCGCACCGGCCGCACCGCCGTCATCGGTCTGGTGCTTCCCGATATCGCCAATCCGCTCTTCCCGCAGATCGCGCAGGCAATCGAACTGGCTGCCTCTTCGGCCGGTTACGGCGTTCTGATCGCCGACTCCCGTGGGGACGTCACCACCCAGACCAAGGCCATCGAGCGGCTGATTGATCGCGATGTCGACGGCATGGTCATCGTGCCGCGGCGAGGGACCCGCATCGCCGATGTCGGCTGTCCCGTGGCGGTCATCGATACGCCGTCCACGCCAGGCAATACTGTTGCCGCCGACCATTGGGGCGGGGGCCGCCAGATCGCCGAGCATCTGAAAGCGCTCGGCCACCGGAGCGTGCTCGTCATCGGCAACAATCCGGCCTCCAACGTGCAGAATGACCGCATCGGCGGCATTCGCTCGGCGCTTGCCGAGGACGCATTCGTCGAAACCCTGTGGATCGAACCGCTCGAGCGCGAGCAGGGCAAGGGCTGTCCGCTCGGCCTTGCCGAGAAGGTCGCGCAAGGTTTTACCGCCTTTGCCTGCGTCTCCGATCTTCATGCGCTGAGGGCGCTGACCGAACTGCAGCGCGCCGGCATCAACGTTCCGGAGAGAGCAAGTGTTACCGGCTTTGACGATCTCATTTGGTCGCCTGTGGTAACGCCGGCACTGACCACGGCGCGCATGGACATGACGCGGATCGCCGCGATTGCCGTCGAAGCACTTGTAAAAGCGATCGGCGAGCGCGACCCGACCGATGCCGCCATCGGCGCACCGGTGACCGCCGCTAACGCCGAGGTGCCGATGCAGCTGGTCGTGCGCCAGTCGAGCGCCGCGCCGCCTAGAACACAGTTCCAGCCTGCCCAGACGATCGCCAACGCAAGTACGATTGCCGACGCCAGAACCTCAGCCCCCGAAGGAGAACACCAGCCATGAAGAAGATCCTGCTCGCCTCCAGCGCGCTTTTACTCGTCGCTGCACATGCCGCTTCCGCCCAGGAAAAGACGCTGACCATTTCCGTCTACGGTTTTGCCCAGGACGCTTTCAAGGAACTGGTCTACACGCCCTTCGAAGCCAAATGCGGCTGCAAGCTGGTCGTCGAGACCGGCAACAGCGTTGAGCGCCTCGCAAAGATGGAGGCCAACAAGGCAAGTCCGGTCGTCGATATGGCCGTCGTCTCCATGGCTGACGCTCTTTCGGCCTCGCGCGCCGGCCTGATCGAAAAGATCGACAACACGAAGCTCACGAACTTCAACAAGCTCTACGACCTTGCCAAGGACCCGAACGGCGACGGCATGAGCGTCGGCTACACCTTTTACGCAACGTCGATCGTCTACCGATCCGACAAGATGGAAGTGAACTCCTGGGCCGACCTGCTCGACGAGAAGAATGCCAGCCATGTCGCCTTCCCGAACGTCACCACAAACCAGGGCCCGCCAGCGCTCTACATGGTCGGTGAGGCGATCGGCAAGAATACGCCGGATCTGAAGGAAGCCATCGCCGCCGTCGGCGCGAAGAAGGACGAGATCGTCACGTTCTACGTCAAGTCTTCGCAGCTCGTGCAGCTGATGCAGCAGGAAGAAATCTGGGCAGCACCTATCGGTCGCTTCTCCTGGGAGGGTTTCACCAAGCTCGGCCTGCCGATCAAGTGGGCGACGCCGAAGGAAGGCCAGACGGGCGGCATGAACGTCATGGTTCTGACCAAGGGTGCCAAGAACCAGGATCTGGCGCTGGAATTCATGGACTTCTGGCTCTCGACCGAAATCCAGACGGCACTTGCCGAAAAGCTGGTCGACAGCCCGGCCAACAAGGACGTCAAGGTCGCGCCGGAAATCGCTGAAAACCTCACCTATGGCGAGGAAACCGTGAAGAGCCTCAAGCTCATTCCGTCGGCCGTCGCTCTCGACAACCGCGAAGCCTGGCTTTCCGAGTGGAACGCCCAGGTCGGCCAGTAACAGCCATCGACAAACGCCCCCATCGCCGTGATGGGGGCAGTTTTGCGGGTCGGCCGGCAACCTTTGAGCCGATCCCGCAGTGAATGAACGCGACGAAAGGAAGACCAGGGATGTTTCAGAACCGCGCCGAGGCACTGGCGCTCGCTTTGCCGGCGGCGGTCTTTGCGGCGATCGTCTTTCTGGCGCCCGTCGTCATTCTGCTCGCCGAAGGCTTTCGCAGCGCCGACAGCTGGTCGCTTACAGCGTATGTCGATTTCTTCACCGACCCGCTGAACCGCACGGTCTTCCTGCGCACGTTCCGGCTCGGTCTGATGGTGACTGCCGTCTCGGCCGTGCTCGGCTACGCCGCTGCCTTTGCGATCGTCAATCTTTCACCGCGCAGCAAGGGGCAGATGATCGGCCTTGTCGTGCTGCCGCTTATGATTTCGTCGGTCGCCCGCACCTATGCCTGGATCGTCATTCTCGGGCGCACCGGCATCGTCAACCAGGCGCTGCAGCTCATCGGCCTTTCGGACGAACCGATCCGCTTTCTCTTCACCGAGACAGCCGTGTTTATCGGCCTGTTGCAGCTGTTCCTGCCGCTGATGATCCTGTCGCTGATCAGCGCGCTCGAGAACATGCCAAAGGATGCCATTCCGGCGGCGCGCGTGCTGGGTGCCAACTGGTTCCAGGTGTTCTGGAAGGTCATTCTTCCGCTCACAAAGGAAGGTCTCGTCATTGGCGGTACCCTGGTCTTCACCGGTTCGCTGACTGCCTATATCACCCCGGCAATCCTCGGTGGCTCCAAGGTGCTGATGCTCGAGACGCTGCTCTACCAGCGCGTCACCGTCGCCAATGATTTCGTCTCGGCGAGCGTCATTGCCTTCATCCTGATCGTCATGAGCTTTGCCGCCAATCTACTCCTGAAACGGCTCGCCACCGCGAGGAACAAGCGATGACCCCCCGCGTCTTTTCTCCCCTCGTCCTGTTTCTGGTGATCGCCTTCCTGATCGGGCCGTTCTTCATCATCGTCGCGGCATCACTGTCGGGCGGCGAGACCCTGGCTTTCCCGCCACAGGGCTTCTCGCTGAAATGGGTCGCCAAGGTCTTCACCGTCGAAAGCTTCCGTGAAAGCTTCGCCGTGTCGATGTTCCTTGCCATCGGTGGTACCGCGATGGCGCTGGTGCTTGGCATTCCCGCTTCCTACGCGCTTTCGCGCTACAAGCTGCCCTTCGGCGAAACCATCCGCACGATCGTGTCGTTGCCGATCATCGTGCCTGGTATCATCGTCGGCCTGGCGCTGCTGCGCTATATCGTCGTACCTTTCGGCTTCAACATCACGCTGGCGCTCTTCCTTGCGCATACGGCGCTGGTGCTGCCCTATGCTGTGCGTGTCGTCTCAGCGAGCCTCAACAATCTGCGCTCCGATATCGAGGAAGCGGCAGTGCTGCTCGGCTCTTCGCGCGCCGGAGCCTTCTTCCGGGTGGTGATGCCGAATATTCGCAGCGGCATTCTCGCCGCCTTCATTCTCGGCTTCGTCACGAGCTTCAACCAGGTGCCGGTCTCGCTGTTCCTGTCCGGTCCTGGCGTTCGCACGCTGCCGATCGACATGCTCTCCTATATGGAGATCACCTATGACCCGTCGGTGGCCGCTCTTTCAGCGCTGCTCGCCTTCATGTCCATCGGCATCGTTTTCCTTGCCGAACGCTTCCTAGGATTTTCCCGCTATGTCTGACGCTTCCTTCCTCAGCCTCGAAAAACTCACGCTCGCCTATGGCGATACCGTTGCGGTGAAGGATCTCGACCTGTCGATCCGCAAGGGCGAACTGGTGGCGTTCCTCGGTCCATCCGGCTGCGGCAAGACGACGACGATGCGCTCGATTGCCGGGCTGCTGACGCCCGCCTCGGGCCGCATTAGCCTCGACGGTGTCGACATCACGCGGGTTTCCGCCAACAAGCGTTCGGTCGGGCTCGTCTTCCAGTCCTATGCGCTTTTTCCGCATCTGTCGGTTTTCGAAAACGTCGCCTTCGGCCTGCGCCTGAAGAAGCAGCCGGCAAACGACATCGAGACGCGTGTGACCGCCGGCCTCAAATCCGTCGGCTTGTCGAAGTTCGCCACGCGCAAGCCGGCCGAGCTTTCCGGCGGCCAGCAGCAGCGCGTCGCGCTTGCCCGCTCGATGGTGATGGAACCGAAGGTCCTGCTGCTCGACGAGCCGTTGTCGAACCTCGACGCCCGGCTGCGGCTGGAGATGCGCACCGAGCTGCAGCGTGTGCAGAAGGAAACTGGCGTGACGATGATCTTCGTCACGCACGATCAGGGCGAGGCGCTGTCGCTTGCTGACCGGATCGTGGTGATGCTCAACGGCGCCATCGAGCAGATCGGCACGCCCGAGGATATCTACAACCGTCCGGTTTCCCGCTTTGTTGCCGACTTCGTCGGCTTCGAGAACATTTTTGCGGTCGAACGCAGCAAGCTCAAAGCCGCAAACGGCCCGATCGCCCTTTCCGAATCCCTGCCGCCTGACACGGCAGGGCTTGCGTGGCGTCCGCGCATGGTGACCCTTGGTTCTGGTCCTTTCCAAGGCACTGTGCGCGGAGCCTCTTTCTCAGGCAGCACACGCGAATACCTGCTCGATACGCCGCTCGGCGCGATCAAGGCCGAGGAGGATGCCGGCCTCGCCGCGCATCAGCCGGGCACGGAACTTACCTTCGATTTGCCGGTCGCCAAGGCGGCCCGGCTCGAGCGGTTCGGGTAATCAGTAATGGGCATCTGGATCGATACGGATATGGGTTTCGACGACATCGCTGCGGTGCTCGTCGTTCTCCATGCCAATGAGACGATTGACGGCATCTCGCTCGTGTTCGGCAACACGCCGCTCGAGCAGGTCAAGCGCAATGCAGCGAGTGCGGCGATGGCATTCGGCTGGTCGTTTCCCATCCATGAGGGCCGCGCCTTGCCGGTGCTCGGCAAGCTCGAAACCGCGGAGCGGATCCTCGGGCAAACCGGCATGCCGACCGTCGGCCTGACGCTTCCGGCGGCCCCGCCGCTGCCGACGAGCGACGCCTTCGCCGCGCTCTGCCGCTGGTTGGAGGAAGCCGAGGAACCGCGTCGTATCCTGGCGCTCGGGCCGCTGACCAACCTTGCCGCGCTCTGCCTTGCCCGCCCGGATCTGGCCGCGAAGATCACCGACCTGACCTGGATGGGCGGTGGCGTGACCAGCGGCAACCATACGGCCTCCGCCGAGTTCAACGCTTTCGCCGACCCGGAAGCACTGGCGATCGTGCTGGCGCACGAATTGCCGCTGCGCATGGTCGACCTCGACCTTTGCCGCAAGGTCTTCGCCTATCCCGATGATATTGCACCCATTCGTGCCACGGGCGGTGTCAATGCCACGCTGATCGCCGATCTGCTGTCCGGCTATGTGTCCATTGGTACCAGCCGCGGCCGGCCGGGCATGGCGATCTACGATCCGACCGCTGCGGTTGCATTCGTCAATCCGGGGGCGATTTCCTTCCGCAAGGCGCGCATCGATGCGGAGCTTGCAGGCTCGCTGACGCGTGGGCGCACCGTGGTCGAGATGCGTGAAAGCCACGCAGCCTTCAATGCCGAGTATGCGACTGACGTGCATGCGGAAACGGCGCGCGCGCAAATCCTCGGCGCCCTGATGAAGGAAGCCGCCAAGTGACGCGTCTGCAGGAACCGATGGACCTGATGGATCCGGCGCTGCGCACGCGCGCGGTTGCCGCGGCACGGGGTGCGGACGCATTCGATATGCTCATCACCGGCGGCGTCGTCGTCGACATGGTCACCGGTGAAAGGCGCGCTGCCGATGTGGGCCTTGTCGGTCCGCTGATCGCCAGCGTGCATGCCCCCGGTAGCCGCAGCGACGCCGCCTCGATGGTCGATGCCTCCGGCGCCTTCCTGTTGCCGGGCCTGATCGACACGCACATGCATGTCGAAAGCTCGATGGTCACGCCCGCAACCTATGCCAATGCGGTGCTGCCGCGCGGCGTCACGACCGTAGTCTGGGACCCGCACGAATTCGGCAATGTCTGCGGCATGGCCGGCGTTCGCTGGGCTGCAGACGCCATCGTGGACCTGCCGTTGCGCTGCGTTCTGCTGGCGCCTTCCAGCGTGCCATCAGCGCCTGGCCTGGAATTGGCGGGCGCCGACTTCGATGCCGATGCCATCGCCACGATGCTTTCCTGGCCCGAGATCGGCGGCATCGCCGAGATGATGAACATGCGCGGCGTTATCGATGGCGATCCGCGCATGCACGCAATCGTCCAGGCAGGGCTTGCCGCGGGCAAGCCGGTCAACGGCCACGCGCGCGGCCTTGCCGGTGCGGACCTGCAGGCATTCGTGACCGCGGGCGTCAGCTCGGACCACGAACTGGTTTCTTCGGACGACCTGATGGCCAAGCTTCGCGCCGGGCTCTCGATCGAACTGCGCGGCTCGCACGATCACCTATTGCCCGAGTTCGTCGAGGCGCTGAATACACTCGGCCATCTGCCGCAAACCGTGACGCTTTGCACTGACGATGTCTTTCCTGATGATCTCGATCGCTCGGGTGGGCTCGACGACGTCGTGCGGCGGCTCGTGCGCTATGGCCTAAGGCCCGAATGGGCGCTTCGCGCCGCGACGCTGAACGCCGCGACCCGCCTCGGCCGTGCCGACCTCGGCCTCATCGCCCCCGGACGGCGCGCCGATATCGTGATCTTCGAGGATCTTACCGATCTCGAGGCCCGTGCCGTGATCGCCGGCGGCAAACAGGTCGCCGTTGCCGGACGGATGATCGATGCCCTGCCGAGGACCAATGTAGAAGCGCTTGCCGGCACCATGAAAATCGAGCCATTGAGCGAGACCGATTTCGCCATTGCGTCGACCGGTTCAAAGGTGAGGGTCGCTACGGTCGATCGCCCGCGCTTCACGCAGTGGGGCGAGGTTGTGGCCGAAGTCGAGAACGGTTTTGTGGTTCCGCCGCAAGGCGCAACGTTGATCGCCGTCGCTCATCGCCACGGCCGCGCCGACAGCAAGCCGCGCGTCGGCCTGCTTACCGGTTGGGGAGAGTGGCGCGGTGCATTCGCGACCACCGTTTCACACGACAGCCACAACCTGACAGTCTTCGGCGGCAATGCCCGCGACATCATGGAGGCGGCCAATGCCGTCATCGCCGCCGGTGGCGGCATGGCTGTCGCATCGGCGGGCAAGATCGACGCGGTCCTGCCGTTGCCGCTCTGCGGCCTCGTCTCCGATGCACCGTTGGCCGATGTGTCTGCCGGCTTTGCCGCCCTGCGCGATGCTGTCGGGCGGATCGTCGATTGGCAGCCGCCTTACCTCGTCTTCAAGGCCTGCTTCGGGGCAACGCTTGCCTGCAATGCAGGGCCGCACCAGACCGATCGCGGCATCGCCGATGTGCTAACCGGAAAGCTTCTCGAAAATCCGGTGCTCGAAGTCCTCTGAGGCATCAAGCACGGCGACGATTGTCGCCCTCAGACTGCTGACAACGTCAGTACGAGGAGTAAGGAAGGCTCGGCGTTAGCCAAATTCTCCTTCATTCCTGTGCCTGTCACAGGAATCTGGCCAGCCCAAGTCCTTGGGCTGAACGGTCTTTTGACCTGACGGACGTCAGCTCGCTGGATTCCGGCACGGGGCAGGAATGAGGCAGAACTGAGCGAGCCTTTCGTCAACCAGGCATTCTCAAGCTTTGTCATCATGCTCAGGCGTCGATTGACGCCCCGCTGATCCCTTCGGCAACCACCGGCCTCTACCGAAGGGGCGCGACGTTTCGGAGCAGCGGACATTCTGAGCGACGGCGTTACATGTTCAGAGGCCGGCCGAAGCACTCAGTTCCTGTTCCACCAATGTCGTCCAGAAGGTGGTGCCCGGACCAATCGCGTCGTCGTTGAAGTCATAGGCCGTGTTGTGGTGCAGTGCGCCGTCGACGGCGGGTCCGTTGCCGAGCCAGACGTAGCAGCCGGGAGCTTCGAGACCAAAGAAGGCGAAGTCGTCGCCGGCGGTCGATGGCGGAAACTGCGTGCGGGTCTTTTCGCCGAAGACGGCACGGGCTGCCGAAAGGGCGCGTTCGCTGGCGCCGGCGTCATTGACCACGGGCGGAATGCGACGCTCGAACGCGTAGTCGACCTTGATGCCATACATCTCGGCCGTACCGCGCGCCAGCCGGCCGATCTCTTCCTCGAGCTGATCGCGAACATGAGGCGTGTAGGCGCGCGCCGTGCCGCCGATCTCGACCGTATCGGGAATGACGTTGAGCGCCTTCGGGTCGCCGGCGCGAACGGAGCAGGCGCTGACGACGGCCGGCTGTAGCGGATCGACGACGCGGCCGACGATCGATTGCAGTGAGGCGAGGAACGTGCCGGCTGCCGTCACCGGGTCGCGGCCGAGATGCGGCTTGGCGCCGTGGGTGCCGACGCCGCGGAAAGTCAACCGCCAGCTGTCGGACGAGGCGAGCTGCGGTCCGGCGACGACGGCCATCTCGTCGGGGTGAAGGCCGGGCATGTTGTGCAGGCCGTAAACCGTGTCGCAGGGGAAGAGCCGGAAGAGGCCATCCTCGACCATGCGCTTGGCACCGCCACGACCTTCTTCGGCCGGCTGGAAGATGAAATGCACCGTGCCGGAAAAATTGCGCGTCCTGGCGAGATGGCGGGCGGCGCCAAGCAGCATGGCGGTGTGGCCGTCATGGCCGCAGGCATGCATCTTGCCGGCTTCCTTCGATTTGTATGGCCGCTCGGCAAGTTCCGGCATGGCAAGCGCATCCATATCGGCGCGAAGGCCGATGGAGCGGGTGCCGTTGCCGATCTGCAGCGTGCCGACGACACCGGTTTTTCCAAGGCCCCGGTGGATTTTAAGCCCGGCTTCTTCAAGCAGTTTCGCGACCAGATCGCTTGTGCGAACCTCCTCGAAGCCAAGCTCCGGATGGGCGTGGAGATCACGACGGAATTCGGTGAGGAAGGGCAGATCGTTGGTGATCCCATCTGGCACGCGCATTGTCTGGCAGTTCCTTGCATGTCTGTCGGAGAAGGGCCGTCGAATTCCCCAGATTTGCGTCTGCCGGGGCGCCCTTTCGGTTTGATCGAAGTGGTAAACGGTATAGACGAAAACCGCCGGAACCAGAACAGTGCGCCGGCGTTTTCATTGCCTTTCGTTCGAAGCCTTGGTGGCGCAGAAGAGGACAGTACCGATGCAGCCGCATGAATTCTGGCAGGATGTGTTCCCGCCGAAAAGTTTCGATACTGGAAGCGGTTATCGGGATTTCTTCCCGGCAACTCTCGAAGACGGTCGCCAGATCCTGTTGCCGATCCGGCAGCTCTCCGATGGCAAACACGCGCTGGCCTCGCTGATCATCAACCAGGCGAGTTTTGCGGTCGAAGAAGCGCTGGCAACGGAACTGGCCACCAGGCTCGCGCCGTTAAAACCGGATGTCATCGCCGGTCTGCCGACGCTGGGGCTGACCCTGGCGGCTGCCGTCGCCCGCAAGCTCGGCCATGCCCGTTACGTGCCGCTCGGAACGTCGCGCAAATTCTGGTATGTCGACGATCTCTCCGTGCCGCTGTCGTCGATCACCACCCCCGACCAGAAGAAGCGGCTCTACGTCGATCCGCGCATGCTGCCGCTGCTTGAGGGCAAGCGCGTTGTGCTCGTCGACGACGTCATATCAAGCGGCACGTCGATCGTTGCCGGCTTGACGCTGATGGAGACTTGCGGCGTCGAGCCGATCGCAATCGGTGCAGCCATGCTGCAGACCGAGCGTTGGCGACAGCCTCTGGCCGATCTTGCGCCGCGTTGGCCGGAGTGCGTGGTCGGTGTGTTCCGCACGCCGTTGCTGGCCCGAGGGGAAGACGGCGCCTGGCGCGCCGCCTGAGCCTTATCGCCGATAAAGTGCCCGCGCTATTGCGCCGGCCGGACCTCGTAATAGACGGTCGCAGCAGTGCCGGCGGTCTTGGCGATGGTGTAGACGTCGTAGGACGCCTGCGGATCGTTGCCCATGCCAAGCGAACCTGCGGGCATGCCGGGCACGGCAATGCCAGCAATGTCCGGCTTTTCGGACACAAGCTTCTGTACTGCCTCAAGCGGCACATGCCCTTCTACGACATAACCGTCGATGACGGCGGTGTGGCACCCCTCCATGTCGGCCGGCACGCCGAGCCGGGACTTGATCGGCGTCATGTCGGCTTCGTCGCGGATATCGACCTTGAAGCCTGCTGCCTCCATGGCTTCCGCCCATTGTTCGCAGCAGCCGCATTGCGGATCCTTGTAGATCGTCATCGGGCCTGCTGCGATCGCCACACCGGCCGTGAGCATCGTCATGCCCATGATCGCACCGGCGATGAAATGTCTGCGGTTGAGGTCCATCATCGGACGCTCCTTTCGTTTCAGTTCGGCCTCGTCGTCCAAGGCCCGGAATTGTCGTTATACCGGGCCTTGGACATTGGATTACTTGATCTCGGTCACAGTGAGCTTGCCATCGACCCGGTCGGCGACGAATTCGATCGCAGTGCCTTCCTTGAGCTTGGCCAGTATCGCATCATCCTTGACCCGGAACACCATGGTCATCGCAGGCATGTCGAGGTTCTTGAGATCTTCATGGGCGATGGTCACCTTCTTGGCCGAGGCGTCGAGCTTCTTGACCGTCCCCTTGGTGAATTCCGCAGCCTGCGCGGAAGCGGCGATGGCGAGAGCGGCAAACAATGTGAGGAGCGTTTTCATAGTGTCATCCTTTCAGTGGGTTACAGTTATTTCTTCACGACTTCGAGCGGCCCATGCATGCCGGCGTCGTAGTGGCCGGGGACCAGGCAGGCGAACTGGAACGTGCCGTTGTTGGTGAAGGTCCAGACGATCTCGCCGGATTTGCCGGGCTCGAGCCGGATGGCGTTCGGATCAGCGTGTTCCATGTCCGGAAACTTCTCCATCGCGGCCTTGTGCTCCTGAATCTGCGCCTTGTCGTCGAGCACGAACTCATGTTCGAGTTCGCCGACATTCTTGATGGCGAAGCGCACGGTCTGCCCCTGGCGGACCTTGATGCTTGCCGGCGTGAAGATCATCTTGCCGTCGTCGGTTTCCTTCATCGTCACGCGTACGGTCTGGGTCGCCTTCTTGGCGTCGCCCGGTTTGCCGACCGACATGACATCATGACCGCCGGCGTGAGAGCCGCTGGCCAGCATCGGCGAGGCGAGCGAGGAAGCGGCGAGGAACGCCAGCGCGAAAAGTGTCGTCTTCATCTTTGTTTCCTTGGTTGTTTTGGAAGAGGTCATTGCGGTCAGCCCTTTTTTGCGGGAGGCGGCGTAATCACTGTCTTGGCATCGGTTGCCCGGTTGGTTTCCGGCAACGCGCCGGTCCATTCCCAGGCCTGCGTTCCCGGCGGGTTTTCGTACCAGCCGGGGTCGCTGTAATCGCCGGCGGAGATGCCTTCGCGCACCTTCACCACCGAGAACATGCCGCCCATCTCCAACGCGCCGTGCGGGCCCCAGCCCGTCATCATCGGGATGGTGTTGTCGGGAAGCGGCATTTCCATTTCGCCCATGTCGGCCATCCCGGCCGTGCCCATGGGCATGTAGTCGGGCTTGATCTTGCGGATCTTGGCCGCGACCTGGGTCTTGTCGGCGCCGATGAAGGTCGGGATGTCGTGGCCCATCGCATTCATCGTGTGGTGCGATTTGTGGCAATGGATCGCCCAATCGCCTTCGTACTTGGCGTCGAACTCGTAGGCGCGCATGGCGCCGACGGGGATGTCGATCGAGACCTCCGGCCACCGAGCTTCCGGGCGAACCCAGCCGCCATCGGTGCAGGTCACTTCGAAATCGTAGCCGTGCATGTGGATCGGATGGTTGGTCATCGTCAGGTTGCCGACGCGCACCCGCACCCGGTCGTTCTTGGCAACAACCAACGGATCGATGTCCGGGAAGATGCGGCTGTTCCAGCACCACATGTTGAAGTCCGTCATCTCCATGATGCGCGGAACATAGGTGCCGGGGTCGATGTCATAGGCGTTGAGTAGGAAGACGAAGTCGCGGTCGACCCGCATGAAGGCCGGATCCTTCGGGTGAATGACGAAGAAGCCCATCATGCCCATGGCCATCTGCACCATCTCGTCGGCATGCGGGTGGTACATGAAGGTTCCGGACTTCACGAGATCGAACTCGTAGACGAACGTCTTGCCCGCAGGGATATGCGGCTGAGACAGTCCACCGACGCCATCCATCCCCGAAGGCAGGATCATGCCGTGCCAATGGATCGTCGTGTGCTCCGGCAGCTTGTTGGTGACGAAGATGCGCACCCGGTCGCCTTCGACCGCCTCGATCGTCGGCCCGGGAGACTGGCCGTTATAGCCCCAGAGATAGGCGGTCATGCCGTCGGCCATCTCGCGTTCCACCGGTTCGGCGACGAGATGGAATTCCTTGACGCCGTTGTTCATCCGGTGCGGCAGCGTCCAGCCGTTGAGCGTAACGACCGGGTTGTAGTCCGGCCCGCTCGTCGGCACGAGCGGCTTCTGGGTGGCGGCGTTGTCCATGCCTGCCGCCTCCGGCAGGCCGGATGTCGAGGTTTGCGCCCAGGCGGTGGTAGAAACGAGTGCCGCGCCGGCACCGAGGATTTGTCGTCTGTTGAACATGGTCATCGTTCCTTTCAATCCGCATCCGCTGCGGCAGGAGCGGCGGTTTCGACCGCAGTGCCTTCTTCCCCGCCGCCATGGATGGCCGTCATCAGATCGGCGTCCGCCAGCCAGAAATCGCGTTTGGCGTTGATGGAGAGGATCACCGAGTCCACCTTGGCGCGCGTGTCGGCGAGAATTTCGAAGGTGCTGGTGATCATGCCGTTGTAGCTGAGGGTGGCCTCTTCCTCGATCTTGCTGCGCAAGGGCACGACGTTGTTGCGATAATGTCTGGCGATATCGTAGCGCGATCGATAGGCCTGATAGGCCGAGCGAGCTTCCGAGCGGACGTTGACGGCCTTCTCGGCAAGCAGGTTGGCAGCGCGCATATGCGCCAGTTCCGCCTTGCGCAAGCGCGCCTGGCCGGTGTCGAAGATCGGGATGGAGAACTCCAACTCACCCTGGCCGGTGGTCTCGACCTTGGTGTCCCCGTCTTCGCGTTCGCGCTCGGCTTCTGCCCCTGCGACGAGCGTGAGTTCGCTGACGAAGCGTGTCGCGTCGGTCAACCGATAGGACTTTGCCACGGCCTCAAGCTCGAGGCGGGCCATCTGCAGGTCGACACGGCGCTTGAGCGCTTCGCCCTCGATGCTGTTCCGGTGGGCGAGGGTCTTCGGCAGGTCGGGCAGTCGGTTCGGGACCTGGTAGTCGGCGTCCGCTCCCCAGAGACCCATTTTCCGGGTGAGGCTTTCCTTGGCAAGTCGTGCCGCAAGCCGGGCTTGCGCCACCTGGCCGGCGAGTTCGGCATTGAAGACGTGCTCGCGTGCCTGGTCACCCTTGCCCATAGAACCGGTTTCGCCCAGCTTGGCGGCGAGTTCGGAGGATGCGTCGGCTGCGGCCTGCGCCCGGTTGAGCTGCCCGACCGTTTCCCAGGCCGAAACCGTCTCGACCCATGCGCGCCGGGTTTCTGCCGCAAGCGCAAGCGTTCGAAGGGCCGCCGCAAGTTGCGCCTGGCGAAAGCGGGTGTCGGCAACGGCGATGGTCTTCTCCCGCGTCATGAGCGCCAGGATATTGGTGGTGATCAGCCCCTCAATGGCGCGATAGGCTTGAAGCTCCGGCGCCCCGATCCCGGTGGTACCGATCGAAACAGTCGGGTTGAGGAGCATCGTTGCCTGCCAGGCATCCGCCGACGCATCGCCCAGATCCGCATAGGCGGCCTGCAGGCCCCTGTTGTTGAGAAGCGCGATCTGCACGGCGGTGTCGGCATCGACCGATTTGCGTGCCAGCAGGGCTTTCACCTGTGCTTCAGCCTTTGCGGCCTGCTCGCGGTTCTGGATCCAGACGCTTCTCTTCGCAGTGCCTGCGCTGACCTTGGCCTCGACCGCGGTAAAGCCGGCGTCCTTTGCCGAATATTCCGCGTTTGTGGTGCAGCCGGCAAGCGCCAGCGGCAAGCCGATGATCGCGGCGAGCTTGAACCTTTGCCTGCTCATGATGCGCCTCCCTTGGCGGGAGACTGGGCGTCGTTGAGCGGCACCCAGCGTTTTGGACCGACAGGCTCACGGTGGACATAGCCGGCAACAGGGCTTCGGTAAGCCTGACCGCCGGCGCCAGTGGAACTTTGCGAGGGATCGGCGAGGCTTGTGACCTCGGCAGGCATCGTGGTGGCGCATCCGCCCAAAAGGATGGGCAGGAGCGCCATGGGAAACAGACGTTTCATGGTTCAACCTGAAATGTGAATGATGGATATCGGCGTCCGACCGGCAAAGCCGGGCAGGCCAAGACCGCGCGTGCGGTCAGCTGTTCACGAAATCAGGCTCTTGGAGGGCGATGCAGACCAGCGGGCTCGCCTGGGCTGAGTTGCGACTGCAGGCCGAAGCTTAAAGCGGAGCGTGGAAGACCGAAGCGGGCTTCACCGGCGTCGGCAAGAACGGCAACGGACGCACAGAAGGTCTTGCAGCAATCCTTCTTGTCGGCCTTGCTGCTATCGCCAATGGGTTTTGCCTTGCCGCTTTCGGCACTTGGGCAATGCTCGTTCAGCGCTGAGGCACTGATATCGACCGAGGCATCTGTCTGCATCGCCGCGTGCTTTTGCATCGCCGCGTGCATCTGCATGGCTGTGTGTGATGCGACATGGGTCATGCCGGCGGCGCTGGAAAAGGGCAGCACAGCCAGCGACAGCATCGTCACCAGCTTGAGCATCGTCAGCAGACGCTGATATGCAGTTCGTACCTTTTCCATCATCAATCCGTAGAAACGCTGTCGATTCCTGTCAATGCTACCGGCGGGACCGAGGCTCACGAATGCGTGAGCCTCGGTCAGTTTCGGTCGTCAGGCCTGTCTGCGGTTGCGGACCGGGTCGATGCCGGCCGGGCCGAAGCGCGCGGGCTCGAGGGCCTTGCCCGGTTCGTTGGCCATGTCGGCGAGATCGTCGAGGATCGGGCAATCCGGTCGTCCGTCGCCGTGGCAGTTGGCGGCCAGATGCTTGAGCGTCCGGCTCATAGCCTTCAACTCCTCCGCCTTGCGCTCGAGGATATCGACGTGTTCGAGCGCGATCTTCTTCACCTCACTGCTGGCGCGCGAACGGTCACGCCAGAGCGTCAGCAGGTCGGTCATCTGCTCGACGGTGAAACCGAGATCGCGGGAGCGGCGGATGAAGCGCAGGGTGTGGACGTCGTTGTCGCCGTAGTTGCGATAGCCGGCCTCGCTGCGATCGGCCGGAGGAATGAGGCCGATCGTTTCGTAATAGCGGATCATCTTCGTCGAGACGCCGGAGGCGCGTGCGACTTCGCCGATGTTCATGGCTTCACCTTTCAAGAGGCGCGCAGAGCGCGGGCATTCATGTCGAATATAGGAACTCTCCCCGGCGGACGCCATGCGGGCGTGTCCCGCCGGGGAGAGGCTTTGATGTTATCGCGCCGCTGGCGTTTGCGCGACGACGCCGCGAAAACCCCTCAGCCGAAGCGCGTTTCCGAGCACGAAGACGCTGGAAAGCGCCATGGCACCGGCGGCGAAGATCGGCGACAGCAACAGGCCATAGGGCGGATAAAGCGCGCCCGCTGCAACCGGGATCAGGACCGCGTTATAGGCAAAGGCCCAGAACAGGTTTTCTTTGATGTTGCGGATCGTTGCCTTCGAGAGCGCGATCGCGTTGGGCACGCCCAGGAGATCGCCGGACATCAGCACAACATCGGCGCTTTCGATCGCGACATCGGTGCCGGTACCGATCGCAAGTCCGACATCGGCTTCGGCAAGAGCAGGCGCATCGTTGATACCGTCGCCGACGAAGGCGACGGCGCGACCGTCTGCCTTCAGGCGCTTCAGAGCAGCAATCTTGCCGTCGGGCAGCACCTCGGCGATCACTTCGTCGATCCCGAGCTTGGCGGCGATCGCTTCGGCCGTCCGGCGGTTGTCGCCGGTAATCATCGCCACCTTGAGACCGAGATCGTGCAACATGCGGATCGCCTGCGGCGTCGTTTCCTTGATCGGGTCGGCAACGGCGATGATGGCGGCAAGCTTGCCGTCGATTGCTGCATAGAGCGGGCTCTTGCCTTCCGACCCGAGGCGGGCTGCCTGGTCGGCAAACACCGAGACGTCGAGCTTCAGCCGGGTCATCAGCCGATCGGCGCCGACATGGATGCTCCGCCCATTCACCGTGGCGCTCGCGCCGAATCCGGGAACAGCCTCGAAGTTCGCGGCGGTCGGAATGGCGATGCCTTCGGACTTCGCCGCTTCGACGATTGCCTCGGCGATCGGGTGTTCCGACCGGGTTTCGACGGCGGCGACGAGTGCAAGCACCTCGCTGCGCTCAACACCGGCAGACGTGTCGAGATCGGTCAGTTCCGGGCGACCCTTGGTGAGCGTGCCCGTCTTATCGACGGCAATGATCTCGGCATTGCGCAGTGTCTGCAACGCCTCTCCCTTGCGGAACAGCACACCCATCTCGGCGGCACGACCGGTGCCGACCATGATCGAGGTCGGGGTCGCTAGGCCCATCGCGCAGGGGCAGGCGATGATCAGCACCGCGACGGCGTTGACGAGCGCGAAGGTCAGCGCGGGATCCGGGCCGAAGACGAGCCAGATCGCGAAAGTAAGGACTGCCATGGCGATGACGGCCGGAACGAACCAGGCCGTCACCTTGTCGACCAGCGACTGGATCGGCAGCTTGGCGCCCTGGGCCTGTTCGACCATGCGAATGATCTGGGCAAGCACAGTGTCGGCACCGACCTTGGTGGCGCGGAAGGTGAAGGAGCCTGTTTTGTTGATGGTGCCGCCGACGACGTCGGCGCCGGCGATCTTCTCGACGGGAACCGGCTCGCCGGTGATCATCGATTCGTCGACGTAGGAATTGCCATCGACAACGGTACCGTCGACTGGCACGCGGTCGCCGGGGCGCACCAGCACGGTGTCGCCGGCATGCACGTCGGCGAGCGGAATCTCGATCGTTTCCCCATCGCGAACGACGCGCGCCGTCTTTGCCTGCAGGCCCATCAGGTGCTTGATCGCTTCCGAGGTGCGGCCCTTGGCGCGGGCTTCAAGCACCCGACCGAGCAGGATCAGCGTCACGATGACGGCCGCGGCTTCATAATAGACGTTGGCCGTGCCCTCGGGCAAAAGCCCAGATGCGAAGGTGGCAACGACCGAATAGCCCCAGGCGGCGGCCGTGCCGATGGCGACGAGCGAATTCATGTCGGGCGCGAGACGCAACAGGGCCGGTATGCCCTTCTGGTAGAAGCGCAAGCCCGGGCCGAAGAGCACGAGCGTCGTCAACACGAACTGCAGATACCAGCTCTCCTGCATGCCGATATTGATCATGACGAAGTCGTGCACGGCCGGGATGAAGTGCGAGCCCATTTCCAGGACGAAGATCGGCAGCGTCAAGGCTGCGGCAACCAGCAACGCGCGGCTGAGACGCCGGCTTTCGCGCTCGCGCTTTTCGGCCTCCTCATCGGTGTTCGCATCGCCGGTGATGCGCTTGGCGTCATAACCGGCGGCGCGCACGGCCTCTTCGAGACTGGCGACTGTTGCAATGCCCTTGGTGAGGCGCACCGAGGCGCGCTCGGTCGCCAGGTTGACGCTGGCGTCAGCGACGCCGGGCACCGCTTTCAATGCCTTTTCGATACGGGCGACACAGGAGGCGCAGGTCATACCTTCGATTGCCAGCTCGATCGATTCCTCAGCGGCGCCATAGCCGCTGTTTTCGATTGCCTTGACGATGTCGGCGGTCTTGGTCGATCCATCGAACCTGACATCGGCCCGTTCCGTTGCAAGGTTGACAGAGGCGGATGTCACCCCTGGGACTGCTCGGATGGCCTTCTCGACGCGCGCGACGCACGAGGCACAGGTCATTCCCTCGACCGGTATGCTGGCCGTCAGGGCGTTGCCGGCGATTGCTACGGCGCTCTTCGTTTCGATGGTGGTCACGGATCCCATGATCGTGCTCCTTTTCCTTTTCTTTTATCGGAAGATGGGGCTTCCAACGATGGGAAGGTCAAGGGCGGTTTGAAACATTTCTTCATGCAGCAAGGCATCGCATTCAAATGCTCAGTGCTGGTGATGCGAATGCACGACGGCGTGACCCTTGCCACGTGCAATCAGCCAGCGATTGACGGGAAACGCGGCGGCCCCGGCAACAAGGAGCGCGACCGCAAGGCTCGCCCAGAAGAGGAGAGACGTTACGCCTGCATCCATCGCTCCGGGGATGAACAGCATCAGGGCGTTGTCGACGATTTCCATGATGACGATGGACGCCGTGTCGGCGGCAAGCGCCAGCTTCAGGACCACCGCGAACGGCATGCCTGCCTTCAGCAGCGGAAACATGGTCAGGCCGTAGCCGAAGACAAAGGCAAGGAAGACGGCGAGTGCAATGGTCTGGACATTGCCCCAACCAAGCGCCGAGCCGATGACCATGCCGAGCACCTCGCCGATGGCGCATCCTGTCAGGCAATGCACCGTGGCAGAGAGCGCGAGACAGTTGAGTGACATGCTTTCGGGTTTCGAGGGACTGGCGGTCACGCTGCGGTGATCATGTCGGTGCCCGTCGTGTTCGTCGTGTTGCATGCTCGGTCTCCGTGAAGATGCGGAGCCGGCAAGCTAGAGCTTCCCACCGTTGTAGGGTCAAGGCGTGCGGCGGCGTCAAACGACAAACGCCCCGGCTTTGGGAGCCGAGGCGCGCCAACCGGTGACTGGAGGCACCGTTGCGATCTTGATTTAGAGCTGGCGGCCCTCATAGCCTGCCGTCTTCAGCGCGTCGGCAATCGGGCCGGATGCGGCGGCGGTGTCGACGCTGATTTCGCGCGCGCCGAGATCGACCTTGACGGTTGCCTGCGGATCAACGCTCAGGATCGCCTTTTGCACGACGCCGGCGCAATGTCCGCAGGTCATGTTGTCGATCTTGTAATTCTGCATCGCTTGTCTCCTTCTTTTCGATGTGAGACAAACATGAGGTTTCCCACCGTTGGAAGGTCAAGAGGCCATTCCACTATATTTATTCGGCGTGCTTCGGCCGCCGAACCCGGTGGCGAAAGTGCCAGGAATCGGCCTGCCAATCGGCCGCAACTGCTCCGAAAAATTTGAAAGTCTTTCCTTGTCGAACCCTGGAATAGACGGCTAGCAGTCGGCCGCCGGACGACGCACAATCCGAAGGCTGTGCACAAGGGCATTCGCGTCGTCTCAAGGGGGCGGACGATCGCCCGCCCGGCACGGACCGGAAATGGTCCGTGATGCGATCGCACCGGATAATTCGGGGATGATCGAAATGCACTGGTCGGGTACTGGAGGAGACTGTGGCCCGATCTCTGTCGTTCGGCTGCGTCGTCGCGACGCCGCCAAGGGAGGAAATATGTTTGAACGACTATTCAAGTTAAACGAGCATGGGACGTCCGTGCGCACTGAGGTGATCGCCGGCGTCACGACATTCCTGACGATGTCCTACATCATCTTCGTCAACCCCGACATTCTGTCGTCCACGGGCATGGATAGGGATGCCGTCTTCGTCGCGACCTGTATTGCCGCGGCGCTCGGCTCGGCCGTCATGGCGCTCGTCGCCAACTGGCCGATCGGCATGGCGCCAGGCATGGGCCTCAACGCCTTCTTTGCGTTTACCGTCGTCGCAGCCCTCGGCTTTACCTGGCAGCAGGCGCTGGGTGCCGTGTTCATCTCGGGCATGATCTTCCTGATCCTGACGGTAACAGGGGTCAGAAGCTGGTTGATCGCCGGTATCCCGCATTCGCTCAGAAGCGCGATTGCGACCGGTATCGGTCTTTTCCTCGGCATCATCGCGCTGAAGAATGCCGGCATCGTCGTCGACAATCCGGCGACGCTGGTCGGTCTCGGCGACCTGAAGCAGACCGGACCGCTGCTGGCGATCCTTGGCTTCTTCGTCATTGCAGTGCTCGATTCGCTCAAGGTCCGCGGCTCGATCCTGATCGGCATCCTCGTCGTCACCATTCTGTCGATGCTACTGGGGGTGAGTGAGTTCAAGGGCATTGTTTCCGCGCCGCCGAGCATCGCGCCCACCTTCATGCAGCTCGATATCATGGGCGCGCTCCATGGCGGCTTGCTCCACGTGATCCTCGTCTTCGTGCTCGTCGAAGTCTTCGATGCCACGGGTACGCTGATCGGTGTGGCCAAGCGCGCCAAGCTGGTGGAAGAAGGAAAGCCAAGCCGCCTCGGCCGGGCGCTTCTGGCCGACAGCACCGCCATCGTTGCCGGCTCGCTGATCGGCACCAGCAGCACCACCGCCTATGTCGAAAGCGCCTCCGGCGTCCAGGCAGGCGGTCGCACGGGCCTGACGGCGCTGACCGTCAGCGTGCTCTTCCTTGCCGCCCTGTTCTTCTCGCCGCTGGCAGCGGCCGTTCCGTCCTATGCGACGGCACCGGCTCTGCTCTATGTTGCCGGCCTGATGATGCGCGAACTGACGGAAGTTGACTGGGACGACCTGACGGAAGCGGCGCCTGCCGCACTCACGGCACTGGCCATGCCCTTCACCTACTCGATCGCCAACGGCCTTGCCTTCGGCTTCGTGAGCTATGTCGTGCTCAAAGTGTTCACCGGCAAGTGGAGCGTCATCCATCCGGCAACGCAGCTGGTCGCAGCGCTCTTCATCGTGCGCTTCGCCTTCTTCGCCGAATAGGAAAAAGGCCGGGGCAGACAACGCCCCGGCCTCACATAACTTCCCCCGCGAAGCTGGCCGGACTGCAGGCGTTTCCTGCGGCTCCGGTCTTTTTGCGTTTGGCGGTGGTTGGTGGCGCGAGCGCTCCTCGATCAGTATTGCCCGGCCGGCAGATGCACCACGAGGCCGTCAAGCGCGTCGGAAACAGTGATCTGACAGCTGAGCCGGCTTCTTTCGTCCGGATTGACGACGCAATCCAGCATATCCTGCTCCTGATAGTCGGGCGATGGCAGCCGGCCGGCCCATGTCCCGTCGATATAGCAGTGGCAAGTGCCGCAAGCGCAGGAACCGCCGCATTCGGCGGCGATGGCATCTATGCCGTTCTGCACGGCTGCCGACATCACCGACTGGCCGATTTCGGCCTCAACCTCGGTCGATTTCCCCTCGGCATCCACAAAGACAATCCTGGGCATTGCATGGTCTCCACTCAAATCTGAAATCGTTCGAATTGCTTCGCGCTGGAGGGCGCATCTGTTGGCGTTCAGGCCGGCTTGATGGCGATCTGCAGCCGCTTGGGGCCGCGCACCGAAAGGCCTCGCTTGTATTCGGGCTCTTCGTCGACAAGCTCGATCGTCGGGAAGCGCCGCAACAAGGTGCTGAAGATGATGTCCATGTCGAGCCGGGCGAGATGGTTGCCGAGACAGAAATGCACGCCACCGCCAAAGGCCAGATGCCTGTTGGGGGTGCGACCGATGTCGAACGCATTGGCGTTTTCGAACTGCTTGGGATCGCGGTTGGCAGCGCCATAAAGCACTCCGAACTTCGTGCCGCGCGCGAAAGTCCGCCCGCCGATTTCCACGTCCTCGATGCAGTGGCGATGGAAGAACGGCAGCGGTGACTCGTAGCGGAACATCTCCTGCACGGCCGTCTGGATCAATGCAGGGTCCTTTCGCAGCCGCGCCATCTGTTCGGGAAACCGCAGCAGCGCATGCATGCCGCTTCCAAGCACGTCGATGGTCGATCCATGGCCGGCCATCAGGATCAGCATGCAGGTCGAGATGAACTCGTCTGAATTCATCGCGCCGGCACGTTCGGCCTCGATCAGGACCGAGATGAGGTCGTCCTTGGGGTTTCGCTCGCGCTCGTGTTTCAGAACCGTCAGGTATTCGTAGAATTCGGTGGTGTTGGTCTCGGCGATGCGCTTGCGTTCATCCGACCGGTCGACGTCGAAAAACTGGACGATGTTCTCCGACCAGATGCGCAACTGGGGACAGTCTTCGTCCGGAACGCCGAGCAGTCGGCCGATGATGTGACCGGGCACGTGGGCGGCGAGATCATCGACGAAATCGATCTGGCCGCGATCGGCGAGGCTGTCGATCAGCCTGTCGACATAGGCCTGGATCTGATCGCGTAGCTTGGCAATCATCGCCGGCGTGAACAGTTTGAAGACCTGTCTGCGCAGCCGGTCGTGTACGGCGCCATCGCTGTCGAGCAGGCTAAACTGCACAAAGCGGGAGTGGTGCGGCATGTCGTGCCAGTTGCCGGCGCGCTGGATCCTGGCGATTTCCTCTGATGTCGCGATGTCCTCGAGCGAGCGAACCATACGCTTGTCCATGACGATTGCCGAGACATCCTCGAAGCGCGAGGCCAGCCAGATGTCGAAGTCCTCGTAATAGTGCAGACCGTCCTTGTCGCGCAGCGCCTTGTAGGTCGGATAGGGATCGCGCGCGAAATCGGGGGACAAGGGAGTAAACGCGACCTCCACCTGGCTCTCCGTCGATAAGGTCTCTGCCATTTGCCGCACTCCCTGCAAAAACTGCATGATAGCGTCATCAGGCAGTACTGGGAAATGCAGCAATCTCGCGAGATAATGGACAAAACTCGCATCGCCATGCAGAGTGTCGCGCATGTTGGCTGAGCGCGAAGAGATCTATTTTCACACACCGGCACGTTTTGCAGGCGCGTTCCCCTACAAGGCGCTGGTTGCCGGCGCGCGGGTGGCGTTGCCGGAGGAGTCGCCGATACGCAAGCGCTTCCATCAGCACGTGCTCGTTCACACCACCTCGGGGCAGGGGCTGATAGAAGTGCGCGGGCAGCGGTTCGTCGCCGAGGAGGGCCTGTCGGTCTGGCTCGACACGTCGCAGGCCTATGAACATCGCTGCGCGCCCGACGCCCGTGAATGGCGATATCTCTGGATGGGTGTCGAGGGACATGGGTTGGACGAGGTCTATGCCTTCCTCAATGTGCAGCAGTCGCCGTTGTTCGAGCCGTCGGATCGCGAGGCGGCCCGCGTCGCGTTCCAGGCCGTCATCGGCTATCTCGACGATCGCTCGTCGGCAACGGATGCGCTGGTCAGTGCGGCGATTGCCGGCCTGATCGCCAACCTGAGTGCGCCGCGATTGGTGGGTGCTGCCGCACCCGACGATTCTGCCTCACGCGATCGCATAACCAGTGTGCTTGCCGCAGTCCGAAAAGACCTTGCCAAAGCCTGGACGATCGATGAGCTTGCGGTCCTCGCGCATCTCAGCCCATCGCAACTGTTTCGGAGATTCAAGGACACCATCGGTACGACGCCGATGGACTGGCTGCGCCATGAGCGCATCAACCAGGCAAAACGTCTGCTGGTCGAGCCGGAGGCGAAGGTTTCGGCAGTCGCGGCGCACTGCGGCTATCCCGATCCCTATCATTTCTCCCGCGATTTTCGCCGTTTGACCGGCTACACCCCGACGAGATTCAGGCGTGACGGTGGGTACTAGGGCTCGTGAACGAAAGGATGACGGGACCCACTCCGGTAGAGCGGGTCCGTCCTCTGGTGTCAAACCCGCCGTCAGCGCAGCAGGAATGGTTGCTCGAAGAAATGCTCCTCGAGATTGACGCCTTCGCCGCCGCGGTCGACCACGGCAAAGTCCGAGACGTCTTCCAACGGCGTCAGGATGCCGTGCCAGACATTGCGGGCGATATTGACGCCCTGGCCGGGCGCGGTCCGGAAGGCGATCGGTTCGCTCGGACCTTCAGCCGTCTCCTCCGAAACGACAACCAGGAACGGATTGTCGGTCAGGGGAATGAAGGCCTGACTGCCGAGCGGATGCCGTTCGACCATGGTCAGCTTCAACGGCAGCGGATAGGGCTCGCCGCGCACGA
This sequence comes from Ensifer sp. Root1252, assembly GCF_001425885.1. Classification (NCBI taxonomy): domain Bacteria; kingdom Pseudomonadati; phylum Pseudomonadota; class Alphaproteobacteria; order Hyphomicrobiales; family Rhizobiaceae; genus Ensifer; species Ensifer sp. Root1252. The sequence continues at coordinate 55,328 of NZ_LMDT01000058.1, read as the reverse complement.
GGCTGATCATCGGCCGGGCCTTTTCGCCGGCGGTTTCGATCTTGGCGAGATCATGGTAGCGGGTGCATTTTCCACCGTTGATGGGAAAGCTGTGGGCGTTTTCAGTCTCGATCACGTCGCCGAATGGCGCGAATGCCTCGCGTGTCAGCGGCTTTATCTCGATCTCCTTCATGTGACGCTCCTCCGTCCTATGTTGGTCGTTTACGGGGTGCCGGCCCTTGCAATGCGCCCGAAGACACGCAGCCGGCTGACGCCGCCATCGGGGTAGATGTTGAGACGAACATGGGTGGCGCAACCGACCTCTTCGATCAGGTCAGGGCCGAACTCATGAATGCTGTCGGCGCTCAGTTTCTGGCGCGAGAGGACGTCCCGCCAATAGAGCGAAGATGCTGTTAGCGCCGCGTCGACCGTACAGTCCGTCTCGCCGAGGTCGGCCGCCTGCACCGAACAGGCGTCGGGATAGTTGCCCTTGAAATGGGCGGTATCGACGATGATGCGTTCGATCGACGTGCGTGCGGCCAGCCTGACGATGATCCAGTCGTTGCCGGGTTCGCGCCGCCGTCGCGTCTCCCAGCCGTCGCCCATGTTGATCCCCCGCCCGGGTGCCAGCAGTCGTTGATGGCCGTAGTGGCCGTTGGAGAAGACGACGATCCGGCCGCCGAGCAGCGAGGATGCGAGATCGACCACGTCGTCGCCGATCCGATCCCGGTCGAGGGCGGGCGTGCCATAGACCCGCAACCGGGCAACGCCACCGTCGGGATAGATCCGCAGCCTGATATGGCTCCAGGTCCCATCTGCAAGGGCTGCGAAGTAGTGATGGGCGCTTGGACCAAGCGGGCTCATGCCCAAGAGCTCGGTCCAAGCGGTTGCTTCATCCGGCCCATCAGGCGCCAGACAGGCGTCGACTGCGCAGGCGGAGGGGTAGTTGCCGGTAAAATGCGTCGTATCGACGTCGAAGCCGGCGATCCGGCCGGTGGCGGCAAGCGCGACGATCGCATGGTCGTGGCCGGGACCGCGTCGACGCCGCGTTTCCCAGCCATCCATCCATTTGCCGTGTTCGTCGTAGACGCCGGGATGAAAGACAGCGGGACAATCCTGCAACAGCCGTTCGAGCGGGGCGAAGAACTCGTCGGTGGCAAACACCGGCCTTGCCCCGAGGCCGGCGGAGGCGAGATTGATCGCCTTGCGCGCGAAGTCAGGCAGGCCGACGCTGTCGATCGTCATCGCCTGCACTCAGCTCGGCAGCATGTCTTTGAGGCGGAGAAGCGCAATCCTTTCCACCTGCCGGCAGGCCGTCTCGAGCTCGCTGTCGCGATCGTTCTCGATCCGGGTTTCGAAGGCCGCCAGGATGTCCTCCTTGCTGCGGCCTCTGACCGCGATGATGAAGGGAAAGCCAAATTTTTCGACATAGGCGCTGTTGAGTTCGGTGAAACGCGTGCGTTCAGCATCGGTCAGGGCGTTAAGGCCGGCGGAAGCCTGCTCGCTGGTCGAGCTTTCGGTCAGCCGCTTTGCCTGCGCCAGCTTGCCGGCGAGATCCGGGTGGGCGTTGAGCACGGCAAGACGCTCTTCCGGCCTCGCCTCGCGGAAGACTGCAGTGAGCGCTGCAGCAAGCCCGATCGCCGTGTCGTTGGCGGCCGATAGCTCGCTGGCAAAGGCGCGCCTGGCGATCCAATCGGAATGTTCGAAAACGCCACCGAAGCGAGCGACGAAATCAGCCTCGGAAAGCTGCGATGGACGGTCGTCCCAGGCCTTGAAGGGATAGGCCTTTGCCCAATGCCGTGCGATATCGACGCGACGAGCTAACCAGACCTTTTCGTGGCCCTTCACGTAGTCGATGAAACGCGCAAGCGCTGCGGCGCGACCCGGCCTGCCGACAAGGCGGCAGTGCAGGCCGATGCTGAGCATCTTTGGTGCGCCGGCCGCACCTTCCGCATAGAGCACGTCGAAGCTGTCTTTGAGATAGCTGAAGAACTGGTCACCGCTGTTGAAGCCCTGCGCCGTTGCAAAGCGCATGTCATTGGTGTCGAGCGTGTAGGGAATGACCAGCTGGTGGCGGCCCGCATGTTCATGCCAGTAGGGCAGATCGTCGGCATAACTGTCCGAGACGTAGTCGAAGCCGCCAGTCTCGGTCACCAGATCGAGCGTGTTGTCCGAACAGCGACCGGTGTACCAGCCGCGCGGCGGTTCGCCGGTGACGATCGTGTGCAGCCAGATCGCCTCTGTGATCTCTGTCCGCTCCCGCTCAGGGCTGAATTCCTTGTGCTCGATCCACTTCAGACCGTGCGAGGCGATCTCCCAGCCGGCGTCTTGCATCGCGGCCACCTGCGCCGGGGAACGCTTCAGCGCTGTTGCGACGCCATAGACTGTCGCGGGCACGCCCTTTTCCGTGAACATGCGATGAAGCCGCCAGAAGCCGGCGCGGGCGCCGTATTCATAGATCGATTCCATATTCCAGTGGCGCTGTCCGGGCCAAGCCTGCGCACCGACGATTTCCGAGAGAAAAGCCTCTGATGCGGCGTCGCCATGCAGCACGCAGTTCTCGCCGCCTTCCTCGTAATTGATCACGAATTGCACGGCAATCCGCGCCTCGTCGGGCCAGACGATGGTGGGGTTCGGGCCATGGCCGTGAAGATCGCGGGGGTATCTCATGCAAGCAGTCCTCCAGACATTTGTCTCTGCACCTCGATTCCTAACGGGATTTTTCCGCCGTCATTCCCCCCAAAAATTTTGAAAGTCTCGAATGATCCGCCCGCTTCTCAATGCACTGGCTCACCGGGATACTGCGAAATGGAAAGATGACTTCGGGAGGAGCAAGACGCATGCAATCTCATGGTGGAAACGACGGCCGTCTGACGACCCATGTACTCGATACGGCCAGTGGCAAACCGGCCAAGGACCTGCGCATCGAGCTGTATCGCATCGAGGGCGAGCGCCAGACGCATCTGCGCTCGGTCAGGACGAATGATGACGGACGCTGCGATCAGCCGCTGTTGAGCGGATCGCTGATGCAGGCCGGCACCTACGAGCTGCATTTCCACGCCGGCGACTATCTTGGGTCCGAAGCTGCGCGCGGCGCCAACCCGTTTCTCGATGTCATCCCGATCCGTTTCGGTATCGACGATCAGGCGGCGCACTATCATGTGCCGCTGCTCTTGTCGCCCTACGGCTATTCGACCTATCGCGGGAGCTGATCAGCAATGACCATTCAGATACGCAACACGATCCGTTTTCTCCTGAACCACCGCCTTGTCGAGCTTTCCGACGTTTCTGCGGTGCAGACATTGCTCGATTTCCTGCGCATCGATCGCAACCTGCGCGGAACCAAGGAAGGCTGTGCCGAGGGAGACTGCGGCGCCTGCACGGTGCTGGTCGGCCGCCTGCTCGGCGGGCAGCTCAAGTATGAATCCGTCAATGCCTGTATCCGCTTTGTCGGTTCGCTCGACGGCTGTCACGTGGTGACGGTGGATTCGCTGGCAACACCGGGTGGTCCACTCCATCCCGTCCAGCAGGCGATGGTCCAGACGCACGCGTCGCAATGCGGCTTCTGCACGCCTGGCTTCGTGATGTCGCTCTACGGGCTTTGGATGGAAAACGCCAAGCCGTCGGTCACCGAAATCGAGAAGGCGCTGCAGGGCAACCTGTGTCGCTGTACTGGCTATGCCGCGATCATTCGCGCGGCCGAGGCGATTTCGACCATCGGCGATCTGGGGAAGGATCCATTGTTTGCCGAACGCGATCGTATCGCCGGCGAACTCGCAGCCCTTCAGGATGGCCGCCGCGTGGTGATCGGCGAGGGAGCGGAACTGTTCATGCTGCCGGCTTCCGTCGATGATTTTGCCGATGTGCTCGAAGCCAATCCGAAAGCGACGATCGTTGCCGGCTCGACCGACGTCGGCCTCTGGGTCACCAAGTTCATGCGCGATATCGCGCCGGTCGTGCATCTCACGCACCTGGAAGAACTTCGTCGCATCACCGTCGACGACAAGGGTGTGACGCTTGGCGCTGGTGTCAGCTATGCCGAAGCCTATCCCGTCATTACCGAACATTTCCCGCAATTGCGCGAGCTTTGGGACCGGATCGGCGGACAGCAGGTCCGCAACATGGGTACGGTCGGTGGCAACATCGCCAACGGATCGCCGATCGGCGACACGCCGCCGGCATTGATTGCGCTCGGCGCGTCGGTGACGCTGCGCAAGGGCGCTCGCCGCCGTACCGTGGCGCTCGAAGATTTCTTCATTGCCTACGGCAAGCAGGATCGCGAGCCCGGTGAATTCGTCGAAGCGGTTCACATTCCTTTCCTCGAAGCTGACACCAGCTTTGCCGTCTACAAGATCACCAAGCGTCTGGATGAAGACATCACCGCCGTCTGCGGCGCATTCCGCCTGACATTCGACGGTGCCGGTGAAGTCGCTGACGCGGTGATCGCCTTTGGCGGCATGGCCGGAACACCGAAGCGGGCTGTTCATGTCGAGGCGGCGCTGAAGGGCAAGGCCTGGCAGGAGCCAACGGTCGAGCAGGCGATCTCCGCCTTCGATCAGGACTTCACGCCGCTTACCGACTGGCGCGCCTCGGCGGAGTATCGCCAACTGGTGGCCAAGAACCTGTTGCGCCGCTTCTATCTTGAAACGCAGGCGACCGGAAACATCCGGATCGACCGCAACATTGCCGTAGCCGTCTAGGAGGTGAGACCCATGAATGTGATGCAGCCCATCGACCGCATCCGCGGTGGCGTCCACGAAAACGAACGGCACGAGTCCGGCCACAAACATGTGTCGGGAACGGCCGAGTATATCGACGATATTCCGGAACCGGCCGGCACATTGCACGGCTATCTCGGTCTGTCCCAGCGCGCCCATGCCGATATCCTGTCGATCGATTTCGACGCGGTCAGCGCCAGCGAGGGCGTCATCGGTATCCTCACAGCTGACGACATCCCGGGTGAAAACGACATCAGCCCCGCCCACAAGCACGACGATCCGGTGTTTGCAACCGGCAAGGTCGAGTTCTACGGCCAGCCGATGTTCGCCGTCATCGCCACGTCGCGTGAAGCCGCGAGGCGTGCAGCCGTCAAGGTCGAGGTCGAATACCGCGATCTGCCGCATGTGACCGACGTGCTTGAGGCTGCTGCCGCGAACTATCCTCTGGTCATCGATCCGCTGAAGCTGGAGCGTGGCGACATCGAAGCCGGTTTTGCCAGGGCGAAGAACATCGTCGAAGGCGAGATGCGCATCGGCGGTCAGGACCACTTCTATCTCGAAAGCCAGATTTCCTTTGCCATTCCCGGCGAGGACGATGAGGTCCTGGTTTATTCGTCGACCCAGCATCCGAGCGAAACCCAGCACATGGTGGCAACCGTGCTTGGCGTGCCGTCCAACGCCGTGACTGTCAATGTGCGCCGCATGGGTGGCGGCTTCGGCGGCAAGGAAACGCAGGCCAACATCTTCGCCGCCGTGGCGGCCCTGGCCGCAAAGAAATACCGTTGCGCCGTCAAGGTCAGACCTGACCGCGACGACGACATGTCGGCAACCGGCAAGCGTCACGACTTCCACGTCGACTACAAGGTCGGCTTCGATGACGAGGGCCGGATCGAGGCGGTCGATGCGGTGTTTGCGGCGCGCTGCGGCTTTTCCGCCGATCTCTCTGGACCCGTGACCGATCGCGCGCTCTTTCATGCCGACAACTGCTACTTCTATCCGAACGTCCGTCTTCGTTCGAAGCCGTTGAAGACCAACACCGTCTCGAACACTGCGTTTCGTGGCTTCGGCGGCCCGCAGGGCATGGTCGGCGGCGAGCGCATGATCGAGGATGTCGCCTATGCTGTCGGCAAGGATCCGCTCGAGATCCGCAAGCTCAACTTCTATGGCGGCGAGGGCCGCAATCTCACGCCCTATCACCAGACGGTCGAAGACAACATCATCGGGCGCATCATCGAGGAGCTCGAAACGTCGGCCGATTACGCTGCGCGTCGAGAGGCCGTGATCGCCTTCAACCGCGAAAACCACATCATCAAGCGCGGCATCGCGCTCACCCCGGTCAAGTTCGGCATCTCCTTCACCAAGACCGAGTACAATCAGGCAGGCGCCCTGGTGCACGTCTATACCGACGGGTCGATCCACCTCAACCATGGTGGTACCGAGATGGGGCAGGGGCTTTACACCAAGGTCGCCCAGGTGGTGGCCGACGAGTTCCAGGTCGATCTCGATCGGATCAAGGTGACGGCGACGACGACGGGCAAGGTGCCGAATACGTCGGCGACAGCAGCGTCCTCCGGTTCGGATCTCAACGGTATGGCGGCCGCGGATGCGGCGCAGCAGATCAAGGCGCGGCTGGTGCGCTTTGCCGCCGAGCGCTGGAAAGTCGCCGAGGCCGATGTCGCCTTCGAGCCGAATACAGTGCGGATCGGCGCGGATCGCTTAGCTTTCGGCGAGTTCATCAAGCTCGCCTATGGCGCCCGCATTCAGCTTTCAGCTGCGGGTTTCTACAAGACGCCGAAGATCCACTGGAACCGCTCGGAGGGCCGCGGCCGCCCGTTCTTCTACTATGCCTATGGTGCGTCCTGCTCCGAAGTCAGCGTCGATACGTTGACCGGCGAATATCAGGTCGATCGTACCGACATCCTCCACGATGTCGGCCGGTCGCTGAACCCGGCATTGGATCTGGGTCAGGTCGAAGGCGCGTTCGTTCAGGGCATGGGCTGGCTCACGACAGAGGAACTGTGGTGGGATGCCAAGGGTCGGCTGCGCACGCATGCGCCGTCGACCTACAAGATCCCGCTTGCCTCCGATCGACCGCGCGTGTTCAACGTTCGCCTGGCCGATTGGTCGGTCAACCGGGAGGAAACGATCCGGCGGTCAAAGGCCGTCGGGGAACCGCCGTTCATGCTGGGCATTTCGGTTCTGGAGGCGTTGTCGATGGCAGCGGCGAGCGTTGCGGAGTATCGTATTCCCCCGCGCATCGATGCGCCGGCGACGCCGGAACGGGTGCTGATGGCGATCGAGCAGCTGCGAGCCGCCGCAAGGCAAGGGGCTGTAGCACAGGGTTGATGGCGATGGTTGCGAGCCGAGAGGATATCAGGGACTTCCTGCGTCGCGAACCGGACTGCGTTCTGGTCGAGGTGACGGGTGCCGCAGGCTCGACGCCGCGCGACACCGACGCCTGGATGCTGGTGGCGCCGGACGGCCTCTTCGGCACCATCGGCGGCGGCCAGCTCGAATATATGGCGATCGACCACGGTCGGCGCGCGCTGAAGCGCGGCGATAGCGCCGACACGATGACGGTCCCGCTTGGTCCCGAGATCGGCCAGTGTTGCGGCGGGCGCGTCGCGCTCGCCTTCACGCGCATCGATCGGGAGAAAGCCGCCATGTTGATTGAACGCAGCGATCTGGAGATTGCCAGCCGCCCCCATGTCTACGTCTTCGGCGCCGGGCATGTCGGTGATGCGCTGGCGATGGCGCTATCGCTCGTGCCGGTGCGCACTATCCTCGTCGACACCCGCGAGGACGAGCTTTCGGCCGCCGATATCCACGGTATCGAGACCTGCCTGACGGCGATGCCCGAGGTGGTGGTCCGCGATGCGCCGCGCGGCAGCGCCTTCGTGATCCTCACCCATGACCACGCGCTCGACTTCCTGATTGCAGCCGAGGCGCTCAGGCGTGACGACGCTTCCTATGTCGGCATGATCGGCTCGAAGACCAAGCGTTCGACCTTCAAGAACTGGCTGTCACGGGAAATCGGCCGGCCCGATCTTTTCGACCGCCTTATCTGCCCGATCGGCGGCACGGCGGTGAAGGACAAGAGGCCGGCGGTCATAGCGGCCCTGGCCGCAGCCGAGATCATGACCGCCGCTCTCAATCATCATTGGGAAGCGCCGGCTGTCTCCTCGGTCAAGCCAGGCAAGCGCGTCGGCGCCTGACGCTCAGGCGCTTTGGCGCGGCCGGATGATGCAATCGCCGACCTGGTCGAATTCACCCAGTTCTTCGGCGTGACGCTGGCCCCATTCGCACAGGGCAAGCAGGACCGGCTCGAGGCTGTGGCCAAGCGCCGTTGCCGAATATTCCACCCTTGGCGGCACTTCGCGAAAGATCTCGCGATGAACGAGGCCATGTTCCTCCATTTCGCGAAGCTGCTGGATCAGGACTTTCTGGCTGACGGCCGGCACAAGCCGTCGCAACTCCGAAAGGCGCCTCGGACCGTCGAACAGGTGATAGAGGATCACTGCCTTCCATCGCCCGGAGATCACCTTGAGCGCACGCTCGGATGGCAGTGACGGCAGTCTCTTGATGATATCGGCCATGGTTACCAACCGGTCAGTATGGAACAAAAGGGTGTGTAGAGCCGAACGGGAGCCTAAGGCTATCTATGGATCAAAGCCAGTCAAATGAGGTCGAGATCCATGAAAGCAATCCAGTACCGCTCCTTCGGGAGCCCTGAAGTCCTTGAGCTGATCGATATGCCGAAGCCGGTGCCCGCGCACGGCGAAGTGCTGGTGCGGGTCGGGGCGATCGGACTCAATTTCTTCGAAGTTCTGATGCGGCAGGATCGATATGCGGTGAAGCCTGGTTTGCCGATGGTGCCGGGTGTCGAGGTCGCGGGCATTGTCGAGGCGCAGGGCGAAGGCGTGAAAACGCCGGCGGTCGGCACGCGTGTCGCCGTGCCGATGTTCGCCTTCGGCCGCGGGGCGGGCGGGTGCGCCGAATATGTCGCGATCGACGCTGACGCACTCGTGCCGATCCCCGGCGACGTTTCGTTCGAAGTGGCGACAGCGCTGATGATCCAGGGGCTGACGGCGCTTCATCTCGTTCGGCAAAGCAATCCGCAGGGAAAGACCGTGCTGGTGACTGCTGCGGCCGGCGGTGTCGGCTCGCTGCTCATTCAGCTTGCAAGAGAGGCGGGTGCAAAAACGGTAATCGCGCTTGCGGGCGGCGGCGAGAAGGTCGCGTTCACACGCTCGCTCGGCGCGGACCTTGCAATCGACTACAAGGCAGCGGATTGGCAGTCGGAGCTTGGACAGCATCTGGCGGGTGGGTCAGTCGAGACGATCTACGACATGGTCGGCGGATCCTTCACCAAATCCGCGCTTGGTGTTCTGGCGCAAGGCGGTGAGCTCGTCTTCGGCGCGATGGGTCGCTTCGAACTCGAAGCCGCTGACGTCGAACAAATGCTTTCGGGCAATCAATCCCTGCGTGGGTTCGCTCTATTGCCGTTGCTCACGCCGTCCGCCCTGAAAACCGATCTCGGCGATCTGTTTCGTCGCGTGGAGGACGGGCGGCTCAAGGTCCATCTGGGTGGTCGGTTTCCGCTGGATCAGGCGGCAGAGGCGCACCGTGCCATGGAAACACGAAGCACGACCGGTAAGATCGTGCTCGTGCCTTAACCGATCAAGCAGAGCGCTGTTTTAGGCGGGGCTGTCAGGCGAGCATCTTGCCGATCAGCCGCTGACAGCGCTCCGCCATATAGTCGATCATCAGCCGAACCTTCGGGTCCTGGAAGCGCTTGTGCGGATAGATGGCCGCCAGTTGCACGCCGAGCGGCGGTGTCGAGGCAAGGATTGGCACCAGCTCGCCGGTGTTGATGTAGCTCTTCACCTCGAAGAGAGGCTTGTTGATGATGCCGCGACCATCGAGCGCCCATTGGGTCAACACATCGCCATCATCCGAATCGTAAGGCCCGGTCACTTCGAGCTTCCTGACACCCTCAGACGTCTGCAATGTCCAGAAGTACTCCTTGGAACCGGGATAGCGCAGCAGCAGACAGTCATGCTTGTCGGCGATAAGCTCGTCGGGCGTTTGCGGCACGCCGCGCTTCTCGAAATAGGCGGGTGCGCCGCAGACGACGCGCTCGCAGTTCATGATGCCACGCATGCGCAGGTTCGAATCTTCGAGGATGCCGAGCTTGAAGGCGACATCGACGCCTTCCGACAGGATATCGACATTGTGGTCGGAGAGCCTGAGCCGCACCTCGATATCCGGATATTTGTCGTGAAACTCCGGAATGCCCGAGGCGATCAGCCGCCGACCTATCCCCAACGGAGCGGTAATCTTCAGTGCACCCTTCGGATTGTGCGACAGATCCGCGATGGCGTTCTCCGCCTCATTGACAGCTTCGAGAATCTTGACGGCACCGTCGTAGAACACACGGCCGTGCTCCGTCGGGGTCAGCTTGCGTGTCGTCCGATTGAACAGCCGAACGCCCATGTGGCGCTCCAACTCTTTGATTCTATTGCTGGCAACCGCCGGCGTTACGCGCTGGTCGCGACCAGCTGCCGACAGGGTTCCAAGCTCTACGACGCGTACGAAGACGCGAACATTGTCCAGATATGACATGCCTCCCGATCTCTCCTCCGGGCCCTATCTAACGCATCCATTCCGTCGCGATTTTATAGATTTTTTTGAAAGTGTTGGTGAACCAGCGACGTTCCCGCGGCCTCCAGCAATGACACATAATGCGCCACGGAGAAATGGGAGAATTGCATGTACGAGTATGCCATAGCCTGGGATTGGCTCACCTTTGCCATGAGATGGCTACACGTCATCACCGGTATCGCATGGATCGGTTCGTCGTTTTATTTCGTCGCGCTCGATCTTGGCCTGAAGAAAAGACCCGATCTGCCTGTTGGAGCCTATGGCGAGGAATGGCAGGTCCACGGCGGCGGCTTCTATCATATCCAGAAGTATCTGGTGGCTCCATCAAACATGCCGGAGCACCTGATCTGGTTCAAATGGGAATCCTACGTCACCTGGCTTTCCGGTTTCGGCATGCTGTGCATGGTCTATTACGCCGGCGCTGACCTTTATCTGATCGACCCCAATGTCCTCGACGTGTCGAAGACGACGGCGATCGCCATTTCGCTGGCCTCGATCGGCTTCGGCTGGCTTGTCTATGACACGATCTGCAAGTCGCCGGCCGGCCGCGACAACACCAAGCTGATGGTGCTCCTGTATTTCATCCTCGTCGGCATGGCCTGGGGCTATACGCAGCTTTTCACCGGCCGCGCCGCCTTCCTGCATCTCGGCGCCTTCACCGCGACGATCATGTCGGCAAACGTCTTCTTCATCATCATCCCGAACCAGAAGATCGTCGTTGCCGACCTGATCGCCGGCCGCACGCCGGACGCCAAATACGGCGTCATCGCCAAGCAGCGTTCCACGCACAATAACTACCTGACGCTGCCTGTGCTGTTCCTGATGCTGTCGAACCATTATCCGCTGGCCTTCGGCACCCAGTACAACTGGATCATCGCCTCGCTGGTGTTCCTGATGGGCGTCACCATCCGCCACTATTTCAACACCCGTCATGCCGACAAGGGCAATCCGACCTGGACGTGGCTTGCGACCGCGCTGCTCTTCATTGTCATCATGTGGCTGTCGACCGTGCCGAAGATCCTGAGCGGCGACGAGGAGGCGAAGGTTTCGGCGGCGCAGCAGCCGTTCGTTACCGCCGAGGCCTTTCCGAAGGTTCGCGACACTGTGCTTGGCCGCTGTTCCATGTGCCACGCCAAGGAGCCCGGCTGGGAAGGGCTGGTCGTGCCGCCGAAGGGCGTGACGCTGGAGACCGACGGCGAGATCGCCGCGCACGCACGCGAAATCTATCTGCAAGCCGGCCGTTCGCACGCGATGCCGCCGGCCAATGTCACCGGCATATCGGACGAGGAGCGCAAGCTCCTCGTCGCCTGGTATGAGACGGTCGTAAAGGGAGAGAAGGTTCAATGACCGATTTGCTGATCCGCGGCCGCGTGCTGACGTTTGTCGAGGCGCCCAAAGGCATCGACGACCACGCCTCCTATCGCTACTTCGAAGATGGCGCCGTTCTGGTGCGCAACGGCAAGGTTGCCGATATCGGCGAGCATTCGGATGTTGCCCGCAGGGCCGGGCCAGCGGTCAAGGTTGCCGATCATCGACCGAACCTGGTGTTGCCGGGCCTGATCGACACGCATCTGCATTTCCCGCAGACGCAGGCGATCGCCTCCTATGGTGCGCAATTGCTCGAATGGCTGAACACCTACATTTTCGTCGAGGAACAAAAGTTCCGCCAGCCGGAGCATGCTCAATTCATCGCCGGCCGGTTCATGGACGAGCTGCTTTCCAACGGCACCACCACGGCCGTTGCCTATTGTTCGGTGCATCCGGAGAGTGTCGATGCCTACTTCGGCGCTGCGGAAAGCCGCGGCATGCTGATGATCGGCGGCAAGGTAATGATGGATCGCAATGCGCCCGATGCGCTGCGCGACACGCCTCAACTCGGATATGACGAGACGAAGCAACTGATCGGCAAGTGGCACGGCCGCGGCCGCGCCCACTACGCCATCAGCCCGCGTTTCGCCATCACCTCGACGCCGGAACAGATGGAGATGAGCCGGGCGCTCGTCGCCGAACATCCCGAATGCTACGTCCAGACGCATCTGTCCGAAAACAAGGACGAGATCGCTTTCGCGACGTCGCTCTACCCGGAAGCGAAGGACTATACCGACATCTATGCACGCTACGATCTTTTGACCCGCAAGACGTTGCTCGGGCACTGCATTTACCTCAGCGATCGCGAGATCTCGGTTCTCGCCGAGACCGGCGCCGTCGGCACTTTCTGCCCGACCTCGAACCTGTTCCTCGGTTCGGGCCTCTTTGACCGCGACCGTTTCGACAAACTCGGCGCGCGCTGGTCGGTGGCAACCGACGTCGGCGCCGGCACCAGCTTCTCGATGCTGGAAACCATGGATGAGGCCTACAAGGTTCTTCATCTGCAGGGTCAGCGGCTTTCGCCGTTCAACTCGTTCTACATGATGACGCTCGGCAACGCGCGGGCGCTCGATCTCGACGACCGCATCGGCTCGCTGCATATCGGCGCCGACGCCGATATCGTCGTGCTCGACAGTCGCGCCAAGCCGTCGATGGAGCTGAGAATGCGCGTGGCCAAGACGCTCGCCGAGGAACTCTTCATCCTGCAGACGATGGGCGACGACCGATCGGTGGCCGAAACCTATGTTGCCGGCAAGCCGATGAAACATCGTGCCAGCAACCAGGCAGCCGAGACAGAAGCCACGGGCGGCCGGAAACTCGAGACGGTCTGAACCATCGCGGAAGCCTGGTCTCCCAACGTTCGACGCTGAACGTTCCAACTCAACGCCGCGTACGCAAGCCTCCCCCCACAAGGGGAGGCTTTCTTGTCAAAGATCTCCTTATCAGAGATCTTCGGGGCGCTTGCCGCCCATGGCCCGGGTCAAGGCATCGGCGCGCTCGCGCACGACCGGTCCCAGCACTAAGAGCTTGTCGTCATTGACGCGCACGGATGGTCCTGAGATCGAGATCCCGGCGATCGTTTCCCCATATTCGTTGAAGATCGGCGCTGCCACGCAGCGCATGCCGAGCGTGTGTTCCTCGTCGTCGATCGACCAGCCGCGCTGGCGGATCTTCTGGATGTCCTGCAGCAGCGCCGACAGGTTGTCGCGTGTCTTGTCGGTGAAATGCGCCAGGTCGCGTCCAGCCAGCAGATGCGCGACATCCTTGTCGGCCCAGGTCGACAGGATCGCCTTGCCGATTCCGGAGGCATGGATCGGCCCGCGCCGGCCGGGGCGGAAGAAGGCCCGCATCGGGGCATGGCTTTCCACCTGCGAGATGAAGACGACATCGCCGCCTTCTTCGATGCCGATATTGGCAGTCTCACCGCTTTCTTCCATCAGCTGTTTCAGAAACGGACGGCTGATGGTGCCGAGCTTGCGGAAGCGCAGATAGGCGTTGCCGATCTCGAATGCCTTGAGGCCGATCGTCCAGGCGCCGGTGTCGGGGTCGTTCATCACCATGCCGTGGTTGGCCAGAGACGTCAGCAGCCGGTGCACGGTCGATGGCGCTATGCCTGTGACATCGGACAAGTTCGTCAATGTCGAGCCGTCGCTTTCGGCAACGACCGCCAGCAGCGTCAGGCTACGGTCGAGCACCTGCACGGAGCCGGGCGCTGCGTTTTCGCCCGCCTTTCGGCCGCGTTTTCCCTTGCCTGTCGCATCCATGATCCATCCTCCAGCAGCCGAGTCATTCCTATCATCCTCTAGCAGGACCAGGATTGATTGTTTCGAAATTCTTGAAGATGTTTATTTCCATCTGATGGAAATGAATTCCATTTAAATGTTGAACATTGATGACAATGGGGTATCGTCTCATCAAATAGGAGGAGTTCCCATGGCTAAGATGCGTGCCGTTGATGCGGCTGTTTACGTTCTTGAGAAAGAGGGCATCGATTGTGCCTTCGGCGTGCCCGGTGCGGCAATCAATCCGTTTTATTCCGCTCTGAGGGCGCGCGGCTCGGTTCGCCACATCCTTGCCCGCCACGTAGAGGGCGCCTCGCATATGGCGGAAGGCTACACCCGCGCCAAGCACGGCAACATCGGCGTTTGCATCGGCACGTCAGGCCCGGCCGGCACCGACATGATCACCGGCCTTTACTCGGCTTCCGCCGACTCGATCCCGATCCTCTGCATCACCGGGCAGGCGCCGCGCGCCCGCCTGGACAAGGAGGATTTCCAGGCCGTCGATATCTCCAAGATCGCAGCACCCGTCACCAAGTGGGCTGTCACCGTCATGGAGCCGGCGCTGGTGCCGTTCGTCTTCCAGAAGGCTTTTCACCTGATGCGCTCCGGGCGGCCCGGACCGGTGCTGATCGACCTGCCGGTCGACGTTCAGCTGGCCGAGATCGAATTCGATCCCGAGACGTATGAGCCGCTCGAGCCCTACAAGCCGAAGGCGACGCGCGCGCAGGCCGAGAAGGTCATTGCGATGCTGAACGAGGCCGAGCGGCCGTTGATCGTTGCCGGTGGCGGCATCATCAATGCCGACGCCTCGGATCTCTTGACCGAATTTGCCGAGATCACCGGTATCCCGGTCATTCCGACACTGATGGGCTGGGGCACGATCCCGGACGATCATCCGCTGATGGCCGGCATGTGCGGCCTGCAGACGTCGCATCGCTACGGCAATGCCAGCATGCTCGCCTCCGACTTCGTGCTCGGCGTCGGCAACCGTTGGGCAAACCGCCACACCGGCAACATACCGACCTATACCGAGGGTCGAAAGTTCGTTCACGTCGATATCGAACCGACGCAGATCGGACGCGTCTTCGCGCCGGATTTCGGCGTCGTCTCAGACGCGGGGGCAGCGCTGAAGCTTTTCCTTGACGTTGCGACGGAATGGAAGACCGCCGGCAAGCTGCGCGACTGGTCGGGCTGGGCGCAAGAATGCCGCGAGCGCAAGCGGACCATGCTGCGCAAGACCCATTTCGACCAGACGCCGCTAAAGCCGCAGCGCGTCTATGAAGAGATGAACAAGGCCTTCGGCCGCGACACCTGCTATGTCTCGACCATCGGCCTCAGCCAGATCGCCGGCGCGCAGTTCCTGCACGTCTACAAGCCGCGCAACTGGATCAATTGCGGCCAGGCCGGCCCGCTCGGCTGGACCCTGCCGGCTGCCCTTGGCGTGCGTGCCGCCGATCCCGATCGGCCGATCGTAGCACTTTCCGGCGACTATGATTTCCAGTTCATGATCGAGGAACTGGCGGTCGGCGCCCAGCACAAGCTGCCCTACCTGCATGTCGTCGTGAACAATTCCTACCTCGGCCTCATCCGCCAGGCGCAGCGCGGCTTCAACATGGATTTCGAAGTCAGCCTCGCCTTCGACAACATCAATGCGTCTGAAGACGCGGAGAAGGGCTATGGCGTCGACCATGTCGCCGTCGCCGAGGGTCTCGGCTGCAAGGCGATCCGGGTGCGCAGCCCCAACGAGTTCCAGGAAGCGTTCGACCGGGCACGCGCCCTGATGGATGAGCACCAGGTTCCCGTCGTCATCGAGTTCATCCTCGAGCGCGTCACCAACATCGCCATGGGTGCGGACATCAACGCCGTCGTCGAGTTCGAGGAACTGGCGGCGCGTGGCGAAGATGCACCGACCGCGATCGAAGCGCTTCTCGATTGAAAACTATCACAAGGAGGAAAAATCGCATGGCGAAGTTCGCTGCGAACCTGACAATGCTGTTTACCGAGGCGCCGTTCCTCGATCGTTTTGCCCTTGCTGCAAAAGCCGGCTTCGAAGGTGTCGAGTATCTCTTCCCCTACGAGTTCGAGAAGGTCAGCCTGCGCGCCGAGTTGCAGCGTTACGGCCTGAAACAAGTGCTGCACAACCTGCCGGCCGGCAACTGGGCCGGCGGCGAGCGCGGCATCGCCATCCTTCCCGACCGGATCGACGAGTTCCGCAAGGGCGTGGCGAGCGCCATCGACTATGCGACCACGCTTGATTGCAAACAGGTCAACTGCCTGGTCGGCATTGCGCCGGACGGGGTCTCGGAAGCCGTGCTGCGCACCACGCTGGTCGCCAACCTCAAGCTCGCCGCGAGCGAACTGGGCAAGCAGGGCATTTGCCTGCTGATCGAGCCGATCAACCACTTCGATATTCCCGGCTTCTACCTCAACACGGTCGAGCAGGCCGCTTCGATCATCGACGAGGTCGGCAGCGACAACCTCTTCATCCAGTACGACCTCTACCATCAGCAGCGCACGCAAGGCGAACTCATCGGTACCTACAGGCGCTTTGCCGGCCGCATCGCCCATGTCCAGCTTGCCGATAACCCGGGCCGCAACGAACCGGGTACGGGCGAGATCAACTATCCCTACGTCTTCGATGCGCTCGAAGAGGCGGGCTACGACGGTTGGATCGGCTGCGAATACAAGCCGCGCACGACCACGGCCGAGGGCCTTGGCTGGCTTGGCGCCGAGCGCAAGCGCACGCAATCCGCAGATATCATCAAGATCAGGAGTTAAGCACAATGGCAACGATCGGCTTTATTGGACTGGGCATCATGGGTACGCCGATGGCACGCCATCTGCAGGATGCCGGGCATACGATCATCACTTCGAAATTTGCGATCCCGCCGCGGCAGGAACTGCTCGACAATGGCCTGACGTTTGTCGAGACGCCGAAGGCACTTGCCGAGGCGGTCGACACGATCATCCTGATGCTGCCGGACACCCCTGAAGTGAAGGACGTTATCTTCGGCGAGAACGGCGTCGCCTACGGCCTTTCCAAGGGCAAGTTGGTCATCGACATGAGCTCGATCTCGCCGATCGAGACCAAGGAGTTCGCCAAAAAGATCCGCGAAACCGGTGCGGAATACGTCGACGCGCCAGTCTCCGGCGGCGAAGTCGGTGCCAAGAACGGTTCGCTTTCGATCATGGCCGGCGGCTCTCAGGAGAGCTTCGACCGGGCCTTGCCGTTGTTCCAGCTGATGGGCAAGAACATCACGCTCGTTGGCGATTGTGGTGATGGCCAGGTGACCAAGGTCGCCAACCAGATCATCGTCGCGCTGACGATCGAAGCGGTGTCCGAGGCGCTCGTCTTCGCGTCGAAGGCCGGTGCCGATCCGGCGCGGGTTCGCGAAGCATTGATGGGTGGTTTTGCCTCCTCGCGCATTCTCGAAGTGCATGGCGATCGCATGATCAAGCGCACCTTCGATCCGGGCTTCCGCATCTCGCTGCACCAGAAGGATCTGAACCTGGCGCTGCAGGGCGCAAAATCCCTCGGCATCTCGCTACCGAACACGGCAGCGACGCAGGAGCTGTTCAACAACTGCGCCGCCAATGGTGACAGCGGGCTTGACCATTCCGGCCTGGTGCGTGCCCTTGAGCGCATGGCGAACCATCAGGTCGCCTGAAGCACCGCTACGACAGCATGAAAATACGCATGATCGACCGGCGGCCCGTTCCGTCTGCCGATCGTGCCTCCGGGCGGCGGAAGGAGGAGCCGCCGCCCGAGATCTTGGATGAAGGGGAGAGACATGGCAGCCATTGCCGATCCGCGCACGTTTCTGGAAACGCTGTTCACATCGGCGGTTGCCGCTGCCGACCCGGCACTGGTGATTGCCGCCAACCTGCCGGAGCGGCCGAAGGGCCGGACCGTGGTCGTCGGCGCCGGCAAGGGTGCGGCACAGATGGCGCAGGCCTTCGAGCGACATTGGGATGGTCCGCTTTCCGGCGTCGTCGTCACCCGCTACGGCTACGCAGCCCCTTGCCAGCGTATCGAGGTGCTGGAAGCATCGCATCCGCTGCCGGATGAAAGCGGTCTGCAGGCCTCTCGGCGCTTGATCGCCGAGGTCAGCGGCCTGTCGGAAGACGATCTGGTCGTTGCTCTTGTCTGCGGTGGTGGATCGGCCCTGCTGCCGTCACCACCTCCAGGCCTTTCGCTGGACGATGAAGTCGCCGTCAACCGGGCGCTGCTCGCCTCGGGCGCGCCGATCAGCGCCATGAATGCGGTGCGCAAGCACGTCTCATTGATCAAGGGTGGCCGGCTCGCGGCCGCGGCCTATCCGGCGAAGGTCGTTTCACTCATCGTATCTGATATTCCCGGCGATGACCCGGCGCTGGTCGCCTCCGGCCCGACCCTGCCCGACGCAAGCACTCGTGCCGACGCCCTGAAGATCATCGAGCGCTATGGCTTGCAATTGCCCGAAAAGGTTCTGGCGTGGCTCGCCGATCCGGCTGCCGATGCGCCGTCGCCGTCCGACCCGCGTTTCGCTGCCAACGAAGTACGCCTGATCGCATCCGCTTCCGTCTCGCTCGAGGCGGCTGCCGCCAAGGCGCGGGAGGCCGGCATCGAGGCAATCATTCTCTCCGACGCAATCGAAGGCGAGGCGCGTGACGTCGGCAGTGTTCACGCGGCAATCGCCCGTGAGGTCGCAGGCCGCGGCCGCCCCTTCGCGAAGCCCGTTGTCGTTCTTTCCGGCGGCGAGACGACCGTTACCATGCGCGGGGCAGGCAAGGGCGGACGCAACAGCGAGTTCCTGCTGTCGCTGGCCCTTGGCATTGATGGCGCCATTGGCGTTTCGGCGCTTGCCGCCGATACCGATGGCATCGACGGTTCCGAGGACAATGCCGGCGCCTTCGCCGACGGAACGACGATCGCCCGGCTCGCCGCACAGCGGCTCGACGCCGCAGCACTCCTACAGCGGAATGATAGCTGGAGTGCCTTCGACGCGCTCGGCGATATCTTCAAGCCCGGGCCGACCGGCACGAATGTCAATGATTTCCGCGCAATCCTGGTACAATAGCACGCGAGGATAGGGTGCCTAAGACATTGGTGCCGCTGGGTCAGGCGGCGCTTTGGGCGAAGTGGCAGCTGACTGTGCCATGATTGCCGAAATCGGCAACGAAAGTGTCGCCGCTGCGCGCCTCCACCGCACGCACGAACGAGCCGGAAAGCACGATCTGGCCCGGTTCGATCGCGTCGCCATACTGCGCCAAGCGGTTGGCGAGCCAGGCGATGCCATGGGCGGGATGATTGAGAACGCCCGCCCCCAATCCAGTTTCTTCCACTTCGGCGTTGCGCGAGAGGATGGCGCCCATCCAGCGCATATCGACCGCGTCGGGGCGCATCGGTCGTCCGCCAAGGATCAGCCCGGCATTGGCCGCATTGTCGGCGATCGTATCGGCGATCCCTCGGGCCTGCTGTGTCTCGGGATCGCGTCTGACGATGCGGGTGTCGAGGATCTCCAGCGCGGGGATCACGAAGTCGGTGGCGTTGAGCACGTTCAGGATGGTGACGCGCGGCCCTTTGAGCGGCGCCTTCATCACGAAGGCGATTTCGGCCTCTACGCGAGGCTGGATGAAGCGATCGGCGGGAATGGTTGCACCATCCTCGAACAGCATGTCGTCGAACAGCACGCCGGAATCCGGTGTGTCGATATCAAGCGCCTGCTGCATGGCCTTTGACGTCAACCCGATCTTGAAGCCGATGATCCGTCGGCCGAGGTCCCGCTTGCGCCGCACCCAGGCGGATTGAACCGCATAGGCGTCGTCTATCGTCATCCCCGGATGTTTGAGGGACAACAGGCCGACCTGGCTGCGATCGATTTCGGCCTGGTGAAGGCTCTCGGCTGCTTGCGAAATCTCGGCAGGGCTGAGCATGCGACCGTTTTCCTCTCGCACGGACGTCATCCATAGCCTTGCGATGGCATCCGAAGGACTTCGAGCTTTGCGCTGACGTTCAAGGCCCGGATATCATCGCCGAAACAATCGGGATAGGAAAGGGTTTGATCGCAAGACCCCTCGTGTCAGACGGACTGCGTTGCCAGCATCATGCCGAGGCCGATGAGGATCGAACCGCATGCCCGCGGGACCAGGCTGCTCTGGCCGGTGAAGCGACCAAGGGTCAGGGATGCGAGTATCACAGCGGCGACATCAGCGGCCGACAACGCCAGATTGACCAGCATGCCGAAGACCAGGAACTGCAGCGAGACTGGCATTGCCGCTGCGGGGTCGACGAATTGCGGCAGGAACGTCACGAAGAACAAGGCCGTCTTCGGGTTGAGGATTTCGACGAGGATGCTGTCGCGCAGCACGCCGGGCTTGGCATCGGTCTTATGCGTATCATGCTTGCCGATGCCGAGCAGCATCATGCCGCCAAGCCAGACCAGATAGACGGCGCCGGCAAGTTTGATTGCCGCATAGACAAACGGTGCATGGCTGAGAAGGGCGGCAAGCCCGAGGGTTGCGGCTGCAATATGCACATAGCAGCCGATATGGATGCCGAATGCGGCCAAAAAACCGGCTTTGCGGCCATGCGCCAAGGTCTGCGCCGTCATGTAGAGAATGGCGGGCCCCGGCATGCAGGCAAAGATCGCCGTAGCGACCGCAAACGAAATCCAGTGCTCGATCGAGGGCATCGCAGTTCCTCTGGTTTGCCGGCTGCCCCTCCGGCAGCGTGGCATTCGGCCCGACCCCGTCGGTGCGGAATCGGGTCGGCAGAGAACTACGCTTGGTTGTAGATCGGCGACATACGGCAGGTGCCGTATTTCGGAGCCTCGAACCTGCGGCCAATGATGTGGTGGTTAAGGGAATGTCACCGCTGGAGCCGGCGCGGCATGCGGATTTCAGCCAATGGGCAGGCCGATGCGCACAGCGTAGGCGGCGAGTTCGGCAGCGCTATGCAGGCTGAGCTTGCGCATCAGGTTTTCGCGGTGCTTGCGCGCGGTGAGCGGGCTGATGCCAAGCCGTTCGGCAATCTCGCGAGCCGTCAGGCCCTGAGCCGCGAGCGAAAGGATCTGCATCTCCCGCCGGGTCAGGGGAATGGGCGAAAGCGCTTCGTCGGTCGCGGACGGCAAGGTCCGTCGCTCCGGGTGGCTGACGGCAAAGCGTATCGATTGTGCGAGGTAGATTTCGTTGGCGCCAAGCGCGTCAACGGCAGAGGCAAGCTCGGCCGGGTCGCCGTTCTTCGTGAGATAACCGCTTGCGCCCGCATCTATGGCGGCGCGGACCGTTCGCGGTTCGATATTGGCGGTCAGCACTAGGATCTTCATTCTCGGAGCCAGTTCCCTGATGTCGGCGATGAACTGGATGCCTGCCACGCCCGGCATGCCGAGATCGAGGGTCAGAAGGTCTGCCGGCTCACTTCTCGCAAGCGCCAACACGGCTTCGCCGTCGGCGGCCTCGGCAACCACAGATATGCCCGCCATCGTCGAAAGTAGCATCTTCAAGCCTTCGCGAACGATGGCATGGTCGTCGGCAACGATGACGTTCATGGCCTTCGACATTTCAGCAATCCTTCATTGATATCAGCAATTGTCCGCAACCATAAACAGGTTCGCGTGCGGAGGCGATGCAAACAGCGTGAGCGACTGCAACCTCTCCTGATAGAACTACTATTTCGTCAATCTTACGCGGTGCTGGTCGCAAATTTGGTCATTCCACTACCGGTTGCCATTGATCCGAAGGAGTGGATGCGGTGAGACCCGTTGGCGGGATGCACCGTAACCCTCCACACGCGGACAGTCGGGCGCCTCGGCGGTATTCTGACCGTTCACGCCGGGTCGAGCGACGTGCGCAAACTGCAGCCGACTGAGGGTCTCATCTATTCGATAAAGACGCGCACGCTGGCGGCCCGACCCACGGCGTCGATGACCGTGAGGGTGGAATAGCCGGCGCCATCGGGCTGCCATTGCGTCGTCCGCCGGCGGGTCGGATCGGGCAACGGCTTGCCATTTGCGAGCCACCGGAAGGGCGCGCGGCCGCCCTGCAGCTTCAAAGTAAGCGGTGACATGGTCTCATGGTCGATGCCAAGTTCGACACGCGCGCCCTCGGGCGGAAAGACGATCTGTGGCGCCGGCTCGCGCGCCGAGGCGTTGACGAGGCCGCTTGCGGTCATCGAGAAGCGGCGCTGGCTGATCGGCAGCTCGATTTGGGAGATGCGCACAGCGCCCGGCGGTGCATCCGGCAGCGGCGTGATCGGCAATCCGGATTTGGCAAAGCCTTCAAAAAGAATGGGCGCGGCCGCGCCATAGCCGGTCAGCCCCGGAACGGCGCCATTGTCCGGCCGCCCGACCCAGACCCCGAGCACATAACGGCCGTCGTAGCCGACCGACCAGGCGTCGCGATAGCCATAGCTGGTGCCGGTCTTGTAGGCGATGCCGCGCTGCCGGCTTCCCGCCGGCGGCAAGACGGCCGAGAGCACATCCGAGACATGCCAGGCGGAAACGGGCGAAAGCAGCGGTTCGCCGTCGATCAGACCGGCCGTGCCGGTGATGCCATCGCCGAGCCGCACCGGGAAGCCGCGATTGGCAAGACCAGCATAGAGCTGCACGAGATCGCGCAGCGTCAGGCCGACCCCGCCAAGGCCGATTGCCAGCCCGGGTGCCTCGCCTGCGGGCAGCACAGGCTTCACCTCGGCGCGGCGGAACCTGACCATCAGCCGGGCAGGGCCGACGACGTCGAGCAGGCGAATGGCCGGAACGTTGAGCGACAGTTGCAACGCCTGGCGCACGCTGACGTCGCCTTGGTAGCTCATGTCGAAATTGCGCGGGCGGTAACCGAAGAAATCGGCCGGTCGATCCTCGATAATGGTTTCCTGGCTGACCAGGCCCTCCTCGAAGGCGAGACCGTAGATGAAGGGTTTTAGCGTCGAACCGGGCGAGCGGGTGATCCGCGTCATATCGATCCAGCCCGAGCGGCTCGCGTCGAAATAATCGGCCGAGCCGACTTCGCCGATGATCTCGCCCGTGCGTGCGTCGGCCATGATCATGGCGACGGACACTCTCGGTCCCAGTTTGGCCGCTCCCTCGCGCGCAACCGCTTCGAGGCCGCGCTGGACATTGCGGCGCAGCGTCGTGTGATGCTGCACGGCCGTCGGTTGCTTGCGCAGCGCCGTCTCGGCCAGATGGGCGGCATAGGCCGGCAACTGAAGGCGGCGGTTCGGAATGGCCGTCATCGCGGCCCGTTCAGCTTCGCCTTCGCCGATCACGTCGGCAACCGCCATCCGAGTCAGGACGCGCTTGCGGGCAGCTTCGGCTGCGGCGTGGTTGCGGTCCGGCCGGCGCTTTTCCGGCAATTGCGGCAGCGCCACCAGCAGCGCGGCTTCGCCTACAGATAGTCGCTTCGGCTCCTTGCCGAACCAGGCCAGGCTTGCGGCGCGCACCCCCTCAAGATTGCCGCCATAGGGTGCGTGGCTGAGATAAAGGTCGAGAATCTGGTCCTTGGACAGCCGACGCTCGATCTGGATCGCGCGCGCAATCTGAAGCAGCTTGGCCGCAATGCTTCGTTGTTCGCGCGGTTCGATCAGCCGCGCCACCTGCATCGAAAGGGTGGAGGCGCCGGAAACGATGCGGCCGTTGGTGACGAACTGCAGCGCGGCGCGGCCGAGCGCCAGGAAGTCGATGCCGGCGTGCTCGCGAAACCGCTGGTCCTCATAGGCAACCAGCATCCGCAGAAACTGCGGGTCGACGTCACCGACAGTCGTGTTCAGCCGCCAGAGACCGTCAGGTGTTGCAAAGGCCCTGAGCAATTGGCCGTCGACGTCGAGAACCTCGCGAGACACGATGCCAGCCGCTCCCAGTGGCGGCGGAAATGCCTGGTCAGCCTTGTCGAGCGCAAAGGCAGACAGCCCCGTCAGCAACAGGCCGACGGGGATCGCGATCAGCAATTTTTGCCTTATCGACATTATCGGGCCTATTGGGCTGCCAGAACCTCCATACGCCCTGTCGCGGTGCGCGCCGAGAACTGCGGCCGGTACATGTCTTCGACGCTTGCGGCAGGATGATCGTAGACACCGGGGTTCACCGCGCGGACGACATAGGCGAGCGTCAGCTCGCGGCTATCGCCGGTAGCGCGGTCGAAGGCGGCGACGAAGCGATCGTTGCGGAACTCCGTATGCGTCGCGGTAATCTCGCCGAGCCATTCGAAGTTCGTCAGCTGGGCGCTGTCGACCAGGCTCGGGTTATCGATCTGGAAACCGGCCGGCAAAAGGTCCGAAACAAGCACGCGGGACGGCCAATCGTTGGTTTCGGTGACCTTCAGCACCACGACATAGCGCTCGTTCTGCCTGGCTTGGCTGACATTGGCTTCGGCACCATCGAGTGTGTAATAAGTGCGCTCGATGGCAAAGCCGTCACCGCCGGCCGACAGTGGCTGAGCCGGGGCAGCAACCGTGGTGACCACCGCAGAGACGGCGTCCGCCCCCTCGTTCTTGATCACCACCGGATGAGACAGAAGCGCATCGCCGGGCATCCGCGCGGCGTAGCCGCCGGTCTTCGACGCGCCATTGACGTCAAGCAGCATGCCCTCGTCGCCGCCCTGAACGGCACGGGCGGCAAGCAGCATCCAGGCCTGTTCCTGCGTGCTGGTATATTTCTTCTGCTCCCATTGCCGTGCCACGATCTTCGACAGTTCCGGAATGATCGGCGGAACCGGACGGCTTTCGGCGGCCAGAGCCAGGACGGCCGCGTCGTCGCGCAGCGAAGAACCGTAGTCGGAACGCGACAGGCTGACATTGACGAGGCCGGTCGACATGTTGGCCGAGGACGCAAAGATTTCCTGTGACCGCTGGGCATCGCCGTAGAGCGCCAGCGCCGCTGCGACCTGAGCCTTGGCCAATGGCGTCGGGAAATCATTGATCAGCGTGTTGGCGTAATAGCGGATGTCGTTGACGGCGGCCTTGCGGTTGCGTGCGAGCACATAGAGCGCATAGGCGATCTCGTTGCCGCGATCCTTGACATTGGTGTCATAGCCGAGGCCGTTCTGCAGGTTTTCCAGTGCCTGCACCATCGCTGCCTCAGGCACGTCGTACTTCTGTTCACGTGCGCGTGTCAGGAAGTCGGTGACATAGGCGTCGAGCCAGAGGTCCCCATAGCCCGGCCCCCACAGGCCGAAGCTGCCGGACGACGACTGGTTGGAGAGCACGCGGTAGATCGCTTCCTGCACCCGCTTGGTCACTTCGCCGTCATCGGGAAGGCCGGACTGCTTGGCCAATTCACTCATATAGAGAAGCGGCAGCGCCCGGCTCGTCGTCTGCTCGGTGCAGCCATAGGGGTAGCGGTCGAGCGCCATCAGGATGGCGGGAATGTCGAAGGCCGCAGACCGGGTGACGCTCAGCGAAACCGACGCGCCCTGGAGCACGCTGTCTGCCAGCAACTGGCCGTCGATCGTCAGGCTGCTGCCCGCCGCAAGGTTGACCACCTGTCGCTGCGTGACCGGCAGTGTGGCCGGGCGCACCGGAATGTTGAGCGCCTGTTCGAGCGAAAGTCCGGAGGCGCCGGTGAGCTGGACAGTAACGAGCCCGTCGCCTGTGTGTTGGCCGACCAGCGGCAGCGTCAGAACCGATTTGCCGCCCTGTTCGAGGCGTACCGTTTCGCTGGCGCCGGTCTGTTCCACCGTCACCGGTCCGTTGGTGGTCAGTTGTACTTGGTAGTCACCGGCCGGAGCGTCGGTGTTTGCGATGTCGAGCCGCAGTTCGGCGCGGTCTCCCGGCGCAAGGAAGCGCGGCAGGCTCGCCGTCACGACGATCGGGTCGCGGATGACGACGTCGCGGACAGCATGGCCGACGCCGGACTTCGTCCAGGCGACGCTCATGATCCGCGCCGTGCCGTTGAACTGCGGAATATCGAAGCTGACGGTCGCCTTGCCATCGGCGTCGAGCTTCACCGGACCTTCGAAGAACGCCACCAGCTTTTCGGTGGGCGGGCTTCCCTGCAGCGCGACCTGGCCGCCGTCGCCGCCGGTGCGCAATTTGCCGGTCGCCCCAAGCGAGCCATCGATCAAGCGACCGTAGAGATCGCGCATTTCGAGCCCGAGCTGGCGCTGGCCGAAATACCAGGCGGCAGGATCCGGAGCTTCATAGCGGGTCAGGTTCAGGATGCCGACGTCGACCGCGGCAATCGTGACATAGGCTTCTTCGTTGGCGCCGGCCCCTGCCACCTGCAGGCTGATATCGAGCGGCTTGCGCGGTTCGGTCTTTTCGGGCGCTTCGATGGCCACGGCAAGCTTGCGCTCAGCGGGATCAACGGTCAGCCATTTGATGCCAATCGCGCGCATAGGCATGCGGCTTTCCTGTGCATCACCAGGCCGATAGAGTGTCGCGGTGACATAGGCGCCGGCCCCCCAATCGGCGGTGACGGGCAAATCGATCTCGCCACCCTCGGCGACAATCGTCGCGCTCTTTGTCGTGATCAGGCCTTCCGTGCCGACGGTTACCAGCAGTTCACCGGCAAAACGCGGTGAAACCTTGAGCTTGGCGGTTTCGCCGACGGCGTAGTTTTCCTTGTCGAGCGCGATTTCGAGGCCATCGGGCGTTTCGGTCGATGTCGATGCGACATACCAGCCGGCATCGAATTCGACGCTCGATGTCGGTCCGTCGAGGGCCGCCGTCTCGACTTCGAGACGGTAGCGGCCCCAGCCGACGGGCACGGCGATCTCGCCTCCATCGGCGGTCACGTCGAGCGTGCCGTTCGCAACCTGCTTGGTGGTGACCACCGGCTCGTATTTCCAGGCGGTTCCGTCTCGGTACCATTGATAGTTGCGCTCGACGCTGATCAGCTTCCAGAGCGCACCCGGCATGGCGGCCCTGGCACCGTCGGGGTCGATGGCGATCACGCGGAACTTGCCGACGGAGTTTTCCTGAAGGTCGCCCGAAAACTCGGGTTTGATGCCGATCATCGCGCCTTCCGGCTTTACCGGCAGCGTCAAGGATCGTTCGACGGCGCGACCGCCGGCCTCGCGCATCCGCACGGTGACATTGGCGTTGAGCAGTTGCGTCGTCGACGGCACTTCGCTCAAAGCCACGTCGAAGGTCGACTTGCCGTCGTCATCGAGAGCCGTCAGGTCCTCAAGCGGCAGACGCGTGTCCTCGCTCGCCTCTTCGTCGGCAAGGCCGAAGAAATATCCCTTGAAGGCAGCACTTTCGCGCGTCGGCTTCAGAACCACTTCGCCCTCAAGCTCGAGGCCGGCGGCCGGTGCGCCATAGAGATAGCGTCCATCGACCACGACTTGTACCGGTTCGCCGACAGCGATCTCCTTTGCTTCGCTCGTCAGATCGAACTCCGTGCGGTCCGGCACGAAATCGTCGACTAGAAACTGCTTCTCGCCGATCGGCGAGGCCTTGGGATCAGTGAAGATCTGCATCGTCCAGGTGCCACGCATGGCGTTTTCCTGAACATCGAGATCGAGCGTGTGGCCGCCGAGCTTGCCGCCGTCGCTGATCATCCTGCGGTATTCGACGCCGTCAGGGCGCAGGAACACGAAGGTGAGCGGCAGATTCTCGATGGCCTCGCCATTAACGTCTCGCGCAAGTGCTGACGCGTGCACCGTCTCGCCGACGCGGTAGATGCCGCGCTCCGTCCAGGCGAGGACGTCGATGGCGCCGGGCGCCGCACGGCCGGTGACCCCACGATCCGACAGGTCGAATCCCGCCCTCGTCATGTCGAGGAAAACGAAGTCGTCTTCGCCGCTCTTGGCTGTGATTACGGCCGGGGTCAGGGCGGAGGTGCCGCGGATGAGACCAGCGGTGAAGGTGGCGCGGCCGTCGCCATCCGTCGTTGCCGTGCCGAGGATTTCGTTGTTCTTGGCGACAAGCTGCAGCTCGACACCTTCGATCGGCTTTGCGGTTGCGAGCGATCGGGCAAAGACGTTCAGGCCGTCGGTGCCGGCATAGGTCGACACGCCGATGTCGGAGACGACGAACCATTGGGTAGCGCGGGCGTCCCAATCCTGGCTGAGGCCGGTTTCGGATGCTGCGGTCAGCACGTAGACGCCGGCTTTGCGCTTCGGCAATGCTTCATCGACCGGGAAGCTGGTGACCACTTCCTTGTTGAGGACGCTGTCGATGGCGATCGAACCTTCCCAGACCAGTTCTCCGCTTTCGTCTTGAATGCGCTGGGCGCTGTAGCCGTCGATTTGCGTCAGGAACTGCGAGTTCTGCAGCACCTGCGCCAGGCTGCGATCGCCGATGCGGTAGAGCTTGAGCTTGGCGCTGTCGGTGTTGACGGAAACCAGCGGAATGCCGCGGCGCGCGGTCGAGGGCAGCACGAAGCTGTCGCCGGTAAAGCGCACGACCTGGCCGCGATCCTTGACGTAGACCTCAAGAGTGACCGGCGCCTCAAGCACTTCATCGACCGACGAGGGCAGGCCGGTGCGCAGCGTCAGCTTGTAACGCTGGCCATGCGACAGACCCTCAACGCAAATCTGGTCGCCCTTGGCTTCCACTGCTTTCGGGGCAGCGCCGTCGAGTGTGACGAAGGAGGCATAGTCGGCGCCGCTCTTTAGTAGCTGCTCCGAAAACTGCACGCAGGCGCGCGGCGAGGCGCTATCGGCATCAACGGTGTTTTCGATGACGCGGAAGCGCTTGCGTTCCTTCAGGTCGAGGTAGGCGGTCTCGACCGTTTTTGATTGCACCAGTTCGAGGCTGGCCTTGTAGGCATTGAGGGCGCCGCGGAAATTCTCGGCATTTTCCAGCGCCTTGGCGAGAACGGCCAGCGCATGGGCGCGGCTTTCTGCGGTCCGCGTCAGCTGATAGCCGTTGATCGCCGCAAGGGCGGCTTGCGTCGCGACATCGGTATTGCCGGTGACGCGATTTGCCGTGCGCGCCGTTTCAAGCCACAACTCGCTGTCATCAGGGGTGATCGCAAGCGCGCCCTGGAACGCCTTCAATGCACCGTCGATAATGCCCGATTCCGCCTGCGCGCGCGCCGTTTCGATCAGGTTGTTGACACCGAAGCCCTGCTGATCGTCGGCAAGTGAAAGGTTCGCCTTGGCGTCGCGCGCATCCTGAAGGATCTGGTCGGAGAGAAACGAGAGTCGCGGCGGCGCGCCGAGGTCCGGCTGCACGGCCTGCGCCTGGACGATCTTGCCGGCGATGGCGCCGGGGAAGTCGTTCAACTGATTGAAGTCGGACTTCAGGAAGCACCATTTCACCTTGGGATTGTAGGTGAATGCGCGGCAGGATTGGTCCGCGATGCAGGCGGTCTCGCACTGATCCAGCGAGACATTCTGTTCGGTTCGCAGATCGAAGCCGAAATAGTCACCGTCCTGGGTGATCTCGACCTGACGGCCGGTCTCAGCCGAAAAAGCCGGATATCCGGCGGCCAAAACAGAAACAAGAAGAGCGGAAAGGCCGAAAAACGCGCGCACAGACATAAGTCCTCCCAACGCAGCCGGTCTCGATAGGGCTTCACTTTTTCAAGGTTCCTGATGCCTTGTCAACCACGGACGTTCAAGAGTTGGACGACAATTTACGCGAGAGCGAGCAACATGTCCTAGTGAGGCGGCGCCACTGCGAATGGGCGCCTATCTTCTCTGCTCCTTCAGGAAAACGACGAGCGAACGGCCGGCGTCGAGGATGTGATCCCGGGTGAGCGACGATGCCAGATCGGCGTCACCTTTGGCGCAGGCATTGAGGATCGCCTCATGCTCGCGCGCTGCGCGCTTCATGCCATCCGTCAGCGTCAGCTGCGCGCGCAGATAACGATCGATGCGGTCGAGCGAGGCGCGCACGATCTGCAGGTAGTAAGGCCGCCGCGCGGCCTCATAGAGGCTGTAGTGGAAGTTCCGGTTGGTTTCGCCCCACTTCGCCGAATCGGATTCCTTGCCGAACTCGTCGCAATGCCTGCGGGCGAGTTCGAGCGTCCTTCGATCCATATTGGGCACGGCAAGCCGGATCACCTCCGCCTCCAGCAGAGCGCGAAATTCGAAGATCTCTTCGATCTCTTCGATCGAAAGGCCGGCAACGACAGCGCCTTTGTAGCGTTGCGTCGTGATCAACCCGTGCTGTTCAAGGCGCGAAAGCGCTTCGCGCACGGGGATGCGGCTGGTGTTGAACATCTGGGCGATCTGGTCCTGCCGCAGGTTCTCCCCCTCGGCAAGCGCACCCTCGATGATCGCCTTGCGCAATGCCTCGTAGACGATATCGGCTGCGGAAGCGGCTTGCCTGACATCAACGGCATCGAGTTTCATCGCGTCTAAACCCCGGCGGCTTTGTGTCCCTGACAGTGCGGAAACTGCTGTGGTTCTGGTCATAGGTCCATTCTCTTGGTCGGGCAACAGAGGTCGTGCTGAAAGCAACTAACTCTGCCTCACAGCGTTTTCTTTGCCATTGATTTCATTAAGAAAATAGACGCCCGATTCAAAATCAGCAACGCCGAATGCCCAAAATGAACCCTAGATTGGCCCATTTTACACACATAAAAAAAGACCCGGCAAAATGCCAGGTCAATTTTGCGCTTTTCTGAACAGCCTAGATTTGGTCGATCCGGTAGAAATTTGTGCCGACGCTGTCACTCGAGATTGCGGGCTTCAAACCAAGTTTTTTGATTTTCACCTCGAAATCGTTTCTGAATTTCTTTGAATGCCGAAGCTCGCTTTCCGAGATGTAGGTTTTTTGAAACTCCGCGACATCACGAGCCCGGATACGAAAGGATCGGTGTGTGGTGGGGACGCGGGCTTGGTAGAGGTAGCCGTCGTCAATCAGGGCCTCGACAACCGTTGGCGTAACCTTCAACCTGATGTAGGCTCGTTCCAGGGTGATGAAGTCTTTGGGCTGGTACGTCGAAGTCTCCCAACCTGACTCGGCTTCCGCAAGAAATTCGCGATGCGAGGCGATCTCGCATTCCAGTTCCGGGGTCTTTCCCGGCAGGTTTTCGGCGATTTCAGCCAAAGGAGCCACCGGGAAGACTACCCCGCAGAAATCGCCGGTGGCGGCTAGCCCGGACTCTTCGACGGCCTTTCGCAGGGGGGTGTACGGCAGCCCGAACTCGCGAGCGGCCGTATGCAGTGAATGCATGCGACGCGGCAAAGAAGTGCCGAGGAAGTCATCCGACGGGCCTACCGGCACGACGTCGGCGGCGGTTTCCCGAATAAGCGACAGAGCATCCGCGTATCCGGGATGGTCCCGAAGACCGAGCAGCTCGGTCGACAGGTTCCCAAAGATCGTCTTGGCGCAGAACTCTTCCCTCGGACGATAGTTCGCCTTGATCAGAGACAACACGACATCGCGGAAAGCGTCCTCGCCGCCGGCCAAGATCGCGAAGCCTTCCGATGCGACTTCCGCGCGCTCGGGGGCCGAGGGATCCGCGGAGACGAACGACCGCGGGTTTTGGGCGAAGCCGACGAGCCGTGGCAGGTGAGCCGCCAGCTGCAGCGGGAAGCGGTCGAGCCAATGACCGGAGGGACGGCCGCCTTGGAAGCGGTCAACCAGATATCGTTCGTGGTCGGTAGCCGCGAGCTCGTGGCTGGCGCGCTGTAATTCGTCGAAGCTGCGACGACCAGTTCGCAGGCGCGCGGAAAAGTCCGCGCCCATCAGCCAATTCCAGACGCCCGTTTCGACGAGCTTGCGTCCGTGAACCGGGCAGGCGCGCACGAAGCGGGGAAGCCAGACAAGCCTCGAATACGCTCTGGTTCCAGCACGACCCGGAAGGGTTTCCTCGTCATCGTTGATGCAGCCTGGGCAGACGCGGTTCTGGTTCCACGCCACGAACTCTTTTGAGAGTGCGTGACCGCGGACGGCGATTGACCATCGAAAGTCAAACACCGTCAGCGACGCCTGCAGCTCCGCGGTTTCCCGTCCGATGATCTTGGCGAACTTCTTGACATCGTCAGCCTGGCCGCGACACAGGCCGACGAAGTCAAACCCCAGCAGCGACGCGAAGGTCCGCGCGTCGGGAAACTCGTGAAGGGCGGCGGTGCGAGAGGCGAAACTGGCGATGGTTTCGTCGCCATGAAGCGACGGCACGAGCGACATCGCGTTCATGGGCGATCTCCGAACTTGAAGGGCTTGGATTTACGGCTCGGCTTCTTGGTGCCCGGGATCTCGCGATCCTCCGGGCGTAACAACGCCTGCCCGGGAACGACGGCCTGCCAGGTGGCGCATTCGAAGACATTCTCGTCCGGAAGGCACCCGGAGATGTTCTCGTACGTTTCGGCGAAATCGGACGCGCGGACGACGTCGCGATCATCGCCCATGGCCACTTCCACCGCACCACGCACGGTTTGCAGGATCGTGCCGAACTCGTCGTCGGACGCGTGATGCAGCCGGAGCACCAAGTCTGCGTTCAGATCGTCTGCCATTTGCATGGCTGCATGTTCGACGATGATCCTCGTGAGATAGTCGGCGGTTTTTTTCCGCGCCGCTTTTCCCCGATGCTTCTCGAAGCGCACAGGCGTCATCCGGTTGAGCAACTGTCTGTCGCAGCTAAGGAACTCGAACAGCGGAGAGACGCCTGCGAGAACGAGGCGGACAGGCCAGTCGGGCATCTGAACCAGATGCTTCAGCGTGTTCCGGATGAGCTGGCGCTGGACCTCGTTGGAGGTCTCGAAAGCCTGTTGAGCTTCATCGATCATGACGATGTTGACGCGATGGGTGCGGAGCGCGGTCCTGAAGGCGTCCCAGGCCTCGTGCTCCTTGACGGTGTTCCGAATGGGCAACCCGAGCGCCTTGAGCCCCTCCAAGGCAAGCCGTTTTGGCGAGCAAGGCGAGGGTGCTTCGAAGCACAGAAGCGGTCTTGCTTGCACGCCGTCCTTATCGGCGTAGGGCTGTAGTGCCGGGAAGTTGCGGATGTGTTGCATAATCGCCCGGGATTTCCCTGCGCCGGATTCGCCGCAGATGACGACGATGCGCCGTTTATCAGGCCGGGTGGCCTCCTCCGGCCGGTGTGCTGCTACGCTGCGCTGGAGGGCTTTAAGAGCCGCATTCAGCTTTACGTCGCGATCGAGGCCAAAATACTGCCCATGCAGCTTCTCAACCCGATCGGCGAGCTGAAGCTCTTCGGGGCTCATCATTTCGCGGAAGCGCGAGATGGCGTCGTTTTCCTTGTTCGTCCAGTTCATTTGACCTTACTCCTTACTGTTGAGGTCTTGAGCCACACTCGTTTTCTAGGGATGCCGCCGCTCGTCGGCGGTCACGGTTTTGCCCTGCTCATCGGTCGTCTGTTGCCCGCTGCTCTGAGATTTGCGCCACGCCGCACAGCGTCGAACCGAGGGCCTTGAAGCCATCGCGCGCGAGTCGGCTTGTTGTGCAGGGCGGGGGGAGCCTCGAAGCTCAACAACGGTTTCGTTTCGCGACCGTCCTTCCAGTGGAAGCTCTGGCTGGCCTCCGCCGGCCGAATTTCGGCGAAACTACCCTGGAACGCCGCATCCAGGCGCCCTTCGCGAGCGAGGCTGATGTGGTGCACACGTAGTTTTGCGGTGCGGTCATCGGCCCGAGGTTCTTGGGGAGCCTTCTCGCACAAGCGCGAGAAGGCGTGAGCGTTCTTCTTCGTCGAGGTCATCAAACCTACTCCTTGCTGTCGAAGTCTTGAGCTACGCTCGATTTCTTGCTGCGCCGGGGCGGCGCGTCAGCGGCGACGATCACGTTGGTTGCGACTTGCGGATCGGTCTCCTCGATGCCGTCGTCGTCGGGCTGCGTAGCCATGGGGTCGCTCCAACCGATGTTGGGGTCCGGCAGAGCTTCATCGGAGATTTCGATGCCCATCGCCGCCCAGAAGTCCTCCGGCAACGACGCACCGTTGGCGAAGTCCTCCGGAACGGAGCTCGTCTTTTCGGTGACTTCGATGTTCATGTTCATCTTGGATTCCCAGTATTCGTACTGGGATTCCGACGGGACCGGGTTGTCGATGCCTGCTTCGAGACGCGCGATCTTGCCCTCTGCCCGCAGAGCCTCTTTCGCCTTCCGGATGGTCGCACGCGCGAGCTTCGCCTTTTCAAGGTTGCGGCGACGGAGCTCGCCGCAGAGCGCGGTCCATGCCCAGATGCTCATGCCCTGAAACTCGTCGTAGACCGCCTTTACGCTGAGCCATCCGTCACCAGCCCAGACCGAAATCTCACCGAGATCGTAGTGGTCGACGCGAATGAGCACTTGGCTCGCGCGGTTTCGACGCAACGCCTGGAGGGCAACCGACTGGTAGTGGATTCCCATGAACCGCACGCCATTCTGATCGATTACGCGGTGCATGTTGATGCCGAAGATGTGACGACGGAGGCTGCCGGTGGGTGCCGGGATGACCTTGTGCTGACGAAGAAGCCGTTTCCACGCGTCGCGCGGCGTCTCACCGTGCAAACCCGAGTGAGGCGTGTTGTGGTAGACGTCAACGTAGAAGCGAGTCAGGGCGCCGGCGATTGCGTCGAACATGACGCTGGCCTCAGCTTCCGAATCGCGATCGCCTTTCTCCTCGATGGAGCCCCAGGTGCGCCCGGAAAAGAAGACCAATGCCTGGCTGCTCGACGTGCGGAAGAAGCTTTCGATCGTTCCGCGGCACGAGGCTTTTCCAGCCGGGGGCAAGAACAATGTTGCCCCAAGGTCATTGACGGTCACGCGGAACGGTTGGTTGGTGAACCATTTGGCAGAGTCGACGGCGACCAACTCGGCCGAACCGAAGAAGTCCCAAGCGTCCTGGCAACCGAACTGCCGAGCGATCCGGGTTTTATCGATCGTGGTCATCTCAAGTGTCGCGATCGCGGTCATCGCCGAAGGGGCCTGGCGGTGGACACGCAATGCGACGAGACACTTGGATGCAACATCGATGGCCGCCGTGACCCAGAGACGGATACGCGGTACCTTTTTCTGCTCCTTCTTGCTCATCTTCTGCCAGATGCCGAGAGTCGCCAGGAGAACATGAAGGTCGAGCCGCCACTCGTCCATCTCAATGCGCTCCATGGGGCGCAGGATTTCCAACCCTTTGGTGATCGCATTCCATTTCTTGGAGGCAGCCTCTTTGCCCAGACGGCCGTAGTCGCGATAAGCCGGCGAGAGGCTATTCACGCGGTTCTGGAACGTCCGCAAGGAAGGTGTGCGCAACTTGCGGGGATTGCCTGCGGCAGCGCGTTCCGCATTGAGGTCGTCGATCTCGTCGGTCATTTCTCCGTGAAGATCGACCATCTTCGGCTTGCCGTCGGCGGCGTACTTCAGCGCGTAGCGTTCGAGGATTTCGGTCTCGTCGGCGTCGAAGTGCGTGTTCTGGCGAGGCGCGCCATAGGCGCGGCACAGGGCCAGGGGATGATTGTCGTTTTCGTAGATGGTCAGCCAACGACGGACAGTTCGCGGGCTGGGCTCGCGCTTGTTCGTGACATAGGTTTGCGTGCCGCCGCCCTTCGTCACGTCAGCAGAGCGCTCGTTGGCGATTTCCCGCAACGCGACGAGCATGCTCCGGTCAGAACGGGAGACACGCTTATCCGTGGTCTCCTTACGCAGAAAGCGTTCGCAGTAGTCGATGCGGAACAGGACCTTCTCCTGCTCATCGTTCGGAAGATCGCCGACGTGGGCGCGCGGGCGAGCAGCGTGCTGTACACCTTTAGCGGAGTAACGGCCCTTGTAGTAGACCATCGGCGCGAGCGGCGCGTTGAGCATCTCGTGGATCTGCTCGTGGGTGAACGACACGGGCAGCTGGTCGTCTACGCGCTTCAGGGTTTGGCCGTCGATGAACTCGGCCTCCCAGCAGTAGTCGGTGCCGCGATACTCGAAGCCGTCGCCCTCGCGGAAGTCATACGTGGGAATTACGGGGGCGGTGTTCTGCTTGATTGCGATCGTCATGTTACGTCTCCTTCGATGTGTTCGGTTTTGGTCTGTGGGATCAGGCAGTTTTGGTTCCAAAGGTCACTTCAGGTCTTCGGCACGGAGAGGCCGGGGATCGGGATCAGCGCGCGACCGGCGACGACAGCCAGGCACTCGGGTTTGCCTGCCGAGGGCAGGGATAGCGATTGCTCCAGATCATTCACCGCCACCTGGATGGTTCGACCGGTGAACCTGTTGGCAGAGTCGACTGCCACGGTTTCCGCCGAACCGAAGAAGTCCCAGCGGGCTTTGGCAACCCGCCGTGGGCGACGCATACGCGCCAGGCCGCGACCGACGGTAACAACCTCGCGAGGGAGCGCCTTGACGCGGCGGTGAAAGGTCGTGAGCGAGGGCGCGCGCAGCGGAGGTTCGCCGTTCGTCGCACGAGCTTCATTCCAACACCTCATCTCGTCGACCATCTCGTGATAAAGGCCGATCACAGTGGGACGATTATGCGAAACGTACATCCAGGCGTGCTTTTCAAGCATCGCCTCTTCCTCCTGGGAAAAGAACCCGGTGCGATCGCCAGAAGGCACGCTCTGGTTCATTTGCCTCTGCTTTGTGCTCTCATAGATTGTATCTGTGGTCGTCATTTCACTTGCTCCTTTCACGAGCAGATTCAGAGGTTCTAGGGGAGGTGGCCTACCGGACCTTTTCGACGGTCGACTTTGCAACTTGCGGCGGGCGTCCGAGAAGTTCAGCCGGGCGCTGCGCGACATGCACGTCCGGCGCGTCACAAAGCTTGTTGCCGGGCTTGTTCTGTACGAGGGTGCGTTCGTAGATGAGGCACCAGATTGCGTTCATCGCCGACGGAAAATCGCCGAAGCGCTGCCCGAGGTCGTAGACGTTGATGGTGCCGTGGACACCCTGCAGGAAGTCACGCACCTCGTTGCAGTCGCTGTCGTTCCGGCAGCGGCGGGCTCGGAGGATGTTTTTAGCGTTCCAGGCTCGTGCCTTCGTCAGTTGCTCGTCGGTCAGGAGGATCGCTGTGTCGGCGAACCCGTTCAAGACCGGCCGAACGCGCTTGAGCACGTCGCGGATTCCCGTCTTCTCCACCAGGTGGGACGGTTTCACGGCAATCGCCGTGGTAGCTCCGCTCCGGAGGGTTGCCCGGTAGTCGAACGTGTGTCCGTGAACCTTGCCGTCAGCACCCATGTACTCCACTTCAGGCGGCTGGTCCTCGATATCGACGACAGCACGGTTGGCAAGCAGCATCAGGGCGCAGGCCAACTCGTGCGTACTTTCGAATCCCACGGCGCGCTCCGTGCCCGGATCGACGAGATAGCCACGGCTATGCCCTTGGGTGCGCGGGGTAGGTTGACGGGTTCCCGTCGAGCGCTTGGGGGGAATCCACAAGACGTCATGTGCCGGAACGCCGTCCTCATCCAGGAAGTTGACTGTCTGATCGCGACCTGAAGTCACCTTGTCGGGTGCCAGGGCCGCGGGGACTTCCTCAAGTTTGTCTCGGTCAAAACCGAATTGCTGCTCTTTCATGAAGCGCAGTACTGCCTTCGCCTTCATTCGACGCCCCTTTTCCGTGCGCAAGCGGTCCGAGAACTCCTTTGTTCTCAGACGGTTGTAGAGAGCCGTCGGTTCCGCTTTGTGCGGGCTCGACGACTACGCCGACAGGCGTATGGGGCGCGGAAGGAATACAAAGGAGGGCATTACCCCGGCGCGTGTAGCGACGGGAAGCTCGGTGTAGAAGTTGTTTGAAAGGACGAAGGCAGCGAGTCGCGAAGTAGCGATCTCAGCCGTGCAGCGGTGTACGCGCGCCGCGGAAATCGAGGCACGTGGCGCTTCGGGGCGAGCCCAGTGGCAGAAATCAGACGATGTAGTAATGATGGTCTTCAACCGATTTCCCTCAGCGTTAAGATGCGCATTCGAGGGTTGGCCGCGATCTCAAGTCGCGGTAGAGCATACCGGACTAGAGAGTCGTGTAGCGGCCAGCCCGCTTCTCTATCGTTATGCTCGTAGGTCTCATAAGAGTGCCTCTCGGTTTCGGTCTCGTTTGTGTATTTATTTTGGTCGAGATGTGCAAGGAAATCCGGAGTTACTTCATCTGGATTTGGCACACATTCGTGGGGCGTGGTTAATATTTGGTTTCACTCAAGGTGAATCTGTGGGGGCCCGTCTGGGTGTAGTTGGCTGAGGCGGAAAGGGATACCCCCAACGATCCCACGCGGCAGAGTTCGCAATCAACCCCTTTGCGGGTACCGTGTTAATTGGTTGCAAACTGATCCTGTGACACTCCGATCCAGCAACTTTCTCGGACGGATGAATATGGCAATTACAGCATAGGCTCGTATTCAACGCCGGGGCCAGATCCCCATAACCCAGCAATTACTTTCATTGCTGACCTACCCGGCGGCGGGACGGCGCAAGGGGAGTTGGGAGTGGTGATGAAGGCGATCGACATAGCCGCGCAGAAGATCCAAATGAACCACGACGCTGAGACCCTCGAGGCCTGGATTACAGCCTTGGCAGCACTTGCCGAGGATTACGAGGCCACCAGACTTGAAATGGAAGAGGACCGCTTCGTGCGCGCCTCGTGTCGGCGGAAGAGGCCAAAAGAACAAAACGGGAATCAGATACTAGGTTTGGTAACGGCGTGGCTGACGCGGTGGTTGCAAACTGGGCTGTGCACGACTACCAAGCCCGGGGCCTTCTGAATACACGCTTCAATCCAGGCGTCCGGTCGGCGTTCCTTTCAGGTCGAGCCGCTCGCCGTCAGGTAAAGTTCCGCGTAAATCAGGCTGGACGCATCGGCTATTTGGACTTAGCTGAACCGGAATTCATCGGCGCAAAAGGTTCTCGATCCTTCAACGGTGGAAAGAGGCGGTCGACCACACCCTCAGATATCGCTTGACACAAGTTTTGAAGCGGAACCACCATACCTCATGGCAATAGGAGAGATCATGGAAACGAGGGCGCTTTTCAACAAGGCAGAGGCAACGCTTAGGGCTGTCACGAAGGAAGCTGACTCCATCCTTCTCGCGCTTCGGGAAGCGGAGACAGCGGCGGAAACCGAGCACCTTCGGGCAAAAGAGGCGCGTGATTGGGACGATAAAAATACAGTGCTGGCAGCGAAGCACGCTTATGAGCGCTACTCGGCAATCAGTTTGGCGGCTCGGGATGTTTCAGGATTTCTGGTGGGAGCGCAATCTGCCCTTCACGCGCTCAATATGAAAACTTGTGAATGGGCGGTGTACGCAGCGAGGAACGATATTGCAGCGTAGACGTCGGCGACGGACATGGCCCGCGCAGGTTGCAATTTGATCCGGTGCAGGAGCCGTGACCAAAAATTCCAACCATTTCCATACGACGAGGGACATTTGAGATTGGCATTGATCTTCGTCGACGACTGCTACGACAACGCCCTCGCCGAGACGATCAACAGTCTAGGCAGGGCCGAGGGCATTCATCGACGCGGCCCAGCTTTCAACTCGAACGGTCAAGGAATCGGCCGCTCGACGCTAAACAGCGGCTGGTTTATACGTCGCCGACCAGATCAGGTATTTGTTGCAAGAGCCTATTTAACCAAAGCGGCGCGAAAAAATACGTCAGCGTGATCCGCCGGCGCCGTTAAGGCACTTACCCAGAGAATTGTTTCCGTTAACGAGATTTTTTAAGATTACAGCGAGATAGCCGAGATCGTGCTTGCGGCCGACGAAATCCCGAATGACTATAGTATCATAGGCCCTTGAAGGAACCCTCGTTTGAAAAAGTCTCGTTCGATTCGTCTTGGCGGATATACTCTTCAATTCGCTCCACCTCCGCCTCCGCTTCCGCAACCTGTTTCGAGCCCCGAGGCACGCGCGGCAGTGGATGCCTTTTGCAATCACGTAAACGAGCTTCCAGTGCAGGCGGTAGAGATGCTCGAAGTATCTGACACGGGCATCAAGTTTCGCAGGCGTGCGGGCCGTCTTAAGTCAAGCGTAGTGTGCGCCGACCTCGGCTTCCTCGGAACAAAGGCAACCTCAGAGAATGTCGCTGCGGTATTCAGACAGGAGCGCTGTCGCAAAGACCTTGAGCACATGGTTGACGCTGTGCGGGCTGGAGACCTCTCCGAGGCAAAGTTTAGGGCGAGTATGATCTCTGGTGCCGTGTATACAGTGGTAGATCGTGCGAACTAATTCGGCACTTTGAACTTTCCTTGAAGGCCGCGCCCTTCAGCGACTCTGGCGAAATAGCGGGTGCCCGCGTGCACTCACTCCCCCTTCGCTCCGTATGTTGAAATTCCTATCGGCAGGGTTTCGTAATTGCATCTTCCCCACACGCTAACTTGGGTGTCTTCTAGGGTAAGCCGGCGCGAGCCAGCCGCATTTGTACGACAATGCGATTGTCATGGCGGGTGACATCCCCGGTTCCCCTTCTGGCACCACTGTTGCTTCACCGCGTCTTAGCCGTTCCCGTGAAGCGCCCCCGCGGTGAAAGCCATTCAATGAATTGCAGCGCAACCGGTTAGGGCCTCGGCCCTTCGACGGAACTCGAAGAGTTACTCGCACTCCGCCAATCCGCAGCCAGTCGAGCATAGGGCGTTTCAGCGAATGCTAGTTGGCCAATCGCTTCGTACGCGAAGCAAGCTTTCTGATCATCGGAAAACCAGAAAAGCCCGGTTGGCCACCCCTTAGGTCTCGTTTCGCGTTTGGCAACCTGATCGAAGCGAACGATCTTTTCGGTGATGCCCATGAGCACTGACATCCTCTGCTCGTTGTCTGCGTCTGTGAACGACGTCTCGCCGCCGGATTGAGGGTCGTCGTCAGATGGGAAAATATGGAGGTCGTAGCCGCGGAGCTCTGTATTGCCCGCCTCGTCTGCCAGTTCAACTGCGTAGGGTTCGATCCAAGAAGTTCCTCGAATGACAACCCACCGGCCAAAGATAGTAGCGCGTACGAAACTAGTCAGCAGCGGCGTCACGGCGTGCCGGATCTCCCGTTGATGGTAGGCAACAAACGCCCGTTGCGCTCCCTCCGTGACTGGGACCGTATCCACAAACGTCTGTACGCCTTCGTCCGTAACGGAGATTGCGACATCCGGACCGGGCAGGAGAAATTTCGCCCAGTAGCTCGTGGGCCGGCTGTCTGTAGCAGCACCAAATGTCGCCGCGGACGCGATGTCTGTAATCACATAGTTCACTTACAATTTCCTGTTTGTTACTCGATGGTCACCCGGATTTCGCAAGCCCGCAACAGGTAAATGCGGGTCAGATTGAACTATGGGAAACGTACTCGATGGCTGGGCAATTCAGTGCGCGACAAGGGCGAGGCTTTGAAACGGAAGCAATCACTGGTACGAGACTTGCTGCCTTAACCGGTCGCCCATTAGGACAGGTCTTCTGCCTACATGTTCGCGACGCCTTGTGCTCGAACGTCAGTGGCCCTTTTGACGGCTTGTCGACGAGCTTTTTCCACTTCCTCTGCGATACGAGCATACCGCGTTTCTGAGAACGCCCGGTGCCCAATCGCTCTGTAGGCCAGACAGTGTTCTTGGTCTTCCGAGAACCAGAAAAATCCAACGGGCCACCCCTTCGATCTTAGCGCAGCAGTTTCGTCGAACACCAGTCGATCTTCGGTGAGGGACATTAACACGGACATGATCTGCTCTCCGTCTTCGTCCGTAAATGAGACCTCGTATCCGGTCATGGGATCTTCGTCATGTTTGAAAATACTGAGGTCGTAGCCTTGGAGCTTTGTTCTTCCCAGCGGGTCGACCCGTTCGATGGCATAAGGTTCCATCAAACCCGCGGTAATCCATCGACCAAAAATGGTAGCGCTCGTGAAACCATCCAGCAGCGGCGTAACCGCCGCCAGAACCTGTTCTCGATGGTCGTCAACCAGCGACAATTGCTGGCCCCCTGTTACCTCGATTGAGTCTACAAATGTTCTTATTTCGTCGCCCGCGACGGAGATTGCAATGTCAGGGGCGGTCGTCAGAATCTTCGCCCGGTAAATGGTTGAACCGCTGCCGGCGGGAACGGAGAATTTTGAAGGCGAAGCGGCCCCTGTGATCGTGTAATTCATTGGGCATTTCCTATCGGTTTATTCAATGGTCACCCGGATTTCACAAGCTCGCAACATGAAAATGAGGCGGGTGGTCTCGCCAAGCCAAAGGCTGGACGCCTCTGCGCTCGCTTGGCGCACGTCCTCATCGGAACGCATGCCAGCCCAAAATGTGAAGCTACTTGCCGCGGCATCAACAGACGCCGCGGCAAGTTGGAATCAGGAGGCAACCCCAGGAAACGAGCCTTCGCAGGCGCGCGCCAAGTTCACGAAGTCACGAACAGCCTGCTCGACTTGGCGCTGGTGGCGAGACGGCATGCGGTATCGCCATAGGCCTTGACCATGAAGTACGCGAACTCAAGCGCCTCGCGCTCGAAGGGGATGCCGATTACTCCGATTGCGTGCGCGGCAGGGAGGCCAGGAGCCAGTGGCACCACGACCGCATTGCGCGAGTAGTTGCGAGCCGGAATGGTAGCGAGATGGACGCCGTTGCTGTCGACGACGAACGCATTTCCATCGAGCTTTCCGCCAGACGCACTGACGTGTTCATGATACAGGGCGAGGTTGAACGCCAGGTACGAAGGCGCGAGCTCGAGATTGACTACCGAGTGGGAGGACGCCCACAGAGCGTTGAGTTCAGAGGTAGAGTGGATAGGCATGCTGGTCCCTTCATCATAGACGCTACTGACCGGCGGCGTCGTTCCGACGCGCGAGCTTTGTGCTCGCGACATATGAGCTGCTGTCGGTAGGAATGGTGAAAGGTCATGCGTCGTCACTCTCCGAACGTTCTCCGGCGCTAAGCGACTGGATCGTTGACAAGCGCGGCGCGTGCTACCGGCTGCTTTCGGACTAAGTGCTACGGCAACCGGAGCATGATTGTCGAGCACGGAGAACGGCGGTGGAAGCCTTGGAACCAGTGGGTTCGGTTTGGTCGCCGCCTTTCGACGAATGTATCACAAGTCTGCGCCCTCTTGATGCAGTTTGCGCCTTCGGATGAACGGATGATGAGGTCCGCATTCACGAGTTTCGAACCCAAAAAGATGGCGCCGGTAATCCTAAATGGCGGTAACGCACCTTGCTTGCGCCGATCCGCCGGTCGCCTCACAATTGAACAATCAAGGCGGGGAGGCATGCAGATGCAGTGCAAAGATGGGGTCGCGGAGGAGTTGGAGCGACACGGACGCCTCGATCGTAAGTGGGATTGCCGCCTCGGTACCGTCCTCGATGAGGCGATTGAAACGGTTGATTGTGCGTGGGCAATTCTCGCAACGGAAATCCGGCGTCTCGGGTACTTTGCTGAGAGGCCAGTTCGTGAGAATGAAACTCCGTACTCCTACTTCAACGCCATAAAGTGGGATGCGCTTGAAATGTCAGATTCCATTTATTGGTCCCTCCCAAATGAAGAAAGAGAGAAGGACGATCGGGACCTCGAAGAATTTGAGGTGACCTACATGCTCCGAGAGGATTGCTCTCCGCGCGTCAAAGCTCTCGCGTTTCTGACGGTCGGTAAGGGCCTCATCTGTTCGGCTGATGACGGATTTCGAGAGTGTCGATGATATGTGCGGCGATCCGGTGTTCCTGCCGAAGCGCTTGTCCAACTCGCGGAAGCGGATGCGTTCCGGTCATCGCTGAAGCTCGAACGCCGCAATGCCCTGTGGGCGATAAAGGCGCGGCGGGATGAACCCCTGCCGTTGTTCGCGGCCGCCGCCGAGCGCGAGGAGCGAACGATCGCCGAACAGCTGGAACCGGAGGTCTCGCTTCGACAGATGACCGACGGACACAACCTCTTCGAGGACTACAGCCACACCGGACTGACCCTCCGCCAGCAAATCGCGTTCCTGCGCAGGGATCTCGAGAAGCGGAACATCGTCACTTGCGAGGAGGCTATGAACACCCGCGATGGGAGATGGGTGTACGCCGACGGGCTGGTGCTGGTGAGGGAGAAGCCAGGTTCAGTCAAGGGCGTGATCTTCATTACCATCGAAGACGAAACGGGGGTCGCGAACGTCGTCGTCTGGCCGACGCTGTTTGAAAAACGACGGCGCGTCGTCCTGGGCGCGAGCTCGAACGCGAAGGCGAAGTCGTCCATCTCGTCGCGCAGCAGCTACTTGATCTCTCTGGGGATCTGTCGGCGCTGGCTGACCGCGACATTGACTTCAAGCTTCCGACCGGACGTGGAGATGAGTTCGCCCATGGATCTCCGGGAGGGCATGTCTAGGATCGGCCGGAGCCTATGCCGGAGGCAAGGGACATCCGCGTCAGGGATTTGCATATCGACACGTTGAAGGTAAGGGCGCGGAATTTCCATTAAAGCAAGCCGCTTGCGCACAACATATCCGTCCCTAAGTATGAAGTTCCGGTTGCAACTTGTGTTCTGCCTCCCGATGCTACTTGCAGATTGGACGGAGTCGGGAATGATGGGTGAAGGTATGACGACAGGATTGATGCGGCGTATCAAAGGCTCAGGGAACGCGCCGCATCGCCATGGGGTCGGCGGTCAACGCGTGGAATCCTACCTGACGTCGTACCTGGATCACTACAAGAGTGCGATTGAGCCAGGGTTCGCCGTGCTCGTCACCGGTCCTTGGGGATCAGGGAAGACACACCAGGTCACGAGCGCGCTCCTTCCCGAGGAGTATTACTACCTAAGCCTTTTCGGTCTCCAATCTGCCGATGAGATACGAGCAGCCGTCTTCGCCGCAATGTATCCGACGAAGGATCGTTTGAAGAAGATCGCAGCGTTCGGAGACGGCATCAACATTTCGACCGGAGGCTTCGGAACGGTCGGAACCAAGGGACTTCCTTCGGCTATTGTCGGAGCACTGGTCGGAAATAACGTGGAGACCGATCGCGTCATCATCTTTGATGATCTCGAGCGATGCAAACTGCCGATCAACGACGTCCTTGGCGTCATCAACCGCTATGTTGAGCATCATAACTGCCGAGTTGTAGTGATCGCCCATGATGACGAGGTGGCGGGCCTCGGGCCAATCAAGGAGAAGGTATTCGGTCAGACAATCCGGGTGTCGGTGCAGATCGAGAGTGCCTTCGATGCATTT
Organism: Ensifer sp. Root1252; assembly: GCF_001425885.1. NCBI lineage: Bacteria > Pseudomonadati > Pseudomonadota > Alphaproteobacteria > Hyphomicrobiales > Rhizobiaceae > Ensifer > Ensifer sp. Root1252. Next base: position 10,451 of record NZ_LMDT01000058.1, on the reverse strand, counting down.
GCACGACGTCACGACCTTGAGGTGGACGCTCTATTCCTTGCGCAGCATCGTTCCGAGATCATCGGCATCTTCAAATCCTCCGGCTGCGCGTCCCTGAGAAACCTTCGGCATACGTTGGATGACCTATGTCGGCTCCGCGCGACCCTTCGTGCCGAACATCTGAACAACATCACCGCAATGGCCGATCTCGTCAGGCTGTTCACTGCGCTGTCGCTGGAAGTTCGGATGGGCAATGTCACGCAGGCGGAGATCAAGGATCGTTCAGGGGCCCGAATGCGGGACCCCGTCGCACGTGTGAATCGCCGAGGTAACGAAGAGGTCGAAAGATCGTCTTTCGGCAAAGCTCAAGACAGATATCCCGCTTTCGACCTTTCCGGTACGCTCCTCAAAGACGGAGTTCTCGACGACATCCTGTTCGCGGGTCGCTTCGATGAAGAGGCAATAAAATCCTCACTCGACTGCGACCCTCATTTCGCCTCGCTTGGCAATGTACCCGCGTGGCGTATGTTCATGGATTTCGAAAGTCTCCCCGAGGACCGAGCAAGAGCCGCGCAGGATTCGATGCTGGAAGAGTTCGAAAGCAGGAAGATCGAAAAGCACGGCGACCTCCTGCATCATTTCGCGCTTCGTTTTATGATGGCCGAGCATGGTCTGATTAGTGACAGTCGTGCGGAGGTCTTGGCCCAGTGCAAGTCCTATGTGGACGACCTGGAAGGTCAAGGCCGAATAGAGGAGATCGAAAGCGTATGGTACGGCAGGCCGGCTGGGAGGCGCGAAGCCGCGGAAGGCATCGGGTTTTGGGTGGAAGATGCCTATCGAGCGGAGTTCCAGGAAATCGATGCATACGTCCATGAAGCACGACGCAGGGCGTTGAAGTCCACTTTCCCGCAGAAAGGGGCAGAACTGATGGCCTTGCTTAGCGCAAGGACTACGGCGTTCTTCGAGCGCGCCTGTCATAGCAATGCAGGATCAGATCCATTGGCCGCCCTCCCGGTCTTGGCGGCAATCGATCCAGTTGCATTCATCGATGCTTGGATGCTGGCTCCCGCAGAGAATTGGTACTGGATCAGCGGCGCCCTGGTGAACCGTTACAAGTCAATGTCGCTGTCCGACACCCTTTCAGAAGAACTGCCATGGATCGCAAGAGTCCTTGAACTCCTCCAAGAGCGTGAAGAGGCGGCCCAGTCAGGAATTCTTCGGTTACGCATCCAAAGGATACGTGCCCGCGACGAGATCCCGCCGATCATCGAGGATGCCCTGGAGATGCGTCGCGAGGCGGTCGCGCGGGCGTCCAGATTACCATCGCCGAAAGCTGCGCCGGAGAAGGCACTTGGAAGCAGCCAAGGCGGTCGAAGAAGCCGCTGACTAATGGTCATCAGTAATTCGTGAGAGCACCTACCCGGCATCCCGGCAGACGCCTTGGATATTTGAAAGGGAACGACAGGCTCCGCAGGGCTGCCGCCACTGCCTCGCCGTGGGCGCTATTTCAGGAAGCCGTCGGAATTGAACTCGTCCCAGCCTCGCAGTGGAGAAGTTCCGGATTCGTCCGGCCGCGCCGGCTTACCCTCCTTCCCCTTCTTTAGGGATCGCGTGAGCTTCGCCTTGAGCGTAGACCGCCTCCTGTTTTCCGCAGCTGCGGCCGAATCCTCCTCGCGCCATTCGTCGACGGCGCCGCGGTCGAGGATTTCCACCACCACATCCGGATCGAATACGTGAAAGGTGATCTGACGCGCGCGGCCGTTCAGCCTCACGGTACGTGTTCCTGCTGAAGGCAGACGGCCATCCTCCAGCCAGCGGCGGCGTTCGGTTGTCGAGATCGTCAGGATATCTTCGATTTCCCGGGGAATGACGGGAAGACCTGCCATGTTGGCGAGCAAGTCGGTGACCGCAGTCGAAGTCATGCGGAAGGTTGCTCTCGAAGTCTCCGCCATGGTCAAGGTCAGCACACCGCCGTCAAGGTCTAGGCACTTCCGAACCGCAGAAGACAGGCGAGCGCGAACTTCCTGCAAAATGCCTTTTGCCCGAACGGCGGACCCGAGCGTCAATGCCGTAGGCAGTTGCCACGTCTTGATAAGTTCCGGACCGTCATTTTCTTTCTGCTTTTTCATCTCTTCTTAGATGGATGCTGCCGTTCTTCTCGTCAACAGCAGGCGAAATCCCGTCCTAGAGCCGAGGCGCCTCAAAGCATTCCGCGAGGGAAGCGAGCCTAGCTATCCCGCCGACCGAAGTCGATTTGCGACCCTGCGGGCACTTCCAGAAATTCACGAACTGGCAAACGAGTTGGACGTTCTTCGGTTCGTAGTGTCCGTTGCTGTCGATACGATTAACAGACGCGAGCATGTCGTGGTCCAGATTCTTCTGACCATCGACATATATCTGCAAACCCGAGATCACGCATATCTGTCCGCCGGCATTGCGGACGCGCCACCGCGGAAACCGGGCTAGCCTTCCGATTCACTTCCGGCTTTGCCTTCGACGTTATAACTTCGACTTCGAAACGATATTCGCAATTGAGGCATGGGAACGCTTGAGATTAGTCATATTCGGTTCCCGCATGCCCGATGAATTCCGACCACAGGGCCTCCGCCGCCTGCTGCGCGTCATACTTGGCATCGCCGCGCCCCATGAGGCCGCCAAAGCCTAGCGTTAGGAACATGTTGTAGTCATCGGCGGATACACGGATCGGGCCGTTCGAAGTGCTGGTGTCCGCATGGGCTTCGAACACGTAGTTGATGTCACCGAAGTGATGCCTCCCGCCTTTGCTGTTGTGAACCGTGATGTGTGCTTTCCGCCCACCCTTTATGCCCCGGTTGACGACAGTGCAGGTAAAGGAGCCGTCACTCATTTTGTGGAACTCATCGCACGAGCTCTTGAAGTAGCCGCGGATAACGTCAAAGGCTTGATCGACAAACTCCCCGCTGAATTGAATCGAATTCTTGCTTGATCTTAATCCGCCGGCCCGACGTCACGCCCTTTGAAGAACTATGGCCCATCGAGTCGACGGCGGCGAGGAATCCGGAGTTGAGGGACAACAATCCAGGTTGATGTGACGATGAACAATTTTGGTGGGCCCGGCAGGACTCGAACCTGCAACCAATCGGTTATGAGCCGACGGCTCTAACCATTGAGCTACAGGCCCCACAGAACGGTTCTAAGGACGGCATAGCAATTGATCAAGCTCCCGTCATGGTGAATTACGACGACTGAGCGTAGATCGCTCATCACCTCGAACTTTACTCAACAAGTGTGTGTCCAAAGCGTTCGGCTCGTGCCTCACAGGGGAGTTGGAAGTCGCCGCGCCATATACCAATGCTCGATGATCGAGCGGTTTTCTCCGCAGTCGCGCACTTCCCACGGATGTACTGTGCCCAGTCCAGAGCGTTACCACTTTCGACCAACCAGCGATTTACCTCCCGGCCGTCGGCGTGAAAGCAGACGCCGACGAGTCTCTGATACCGATCGCGGTCGATCACGTCGCAGCGGATTGGTCAGCTCGGCAAGGTATCGATCGAGCGCGTTCGTCGCCGTCTTTCCGCACCGATAGGTGGCGCCATCGGAACATCCTTGCCAGCTTTCCAACGCATCCACGCCGTGTAGTCGTAGACGTTTGCCGGCGATTTCTATCGTGTCTCCGTCGATCACTGAGGCGCGGCCAGTGAACGTGTCCAAGCTGGATGCTGGGGCAGGCGACAGCAGTAAGGCGACTAAGGGTACAATTCGCTTAAACAACTAGGTAGGTCTACTTCCGGCAGCGCGGCGTTGCGGTAAAATTCTCGGCTTCTTGAAGCATCCTGGTAAAGGCAAACGGGCCGCAGTAGGACGGCTGACCTGACCCCCGACGATAAGGACCGACATCAAGTTTGGCCTTCGGACGCGAACTAAAATGCGCGTCCGTTTCGCGACGCTTGCAGGCGTTCGCGTTCGATATCGTAAGGCGCGACCGCCGCTGTATTTTGCCGCTCCATCCTCATTATTGGCCTGATCGCGCGTCGCAATCTTTGCATGCTGGTCTGCTCTCAAATCATTTGAGGCTTCACGGGCGGAACCGACGCCAGCGCATCTGTTTCGTCATCGTCATCAAACGGTAGCTGGCCGTTGGGAGTCAGATCATCAACGGCGGTTGGCAGTGCGCGACTCAACCGACTTAGTATTTCCTGGGGTGAGAGCCCTGTTCTCGCCGAGAGGTCGTTAAGGACTTCTGGGTCAAGCACCTCGGATAGTTCGCGGTTGTCGACCGGTTTATTTTCGCCGGGCTGGACCCATGAGTTGGCCGTCTCGCCGTGACCCTTCTCTTGAAACTGTCGCAGCAACTCCCCAAGGCTTCCGGCGAGACCACCTCCTGCGGCAGCTTCGCCACCAAACAGCCCTCCAAGGCCTCCCAGACCACCCGTGCCCGTCTGGCCGCCGCCCGCCAGTCCGCCGAGTAGATCACCCAGTCCGCCGCCCGATTGCGGTTGGCCAGCGACTCCGGGTTCTGACGGGTTTCGAAGACCCTTCAGCAGCTCACCGATTTTGTCCCGGTTCTGATAACCCGCCACAGCCAGTACCCCCAAGAGGGCCTTCAAAGCATTGCTTACCATCGCTCGTCTCCCTGAAAGATGATGTCCGCGACCATGACGGTATTCTCGGTCGCCGCCTTGGATCGGATTAATCGTCAACGCCGTGGAACCGTGCTGGTTCCTGTATGACACCCCAATTGATTTAGCGCCGGCGAAACGGCGGAGCTCGCACATTCATCCGACCGATGCCGTGACGGTCGGCCGCCGACTGCAAGGGACCATACTTCTCGCAAATAAAGCACCGCCGGCGGGCGAGGCCCTGCGGCGTCAGCCCGACTTGCTGCTCGTGCGACGATGATTGTCGGCCTCGTCACGCGAGTCTACTAACCGGTTCTGAAAGCCAATCACAATCTTTGGTGGTTTCTTTCGATGGAGCTCGGTATAGTTTTGCTGCGAGCACGTGAAAGCAAGTGAGGCTCAGAATGCCCAGATTCAGCGTCGAAAAAGAAACAGATGATCTTTTGGAGACTCTCGTCTTTACGCTTGGCGTCATACTCCACAGCGATCCGGACAATCGGCGGCGCATTTCGGAAGCGTATATCGATGCTCAAGCGCTGGCGGCAGCAATCCCGCCCCAAGATGGCTCGGCTCGACCGCGAATTGTCGCCTGCCTCGAGCTTTTTAGAGCGCACAAAGAAGCAGGGAGGGTGGAAGCGGCCGGCTGGATGTTGACTGCCATCCAGGAACGCGTTGCCGAGAAGAACCTACCGGAATGCGACAAGTTGCAAGTCGTCGTAGACAACGCCAAACAACTTCTTCTCCCAAAGTGCAACGTTCATTGAGTAGACGGACGCTCCCATGCGCGTGTTCGCGGCGAGGGAGAGTTGGTCGCTCGTGCCCTTCGATCCTACGATGAAGGCAGCGAGGGCAGACAAGATCGCGGCGGCGCTACATTGCCGAACGACTTTCTCTCGTCCGTTCACGACATCGACCGTTGTTGTCTCCTCCTGTTGTCGGAACATAATTAAGAACATTCGTGGTGATGCGGCCGCCAAACTGAAATTACAGATCACTGAAATACTCCAACTTGGAGAAGGAGAACGACACGCAGGCGACTATCAGGACCCTACTGGCCGACTGTAAGCACGACAACAGCGGAAGACTGCTCCAGACGCTAACTAGGCCGTGAACCCATTAATCGGAATGACAGGATTGGCATGCAAACGATGCATGCTGCTTTGGTCGATAATAACATCGATGCCGGAATGCGTTGAGGGGCAAGGGCGTGAACGGATAGAGGCATTTTAGCGAGGTTGGCGATGGAGCAGGCAATTAGAGACCTTTTTGGTCGCTATGAGAGTGAGACGAACGCGGCGCTCCTCGGCGAGCGGGACATGGCCGCCATCAGCGATCTTTATGATGATGCATTTATTGGGTCTTCTCCCGCAGGCGTTATGGCCGGCAAGAAGGACGAGGATTTCAAGAAGGCGCTTGCTACGGGCTTCGCGCGCAATCGCAAGATCGGCGCTCAACGGATGGAGGTCGTGGACCTGCGTGCCGAGGAGATCGACGCAATGCACGCGCTTGTGCACGTGGATTGGCGGGCCACCTACAACAGCGATGGAAGCCAGAAGGCGATCGACTTCACAAATGTGTATTTGACGCGCCTGGCCAATGGTCGATGCAAGGTGTTTGGCTGGATCACTGGCGATGAGGACGCCGAGCTTCGGAGGCACGGCGTCATCTGATTGCGCTGATCTAGCCGATTTTTGCGACGAGGGCTGTTTCCTGCCAGGCGCATATCTGATTCAACATCGGGATGAGCCGATACAACCTGCGACTTTGAGTGGCGCGTTATCGAGCCCTGTTGCCCAACAAGCCCAGAGGCGTGCCGCGTGTCGATGACCGCCGAGTGCTGAACGGCATCTTTTGGGTACTGCGATCTGGTGCGCCGTGGCGCGATCTGCCCGATCGCTATGGCCCGCGCACCACTTGCTGCAACCGCTTCGTGCGATGGCGAAAGGCCGGCGTGTGGGATCGGATGATGGATGCGATCACCGTCGCACATGACGGCGATATCCAGATGATCGACAGCACTTCCGTCCGGGCGCACCGACAGGCCGCGACGGCAAAAAGGGGGATCGAGATCATTGTCTCGGTCGATCACGCGGCGGGCTCACGACCTGCAATGTCATGACGGGCAGGCCTGCCGACAATCTACTCGGTCACATTGCAGCCAGAGCAATCGTGCTGGCAGATAAGGCCTATGACTACCGGGAGCGCAACCTGATCGAGCGCTTCTTTTCCAAGCTGAAGTCGAGAGTTCTAATCTCAGCCGCCAGGCCCTCGGCACGGCAGTCCTTCGTCGACAAGAACGTCACAGAGTTGGTTGAACCAAACCGGCAACTTTCGCGTCTCTTCGTGAGAAGGGAGCACTCGCCAATATCCCGCCGAAGGCAAACCGGCGATCTAAACCCTACTTCAGCACGTGGCTGCAGGCCGGACAGCAGTTGATGACCGTTGTCCCAGACGGCATGCACTATGAGCTCGACGGAACGCTTCTGAACAAGGACAAAGGCTTTGTTCGCGAGGGACAGGAGGTCAGGATCAAGCTCGATGCCTTCCCTTATACGCGATATGGCACCCTTTCCGGAAAAGTCGTCTCTATTTCGAACGACGCCGTATCGCAGCGGCGCTCCGCCAGGAACTCGCAAAGGCAGAGCTTTTCGAGCGAGCAAGTGTTCTGACCGCGCCCGTATCGGGAACAGTCCAACAGATTCAAGTTCATACGATTGGGGAAGTTGTGGACGCCGGCGCTACTTATCGTTTTCAAAGCTGTGAGTAAAAACATGGATGGCGTTTTCAAGACGCTCTCTGACCCGACGCGACGTGAAATCCTTGTTCTGCTGCGGGAGCGTGAGATGACCGCGGGCGAGATCGCGCGTCATTTCAGGCTTTCCAAGCCCACATTGACTCCCATTTCGGGATTCTTCGTAGCGCCCACCTTATCCGAGGCGAGAAGTCTGGCACAAGGATCACCTATAGTCAAAATTTGTCGGTCCTCAAGCGCGCCCTGGGGACGTTCACCGAGCGTTTGCGGATCGACATGGATGCAGACTTCAAGGAGTTATCTGGCGCGTCGCCGATCTCGCATGCGACGCGGGATAGCTCGTAGTCGGCGCGATGAGCGTTCTGGTCGCCATAAGTATATGTGGCCCGGCTGGGAGAACTGTGTTCGCTTGCGAAAACCATCCGACACGATCTGCGCTGACAGCCCAAGTGGCGTTTCAGAGTTCGTTGCTCGAGTTGCGCGCCATAGGCGAATGTCATGGCCCGACAAGTACCAGGATCTGCGACCGCCCTCCGGGTACCACTGTTCCGTCACCGTCTTAGGCATTTCCTGCGAAGTGCTCGGGCGATGGGGGGCCGCCCGAATGAGTTGCAACGCGGCCGGTTTAGGGCCTCGGCCCCTCGACGGAGCTTGAATACTTGCTCGCACTCCGCCAACCCTCGGCCAATGGAGCATAAGGCGTATCCGCGAATGCCCTTTGGCCAATTGCTTCGTGGGCAAAGCAAGTTTTCTGATCATCGGAGAACCAGAAGAGGCCGGTTGGCCACGCCTTTGGTCTCGTTTCTGCTTTGGCAACCTCATCGAGCCGAACGGTCTTTTCGGCAATGTGCATGAGTACCGACAGGATCTGCTCGCTGTCTTCGTCCGCGAACGACGTCTCGCATCCGGATTTAGGGTTGTCGTCAAATGGGAAGATGTGGAGGTCATAACCCCGGAGCACTGTATTGCGTGCCACGTCGATAAGTTCAATTGCGTGGGTTCGATCCAAGCTGTTCCTCGAAGGGCAACCCACCGGCCAAAGATATTAGCGCGCACGAAGCTATCCAGCAGCGGTGTGAGGGCGAACCGGATACCCCGTTGATGGTATCGAACGCTCTATCGAACCCGCGGTTAGCGGGCACCGGAAATTCAATCGGCTCTGGCCGTTGCGGCGGAATGGCTGCCCTCCGCGGAGGCCTACGAAGCACAACATTAGTCTCGGATCAAAATTCGAGCACCCTAGATTTGCTAGCCTCGTCGATCCGGGCTGAACTACTTCCCTGGCCCAAACTGCCTGTTCGCCAAAGAACCTCTCACCGCACCACATCCGCCCAGCGGCGTCCTCGTACCCAACGCTGACATTTACGGAATTAGGTAGATCCTATGAGGAGGGTGGATAGCAACCAGCGCCGTGGCAAGGTGAGGTTSCTTAACCACAAACACCCTACCTTGGAGGCAAGCATGCCCGTTGCAGCTCACCGATCCGAAGCGCCGGCCGCTATCCGGACTGATCTTGGCGCAATCTTCNCTTAACCACAAACACCCTACCTTGGAGGCAAGCATGCCCGTTGCAGCTCACCGATCCGAAGCGCCGGCCGCTATCCGGACTGATCTTGGCGCAATCTTCGTCTCGTTGGAACTCAGTCAATCTAAATGGCTCATCACCTCGCTGTCGCCGAGTGGTGGCGAGAAGATGTCTAAGCATGCGGTGGCGGCCGGCGATGTCGCCGGCATGCTGGGGCGTTTTGCTGAACTCAAGAGGAAGGCGCGGGCGCGAACCGGGCGGTGTTTTCCGATCGTTGTCATCCAGGAGGCCGGGCTAGACGGCTTCTGGATCCATCGCGTATTGGAGGCCGAAGGGATCGAAAGCCATGTGGTCGATCCGGCCTCGATTGCAATCTCGCGCCGTCGGCGGCGGGCGAAGACAGACAGGATCGACGGCGAAGCGCTGGTTCGCGCATTGCTCGCTTATCAGCGGGGCGAACCGCGGGTGTGTGCGATGGTCCGGGTGCCGACACCCGAGGAAGAGGATCGACGCCGCCTTTCGCGTGAGCGCCAAGCGTTGACTAACGAGCGCATACGGCACGTCAACCGCATCAAGGGCCTGCTGTTCAGTCAGGGCGTATCCGGCTACGAGCCGCTGCGCCGCGATCGACGCAAGCAACTGGAGGAATGCAAGACCGGCGACGGCCGTCCGCTGCCGGCACACTTGAAGGCGCAGATCGGTCGCGAACTCGATCGGCTGGAACTGCTGCTCCAGCAGATCAAGGCTGTCGAGGCCACCCGCGACGCCATGCTCGCTGCTACACAGGCCGTCTCGCCAGCACCGGCGATGCTGCTCACCCTAAAAGGCATCGGGCCGGAGTTTGCCGCCGTGCTCTGGTCGGAGGGGCTGTCGCGTCACTTCGACAATCGACGACAGGTTGCCGCCTATGCCGGCCTCGCGCCGACGCCTTGGCAGAGCGGCTCGGTCGATCACGATCAAGGGGTTTCGAAATCCGGTAATCCAAGGTTACGAACGACGATGATCCAGATGGCCTGGCTGTGGGTGCGTCATCAACCGCAGGCGGTGCTCACCTTGTGGTTTAGAGATCGGGTCAAGCAGAACGGCGGCCGTCTCAAGAAGACGACCATCGTCGCGCTCGCCCGAAAGCTGCTCGTCGCGCTGTGGAAATACGTCAATGCCGGCGTCGTTATCGAGGGAGCGGTCATGAAGACCGCCTGATCGGTTACCCAAACTGAATTCTGCAGTCTTCCAGGACCCGATCAGTCCTGGCGGATCCAGGTGGACGAACCTAGCATTTGCTTGGCTCAAAAATAGGCCGCTCGTGTAGAATGGTATCGCCCTCCTGAGCCTTGTCCGCCCGCAAGCGGGATGTTGGTGCTGCTGTCTCGAACAGCGACCGTATATAAGTTGGATTTGGCTTGGCAACGAGCCGCGTCGCGCAACGGGCTCAGGCCATGGATGCCGCAATGAATCACGGAGTGCCAGATGTCACCCTGACGAAAGTTCTGTGTTGACCCTCCTCATATAAGCAAATGCCACAAGACAATACGAAGGCGTCCGCTTCCTGCGGTTCGTGCACCGGGCTCGTTGAGCAGGTGATGTCGCTGACGCTTGG
>NZ_LMDT01000057.1:0-285724 GCF_001425885.1 Ensifer sp. Root1252 | reverse complement strand
GGCCGCATCACTGCCTATCGCGGCGCAACCGGCTTCGGCATCCGGCTCGATGGCGGCACCGCCTATTCGGGCGCGGTCATCACCCGCTACTACGATCCGCTGCTGGAAAAGGTGACGGCCTGGGCGCCGAACCCCGACGAGGCGATCCAGCGCATGATCCGCGCGCTGCGCGAATTCCGCATCCGCGGAGTGGCCACGAACCTGACCTTCCTCGAAGCGATCATTAGCCACTCGAAATTCCACGACAACACCTACACCACGCGCTTCATCGACACGACGCCGGAGCTTTTCCAGCAGGTGCGCCGCCAGGACCGCGCGACCAAGCTCCTGACCTATCTCGCCGACGTTACCGTCAACGGCCATCCGGAAGCCAAGGGCCGTCCGCGTCCGTCGGATGAGATCGCCGCCCCCGTCGTGCCGTTCATCGGCGGCGAGATCAAGCCGGGCACCAAGCAGATGCTCGACCAACTCGGCCCGAAGAAATTTGCCGAATGGGTCAGGGCGCAGCCGCAGGTGCTCGTCACCGACACGACCATGCGCGACGGCCATCAGTCGCTGCTCGCCACTCGCATGCGCACCTACGACATCGCCCGTGTCGCCGGCACCTATGCGCGGGCTCTGCCGAATCTGTTTTCGCTCGAATGCTGGGGTGGGGCGACCTTCGACGTCTCGATGCGCTTCCTCACCGAAGATCCATGGGACCGGCTGGCGCGCATCCGCGAGGATGCGCCGAACCTCTTGCTGCAGATGCTTCTGCGCGGCGCCAACGGCGTCGGCTACAAGAATTATCCTGACAACGTCGTCAAATACTTCGTCCGCCAGGCGGCAAGGGGCGGCATCGASGTCTTCCGCGTGTTCGACTGCCTCAACTGGGTCGACAACATGCGCGTCTCGATGGAGGCGATCGCCGAAGAGAACAAGATCTGCGAAGCGGCGATCTGCTATACCGGCGATATTCTCAATGCCGCCCGGCCGAAATACGATCTCAAGTACTACACCGCGCTTGCCGCCGAACTGGAAAAGGCCGGTGCACATATCATCGCGGTCAAGGAYATGGCTGGCCTGTTGAAGCCGGCTGCAGCCCGCGTGCTGTTCAAGGCGCTGCGTGAGGCGACCGATCTGCCGATCCACTTCCACACCCACGACACGTCGGGCATTGCCGCCGCGACCGTTCTGGCTGCCGTCGATGCCGGCGTCGATGTCGTCGATGCGGCGATGGATTCGCTCTCCGGCAACACCTCGCAGCCCTGCCTCGGCTCGATCGTCGAAGCCTTGCGCGGCTCCGAACGGGACCCGGGCCTTGATCCGGAATGGATCCGCCGCATCTCGTTCTACTGGGAAGCGGTGCGCCATCAGTACGCCGCCTTCGAAAGCGATCTCAAGGGACCGGCATCGGAAGTCTATCTGCACGAAATGCCGGGCGGCCAGTTCACCAACCTCAAGGAGCAGGCCCGCTCGCTCGGTCTGGAAACCCGCTGGCACGAAGTGGCGCAGGCCTATGCCGACGCCAACCAGATGTTCGGCGACATCGTCAAGGTGACGCCGTCCTCGAAGGTCGTCGGCGACATGGCGCTGATGATGGTCAGCCAGGACCTGACCGTTGCCGACGTCGAGAACCCGGCCAAGGACATCGCCTTCCCGGAATCGGTTGTGTCGATGCTGAAGGGCGACCTCGGCCAGCCTCCGGGCGGCTGGCCGGAAGGCCTGCAGAAGAAGGCGCTGAAGGGCGAAAAGGCCTATGTGGTTCGCCCGGGCTCGCTGCTCGAAGCTGCCGATCTCGATGCCGAGCGCAAGACGATCGAAGAGAAGCTGGAACGCGAGGTCAACGACTACGAGTTCGCGTCCTATCTGATGTATCCCAAGGTCTTCACCGACTATGCGCTGGCGGCGGAGACYTATGGTCCCGTCAGCGTGCTGCCGACGCCGGCCTATTTCTACGGCATGGCGCCGGGCGAGGAGCTGTTCGCCGACCTTGAAAAAGGCAAGACGCTGGTCATTCTCAACCAGACCCAGGGCGAGATAGACGAGAAGGGCATGGTCAAGGTGTTCTTCGAACTCAACGGCCAGCCGCGCCCGATCAAGGTTCCCGATCGCAACCGCGGTGCTTCCAGCGCCATCCGCCGCAAGGCGGAGGCCGGCAACGCTACGCAGCTCGGCGCGCCGATGCCGGGCGTGATCTCGACGGTCGCGGTGCACGCGGGCCAGGCGGTCAAGGCGGGCGACGTGCTGCTGTCGATCGAAGCGATGAAGATGGAAACGGCCTTGCATGCGGAGAAGGACGGCACGATTGCCGAAGTTCTGGTGCGCGCCGGCGACCAGATCGATGCCAAGGACTTGATGTTGTGCTCGGTTGGCTGCCCCAAAAGCCGATCAGGAGGAGTGCCATGACGTTTCTGCTGTCGATCGAAGCGATGAAGATGGAAACGGCCTTGCATGCGGAGAAGGACGGCACGATTGCCGAAGTTCTGGTGCGCGCCGGCGACCAGATCGATGCCAAGGACCTGCTGATCGTTTTCGGCGCCTGAGGTTTCGGGCAAGAATAAATAGAAACGGCCGGGCGTGAGTCCGGCCGTTTTCGTGAGAGGGGATAGGCCGCCATCCCTGTCGTCATCCTCGGGCTTGACCCGAGGATCCAGCCGCAAGCACGGCCCTCCGCCGCGCCTCAAGACGCCTTGGTACGCAGTTCTTGCCGGTGAGCTCCACCCTCTCCTCCGTCATCCTCGGGTCAAGCCCGAGGATGACGGAGGAGAGGGTGGAGAATGGCGAATGAGAGATAGTTCGCCCTCCACCGACCCTGGCCCGCTATCAGTCACCCGGGCGATCGGCCCCCAAACGTCGCTCAGATGTCGTAGCTGTGCGGCGCACTCAGCGAGGCGATGAACTTCTTGGTGCGTTCGCGCTCGGGCGTCGAGAAGATCGTCTTCGGCGCGCCGCTTTCGACGATGACGCCACCGTCGAGGAAGACCACCTTGTCGGCGACGCGCGAGGCTAACCTCAGGTCATGCGTCGCCATCACCATGGTCGTGCCTTCGCGGGCAAGCCGGCTCAGCACTTCGACGACTTCTTCTGCCAGCTCCGGATCGAGCGCCGAGGTCGGCTCGTCACAGAGAAGAACGCGTGGCGACGGCGCCAATGCGCGGGCGATCGCCACGCGTTGCTGCTGGCCGCCGGAAAGCGTGGCCGGCCAGGCATCGGCCTTATGGGCCATGCCGACCTTTTCAAGCAGCTCCATGGCGCGGGCGCGCGCCTTGTCGGCGGGCCATTTCAACACGGTGACAAGGCCTTCCATGACGTTGCCGAGTGCGGTCTGGTGCGGGAAAAGCTGAAAATTCTGGAACACCATCCCGGTCTGGCGGCGCAGGCGCTGGATCGCCTGCCAGCCGGTCTTGCGCCCGGGCTGAAAGTCCAGCGCCTCGTCGCCAAGTCGAATCGAGCCCGATGTCGGGATCTCCAGGAGATTGATGCAGCGCAGGAGCGTGCTCTTGCCGCCGCCGGAAGGGCCGACCAGCGCCGTAACCGTGCCTTCGGCCAGCGTCACGGAGATGTCCTTCAGCACGAGATTGTCGCCGAAGCGTTTTTCGATGTGGGAAAGCTCGATCATGTCCGGGCCTCCAGGAAGCCGCCATAGCGGGCGAACCGGCGCTCCAGCCGCACTTGCAGGGCTGACAGTACCGAACTCATGGCGAGATAGATCAGCGCTGCCTCAATATAGAGGATCAGCGGCTCGTAGGTGGTGGCGACGATGCGCTGGGCGGTCTGGAAAAGCTCTGGAACCGTGATCGCGGCGGCAAGCGAGGTATCCTTCACCAGCGAGATGAAGGTGTTCGACAGCGGCGGCACGGCGACGCGGGCTGCCTGCGGCAGGATCGTGCGACGCATCGCCTGGCTCCAGCTCATGCCGATGGAATAGGCCGCTTCCCATTGCCCGCGCGGCACCGAGGAGATCACCGCGCGAATGATCTCTGAGGTATAGGCCCCGACATTGAGCGTGAAGCCGATCAGCGCGGCCGGGAAGGCGTCGAGCAGGATACCCATGCTCGGCAGGCCGTAGAAGATCACGAAGAGCTGGACGAGCAGCGGCGTGCCGCGGATGACCCAGACATAGAACCGCGCGACGGCAACGACGGGCGCCGGCCCGAAGAGGCGGGCGATGGCCGTTGCCAGGCCAAGCGCCAGGCCGAGAATGAACGAAAGCAGCGTCAGCGGGATGGTGAACGTCAGCCCGGCCCAAAGCAGGGACGGCAGCGAATCCAGCATGAGTTGAAGCCAGGTGGGCAAGGGATGGGCCTTTCGAAAAAGCGCGATCCGCTCCGGAGGCCGGAACGGATCGCGATTCATACTGCATGATGCCTTAAATCGAAATTGGTTTGAGGCGGGGGCATGCAGCGAGCTTGAAGTGTTACCGCGTCCTTTGCGCGTCATGTCCGACGCGCGGCGCCGTAGCGAGCAAGGCCGGGGGAGAAGCTGCCGGCCTTAATGTCAGGCGGGTGTTACTTCGAGACGTCGGCGCCGAAGTACTTCTGCGAGATCGTCTCGTAGGTGCCGTCGGCCTTGATTTCGGCAAGCGCCTTGTTGACGGCTTCGAGAAGTTCCGGCTCGCCCTTGCGGATGATGATGCCGGAATAGTCGGCGTCGGCCTGTTCGGCGGCGATCTTCACGTTGGCATCAGGCTTCTGCTTCTTGAAGTCGAGGAAGGAAAGGCTGTCGTTGATGGTCGCATCGGCGCGGCCGGTCAGAACCAGCTGGATCGATTGGTCGAAGCCGTCGGTGCCGACCAGCTCGGCGCCGGAAGCCTGCGCAAGCTTGCCGAAGTTGCTCGTCAGCGACTGGGCGGACTTCTTGCCCTTGAGGTCGGCGAAGTCCTTGATTTCGGCGTCGTCGCCCTTGACGATCAGCACGGCCTTGGAGGCGATATAGGGCTCGGAGAAGTCGTACTTCTTCTTGCGCTCCTCGGTGATGCCGACCTGGTTGATCACCGCGTCGTAACGGTTGGCGTCGAGGCCGGCGATCAGGCCGTCCCACTTGCCTTCCAGGAACTCGGCCTTGACGCCCAGCTTCTTGGCCACTTCCTGGCCGATCTCGACGTCGAAGCCGACGAGCGCGCCAGATTTGTCGTGATAGGTGAAGGGCGCATAGGTGCCCTCTGTGCCGATCTTCAGCACGCCGGCGGACTTGATCTGGTCGAGGTTCTCACCGGCCATAGCGGGGACGAAGGCGGCAACCTGCAGGAGGGCGGCGGCGAAAAGCGTGGGGAGGAGTTTCATCGTGTCTTTCCATCTTTTTTGTGTTCCGGCCCGTCGTCCGGATTGAGGAGAGAATCTCATAAAAAAATCGCCGCTTGAGCGCATAAAACTCCAATTGCTGAGCGTTTTTGTGAAGATTTTTCCCCGGACCGGTAGAATTTTCATCCGAAACACGCGCCTGTCGGCAAATCTGGCCCTTTTCGATTTTGTCGCCGGATCGCGGTTGAAATCGCTTTCAAAATTCGCTATGCACATTTACATCGATTCATGCACGTTTATGCACGATTGGCCAAATGTCCACGGAACTCCTTCTTCGCGAACGAAAGACACTCATCCAGGAACGGCTGAAGGCCGACGGCCGGGTGCTGGCGGCCGACCTTGCCGCCGAGTTCCGGGTCTCCGAAGACACGATCCGGCGCGATCTGCGCGAGATGGCCGCGGCCGGCCTGTGCGAGCGGGTCTATGGTGGCGCGTTGCCGCTTGCGCCAAGCGCCCTGTCGCTCAGCCAGCGCGTGGCGATGGCGCCGGAGCGCAAGGCCGCGCTGGCGCGCGCCTCGGTCGGCTTCATAGCGCCCGGTAGCACGGTATTCCTCGACGCCGGCTCGGCCAATCTTGCTATCGCCCAGCTTATCGAGCCGGACCTGAAGGCGACCATCGTCACCAACACGCCGTTGATCGCCGCCGCCTTGATGGAGAAGCCGGGCATCGACCTCATTCTCGTCGGCGGCCCACTCAACCGCGCCGTTGGTGCTGCCGTCGGCGCGCGGGCGCAACGGGATATCGAACAGCTTCGGCCCGACCTTTGCATCCTCGGCACCTGCGGCGCCGATGCTGATGCCGGCCTGACGGCGATCTTTTTCGAGGACGCCGAGTTCAAGCGGCTGATCGCATCGCGCAGCCGCGCCCTGCTTGTCGCCGTTACCAACGACAAACTCGGCACGGCCGCATCCCACGCGGTTGTCGGCATCGACCAGGTGACGACGCTGGTGCTGGAGGCCGACGCGCCGGCGCACCACGTCGCCGCCTTCGAGGCATCTGGGACGACCGTGATCATGGCTGGAGGGAGCGAACGATGAGCATCGCGCATGTGGCTCTTTGGACCAGGGATCTGGAGGGGGTCGCGTCCTTCTGGTCGCGTTTCTTCGGCGCGAGCGTCGGAGACGCCTATGAGAGCCGGCGTCGTCCGGGGTTTCGCTCCCGCTTTCTGACCTTTGGCGATGGGCCGGCAATCGAAATCATGGAGGGGCATTGGGTGGCTCCGGCCGAGCCCGAAGGCGTCGAGCGTACGGGGCTCGCGCATGTAGCCCTGTCGCTCGGCAGCGGAGCGGCGGTCGACGCGATGGCGGCCCGGGCCTCGGTTGAGGGCATTCTGGTATCGCAGGCGCGGTGGACGGGCGACGGCTTCTACGAGGCGGTGCTTCGCGACCCCGACGGCAATCTGATCGAAATTACCATTTGAGCCGGCGGCTTCCGGCATAGAGGCACAATCATGGACCAACGTTCCGCTCCCACCGCCGTTCGGCAGGGTTACATGACCCGCGACCGGCTTGCCGTGTCGCTGCTCTTCCTGATGAACGGCTTCGTCACCGGAAGCTGGGCACCGAAGATCCCCGAATTCAAGGATCGGCTGGGCATCAGCGAAAGCGTGCTCGGCCTGCTCATCCTGATGTTCGGCGTCGGCTCGCTGGTGCTGATGCCGATCGCCGGCGGCTTTATCGCCCGGGTCGGCTCGCAGAAGGTCGTCAAGGTCACCGCCATCCTGCTGTCGCCGCTGCTCCTGCTTTTGACGCTGCTGCCGAATGTCTGGGCCGCTGCCGTCGGCATGTTCCTGCTCGGCGGCTTCGTCGGCGCGATGGACGTGGCGATGAACGCCAATGCGGTCGAGGTCGAAAAATCGATGCGCCGCGCCATCATGTCCTCCTGCCACGCCTATTGGAGCCTCGGCGGCCTGATCGGTGCCGGCATTGGCGGCTTCCTGATGGCGCGCTTCGGCGTTCTGCCGCACGTCATCGTCGTGACCTTGCTCAGCCTGGCAGTGCTCGCGATCGCCTGGCCGATGATCCTGGCCGACAAGCCGCACCCCGCCGCCACCAAGGAAAAGCTGCGCCTGCCGATGACGCCGCTTCCCTGGCTGATCGGCATCATGGCGCTGTTTTCGATGGTGCCGGAAGGAACCGTGCTCGATTGGGGTGCGCTCTATCTGCGCAACGAACTCGGCGCTTCGGTCGAACTGTCCGGCTTCGGCTTTGCCGCCTTCTCTGCGACGATGGCGACGATGCGTTTTGCCGGAGACCATGTGCGTGATCGTTTCGGCGCCAAGCGGACGCTGCGCATCTGCACGGTCACAGCGCTTGTCGGCATGGTGCTGGCGGGCCTCGCGCCGAATGCCTACCTCGCCATCCTCGGTTTTGCGATTGCCGGGATCGGCATTTCCAACATGGTGCCGATCGCGTTTTCGGCCGCCGGCAACATGCCGGGCCTGCAGCCGGGTATCGGCCTCTCGGTCGCAACCTTCATGGGCTATTCCGGCATGCTGTTCGCACCGTCGCTGATCGGCTTCGTCGCCGAACATACAGGCTTTGCGATCATCTTCGCCTCGGTGCCGGTGCTGTTCATCGTCGTGCTGATGCTGTCGCACCATGCCGTTCATGCGGACCATGGAAAGGGCCATTGAGGTCGGGCGCCTGCCATCAAATCGCCGTCAGGGCATGATGTCGCCGTTGACAACGATGCTTTCCTCATCCACCTGATGGACGAAAAGCAGGAGCGGAACGGGAAAACCCATGCGGGTTTCCGTCTGCATCCCGCGCTGAAACGATGAGACCAGGTCACCGGCGTGACCTGGGGGACCAAGAGGCCTTCATGTCTGCCGCCTTTGATTTTGATCCGCAGCCCCGCCGCGCGTCCGTCGCCGTCGATGTCGGCGGAGTCATAGTCGGCGGCGGTGCGCCGGTGGTCGTCCAATCGATGACCAATACCGACACCGCCGATATCGACGGAACGGTGGCGCAGGTGGCGGCGCTTCACAAGGCCGGCTCGGAGCTGGTGCGCATTACCGTCGACCGCGACGAAAGTGCGGCTGCGGTGCCGAAGATCCGCGATCGGCTCGAGCGCCTCGGCCTCGACGTGCCGCTCGTCGGCGATTTCCACTATATCGGCCACAAGCTGCTTGCCGACCATCCGGCCTGCGCCGAGGCGCTGGCGAAGTACCGCATCAACCCGGGCAATGTCGGCTTCAAGGACAAGAAGGACAAGCAGTTCGCCGAGATCGTCGAGATGGCGATCCGCTACGACAAGCCGGTGCGCATCGGCGTCAACTGGGGCTCGCTCGATCAGGAACTGCTGACGCGGCTGATGGATGAGAACCAGGCGAACGGGTTTCCGCTGACGGCCCAGCAGGTGACGCGCGAGACGATCGTGCAGTCGGCGCTGCTTTCGGCCGAACTTGCCGAAGACATCGGCCTGCCGCGCAACCGCATCATTCTTTCGGCCAAGGTGTCGGGTGTTCAGGACCTGATCGCCGTCTATGCCATGCTGTCGACGCGCTCGGACCATGCGCTGCATCTCGGCCTCACCGAAGCCGGCATGGGCACCAAGGGCATCGTTGCCTCGTCGGCCTCGCTCGGCATTCTCATGCAGCAGGGCATCGGCGACACAATCCGTATTTCGCTGACGCCGGAGCCCGGCGGCGACCGCACCCGCGAGGTGCAGGTGGCGCAGGAACTGCTGCAGGTCATGGGCTTCCGCCAGTTCATTCCCGTCGTTGCCGCTTGTCCCGGATGCGGCCGCACGACGTCGACGGTGTTTCAGGAGCTCGCCCAGAAGATCCAGGACGACATCCGCCGCAACATGCCGGTCTGGCGCGAGAAATATCCGGGTGTCGAAGGCCTCAAGGTCGCGGTCATGGGCTGCATCGTCAACGGCCCCGGCGAAAGCAAACATGCCGATATCGGCATCTCGCTGCCCGGCACCGGCGAAACGCCGGCCGCACCCGTCTTCATCGACGGCCAGAAGGCGATGACGCTGCGCGGCCCCAACATTGCCGGCGATTTCGAGACGCTCGTTTCCGACTATATCGAAAAGCGTTACGGCCAGGGTCAGGCCGCGGCCGAATAGAGCGTTTCCGGTTTAAGCGGAATCACACAAGTGCTCTGTTTCTTTGTTTCTACGCATTTCCTGACGGAAAACCGCTTCACACTTTTCCTGGAAATGCTCTAGCTCAGAGCCGCGTCGTCAGCAGTTTCAATCCTGCGAAAGCGAAGAAGCCTGCCATCAGGCTCTCGATGATGCGTCGCGACTTGAGATAGCCGCGATGCACCGGCGGCAGCGAGAACACGATCGCAAAACCGCAGAAGGTCACGAGACCGAGCAGCATGCATCCGGCGATGAAGGCGGCGGTCACGGCCGTCGGCGCGCCGGCGGGCATGCCGAGCGAGACCAGCATGATCCAGGAGAAAATCGCCTTGGGATTGGTCAGGTGGATGCCGAGCCCCTTGAGATAGTGCTTCTTCAGCAACGCCTGTGGTTGGCCCGGCATCGCCTTTGGGGGCGCATGTCCGCGCATGGCGGCGCGTAGCGCGTTGTAGGCGAGCCAGAACAGGTAGCAGGCGCCGGCGATCTTCAGGACGATCAGCGCCTGTCCGTAAGCGCCGATGAGCGCAGAAAGGCCGGATGCCGTTAGCATCGCCCAGGTGTAGCTGCCGGACAGTACGCCGAAGGCGAGCGCCAGGCCCGCCTTGCGCCCCTGGCTGATCGAGGTGGTGATGATTGCAAGCACCGCCGGACCTGGCGATGCGGTCGCAATCATATAGGCCGTCCAGGCGACCGCGAGTTGCGAAAGGTATGGCGACAGGTCGAACATGGAGAGGGCTCCGGCGTGGATCGCCGGACCTTAGCGAATGTGTCTTTCGCGGCCAAGTGCCTGAGCCAAGTCTGAGAGCCCCCGTCTCGGGACCAGATCTCAGAGAATGTCGTCGAGCGCTTCGATCAGCCGGGCGCATTCGGCATCGGTGCCGATGGTGATGCGCAGGAAATCGGAGATCCTGGGCTTGGCGAAATGGCGCACGAGCACGGCACGCTCACGCAGCGCCTGCATCAGCGCGTCGCCGGAATGGCCGGGATGGCGGGCGAAGACGAAGTTTGCCTGCGATGGGAGGACCTCGAAACCGCGCTCGGCGAGTTGACCGGTGAGGCGTTCACGGGATGCCATGATTTTCTTGCGGGTCGTTTCGAACCAGGCTTCGTCTTCGATCGCAGCGGTCGCTCCTGCCTGGGCCGGGCGGCCAAGCGGATAGGAGTTGAAGCTGTCCTTCACCCGCTCCAGCGCCTCGATCAGCGGCCGCTGACCGATGGCGAAGCCGACGCGCAGGCCCGCGAGCGCACGCGACTTGGAGAAGGTCTGGACGACCAGCAGGTTTTCGTATTTCGGCACCAGCGCGATCGCCGACTGGCCGCCGAAGTCGATATAGGCCTCGTCGATGACAACTGGCTGATCCGGGTGGGCGGCAACGAGCCGCTCGATTTCGGCAAGCGGCAGGCCGATGCCGGTCGGCGCATTCGGGTTTGGCAGGATGATGGCGCCGCAGGACCTGTCGTAATCGGCTAGATCGATGCGGAATTGAGTGTCGAGCGGGACTTCGACGGCATCGATCGCAAACAGCCGGGCGTAGGTCGAATAGAAGCTGTAGGAGATGTCGGGATAGAGCAGCGGGGCGTCGTGCTTCAACAGCCCGGCAAAGATGTGGGCCAGGACCTCGTCCGAACCATTGCCGACGAAGACCTCGCCGGCGGTGACCCGGTGACGGGCCGCGATCGTTTCACGCAGGCGGAGCGCCAGGGGGTCGGGGTAGAGCCTGAGATCGCTGTTGGCCGCTGCGGTGATTGCGCTCAGAACCTTGTCCGAAGGGCCGTAGGGGCTCTCGTTGGTATTGAGCTTGACGAGGTTGGCGATGCGCGGCTGTTCGCCTGGCACATAGGGCTTGAGCGTCGAAACGATGGGCGACCAGTATTTGCTCACGATTCAATTCCTGCGATTGGCGATGAAGCGGGCGGTTTCGGCAAGGATCGACGAGCGCTCGCCATAGGGTTCGAGCAGCGCCTCTGCCTCCGCCACCAGTTGTTCCAGCCGGGTCTCGGCCCAGGCCTGTCCGTGGAGCGCGACGAGCGTGCCCTTGCCGCGTGCGGCATCCTTGCCGGTTGCCTTGCCCATGGTCTCGGCGTCGGCGGTGAGGTCAAGCAGGTCGTCGGCGAGCTGGAAGGCAAGGCCGATCTTTTCGCCGAAGCTGCGCAGACGGTGACGGTCGTTCGCGTCTGCTCCGGCGACGATCGCGCCCGCCTCGCAGGCAAAGCGCAGAAGCGCGCCTGTCTTCATCGCCTGAAGGGTGACGATGCCGGCTTCGTCGGGAGTGGATTTCTCCGCCGCAAGGTCGAGCGCCTGTCCACCGGCCATGCCGCCATGGCCGGCAGCACGCGCCAGCGCGAGGACAAGCGCCGCCTTCTGTGCGTCGGCAAGCGGCGTCTCCGGCGATGCGATGATGTCGAAGGCGAAGGTCAGCAGGCTGTCGCCGGCAAGGATCGCAGTCGCCTCGTCGAAAGCCTTGTGTACGGTCGGCTGGCCGCGCCGGATGTCGTCGTCGTCCATCGCCGGCAGGTCGTCATGGACCAGAGAGTAGCAGTGGACGCATTCGAGCGCCGCACCGACCCGCAGCGCTGCATCGAAGCGTCCGCCCAGCAGGCTGGCGCATTCGATCACCAGAAACGGGCGCAACCGCTTGCCGCCGTTGAGGACGCCGTGACGCATCGCGCCGAGCAGGTTTTCCGGGCGGCCGATCTCGTCGGGTTCGATGCTCAAACCCAGCAGGCGCCCCAGCAGCGTCTCGATCGCGAGCGCGTTGCGTTTCAGTTGGGTCTCGAAGGTCGGTGTTTCCTGTCTCATGAGCGCTCTTTGACATGCGCGAAAGGCGCTTTCAACGGGCTTTCGTGTCGCGGCAGTGCGCTTTGTCGAGGACAGACCTGTGAGTGCCTTGCCTTTTGCCAGAAAGCCCGTTCAACTTTGCCAGCCCATGCACTAAGAGAAACGGATGGACAGAGAGGTGGACAGTCAGGCCGTGGACATCGTTCCCGAGGCGCGTGAGGAGGGCGATATGCCCGCCAGTCGCTGGTCGTCCCTCCGTCGGACGTGGCGCCTGCATCGCCGTCGCATCATTTTCGTCGTTCTTGGCCTGTTGCTTCTGCCCTATGCGCTGATTGCGCTCTATCTCATCGACTTCATTCGCCCGGTTTCGACGCTGATGCTGCGCGACCTCGTGCTGCTGCGCGGCTATGACCGACAGTGGGTCGAGTTCGACAAGATAGCGCCGGTGCTGGTGCAATCGGTGATGATGTCGGAGGATGGCCAGTTCTGCATCCACGACGGCGTCGACTGGGGGCAGATGCGGGGCGTGGTTGAGGATGCGCTCGATGGGGAATCGACGCGCGGCGCCAGCACCATCCCGATGCAGACGGTGAAGAACCTCTTCCTCTGGAACGGCCGCTCCTTCGTGCGCAAGGCGATGGAACTGCCGCTCGCCATCGCCGCCGACTTCGTCTGGAGCAAACAGCGGATGATGGAGATCTACCTGAATGTCGCCGAATGGGGTGACGGTATCTACGGCATCGAGGCTGCCGCCCGCCACCATTTCGGCGTTTCCGCCGCCAAGCTTTCCAGGCGCCAGGCCGCTCTTCTCGCCGTGTCGCTGCCCAACCCGAAAGAGCGCAACGCCGGAAAACCGGGGCGCGGACTGAAACGCCTGGCATCACTGATCGAGCGCCGGGCCAGCCGATCGGGCGGATACATCACCTGCCTTTATGATTGAGATGACGCCTATTCATTGGTCCTGATGCTCGCCGTGGCCTACTGCATGTTTCCTTAAATCCTATTCGATTTAAGGATAAAAACATGCAGCAGTTCAAAGTGCTACAGCGACCTTTGCGCGTCTAATAAGACGCGCGGCGCTGTAATGGTTGCAGCAGGGTGCATAGGGAGATCCAATCTTGAACAAACTCGTCCTTTACGTCGGCAACAAGAACTATTCGTCCTGGTCGCTGCGACCGTGGCTGGCGCTCGAAGCCTCAGGCATTGCCTTCGAGGACGTGGTCATTCCCTTCGATTTTGCGGCCGGAAACCCGAAGCTGCGGGAAATCTCGCCGACCGGGCGTGTGCCGCTTCTCGAGCATGGCGACGTCAAGATCTGGGAGTCGCTGGCGATCATCGAATATGTCGCCGAACTGTTTCCGGATGCCGGGCTTTGGCCGGCAGACCAACAGGACCGGGCGCGGGCGCGCAGCTATGCCTGCGAAATGCTCTCCGGCTTTCGTGCCTTGCGCAGCGCCTGCCCGATGAACATTCGCCGGCAGAAACAGACGCTTGGGGTTTCGGGCGACGTGCGCGCCGATGTCGCCCGCATCGAGACGATCTGGGCCGACGCGCTCGCGCGCTCCGGCGGTCCGTTCCTTTTCGGGTCGTTCACGGCTGCGGATGCGATGTACGCGCCTGTGGTTAACCGCTTCGACGTCTACAATCTCGTTAGCGACCCCACGACGTTGGGATATATGGAGCGAGTAAAGGCGCATCCGGCATCCCGGAAATGGGAAGCGGCCGCACGAGCGGAACCGTGGATCGTTGCCGAGGAAGAAGTCTGATTCGACTTCCTTGCGAGGAGGAGTCGAAAAATTGCGCTCGGGGACTGGTCAAGCGGCAGTTCGCCATGTATAAGCGCGCCAAATTTCCGTGATTAACATCTGTTTTATACGGCCATTTCGGCTGCTGAACAGTGTTTTGCCCGATAAGTGGAGAATGAAATGGCTGTACCTAAAAGAAAAACGAGCCCGTCCAAGCGTGGCATGCGCCGTTCTGCTGACGCCCTCAAGACGCCGACCTACATCGAAGACAAGAACTCCGGTGAACTGCGTCGCCCGCACCACATCGACCTGAAGACCGGCATGTACCGTGGTCGTCAGGTTCTGACCCCGAAGGAAAGCGCATAAGCGCTGACATTGGCGGACCGAGTTAAAGGGCTGGCTTTGCCAGCCCTTTTCTTTTGCATGCCTGACATCTTCTCGACGGAGAGGTTGGTATTAAGTCGGCGTGGTGATCTCTGGCGTCACGTGGCGCATGTAGCGATCACTCATTGAAGAGGGAGCGCATTTGTTCATGCTTGCCGCCATTCCATTGCTGATCCTGCCCTTTGCCATCTACAACCTTGCCATGCTCGGCCTTTTCGGCGGCACGGCTGGCCTCGGTGCCGGCGTGATGTCGCTGTCCATGCTGTCCGGCGCGACATGGGCCATGAGCTTCGGCGATCTCCTGATCGTCGTGGCCTTGCTTCTGCTTTTCGTGGAAATTCTCAAGGCGACCCGCACCGGCACGCGGGCGCTGATGGACCATCTGTTGTCGATGGTGCTCTTCATCGCGTTCCTGGTCGAGTTCCTACTGGTCGCCCCGGCGGCCACACAAATCTTCTTCATCCTGATGACGATCAGCTTCATCGACGTCATCGCCGGCTTCTCCGTGTCGATGCGATCGGCCGGCCGGGACGTTTCAATCGGTCTTTGAAGCGGACTGAAGAAGAACGCTCACATCGCCGCGTGCCGATGAGGACCGCGGCGCCGTCGCGATACGCTCAGCCGAGATTGTCGAGCTTGGTCTGAAGGGCGCGCAATTGCTCCTTCAACTCGTCGATATCCTTGGCTTCCGCCTTCTTGGTCTCCTTGACCGGAGGCGAGGCGATGAACGGCGAAAACATCTGCATCGCCTGATGGAACATCTCTGTGTTGCGCCGAACCTGCTCCTCGACCAGTTGCAGCGGCGCCTGCAGGTTCTTGCCGAGCGGCGTGTCGCCGAAGGCCTTGTTGATCTGCTCCCGCATCTGCACCTGCTGCTCGGTGAAGGCCTGCATCGAGTGCTCGAGATAGCTCGGCACGACCATCTGCATCTGGTCGCCGTAGAAGGAAATCAGCTGGCGCAGGAACGAAATCGGCAGCAGCGTGTTGCCGGTCTTGGATTCCTGCTCGAAGATGATCTGCGTCAGAACCGAATGGGTAATGTCTTCGCCTGATTTGGCGTCCTGTACGGTAAACTCCTCGCCCTTCTTCACCATCACGGCCAGGTCGTCGAGCGTGACGTAGGTGCTGGTCCCGGTGTTGTAGAGCCGCCGGTTCGCATATTTCTTGATTACGATCTGGCCGTCGTTCTTCGCCATCAGGCTCTCCTCATTACCCGCGGTCCGTCTTTTTCTACTTTTCAGAGTATCCGCAAACGAATGCCGCTGACAATGTCTTTGTGCGATGCGGCGACGCAAGTGCGAAATCTCGCGGTCGGCAGGGGATGACGGTTTTGCGGCAGTGCATCAAGGCGTTTGACTTGCGCCCCGCGCTTTGCCAGTCTGCTGTCGTCACGCAAGAAAATCTGAGGAAACGTCCCCCATGAGCAATCCCTCCATCGTGATCGCCAGCGCGGCACGTACCGCCGTCGGATCCTTCAACGGTGCCTTCGGCAACACACCGGCCCACGAGCTTGGCGCCGCCGTCATCAAGGCGGTACTCGAACGCGCCGGCGTCGAGGCGAACGAGGTCGATGAAGTGATCCTCGGGCAGGTGCTGCAGGCAGGCGAAGGCCAGAACCCGGCGCGCCAGGCCGCGATGAAGGCGGGCATTCCGCCAGAAAAGACCGCCTGGGGCATGAACCAGCTTTGCGGCTCGGGCCTGCGCGCAGTCGCGCTCGGCATGCAGCAGATCGCATCCGGCGATGCAGAAATCATCATTGCCGGCGGCATGGAGTCGATGTCGATGGCACCGCATTGCTCGCACCTGCGTGGCGGCGTGAAGATGGGCGACTTCAAGATGATCGACACGATGATCAAGGATGGCCTGACGGACGCCTTCTACGGCTACCACATGGGTATCACCGCGGAGAATGTCGCCCGTCAGTGGCAGCTGACCCGCGAGGAGCAGGATCAGTTTGCGCTGGCGTCGCAGAATAAGGCCGAGGCCGCGCAGAAGGCGGGCCGCTTCGCTGACGAGATCGTTCCGTTCGTCGTCAAGGGCCGCAAGGGTGACGTCATCGTCGATCAGGACGAATATATCCGCCATGGCGCGACCATCGACCAGATGACCAAGCTGCGTCCGGCCTTCGACAAGGAGGGAACCGTGACCGCCGGCAACGCATCCGGCCTCAATGACGGTGCCGCCGCCACCCTGCTGATGACCGAGGCAGAGGCCGCCAAGCGCGGCATTCAGCCGCTCGCGCGCATCGTTTCCTGGGCCACGGCCGGCGTCGATCCGCAGGTGATGGGCACAGGCCCGATCCCGGCATCGCGCAAGGCGCTGGAGAAGGCCGGCTGGGCGATCGGTGATGTCGAACTCGTCGAAGCCAACGAGGCCTTCGCGGCACAGGCCTGCGCGGTCAACAAGGACCTCGGCTGGGATCCGTCGATCGTCAACGTCAATGGCGGCGCGATTGCGATCGGACATCCGATCGGCGCGTCCGGCGCCCGCGTTCTCAACACGCTGCTGTTCGAAATGAAGCGCCGCGGCGTTTCCAAGGGCCTTGTGACCTTGTGCATCGGTGGCGGCATGGGCGTCGCCATGTGCGTCGAGCGTCTCTGACCGGCCCGACCGCATGCGTCATGTCAGCGGGTTGATCTTTTCGGTCCTGTTTGTCGCTTCGTCGGCGAACCAGGGTCATGCGACATCTCCGCCGTTCGAACAGGCAAAAGTGGTCCAGTGCATGCTGGACCACACGACTGTCGATGACGAGACCGTTTTCAAGAACCTGATGATCGCTGCCCTCAACGACGACAGCGGCAGTGTCAAATCCTACGTCGTCCAGATGAGCAGTCTGTTGATGAACCTCGCGCTGACCAAGTGCGAGGTCGGAATGTCCATGCTCGCTGATCCGCAATTTCAGGCTGCGGCCAGGATCTACGGGCAGCATATGGGCGAAAAATTGATGAAGAAGGCCTTTGATAAACTGAATTAATCAAGTGGGAGGCGAGCATGAGCAGGGTAGCATTGGTTACGGGCGGGTCACGCGGCATTGGCGCCGCGATTTCCATCGCGCTGAAGAATGCAGGATACAAGGTTGCTGCCAACTACGCCGGCAATGACGAGAAGGCGCAGGCGTTCAAGGAGGAAACCGGCATCCCGGTCTACAAGTGGGATGTCTCCAACTATCAGTCCTGCGTCGACGGCATTGCCAAGGTCGAGGCCGACCTTGGGCCGATCGAAGTGCTTGTCAACAATGCCGGCATCACCCGTGATGCCATGTTCCACAAGATGACCCCGGAGCAATGGGGCGAGGTGATCAACACCAACCTGACCGGCCTGTTCAACATGACCCATCCGGTCTGGACCGGCATGCGGGACCGCAGCTTCGGGCGGGTGATCAACATTTCGTCGATCAACGGCCAGAAGGGCCAGATGGGGCAGGCGAACTACTCGGCCGCCAAGGCCGGTGATCTCGGCTTCACCAAGGCACTCTCCCAGGAAGGGGCTGCCAAAGGCATCACTGTCAATGCCATCTGCCCGGGCTACATCGGCACGGAGATGGTGCGGGCGATACCGGAAAAGGTTCTCAACGAGCGGATCATTCCGCAGATCCCGGTCGGTCGTCTGGGCGAGCCGGAGGAGATTGCCCGCTGCGTGGTTTTCCTCGCATCCGACGATGCCGGCTTCATCACGGGGTCGACGATCTCCGCCAATGGCGGACAGTTCTTCGTCTGATCCTGTTATCGCCCGCACTTTCGACGGCGCTCCGTTTGGGGCGCCGTTTCATTTTTATTGCCTGCTCGGTTCAAAGACAGAAGGTTAATGGCGCACCGGAATCTGTCCGCAAGTTGGAGAAAGCCGGTTTCTGGCCTGTTGTTTGCCGTGCGTCGACATACCATATGTTGTGGAGAACGAATGTGGAACGCAGTGATGTCTGTGATTCGTCGTCGATTCGTTCCGGCTTTGGTCGATGTGTTAACGCAGCGATTCCCATTCCCTGATTCCGGCGAATCAGCCTGATTCTTCGGTTAAAATTTCCTAAACTTTCCAGAGTCTTGGATTCCGAATCCTTTGCCACCTTTAATGCTTCGGCAACCCAGATTAACGCTCGGGGTGCACGGCGCACGCGCTGCCAGAGACCTGATTCAGCATGTGGTGCAATATTGGCAGTTGCAATCTATATGTAGCCGTGAACATACAGTGAATCGAGTGGAGTCAGCGATTCGTCGCCGATTCGTTCCGTGGCTGTTCCGAACCTTAATTTCGCACGTCCAGATATGGTGGTGCGGGCAGGCGCTGGTTTGCCGGGAAATGGTTTTAGTTGCCGGCGCCCCTTGCGTTTGCCGCGGTGCGTGGGCATGTGTTTGCCGCCGGCGCGTAAAGGCGCCTTTTATGTTCTTGAATGCCCGGGATCGATGACGTGTCCGTTCACCCCATGATCCTGAGCGGCCGCGGCGTCACCGCGGTGCTCGGGCCAACCAATACCGGCAAGACGCATTATGCGATCGAGCGCATGATCGCGCACGATAGCGGCGTCATCGGGCTGCCGCTGCGGCTGCTCGCGCGCGAGGTCTATACGCGTGTTGTCGAAAAGGTCGGCCATCACAACGTTGCGCTGATCACCGGCGAGGAAAAGATCACCCCACATCGCGCCCGCTACTCGGTCTGCACGGTCGAGGCGATGCCGCGCGAAACGACGGCGTCCTTCGTGGCGATCGACGAAGTGCAGCTCGCCGGCGATCTCGAGCGTGGTCACATCTTCACCGACCGGCTGCTCTATCTGCGCGGCCGCGGCGAGACGCTGCTGCTCGGGGCCGCGACGATGCGGCCGATCCTCGAACAATTGTTGCCGGGCATCACCGTCGTCGAACGCCCGCGCATGTCGCAGCTGCTCTATGCCGGGTCGAAGAAAATCACCCGCCTGCCGCATCGCTCGGCCATCGTCGCCTTTTCGGCAGACGAAGTCTATGCGATTGCCGAGCTGATCCGCCGTCAGCGCGGCGGCGCTGCCGTCGTGCTCGGGGCGCTGTCGCCGCGCACGCGCAATGCCCAGGTCGCGCTCTATCAGGAAGGCGACGTCGAGTTTCTGGTGGCGACCGATGCGATCGGCATGGGATTGAACCTCGACGTCGACCATGTCGCCTTCGCACAGGACCGCAAGTTCGACGGCTACCAGTTCCGCAACCTCAATCCGGCCGAACTGGCGCAGATCGCCGGGCGTGCCGGGCGGCACCTGCGCGATGGCACGTTCGGCGTCACCGGCCGGGTCGATCCGTTCGACAACGAGCTGGTGCATCGCATCGAGTCACATGAATTCGATCCGCTCAAGGTGCTGCAATGGCGCTCCAAGGCGTTTGACTATGCGTCGCTTGCCGCGTTGAAGCGAAGCCTGGATGCCGCCCCGACAATTCCGGGGCTTGCGCGCGCTCTACCTGCGGTGGATCAGCAGGCGTTCGAACATTTGTCGCGCTATCCCGAAGTGGCCGATCTGGCGACGACGCCGGACCGGGTCGAAAAATTGTGGGAAGCCTGTGCATTGCCGGATTATCGCCGCATTACACCGGCTCAACACGCCGATCTGATCTCCACGATCTACGCCGATCTTGTCCGACGTGGCGCCGTGAACGAAGATTTCATGGCCGAGCAAGTCCGTCGGGCGGATTATACCGATGGTGAGATCGACACACTTTCGGCGCGAATCGCGCAGATCAGAACCTGGACCTATGTGTCGAACCGGCCCGGATGGCTTGCCGATCCGACACACTGGCAAGAAAAGACGCGGGAAATTGAAGATCGATTGTCCGACGCACTACATGAACGGTTGACGAAACGCTTTGTTGATCGCAGGACATCTGTGCTCATGAAGCGCCTGAGAGAGAATGCTATGCTGGAAGCTGAAATCAGTGTGAATGGTGACGTCTTCGTTGAAGGCCATCACGTAGGACAACTAACCGGTTTCCGGTTTACGCTGGCGACCGGCGGAGACGGACCGGATGCCAAGGCCGTGCAGGGTGCTGCGCAGAAGGCGCTGGCGCTCGAGTTCGAAGCGCGTGCGGCGCGTCTGCACGCCTCCGGCAATGGCGACCTTGCGCTATCGTCCGACGGACTGGTGCGTTGGCTCGGCGATCCCGTGGCTCGGCTTGCGGCCAGCGACCATGTCATGCGTCCGCGCGTCATCCTGCTTGCCGACGAGCAGCTGCAGGCCAATGCGCGCGAGCATGTCGTCGCCCGCATCGAGCGTTTCGTGAACCATCATATCGGCACGGTGCTGAAACCGCTTGACGATATCTCGCGCGCCGAGGATCTCGAAGGCCTCGCCAAGGGGCTGGCATTCCAGCTCGTCGAAAATCTCGGCGTGCTGTTCCGCCGCGACGTCGCCGAAGAGGTGAAGTCGCTCGACCAGGACGGTCGCGCCTCGATCCGCAAGTATGGCGTCCGCTTCGGCGCCTATCACATCTTCCTGCCCGCGCTGTTGAAGCCGGCTCCGGCCGAGCTCATTACGCTGCTCTGGGCGCTGAAGAACGATGGCCTCGACAAGGCTGGCTATGGCGATCTGATCCCGATGCTGGCCGCTGGCCGCACCTCGGTCGTTACCGATCCCTCGTTTGAGCGGACGTTCTACAAGCTCGCGGGCTTCCGTTTCCTCGGCAAGCGTGCCGTTCGCATCGACATCCTCGAGCGTCTGGCGGATCTCATCCGTCCGCTGCTGCAGTGGAAGCCGGGTGCGCAGCCGCGTCCCGAAGGCGCCTATGACGGCCGTCGCTTCACCGCGACGACCTCCATGCTCTCCATTCTCGGCGCAACGCCTGACGATATGGAAGAAATTCTCAAGGGGCTTGGCTACCGCGCCGATAGCGTGAAGGCCGAGGATGCCGCAGCGTTCCTGGCAAGCCAGGGCGTGGCGCCTGCAGCCCCGGCCGAGGCGTCCACGGAAGCTGCCGCCGACCACGACGATGCGGATGCAAGCGGTGAAGGCGAACCGGCGGCTGAAACCGAGGCACCTGCCTCCGTCGAGCCGGCGACTGCCGAAGGCGAAGCTGCCGCTCCCCAGGCAACCGCGGAAGAGGGTGCCGAGGCTGCCGAAGCCAAGCCGGTTCTCCTCTGGCGTCCGGGCACCCGCCAGGACAATCAGCGCCAGGGTGGCCGTCACCAGGGCGATCAGCGCCGTGGCGGTCCGCGCCAGGGGCAAGGCCAAGGCCAGGGCGAGGGACGCGAAGGCGGCCGCAAGGCCGGCGCACCGGCCCGCGGCAAGCGGCACGACGGCAAGCCCGAGGGTGGCCAGCGGCAGGATCGCCATGATCGTCACGATCGCGGCGGCAAGCCGAACGCGGCCAAGTTCGAGGCGCGCCCGCCGCGCAAGGAGAAGCCGATCGATCCGGATTCGCCCTTTGCCAAGCTTGCCGCTCTCAAGGAGCAGATGAAGAAGTAGGAACGCCATGGAGAAACAGTCTGCGTCCAACCCGGCATCGCGCCAGCGTCTCGACAAATGGCTGTTCTTCACGCGCCTGTTGAAGTCCCGCTCGCTCGCCCAAAAGGCGATCGAGGCGGGGCACGTCACTGTCAATGACGAACGGGTCAAGCAGTCCTCCTTCCAGGTGAAGGCGGGCGATGTGCTCGCTGTGTCGCTCGAGCGGCGCGACGTGATCGTGCGTGTGCTTCTGCCCGGCGAACGACGCGGCCCTTTCGATGAGGCGCGGCTGCTCTACGAGGACCTGACGCCGGCGGAGCCGCGGGAAAAGCTCTCGGCTTTTGACCTCGCGACGCGTGAGCCGGGGGCGGGGCGACCCACCAAGAAAGAGCGGCGCGAAACCGACCGGTTGAAGCCCGGTTTCAATCCGCTCGACGATTAGAAAACTCTGCCTTCAGCGCGGCGTTTTGCGCATTGAATATTCTTGCAAAGGGTCCATAAAGCCTTTACCTGACAACCCACGTTGAGTGCATCGGTCTTGCTTCGGCAGCTATGCGCGCCGGACATTCCTAGCATGCGCGGACATGAGCATCACCATTGATTGCGGTCCGCCATCAAACGTGAGCATTGGCTGGAGTACCTCATGACGTATGTCGTGACCGACAATTGCATTCGCTGCAAGTACATGGATTGCGTTGAAGTCTGCCCGGTGGACTGCTTCTACGAAGGCGAGAATTTTCTCGTCATTCATCCCGATGAATGCATCGATTGCGGCGTCTGCGAGCCGGAATGTCCTGCCGAGGCCATCAAGCCAGACACCGAGCCGGGCCTCGATATGTGGTTGAAAGTGAACGCTGATTTTGCCACCAAGTGGCCGAACGTCACCATCAAGCGCGACGCGATGCCGGAAGCCAAGGAAATGGACGGGGTCGAAGGCAAGTACGAGAAGTACTTCTCTGCCGAACCCGGCCAGGGCGACTGAGGCGCTCGGCCTCGGTCCGTGCGCCGAGGCTGGCGAGACGATAATGACCCCGGCGTCAAATCTGGGGAAAATCAGGCTCCGCCCTCGCATCTGCGAGAATGGCGGCTTGATGGCTGCCATGCAGCAAATTATTGATTTCCGCAGTTTTTTGTGATAGGGTCCTTCTACTGATCCACAGAGGGTGTTTTTGCGCGCCCGAAAACCTCACGAAAGCAAACGATCTCCACAGCGCGGTTTTTCCAGATACGCACCGTTGCGTCTCTCTATTGTGACCGCGTTTGATGGGATTGTTTGGGTTCCTTTGGACGGACCAGGATGGACCCACCCGGCGGTATCCCCGTCTATCCCGGGCCTCACTGACCCGGCCCCGGCCAAGAATGGCCGGGTGCGAAACAGGGAGTTTTTGAAACGAATGACGACCCAGCAGAAAAAATCTTCGACACGCCACGGCTTCAAGACCGGTGAATCGATTGTCTATCCGGCCCATGGCGTCGGACAGATCGTCGCTATCGAGGAGCAGGAAGTTGCCGGCATGAAGCTTGAGCTTTTTGTCATCGATTTCGAAAAGGACAAGATGCGCCTGAAGGTGCCGGTCGCCAAGGCCGTCAGCATCGGCATGCGCAAGCTCTCGGAGACCGATTTCGTCGATCGCGCGTTGAAGGTTGTGCAGGGCAAGGCTCGCGTCAAGCGGACCATGTGGTCGCGCCGCGCACAGGAATACGATGCCAAGATCAATTCCGGCGATCTGATCTCGATCGCAGAAGTCGTGCGCGACCTCTACCGCGCAGAAAACCAGCCGGAGCAGTCCTATTCCGAACGCCAGCTCTATGAAGCTGCCCTCGACCGCATGGCGCGCGAAATCGCGGCCGTGAACAAGATGTCCGAGACCGAGGCTGTTCGCCTGGTCGAAGCCAATCTTAACAAGGGTCCGAAGCGCGGCAAGGCGATCGAAGAAGACGACGCCCAGGACGAGGCAGCTTAAAGAGCGCCAGTCCCATACCATCACGACAAGACAAAGCCCGGCCATCGCGCCGGGCTTTTTCGTTTGCACCATTCCTGCTTGCAGCTTTTTCGTCGGGGCGAGGGAACTTTTCTCGCCGGCGCGCATTTATCAAAGCCGGCAGGGATGCGCCGCCTTCCTGCCGGGGCGATCTGGGTGCTCTGATCTTCTGTCAGAATTCAGCTTCGTAGTTTGGAAGTAGGGCGCTGCACCGGTTCTTCAAGCTTCGGTGTCGTCGCACCAGCCGCCGTCGGCGTCGGTCGGGTCCTTCCGTCCGGCCCTTGGACTTCACCCGTTAGCGGCGTCCAGGCGCCCGCCATGGAGCGATCGATGAGGACTCTCACAGCAGACAGGCGCATGATCAAGATTGCGATGGAGGCGCCTTATCTCGAGCGTGAAGAAGAACACGCCCTGGCCACGGCCTGGCGAAACGATCACGATCAGGACGCCCGCAACAAGATCGCCATGTCGCATATGCGGCTGGTCATTTCCATGGCGGCAAAATTCCGCAATTTCGGCCTGCCGATGGGCGATCTCGTTCAGGAGGGGCATATAGGCCTGCTCGAAGCCGCCGCGCGCTTCGAGCCCAGCCGTGAAGTGCGCTTCTCGACCTACGCGACCTGGTGGATCCGTGCCTCGATGCAGGACTACGTTCTGCGCAATTGGTCGATCGTTCGTGGCGGCACCAGTTCGGCGCAGAAGGCGCTGTTCTTCAATCTTCGCCGGCTGCGCGCGCGGCTTGCCCAAGGCGATCGTCAGCTCACATCGCAGGCTATGCATGAGGAAATTGCCGCCGCACTCGGGGTCAGCATTGCCGACGTCCAGACCATGGATGCCCGCCTTTCCGGCAGCGACACCTCGCTGCAGGCACCGGTCGGTGGGGCGGATTCCGATGGGGGAGAGCGCCTCGACTTTCTCGCAAGCGACGCGCCGCTGCCTGACGAACAGGTGAGCGACATGATCGACGGCGAGCGTGCCCGCATCTGGCTGCACGACGCCATGGGTGCGCTGACCGAGCGCGAGATGCGGATCATCCGCGCACGACGTCTGTCAGAGGAAGGCGCAACGCTGGAGGAGCTCGGGCTCGACCTCGGCATCTCCAAGGAGCGGGTCCGCCAGATCGAGACGCGGGCGCTTGAAAAGCTCAGGGCGGCGCTGGCAACCAAGGCTCCGGCGCTGACATCGGTCGTGCACTGAAGCATTTTCGGGAGACGTGCCTACAGCGCCGCGCGTCTTATTAGACGCGCTAAGGTCGCTGTAGCACTTTGAATTGCTGCATGTTTTTATCCTTAAATCGAATAGGATTTAAGGAAACATGCAGTGGGTGGCCATCCCGTCCATAGGACGGGTGAACACGTGATGACGCAGTTGCACGTTCGCGCCGGAAACCTCAACGCGTCAAACGCGCGTCGGGCACGGCAAGCGATTTCGCATCTTTGACACGAAGACATAAGACGGCGTCGGACTGAATGGTGCGGCGCCGTTGGCGTTTATTCGGAAATGATCTTCACCCGGTCGCCCGGCTTGATGGTCGAGGTCACCTGCATGGCGTTGATCAGCCGGAACAGATCGAGCTTGCGGTCGGTACCCATCATCCGGGCCGACAGCATGGCGATCGTCTCTCCGGGCTTGACCACGGCGACGCGGATGCGCAGCGGCTTCAGCGACTGTGCTTCGGCCGGCGTCATCTTGCGGAACGTTGCGCGCAGCTGGTTTGCCGTCGGCTCCAGCGCGCGCGACCCTTTTGGAACGGCAGTCAGGAAGCGGTAGATGCGGTTGTCGATGCGCACGACCGTGACGTCGAAGTCCCAGCGATCGGCAGACGCGCGGGCCGTTGCGGCCTCAAGACCGTTGACGCTGATCGGACGGATGGTATCGGGCTGCAGGCCGGTCACCCAGCCGCTGGCGATGTAATCCGTCAGGCTCTTGCGGGCCGTATCGGCGATGCCGTCGAAACGGATCGCCACGTCGCCGGGGCCGGTTGCCAGGACCGCTTCTGCCTTGTTGTCGATCTGGAAGCCGGTCGGCACGTCGAAACGAATGCCGAGCTGGCCATGCATGAAGGTCTGGCCGCGGACATAGCCTTCCTGCGGGCTGTCGCCATAGAGCAGGCCGTCGATGCCGGCGAGATAATAGTCGCGCCCGCGGTCGCCGCTGGTGCCCTCGGCGCCAAACGCGCGCGCGTGCCGGCGCGCGAGATCGACGCGCTGCGGGGCATTCGGGTGGCTCGATAGGAAGTCGAGGCTCTGGTCTGCTTCCGGATCGACCGCGGAGAAGCGGCTGTAGGCGGCCATGGAATCGAGGAAGCGTGCCGCCGCATAGGGGTCGTAACCGGCCTCGCCCAGCATGCGCACGCCGATGACGTCAGCCTGGAGCTCCTGGTTGCGGGAGAAGGCGGCCAGACGCAGCTTGCCGCGCGCCAGTGCCTGCTTGCCGGCGAGATCCGAGGACAGCACCTCGGAGACGACGCGGCTGGCGATGACTTCCGCCTCTTCGCGCTGCTGGCGCTCGATGCCATGGTTGGCGGTGACGTGCGCCATTTCATGCGACAGCACGGCCGCAACCTCGGACGCGTCATTGGCAAGCGCAAGCAGGCCGCGGGTGACATAGAGATAGCCGCCGGGCAGCGCAAAGGCGTTGATCGCCGGGGAATTGAGAATGGTGATGCGGTAGGACTGCTGCGGGTTTTCCGAGACGGCCGTCAGGGCGCCGGCGATGCGGGCGACCAGCCGCTCCGTCTTTGCGTCCTTGTACTCCCCGCCGTAGCTCGCGACGATGCGCGGGTGTTCGCGCGCGCCGAGCTGGGCACGGGGGTCGTTCTTCTGGACTTCGTCGACGATCTGCGGATTGGAGGACGGCGATACGGTCGGCTCGTAGGTCTGCTCGATCACCGACTGGCAGGCGGAAAGCAGCGTCGTCGCAAGCAATGCAACCACAGCACGTGTCCGGAGGCCTCCGCGCTTGGGCGGGAACCGGTCGTTTCTGACTGTATGACTTTCCATGCCTCAGCCCGTTTCCCGTCCAACGCCACCCCACAACAGGGACTCGGGCGGCGTTGAAAGTCTTACTTTTTCAGCCGGATACGTCCGATCCGGCAAGAGTATTCCAGCCCTGGTCTTGCTGTATCTGATTTCAGCGCCACCTGCCTAGTTTACCCCGGTAGAAATAGTTGCCCCGTGGTATCACGGCAACGGATACGCGAATATTCGTGACGCTCCGGCCGGACAATCCGCGCGTCGCATGGCGCGGCGGTCAAATTGTGGCGGAGTACCACGCGCGCTAGAGCATTTCCGGTTTAGACGACGTCGCGGAAACGCTCTATCTGCCTGTTTCCACGCATTTCCTGACGGAAAACCGCTTCGCACTTTTCCTGGAAATGCTCCAAGATTCCACGTCGCATCACGCGTTGCCGAGAAAGCGGTTGATGGACGCCATATCGCGCCGTTCGAGAAAGCGCTCGACCGGGTCATGGGCGATGATACGCCCCTGGTCCAGAAAAAGCACGCTATCGGCCAGCGCCCTCACGTCATCGGGATGGTGCGTGATCATCAGGATCGTGTTGTTTTCCTGATCATGCAGGTCCTGCAGCAGTGCCCGCATACCGGCCCTCATGCCGGGATCGAGAGCGGCAAAAGGCTCATCCAGCAGCAGCAGCGGGCGATGTCGCACCAAGGCGCGCGCCAACGCCACACGCTGTCGTTCGCCGCCGGACAGCGTCGGCGGCAGGCGCTTGCCGAAGCTGTCGAGCCCGACGCGGCCGAGGGCATCGTCTATCCGTGCGCGATCAGCGACCGACAGGCGAAGCGAGGGGCTGATGCCGAAGCCGACATTGGTCGCGACGTCGAGATGTGCAAACAGGTTGTTGTCCTGAAAGATCACGGAGACGGGTCGTTCTGCCGGCGCCTGTCCCGACATCGTCTTGCCGAGAATGCGAACCTCGCCCCGGTCCGGCTCCTCGAAACCGGCGATGACATGAAAGAGGGTCGACTTTCCCGACCCGGAGGCCCCGGCAACTGCGACGATGCCACCTGGCTGAATGGCGCAATCGAAGTGCAGTGCGGTGGTGTCGTAACGAACGTCGACGCCAACAAGTTCTACCGCCGCCTGGGAATTCATGCGTTTCGTCCTTCCGGCACTCGCCTGTCGCCGGCCGTGCCGAGCATGGTGAAGATCAGGCAGATGAGGCCGAGGAAGAGCGCCAGACCGGCTGCATCCGCGGTGCGATAGCTGCCCATCCGGCTGTAGAGCAGCCATGGAAGCGTGACCATGTCCTGCGAACCGAACAGCGCCACTGCACCAAGGTCGCCGAGCGACAGCGCCATGGCGAAGGAGAACGCCATCAGCAACGGTTTCCGGAGCGGCGGCAAGTCGATCCATCGCAGGCGATGGAAGCCGCGGATGCCGAGGCTTGCTGTCAGTCGGTCGGTGCGTGCGGCATGTGTTGCCATCGCCGGTGCCAGGATCCGGTGCACGAACGGCAGCGCCATCAATGCGTTGATGGCGACGACGATGGCGGGGGCGAAACGGGCGACATCGCCGAAGGGGCGCAGGAGCAGAAACCATCCCGCACCGAGCACGACCGGCGGCACCAGCAGCACCAGCGACGTGCTGGCGGTGACAGTGCCCGCAAATGCCCTGGCCAAGGTCGGGGCGTGGCGACGCGCCACGACGATGCCGGCGGCGCGGATCATCGCGGCGGCCATGGTGACGCAAAAGAATGCCGAGAGGACGGCGATGACAATGCTGGTGACGAGAGCACGATGCACGGTCGGGTCGCCGGCAAGCTTCACCAGATCCGCACGCAGGCCGGAACCGACGACGGCGATCAGCGGTGCGCCGATGAAGAGCAGCGAGAACAGGATCCAGCCGGCGTCGGACGTCCGGGAGAGGCCGGTTCCTGCATCATAGCGTCTGGAGATTTTGCCCGCGGTTGCGCTTTGTGCAGGTTCGGTCGCGACACGCGTTAGAGCCAGGAGCAGGGCTCCGGTCATGACGATCTGTAGGGCGGACAGGGCGATCGCCCGCGGCGGGTCGAAATCGAAGCGCAGCGCCTGGTAGATCGCGACCTCGATGGTGCTGGCGGCAGGCCCGCCGCCGAGCGTCAGGACCAGCGTGAAGCTGGTGGCGCAGAGCATGAAGACGAGGCCGGCAGCACCTGGCAGCAATCCCCGAAGGACCGGCCACTCGACAAAGCGGAAGAGTGCGGCTGGCGGCATGCCGAGATTGGCGGCGGTTCTCCAGTATTCCGAAGGGATGCGCTCGAGCCCGGCGAGAAAGAGACGTGCGATAAGCGGCATGTTGAAGAAGACGTGGGCGAGCAGGATGCCGAAAAGGCCGTAGATGCTGATCGGCTGCTGCAGCCCGAGGCCGGCGAGGGCGGTGTTGAGCGCGCCCTGCCGGCCCCAGATCTCGATCAGCCCGAGCGCGCCGACAAGCACGGGCAGGCCGAGCGGCAGGGCCATCACCCGCAGAACCCAGACGCGGCCGGGAAAGCTCGGCCGGCGCGCAAGCGCCCGTGCGATCGGGATGGCAAGAACAACGGAAAGCAGCGTCGAAAGGCTCGCCTGCAGCAAGGTGAAGCGCGTTACCCGCCAGATATAGGCATCGAACAGCACGCTGTTGCCGAAGTCACCGCTCTGGAGCAAAAGGGCTGCAATCGCCAGGCCGACAAACAGCAGGATACCGCCGAGACTTAAAGTCCCGGCGGTCATCGTGATGCGATTTTCGGCAGGCGCGAACAAATGCGCCTCAGTTCTTGCTAATGGCGGCCAGCCATTCGTCGATCCAGGCCTTGCGGTTCGCCGCCACCTCTTCCGACGGCAGCAGGAAAGTCTTCTCCGGATTGACCAGCTTGCTAAAAGCCTCCGGCAGCGGCTCCTTGGTCGCCGCGACCGGCATCATCCAGTTGGTCGTCGGAATGATCGACTGGAACTCCGGGCCGGTCATGAAGGCGAGAAACTGCTTGGCAAGCTCCGGCTCCTTGGCGCTCTT
This sequence comes from Ensifer sp. Root1252, assembly GCF_001425885.1. Taxonomy (NCBI): domain Bacteria; kingdom Pseudomonadati; phylum Pseudomonadota; class Alphaproteobacteria; order Hyphomicrobiales; family Rhizobiaceae; genus Ensifer; species Ensifer sp. Root1252. Next base: position 256,076 of record NZ_LMDT01000057.1, on the reverse strand, counting down.
GGTCATGCCGGCAACTTCGATCTGGATGTAGTGACCTTCCGAGAATTCGGCCGCCTGGTAGCGGTCGGTGTTTTCCGCCACCATGTGGTAGGCGGGCGACGTGGTGTAGGAAAGCACCATCGGCGCTTCGCCCTTGGTGAAGAGGCCATAGGCTTCCGACCAGCCCGGCGTTACGGTCAGTACCCTGTCCTTGAGCTTGGCCCAGGCGGCGCCGGCTTCGTCGCCATAGACGGCCTTGACCCAGAGAAGCAGACCGAGGCCCGGCGTCGAGGTGCGCGGATCCTCGATGACGATCTTCTGAGAGGCGTCGCCTTCGACCAGTTCCTTCAGGCTCTTCGGCGGCGTCTTCAAGGTCTGGGTGTCGTAGACGACGGCGAAATGGCCGTAGTCATAGGGAAGGAAGGTGTCGTCGGTGAAGTCGCCGGGTACCTTGACGTTGGCAGGCTCGATGCCGTGCGGCGCGAAGAAGCCGGTGGCCTTGGCCTCGGCGACGAGGTTTGTATCGAGGCCGAGCACGATGTCGGCCTTGGAGGCCGCGCCTTCGAACTTGAGGCGGGTCAGAAGCTCGACGCCATCGGCGACGCCGACATAGGTGACCTTGCATTCGCAGGTCTTCTCGAAAGCTTCGGCGACCTTGGCACCCGGCCCCCATTCGGTGATGAAGCTTTCATAGGTGTAGACGGTCAGCGTCTTGTCGGCAGCAACGGCATTGGCCGCGAAGACAAGTCCTGCCGTCGCGGCAAGCGCTAGCCGGCTAAGAACCTTGAGTTGCGATGAATTGGACATGGCAGGCACCTCTCCCTAAAAATGATGTTGCATGGGAAAAGGGCGTATCGATCCGATCGCGTCTAATCCCTCCGCCGGTATGAGCCGGATCAGGTTCCGCGGGTTGGCGTTCAACGCCTCTCAGCCTTCGGCCGCCATGCGGTCGGAAGGCACCCCGTTAGAGCGGGTAGAGATTTACCGCCGAGCCGGTTTGATGGCAAGCGAAGTTTGAGGACGGCAAAAGCGCCCGCCCCGCATTTTCGCGCCGCGGCGCATGGGGTAAAATCGTCGGCAGAGTTTGCAGACGCCGAAGGAGCCTGCGATGACTGACATGCTCGTTCGCCTTTATGCACTGCCGGCACAAGCGAGATCACCGCTTGCTGACGGTATCGGCATTCACCGCGCAATGGCACCCGAACGAAGCTTGTTGTTCCCTGGATCGAGCAGACATTTGGCTCCGGCTGGGCGGGCGAGGCGGAGGCGGCCTTCAGATCGACGCCGACGTGCATGCACATCGCGGTGTTCGAGGACCGGATCGTCGGCTTTGCCTGCCACGATGTCACAGCGCTCGGTTTCTTCGGGCCGACGGGCGTCGACGAGGCCATGCGCGGACGGGGATCGGCGAGGCGCTCTTGCGCGTGAGCCTGACGGCGATGCGTGACGCAGGCTACGGTTACGCCATCATCGGCGGCGTCGGCCCGGCCGAATTCTACCGACGCACGGTCGGCGCCATCGAGATCCCCGATTCCAACCCCGGGATCTATGCGGAGATGCTGTTTCCCGATACCTTGCCCGAAGATCACTGACAACGAGGACGCAAAATCGCCGGATCGCGCCCTTGTTCGGTTTTCTTGCTTTTCCTTGCCCGTGCCTTTGCGCTATGGGCTTTGCCATGGCCCGATCCACCTTCACCATTCTGCTCGGCGGTGCACTGACCCCGACCGATCGCCTTGCGCGCCAGCTCGCAGGCAGCCGCTTCGTTGCGGCCGATGGCGGCATGCGGCATGCGCGGGTGCTATCCGTGACCCCCGACGTCTGGGTGGGCGATTTCGATTCGACCGAGGAGGCGCTGCTCGCGGAATTTGCCGATGTCCCGCGCGAGCCCTATCCCGCCGCCAAGGCTGCGACCGATGGCGAAATCGCTGTCGAGGCGGCGCTGTCGCGTGGCGCCGAAGCCTTGATCTTTGCCGGCGCGCTCGGAGGATCACGCAGCGACCATGCCTTCCTGCACCTGCTTCAGGCTGCTTCGCTGGCCGAACGTGGGTTGCCGGTGTTCATGACCTCGGGTGAGGAGGAGGCCTATCCGCTGCTTGCAGGCGAGATCGAAATCGATCTGCCGAAGGGCAGCCTATTCTCGATCCTCGGACTGACCGATCTCATCGGGCTTACGATCGTCAACGCGCGTTATCCGCTCACCGATTTCACGTTGCCGTTCGGGTCTTCGCGCACCGTTTCCAATGTCGCGGAGGGTCCCCTTCGCATTTCCCTCGACACCGGCCGGGCGATCGTTCTCGCCCGCCCCTATGACCTTTCCGGAGCCTGAGCCTTGGCGCCTCCCATTCTGAAACTCGACGATATCTTCCTGACCTTCGGTGGCACGCCGCTTCTGGCCGGCGCCAACCTGCAGGTGGAGCCGGGGGATCGCATCTGCCTTGTCGGGCGCAACGGTTCCGGCAAATCGACGCTGATGAAGATCGCCGCCGGTCTTGCCGAAGCGCAATCGGGCGAGGTCTTCCGCCATCCGTCCTCGACCGTTCGCTACCTGCCCCAGGCACCGGATTTCGAAGGCTACGACACGGTGCAGGCCTATGCCGAGTCGGGCCTTGGCCCAAGCGACGACCCGTATCGCGTCGCTTACCTACTGCAGCACCTGGGTCTGACCGGCGAAGAAGACCCGGCACGCCTTTCCGGCGGCGAGGCGCGCCGCGCAGCGCTTGCCCGGGTGATGGCGCCGGAGCCGGATATCCTGCTGCTCGACGAGCCGACCAACCATCTCGATCTGCCGACGATCGAATGGCTCGAAGACGAGCTGACCCGCAGCCGTTCGGCCCTGGTGCTGATCTCGCACGACCGGCGCTTCCTCGAAAAGGTCTCGAACGCGACGGTCTGGCTCGATCGCGGCCAATCCCGCCGGCTCGACCGCGGCTTCGGCCATTTCGAGGCCTGGCGCGACGAGGTGCTGGAGGCGGAAGAGCTGGAGCAGCACAAGCTCGGCAAGGCGATCGAGCGCGAGGAGCATTGGCTGCGCTACGGCGTTACCGCCCGGCGCAAGCGCAACATGCGTCGTCTCGGCGAATTGCAGGACATGCGCTCGCGCCATCGCGGCCACAAGGGGCCGCAGGGCTCCGTTCAGGCGGCGGCTTCCGACGCCAAGGAATCGGGCAAGCTGGTGATCGAGGCGGAGAAGATCACCAAGGCTTACGGCGAGCGGACGATCGTTGCGCCGTTTTCCATTCGCGTGCACCGTGGCGACCGGATCGGCCTTGTCGGCCCGAACGGTGCCGGCAAGACGACGCTTTTGAAGATGCTGACCGGGCAGATCGAGCCGGATACCGGCACGGTGAAACTCGGCACCAATCTTGAGATGGCGACGCTCGACCAGAAGCGCGAGGATCTCAACCTCGACGATACGCTGGCCCACTACCTGACCGACGGCCGGGGCGAGAGCCTGATTGTCAACGGCGAGCAGCGCCATGTCACCGGCTACATGAAGGACTTCCTGTTCCAGCCGGAGCAGGCGCGCACCCCGATCCGCGAACTGTCGGGCGGTGAGCGCGCCCGGCTGATGCTGGCACGCATTCTCGCCCGCGCCACCAACCTGCTGATCCTCGACGAGCCGACCAACGATCTCGACATCGAGACGCTGGACTTGCTTCAGGAGGTCGTCGCCGGCTTTGCCGGAACCGTCATCCTCGTCAGCCACGACCGCGACTTCCTCGACCGCACCGTGAGCTCGACCATCGCGCCGGCCAATCCCGAAGCGCCTGACGGCCGCTGGATCGAATATGCCGGCGGCTACACCGACATGATGGCGCAGCGCAAGGGCGCGATCGAAGAGCGGCGCAAGACGGAGAAGGCGGAAAAGGCCAAGGTGGCCGATGCCGCTGCCCCCGCAGCCGAGGCACCGAAGGCCAAGGGCAAGCTCTCCTACAAGCAGAAGTTTGCACTCGAAAACCTGCCGAAGGAAATCGCCAAGGCGGAGGCGGAGGCAGCCAAGCGCGAGGAGCGGATGGCCGACCCCAACCTCTTTGCCAAGGACCCGAATACGTTTGCGAAACTGGCGAAGGAGCTGGAAAAGCTTCGCGGCGATCTCGCCCGCATGGAAGAGGAATGGCTGGAACTGGAGATGCTGCGCGAGGAGCTCGAGGGCTGAGCCTCGCCGCTCCCGCGTTGAAAGTTGGCAAGGGGTATGATAAGGAAAACTTATTATATCTCTCGTGAACGATCCTGATGCCGACAAAACTCGAATCCGAAACCATCGGCATGTTGCTGACCGATGTCTCCCGCCTTCTGCGTGGCGCTTTTGACCGCAAGGTCAACGCCATGGATCTCGGCATCACGCCCGGTGAAGCGCGCACGCTGATCCAGGTGGCGCTGACCGAGGGCATCAAGCAGGCGGAAATCGCCACGCGCATGGGCATCGAGCCGATGACGCTGTCGGCCTATCTCGACCGGCTGGAGGCGATGGAGCTGGTTGCCCGTCTGCCCGACCCGGCCGACCGCCGCGCCAAGAACGTCGTCATCACCGACAAGGCCGATCCGCTGCTCGCCGAGCTGATGGCGGGGCTGCGCGAGATGATGAATGCCTATACGGAAGGGCTCGACGAGGCGACGCGCGACATGCTCTGCGCCAACCTGCGTATCCTGCGCGAAAATTTGCGCGGCCTCGATCCGTGCGTCGCCGGCAAGGAGAAGGGTGCAAAGCCATGACGCGCCGCATGAGCGAACGGCGCACCAGCATCATCGGCGCCTTCCTTGTCGCGCTCGGCCCCGTTTCCATGGCGCTCTATACACCGGCAATGCCCGAACTGGTCCGCGCCTTCTCCTCCAGCGAGGCGGCGATCAAGATGACGCTGTCGCTCTACTTCGCAGGCTTCGCCTTCGCACAGCTGGTTTCGGGCACGCTCTCCGACGTCATCGGCCGCCGGCGCACGACGCTGATCTTCATGACCATCTACCTCGCCGGCAGCCTGATGGCAGCCTTTGCCCCATCGGTCGCGGTCCTGCTCGCCGGGCGCCTGGTGCAGGGCATCGGCGCCTCCGTCGGCATGACGGTTGCGCGCGCCATCGTGCGCGACCAGTTCACCGGCCTTCAGGCGGCGCGGATCATGAACATGATCGGCATGATGCTGGCCATCGGGCCGGCGGTGTCGCCGACGCTCGGCGGCCTGGCGCTTGGCCTCTTCGGCTGGCAGTCTATCTTCTTCCTGATGGTCGGCTTTGCGCTGATGGCCTGCGTTTGCGTGCAGTTCTTCATGGCCGAAACCGCGACGCCCGATCCGGCCAAGGGCCATCTGCGGCCGATCCTTGCCGCCTATCGCGAGCTTCTGACAGATACCCGCTTCGTCTCCTCGACCCTGGTGATTGCCGGCGCCGTCGGCGCGCTCTACGCCCAAGCGACGATGCTGCCCTTCGTCCTGATCGGCACGGTCGGGCTGACGCCGACCGAATTCGGCGTCGGCATGCTGATGCAATCCGGTTTCTTCTTCTCGGGCACGGTCACGGTGCGGCTGTTAATGCGGCGGTTCACGCCGCAGGCGCTGGTGCCGGTCGGTCTTTGTTTCATCGCGCTCGGCAGTGTGGCGCTCGCCTACACCATGCACGCGCTCGAACCGAGCTTCCTGGCGGTGATGGCGCCGGTCGGCGTCTACGCCTTCGGCATCGCCTTCGTCATGCCCTACATGATGACGGCGGCCATGGCGCCTTTCCCGCATATCGCCGGTACGGCGTCGGCGATGATGGGCTTCATCCAGATGGGCGCCGGCCTTCTCGGCGGCGCCTTGGCGGCCGTTGTCGGCGTGCCGGTGCTGGCGCTCGGCACGATCATTCCGAGCTTCGGCCTTCTCTGCGTGTTCAGCTATCTCTGGTATCGCCGCACCGTTCGCCTGACGCCATTGGCGGCGCCAGTCGATGGCACGCAGCCCCTGCCGGAAGCGGCTGAATAAGACGAAACGAAAAAGCCTCCGCGACCCGGGTCGCGGAGGCTTTTTCTTGTCAGGTGCTTGCCGCTTTTAACGGTTGCGTGCAGCCAGCGTGCGCAGGCGCAGCGCATTCAGCTTGATGAAGCCGGCAGCATCCTTCTGGTCGTAGGCGCCCTGGTCGTCTTCGAAGGTGACCAGCTTGTCGGAATAGAGCGACTTCGGGCTTTCGCGGCCGGTGACCATGACATTGCCCTTGTAGAGCTTCAGCGTCACTTCGCCTTCGACATGCTCCTGGCTCCTGTCGATCGCCGCCTGCAGCATCTCGCGCTCCGGCGAGAACCAGAAGCCGTAATAGATCAGCTCGGCGTAGCGCGGCATCAGCTCGTCCTTGAGGTGGGCGGCGCCACGGTCGAGCGTGATCGATTCGATCGCGCGGTGTGCCGACAGCAGGATGGTGCCGCCGGGGGTCTCGTAGACGCCGCGCGACTTCATGCCGACGAAGCGGTTTTCGACGAGGTCGAGCCGGCCGATGCCATTGTCGCGGCCGTAGTCGTTGAGCTTTGCCAGCAGGTTTGCCGGCGAAAGGCGCACGCCGTTGATCGAGACGGCGTCGCCGCGCTCGAAACCGACCTTGATGACGGTTGCCTTGTCGGGAGCCGCTTCCGGCGAGATCGTGCGCATGTGCACGTATTCCGGGGCTTCCTGCGACGGATCTTCCAGAACCTTGCCCTCGGAGGAGGAGTGCAAGAGGTTGGCGTCGACAGAGAAGGGAGCCTCGCCCTTCTTGTCCTTGGCGACCGGGATCTGGTGCTTCTCGGCGAATTCGAGCAGGTCGGTGCGGCTCTTGAACGACCAGTCGCGCCATGGAGCGATGATCTTGATGTCGGGGTTGAGCGCGTATGCCGACAGCTCGAAGCGAACCTGGTCGTTGCCCTTGCCGGTGGCGCCGTGGGCGATCGCGTCAGCGCCGGTCTTCTTGGCGATGTCGATCAGGTGTTTGGAAATCAGCGGACGCGCGATGGAGGTGCCGAGCAGGTAGACGCCCTCATAGACGGCGTTGGCGCGAAACATCGGGAAGACGAAATCGCGCACGAACTCTTCGCGCACATCCTCGATGTAGATTTCCTTGATGCCGAGCATCTCGGCCTTCTTGCGCGCCGGCTCCAGTTCTTCGCCCTGGCCGAGGTCTGCCGTAAACGTCACAACTTCGGCGCCGAGTTCGGTCTGCAGCCACTTCAGGATGATCGAGGTGTCGAGACCGCCCGAATAGGCGAGAACGACCTTTTTCACGTCTTTATGCGATGCCATGGTTTCCGTCCGTCTGGTCTTGGAAGAGGGCGGCGTGCCGCCTTGGAAATTCTGCGGCACTTTATCCGGAACACGCCTGGATACAAGCGGAAGAACGCTGCGACACCCAAATCCGCTGGCAAAAGCCGACGCTCCGGAATAGACGAGGTCACCGAGTGTTCCAGGAATCGCGCACATGGACTTCCTTCCCAGCCTGCCCACGCTGTTCGGCTTTGCTGCCGCCACGCTGCTGCTTGCGGCAACGCCGGGGCCGGACATGACGCTTTCGATCAGCCGCGCGCTGTCGCAAGGCAAGAAGGCCGCCCTATTCGTGGTGCTCGGGACGAGCTTCGGCATCGTCGTTCACACCCTACTGGTCGCCTTCGGCATCTCGGCGCTGATCACGGCCTCGCCTGCTGCGTTCATGGTGCTGAAGACCGGAGGTGCCGCCTATCTGCTCTGGCTTGCGGTTCAGGCGATCCGCCACGGATCGACGCTTTCGGTCAAGACCGTCGAAGGTTCCGGCGGTACGGCTCTTTCCAACGTCTCGTCGGGCTTCTGGGTAAACCTGCTCAACCCCAAGGTCATCATCTTTTTCATGACTTTCCTGCCGCAGTTCGTCAGCGCCAACGATGCATCGGTGACGGGCAAGCTTCTGTTCCTCGGCGCGATGTTCATCGTCATCGGCATGCCTGTAAACATGCTGGTGGTATTTACCGCCGACTGGCTGTCCTCCTGGCTGCAGCGCAACAAGGGGTTCATGCGGGCGCTCGACTACAGTTTTGCCGGCGTCTTCCCTGTCTTTGCGGTGAAGATCTTCATGACGACGGCGCGATAGGGCGTCTTCGGAGGGTTTCGCCCCTCATCTGCCTGCCGGCATCTTCTCCCCGCATGTGGGGAGAAGAGCACGTGCTGCATCGTTCGGCGGCAACGGCGATCGCCGGAGCAGCATGGGGAGACGTGTGAAACGGTAGATGGCACTTCACGCCGTTTGCCGGAGAACGGCTGAGAGATTGCCACTTGTCTCTTCTCCCCGTCTTTACGGGGAGAAGATGCCGGCAGGCAGATGAGGGGCAAGCTCTGATCGCCCCGTAAGCGACGGGGTCAGCCGATGAGCAGCGCGTCGTCGTCGAGCGTCTGGCCGCGGATGCGGCGGAACATGGCGATGAGGTCCTCGACCTGCAATTCCTTGCGGCTGTCGCCGGCAACGTCGAGCACGATCTCGCCGCCATGCAGCATGACGGTGCGATGGCCATAGTCGAGCGCCTGGCGCATCGAGTGGGTAACCATCATCGTCGTCAGCCTGCGCTCGGAAACGATCTTCTGGGTGAGGTTCATAACGAACTCGGCCATCCCGGGATCAAGGGCGGCGGTATGTTCGTCGAGCAGCAGCACTTCGGAGCCGGCAAGTGTCGCCATGACCAGCGAGACCGCCTGGCGCTGGCCGCCCGAAAGCAGGTCCATGCGGTCGCCCATGCGGTTTTCGAGGCCGAGATTAAGCTCGGCGATGCGCTCGCGGAAATGTTCGCGGCGCTTCGGCCCGAGCGCTGCCATCAGGCCACGCTTCTCGCCGCGCTTGGCGGCGAGCGCCAGGTTCTCTTCGATCGAAAGCGCACCGCAGCTACCGGTCAGCGGATCCTGAAACACGCGGGCGACAAGGCCGGCGCGAGCGGCGGTGCCCTTGCGGGTCACATCGGTCTTGCCGATCGTCACCTGGCCCGCACTCGGCAGCACGTCGCCGGCGAGAACGCCGAGCAACGTCGATTTGCCGGCGCCATTGGAGCCGATGACGGTGACGAAGGAGCCCTGCTCGATTGTGAGGTCGACGCCGTTCAGCGCCTGCTTCTGCAGCGGCGTTCCCTTGCCGAAGACGACCTGGATGTTCTTGACGCTGATCATGCCGCACCTCCGCGACGAAGTCGGGGAAGGATGAGGGCGAAGGTGACGAGCACGGCGGTCACGAAATTGAGATCGGAGGCCTGCAAGCCGAGCATGTCGGTCGACAGCGCCAGCTGGATGGCGATGCGATAGAGGATCGAGCCGAGCACGCAGCCGATCAGCGCGATCAGGATGCCGCGGGCGCCGAGCAGCGTCTCGCCGATAATGACGGCTGCAAGGCCGACGACGATGGTACCGACCCCGGAAGTGACGTCGGCAAAGCCGTTGGTCTGGGCAAAGAGCGCGCCGCCGAAGGCAACGAGCGCGTTCGAGATCGCCATACCGAGATAGATCTGCCGGTTGGTGTCGACCCCTTGCGCACGGGCCATGCGCGCATTGGCGCCGGTTGCCCGCATCGCAAGACCCGCATCGCTTTCGAGGAAGCGCCAGACGACGATGACGGCAACGAGCACCAGGATGCCGATGAACAGCGGGCGAACGTAGAAATCACGAAGCCCCAGGCCAAAGAACGGCGAGAGCATGGTGTCGGCGTTGATCAGCGCGACGTTGGGTTTGCCCATCACGCGCAGATTGACCGAGAACAGCGCGATCATCGTCAGGATCGAGGCCAGCAGATTGAGGATCTTGAAGCGCACGTTGAGCATCGCCGTGACGATGCCGGCGGCGGCACCCGCCACCATGGCGACACAGGCCGCGATCCACGGGTTGACGCCGGCGATGATCAGCACCGCGGTCACCGCGGCGCCGAGCGGGAACGAACCGTCGACCGTCAGGTCAGGGAAGTCGAGAACCCGGAATGCGAGAAAGACGCCGACGGCGACAAAGGCGTAGACCAGCCCCAGTTCGACGGCTCCCCAGAAAGCGATTTGACTCAAACCCCCGACCCTCTTTTTTTGCCGCGCGCCTTAAGCTTGTTCTATCAGCGCGGCGTCTCCGGTTGGCCATGACGTCCAGAGATCCGGCGTCGGCGCAGCTTCAAACTGTCAGAGCGCATCTTGCGTGCCCCGAGGGAAACGCCGTGCTCCAATAACGAACCGCCCTCGTATGGAACGAGGGCGGCCAAAACGCAATAAACTTGAACCTGAAAAGGCTCAAAGCCTTATTCGACAACGCGTGTAGCGCGCTTGACGACACTTTCCGGAAGGGTGACGCCCATCTTTTCAGCGGCCTTCTTGTTGATCACCAGGTCGGAACCGGCGGCAACCTTGACGGCGATATCACCCGGGTTTTCGCCCTTGAGGATGCGAACGACGATTTCGCCGGTCTGCTTGCCGACATCGTAGTAGTTGAAGCCGAGAGCCGCGAGCGAGCCGCGCGCGACCGAATCCGTGTCAGCGGTGAGGAGCGGCAACTTGGCTTCCTCAGCCACGGCGATCGCACCTTCGAGCGCGGAGATGATCGTGTTATCGGTCGGAACGTAGATCACGTCGGCGCGGCCGACGAGTGCGCGGGCCGCACCCTGGACTTCGGCCGACTTCGTTGCCGCGGATTCGACCACGGTCAGGCCGGCCTTTTCGGCTTCCGTCTTCAAGACTGCCAGAAGCGACACGGAGTTGGCTTCGCCGGAGTTGTAGAGGTAGCCGATCGACTTGGCGTTCGGCAGGATTTCCTTGATCAGCGCGACGTGCTCGGCGACCGGCGACATGTCGGAAAGACCGGTGACGTTGCCGCCCGGCTTGTCCATGTCCTTGACCAGTTGTGCGCCGATCGGGTCGGACACGGCGGTGAAGACCACCGGAATATCGCGCGTCGAGGAAACGACGGCCTGGGCCGACGGGGTCGAGATCGGAACGATGACATTAGGCGCTTCACCGGCGAACTGGCGGGCGATCTGTGCTGCGGTCGCCGGGTTGCCTTGGGCGGACTCGTAGAGGAACTTGAGGTTTTCGCCCTCCTTGTAGCCGGCTGCGGCCAGCGCGTCCTTCACACCGTCGCGTGCGGCATCGAGAGCCGGGTGTTCGACGATCGCGGTTACGGCGACGGTCACCTCATCGGCGCGTGCGGGCAGGGTAAATGCCACCGTGGCGGCAAGGGCGACGAGAAGTGAGCGCATGGGTGTCCTCCTAGATTGATTGCCCGCTTTCTTAGGAAACCGGTGACATGAAATCAATCGATAGGAACTGCATCACCCATCAAAGTTCTTCATCGATCACGACATGCCTGCGGTTGAGATGGTGCGGATCGACACAATCCGAGGGCGTTGCGATCGTCTTTGAGTCGTGAAAGGTGAAATGCGGGCGGAAAACCGCGCCGCACCCACCTGATGGCTCAGTCCTCGCCGTGATTGGCAATCATCATTGCTTCGAAGGCGAGCCGGTCGACCTTGCGCATGCGCTCGGATTCGGACTTCAGCTGGCCGCAGGCGGCCAGGATGTCGCGGCCGCGCGGCGTGCGGATCGGCGAGGCGTAGCCCGCCTGGTTGATGAAATCGGCGAATTTCTCGATCTGCTCCCACTCGGAACACTGGTAGTTGGTGCCCGGCCAAGGGTTGAACGGAATGAGGTTGATCTTCGCCGGCACGCCCTTCAAGAGCTTCACCAGTTCCTTGGCGTCCTCGAGGCTGTCGTTGACGTCCTTGAGCATCACATATTCGAAGGTGATGCGGCGCGCGTTCGACAGGCCCGGATAGGCGCGACAGGCATCCATCAGTTCCTTCAGCGGATATTTCTTGTTGATCGGCACTAGCATGTCGCGCAGGTCGTCGCGCACCGCATGCAGCGAGATCGCCAGCATGACACCGATCTCGTCGCCGGTCCTATAGATCTCGGGCACGATGCCGGAGGTCGAAAGCGTGATGCGGCGCTTGGAGAGCGACAGGCCCTCGCCGTCGGAGGCGATCAACAGGGCGGTCTTGACCTCCTCGAAATTGTAGAGCGGCTCGCCCATGCCCATCATGACGATGTTGGTGATCTTGCGGCCTTCCGCCGGCACGATCGCGCCCTGGGGCGTGTCGCGCTCCGGGAAGTCGCCGAGCCGGTCGCGCGCGAGCAGCAGCTGCGCCAGGATTTCCTCGGCCGTCAGGTTGCGCACCAGCTTCTGCGTGCCGGTGTGACAGAAGGAACAGGTGAGCGTGCAGCCGACCTGGCTGGAGATGCAGAGCGTGCCGCGGCCCTCTTCGGGGATGTAGACCGTTTCGATCTCGACCGGGCGGCCGGCGCCGCGGGCGGGAAAGCGCAGCAGCCACTTGCGGGTGCCGTCGCCCGAGGTCTGCTCCTCGACGATCTCCGGCCGGGCGATGGTGAAATGCTGCTTCAGCATCTCGCGCATGTCCTTCGAGACGTTCAGCATCTCGTCGAAGTCGGAAACACCGCGCACGTAGAGCCAGTGCCAGAGCTGGCTGACGCGCATCTTCACCTGACGCTCGGGAATACCTTTTTCGACCAGGGCCTTGGCCATGTCCTCGCGCAACAGCCCGATCAGCGAAGGCTTCTCGGCCTGCGGTGCGATGCGCGCCTGCGGTGCCTTGACGGTATCCACCCGGTTCAAGATTTCAGTGGCTGCCATGCTCTGGTGTCCTGTCGTACAGAAAACGCCCGTCCGGAGAAGGGTCCGGAGATTGTCCTGATGCTCGAATTGAAATCGGTCGAGCCTTCAAGCGCGGCCAATAGGGCGCGGGGGCTCTTAATTTGCCGGGGCTGTAGCATTGTTTTGCTCAAGAGTCACGCGCAGGCGTCAATCCTGAATGCAAAAAGGCCGGCGTCAGGCGCCGGCCTTGTGTTCTGCCAAAGTGGCGAGAGCCTACTTGCAGGCTTCGATCTGCTTCAGTGCAGCCGAGATGCCCGACAGCGAATAGGCGTAGGTGGTCGTGGTGCCCTTGCGCGACTTGGCGTTGACCGACATCGCCTTGCCGGTCTTCATCGCGGCAACGAGCGCCGGCTCTTCAGCGGCGTTCTCGACCCAGGCAGAGTTGCCCTTGGTGAACATCACGAAGGTGCGGCCGTCGATGACGACGTTGACCTTCGAGTTCTCCTGCAGCGGGTAGCCCATCATGGCCTGCGGCTCGTAGCTGATGTTCTGGCCGGGGCGCTGGGAAACGAGGAAGAAGATGTCGCCGTGGTCGACGCCGGCCGGGCTCTTTTCCTTCGGAACCGACAGGACATAGCAGACCTTGCCGCCGCCGGAATTGTAGGAATAGGCGCCCCAGGCGTTGAACTGCTGGATGCGCGTCGGAGACTGGGCGGCAGCCATGCTGGCGGTTGCCAGAACGAGTGCGATTGCGGTTGCGATCTTTCTTACAAACATGAGGTCCTGCCGCTTTTCTTGCTTTTCGATCACCCGAAACAGGTCAGACGGGCGACGCGTAGTCATGATTTCAATTGTTGTGACTTAATTCAGGTTACCAAACCGTCAACGAGGGCCAAAATCCGCTGGTTTCAGCCCCGAAACGAAGCATTTGTCGCCTTCGCTCCAGCATCCGCAGATCTGCCGTCCGTCAATTTTTTGGAGCGCTCTTCCGGCGTCGAGTGTTCGGCGCCTCGAACAGCTCTTCCGGATCGTTTCCTGCCCCATGCCATTCCAAACAACGCGCGTCTCAACCAAGACGTTTCGATGCGTGTCGTTCCAAAATGTCTATGCCACAAAGAATTGGGCAAGAGTTTGACTTTTGGGCAGGAATACGGCGGACACACGGACGGACCGCATTTTCCGCGGTCATTCCTCGGGATTGTCGGCCAGCGTCTCGTCGGCCTTGAGGTAGTGGGCTTCCTTGATTTGCCCGCTGATGGCGGCAAAGGCGGCAGTCAGAACCGCGACATCATCGGAAAATCCGACGACGGCGAGCACATCGGGAAGGAAGTCGAGCGGCAGCACGAAATAGGCCAGTGCCGCCAGCAGGATGCCGCGCGTGCGCGTCGGCGTCTTCGGGTCGATCGCGCAATAATAGGCAGCCACGAGTTCCCGGCTGAACGGTATCTGCCGGGCGGCGCGGCGAAAGGTCGGCCAGAAGCGTCGCTTGACGCGCTTTTCCCTGCGCTCCTGTTCGGATTCTTCGCCGGGCAGGAGAATTTCACCAATCTTTACGTCGTCCATCGCCTCGCTTCCGATGTTGCAACGCTCAACAATATGGGAAGTGCCAGATCCATTTCAAAATCTATTTCAAATGGTCGGGCATGCGGCCGGCCGCAGCCTTGTCCATTCTGGCAGCCAGCTTGAAGTCCAGTTCGGTGAGGCCGCTGGCGTCGTGCGTCGTGAGCGTCACGTCGACGCGGTTGTAGACGTTGAACCATTCCGGGTGATGATCGAGCTTTTCGGCAACGATCGCCATCTCCGTCATGAAGCCGAAAGCCTCGACGAAATTCTTGAAGCGAAAAGCTTTCCAGATGGAGGCGCCGTCTTCGGCGCGCACCCACCCTTCCATCTTGTGCAAATGCTCGGCGATTGCCGCCTCGTCGAGTTTCTCCGGCCTCATCCGTTCCTCCCTTTCACCGCGTCTGTTCCAAGGCTGTGCCGCCGCGTATAAGTCGGCTGGCCTCTTATCTCCTTGAAATGGATAGCATGAAACCGGTCCGAATTCTTTTTGTTTGTCTCGGCAATATCTGCCGGTCACCTCTGGCTGAAGGCGTGCTGCGCGAGCTCGCGGCGCAAAAGGGTCTGGCGTCACAGATTTCTGTCGATTCTGCCGGTACGGGTGGGTGGCATATCGGCGATCCACCGGACCGCCGGTCGATCGAGGCGGCGCGCCGGCACGGCATCGACATTTCCGGCCTTCGCGGGCGCAAGGTTTCAAAGGCCGACTTTGCGGCGTTCGACCTGATCCTCGGCATGGATGGGGAGAACGTCAAGACGCTTCGCCAGCTCGCGCCGGCGGGGCTTGAAGACAGGATCGATCTGTTTCTGAGCTACGCTTCGGGGCGGGACCAGGACGTTCCTGATCCCTATTATGACGGTCCCGAAGCGTTCAAACGCCTTTACCAGATGTTGGAGGCCGGATGCTCGTCGTTGCTGGAAAGGCTCGAAGAGCGGACTTCGTGAAGCGGAAACACCTCTTCGGTGAGGTAGGGGCCGCCGCCGACGGAATCGCGCGACGACAAAAGCACGAAACGTGAGACGGTGAAGGGTGAGGCCATGAAGTTGCCGCGTCCGGAGAGATATTCGACCACATCCTCGACGCGGCTGGAGCGCAGCCTTGCAAGCGTGACATGCGGCGTGAACTTGCGCGGGTCGGCCGGCAGCCGCAGCCTCTGGCAGATGCGCTCGATTTCGGCCTGCAGCGCGTACATTTCCGGGTGATTGCTGACCCCAGCCCAGACCGAGTGTGGCTTCTTCGAGCCGAAGGCGCCGGTGCCGGTCAGTTGCAGCTGGAATTCCGGTCTTTCGATCCGGTCAAGCTTGTCGATGATCTCGTCTGCGGTGCGCCAGTCGACGTCACCAATGAAGCGCAAGGTGATGTGGTAGTTCTCCACATCGATCCAGCGAGCTCCGGGAAGACCTCCGCGCAGCAATGAAAGACTCATCGCAACATTGCGCGGAATTTCGAGGGCGGTGAATAGTCTCGGCATGGCGAGCTCCCCGAATCTCTTGCAGATGTCTCAGCGAATCACGCATCGAGTCTGCAGGCAACTACTATTTGACGCTTGCGAATATTAACACTCTCTTAACTGTGGATGATTTGTTCACTCCGCCTTTGACAATGTTGCAATGAAACGTTCGACCACGGGCAGCGCCTTATCGACCATCGTGCCGACGCCGTTGCCGTTCGGGTGCATGCCGTCCTCAAGCTTGAGTGCTGCGTCGGTGACAACGCCGTCGAGGAAGAAGGGGTAGAGCTGCAGCCCGTATTTCTCTGCGAGTTCCGGATAGATCGGATTGAACCGGGCGGCATAGTCGGCACCCATGTTCGGCGGCGCCATCATGCCGGCGAGCAGCACGGCGATGCCGCGCTCCTTCAATCGTGAAATCATCGCCTCGATGTTCTTGCGGGTTTCTTCCGGCGGAATGCCGCGCAACGCGTCGTTGGCGCCAAGCTCCAGGATGACACCCTTGGTGCCGTCGGGTATCGACCAGTCGATGCGCGCAAGGCCGCCTGAGCTGGTGTCGCCAGAAACGCCGGCGTTCGCCACCGTGACATCGAGGCCCTTTTGCTTCAACGCCTTTTCAAGCCGGGCCGGGAAGGCATCCTCGGGAGGCAGCTGATAACCCGCCATCAGGCTGTCGCCGAAGCCGACGAGGCTGATCGTTTCGGCCCGTGCTGCCGCCGATAACGCAATTGTCATTGCGAGCCCCAAGAAAAACCGTTGAAATCCTTTTAATGCCATGGGTCTGTTCCTAAATCGCGGGTGCTGTTTTCTTATTCCCTTTCCGTTTCATATAGGATTGTTTCGCTTGGCCAGTACCATCATCGAGCTCAAAAATGCCGACCTCACCCTCGGCGAAGCCGCGGCCTCGGTGCATGTGCTGAAAGGCATGAGCCTGACAATCGACGCCGGCGAGTCCGTCGGCATCGTCGGGCCTTCCGGTTCGGGCAAGTCGACGCTGCTGATGGTGCTGGCTGGCCTTGAACGGCTGGACCGCGGCGAAATCATTATCGACGGCACGCCGCTGCACCGGCTGAACGAGGACAGGGTCGCCGACTTCCGCGGGCGCAACATCGGCATCGTCTTCCAATCCTTCCACCTCATCCCCAACATGACAGCCCTCGAAAACGTTGCCGTGCCGCTCGAACTCGCCAATGTTCCCGGCGCCTTCGAGATCGCGCGCAAGGAGCTTGTGGCCGTCGGCCTCGGCGAGCGCTTGAGCCACTATCCCGGCCAGCTTTCCGGCGGCGAGCAGCAGCGCGTGGCGATCGCCCGTGCACTCGCGCCGTCGCCGAAGCTGCTGATCGCCGATGAGCCGACCGGCAATCTCGATGACGAGACGGGCCGGCAGATCGCCGATCTGCTTTTCGCCGAACAGCGTGACCGGGGCATGACACTGGTGCTGGTCACCCATGACGCAGCGCTCGCGGCCCGTTGCTCGCGGCAGGTGCGGGTGCGCTCCGGCGAGATCATTTCCAGTGGCGCGTTCGAACCGGTCGTCGAAACGCAGCGCCAGGAAGCGGCATCCGCATGAGCGAGGCCCTCGCGATCCGACTGCGCCCACTGCTCGCCCTGCGGCTGGCGTTGCGCGAAATGCGCGGCGGCCTCAAGGGGTTCTATATCTTCCTCGCCTGCATCGCGCTTGGCACGGCGGCGATCGCCGGCGTCAACTCGCTGTCGCAATCGATCACCGCGACGATCGCGTCCCAGGGGCGCGAGCTGCTTGCCGGCGACATCCGCTTCGAGCTCAACAACCGGGTGGCAACGACAGAGGAGCGCGCGTTCCTCGACGGGCTCGGACCCGTCTCGGTTTCAGCGGGCCTTCGCTCCATGGCGCGTTTGCCCGATGGATCGAACCAGGCACTCGTCGAGTTGAAAGCCGTCGATGCAGCCTATCCGCTCTATGGCAAGCTGGAAAGCCAACCGGATCAGCCGCTTGGCAGTCTGCTGGCGCGGCAGGGCGACGTGTTCGGTGCGGTGGCCGCACCGCTGTTGCTTGATCGCCTCGGCATTTCCGTCGGTGATGAAATCCTGCTGGGCAATGCCCGCATCAAGATTTCAGGCAAGATCGTGCGCGAGCCGGATGCGCTCTCCGACGGATTCGGCTTCGCACCGCGCCTGATGGTTTCGGATGAAACGCTCAACGCATCGGGTCTCGTGCAGACGGGAAGTCTTGTCGAACACGGCTACAAGGTGAAGGTGAGCGATCCGACCCGGGTCGACGCGGTCCGCGGCGACGCCGAGACGCGCTTTCCGTCGGCCGGCTGGTCGATCCGCACCAGCTCCAACGCGGCCCCGTCGCTGACCGCCAATATCACCCGTTTTTCGCAGTTCCTGACGCTTGTCGGGTTGACGGCCCTGATCGTCGGCGGCGTTGGTGTCGCCAATGCCGTGCGCGCCTATCTCGACCAGAAGCGCAGCGTCATAGCCACCTTCAAGTGCCTGGGTGCGCCTGCCTCGCTGGTGGCGATGATCTATCTGTCGCAGATCCTCCTGATCGCTCTGATCGGCATCGCCATAGGGCTTGTTCTCGGTGCGCTCATTCCCTTCGTCGCCGCACAGTTTCTTGCCGATCTGCTACCGATTTCGACGGAGTTCAGGCTCTATCCCGGTGCGCTCGGCATCGCCGCCCTGTTCGGCGTGTTGACGGCGCTTGCGTTCGCCATCCTTCCGCTCGGCCGCGCACGCGGCATCCCGGCGACAGCGCTCTTTCGCCAGCAGGGCTTCGACCCCTCGGGCTTTCCCGCATGGCCCTATCTGGTCGGCGCGTTCGCCTGCCTGGGCGCGCTTGCAGGACTTGCCATCTGGACCGCCTATGACCGCTACATCTCGCTCGTGTTCCTCGGCGCGATCGCCTTCGCCTTCATCGTTCTGCGTCTCGTCTCGCTGCTGATCTCATGGCTTGCGCGCCGTAGCCCGCGCGTCAACTCGCCGTCGTTACGGCTGGCGATCGGCAACATCCATCGACCGGGCGCGCTCACGCCTTCGGTGGTGCTGTCGCTCGGCCTCGGTCTTGCGCTTCTCGTCACGCTTGCGTTGATCGACGGCAATCTTCGGCGCGAACTGACCGGCAGCATGGCCGAGCGGGCGCCCAATTTCTTCTTCGTCGATATCCAGGGAAGCGAAATCGAGGGGTTCCGCGCGCTGCTCAACGGATCGATGCCTGATGGCAAGGTCATCGAAGTGCCGATGCTGCGCGGCCGTATCGTCGCCTTCAACGGCGAGGACGTGAACAGTCGCAACGTCCCGCCGAGTGGCCAGTGGGTGCTGCGCGGCGACCGCGGCATCACCTATGCCAAGAACAAGCCGGAGAATTCGACGCTTGCAGAAGGCAGCTGGTGGGCGCCCGACCATAGCGGCGAGCCGCTGGTGTCGTTTTCGGCGGAAGAGGCGCGCGAGCTCGGATTGAAGATCGGCGACATGGTGACGGTCAACGTGCTTGGCCGCAACATCACCGCCAAGATCGCCAACTTCCGCAATGTCGAATGGGAATCGCTGTCGATCAACTTCGTGATGGTATTCTCGCCCAACACCTTTGCCGGCGCTCCGCATGCGTGGCTCGCAACGGTGATCGATCCCGGCGCGACGCCGGAGGAGGAGGCGACGGTGCTGAAAGCCGTGACCAACGCCTATCCGACGATCACCAGCGTGCGGGTAAAGGATGCTCTCGACATTGTGAACGCGCTTCTCGGGCAGCTGGCAACGGCGATCCGTGCTGCCGCCGCCGTCGCGCTCGTCGCCTCCGTCCTGGTGCTGGCCGGCGCGCTTGCTGCCGGCAATCGGGCGCGCATCCACGATGCGGTGGTGCTGAAGACGCTGGGCGCCACGCGCGCCACGCTGATCCGTGCCTTCAGCTACGAATACATCATCCTTGGCCTTGCAACCGCGGTCTTTGCGCTGTTTGCGGGCGGCGTCTCCGCCTGGTACGTCGTCAGCCGGATCATGAAGCTGCCGTCGAGTTTCCTGCCGGATGTTGCGGTTGCCACGGTCGTCATTGCGCTGGTGATGACTGTTGGCATCGGGCTTGCCGGCACCTGGCGTGTGCTGGGTCAGAAGGCGGCGCCGGTCCTGCGGGAGCTCTGAGCGGACGGAGTTAACCGTAAATCCCTGTCATACAAGGCCATAAACGCCCAGGCTGTGCCGAATCACGGGTCTGAAGGTCTTGTACGCAAGGGCTTTCGGCATCATATTTATCCACAGGCATGCTGGAGCCCCGCAGCGGCGCCTGGGCATGGGATGATGGCCGATCGGTCAGGTCATCCGCCCGACACCGTAAGTTCAACCGGGGCTTAAATGAGGAAACAATGGCTGATCTGAGAAACTACCAAACCCGAATGTCGCCCGCCGGCGCTCAGGCGGGTGCCGTGATCGACGAAGGCCTTCGCACCTACATGCTGAAGGTCTACAACTTGATGGCCCTCGGCCTGGCGATCACCGGCCTGGCAGCTTACGGAACATTCGCGCTTGCCGTCTCCAATCCGGCATTCGCCCAACTTCTCTATGCGTCGCCCCTGAGATGGGTCGTCATGCTCGCTCCGCTGGGTCTCGTGTTCTTCATGAGCTTCCGCATCAATAGCATGAGCGTTTCTGCCGCGCAGATGACGTTCTGGGTCTATGCGGCCCTGATGGGCGTTTCGCTGTCGTCGATCTTCATGGTCTTTACCGGCCAGAGCATCGTGCAGACGTTCTTCGTGACCGCCGCCTCGTTTGGTGCACTGTCGCTCTACGGCTACACCACGAAGAAGGACCTGTCCGGCATGGGCTCGTTCCTGATCATGGGTCTGTTCGGCGTCATCATCGCGTCGATCGTCAACATCTTCCTCGGCTCTTCGGCACTCGGCTTCGCAATCTCCGTGATCGGCGTGCTGATCTTCGCAGGCCTCACCGCCTACGACACGCAGAAGATCAAGGAAATGTACTACGATGCCGACGACAGCACCGTTGCTGGCCGCAAGGCGATCATGGGCGCGCTGACGCTCTACCTCGACTTCATCAACCTGTTCATGTTCATGCTGCAGTTCATGGGCAACCGGAACAACTAAGCCTGAAGAGATTGACGGAAAAGGCGGCTTCGGCCGCCTTTTTTGTTGCCCGGAAAAGGGCTTGATCCACGGGTGCGATCCATGTGACTGAATGAAAAAATCCAACCGTCAAGATCCTTCCATGTCCCTGACCCTGCGCGACGCCACCGTCTCCGATCTGCCCACCATTGCCGAGATCTATCGCGAATCCGTTCTGAACGGCGTGGCGACCTATGAGGTCGCGCCTCCGTCGCAGGCGGAAATGGCAGCGCGCTTCTCCACCATCGTCGGCCATGGTTATCCCTACATCGTCGCGATCGACGCGGCGGGCATGATCATCGGCTACGCCTATGCCTCGGCCTTCCGCACGCGGACGGCCTATCGCTTCCTGGTCGAGGATTCGATCTACCTGGCGCCTTCGGCACGGGGGAAGGGGGCAGGAAGGATGCTGCTCGCCGAGCTTGTTCGCCGCTGCACGGCGCTTGGATTTCGCCAGATGGTGGCGGTCATCGGCGGTGCCCATCCCGCATCGATCGCGGTCCATCAATCATTGGGTTTCGAACATCATGGGCTGATGAAGGCGACCGGCTTCAAGCATGGACGGTGGCTCGATACCGCGATCATGCAGCTTGCGCTGGGCGATCGAGCGACGAGCGATCCGCCCGAGGGCGTCTACCCGGATACGCTTTATCAAGCCTGAGGGCAGATGTCAGCGAAGCCAGAGCCGGCATGTGGGCCTGACTCTCCGATCGTTCCGATGTGGCGTCTCAGGTTTCGACCAGCTTGAGCGCCTTGTCGAAAACCTTCAGGACCTGTCCGAGCTCGTGCCCGCGCTTCAGAATCGTGCCGTGGACGTTGAGCACGCTAAAGGCACCTTGCTTGGCCGCCAGCTTCGGGTTTTTTTCGATGCGGAAGAGAGGCATCTCGCCCGCGCGCTTGAAAACGGAGAAGACGGCGCGGTCCTTCAGGTGGTCAATGGCGTAGTCGCGCCATTCGCCTTCGCCGACCATGCGGCCGTAGACCCACAGGATCTGGTCGAGTTCTCGGCGGTGAAAGGTGATGGGAGGAGCATTCCGGGCGTTCTTGTATTCCGAGAGATCGACGACCACTTCAGAAGTGGTCTGGCGCTGATGTCGCGCCTCGCCTCGCGGCAAATCCGGCTCATCGGTCATCGGCAATCCGGCCTTCTGTTGTGACAGAACGATAACAGTTTGCCTGACACGAGCCGAAAAGCAAGCCGGAACCGGCCGGAGCCGCTGGGTGCAGATGGCATTTCTTGCCTCTGCCCCATTTCAGTCAAATCGCCGCCCCAATTCACCGCAAAACTCGCGGGCGCTGACGGACAGAGTCGTTGCCACCGTATGTCCGGTCAGATCGTCATGCTGCGTGACCTTCAAAGAACGCAGTCATGGCCGGTTCGGTCCGGTAACTTCGAACCCTCAGCCCCAGCCCCTCGATGCTGCCGGGCCGAACCACCCCTTACAGCGCCGCGCGTCAAGTATGACGCGCAAAGGACGCTGTAATGGTTCAGGCATGCCGCCTATTTTCCCTAAATCGATTCCGACTTAAAGCGTCCTGCAGCCGCTCACAGTTTGCCCTGCGGGCCGGCGAGCACGGCAGTCGCGCCGATGATCGCGCCCGGGGTTTCAGCATCTTTCATCGACTGCAACAGCACCGCGCAGCCGCTTTTGCCACGCTGCTCCGTCAGGACGGTTGCAGGCAGGGTGAAGGTCGCAGGCTTGCCATCCCACATGCCAATGGTCTGGATATCGCGCACTGCGTGCCAGTAGGCGATCTTCTTGCCGCTGTTTTCGCCTTTCTCGACATTGACGATCTTCGCCCGGTCGAAATAGACGACGACGACATTTGCCTTGCCGTCACCCGCGCCGACCTTGATCGAAATCTCCTCGCCGTTGATCTTCGCGTCAACCGGAACGGCAAGCCCCTTGCCGGCGGTCTTCATGGCGTCGAGCCGGGATTTGATCGCCTGCAGATTGGCGCCGTTGACGTGGTCGCGACCGTTGAGGATCGCCTGCGGTGTGTAGACGCCATTTCGACCCAGCATGCGGGCATAGGCATATTGCCGGTCTGTGTTCTCTGTCGAGGCGAGCGTGTCTTTCCAGCCGAGATAGTTCCAGTAGTCGACGTGATAGGACAGCGCCACCACGTCGCCGTCATCGACCAGCTTCTTCAAGGCGGCATCGGCTGGAGGGCAGGAGGAACAGCCCTGGCTGGTGAAGAGTTCGACGACGCCTTTGATAACCTTGCCATCCTCAGCCATAGCCGGAACCGACGCTGCAGCAAAAAGCCCGAAAGCCATTGCAACGGGGCGAAGGAAATATCTGTCTGCGAATGTCATGGCGTCACTTCATTGGCGGCCGACAGGCCTACTTCACGGGGAAGTCCATTACATACGACGCCGATGCTTCAACGGGAAGTCACGTTGGAGTGAGGATATGGGCAGGCAACCTATAGGAAACGTGAAAAGGCCGGGACACCTTGCGGTATCCCGGCCTTTCAATGTTTCAAGCAACCAGAGCGATCAGGCGGCGAGGTCGCGCAGAACCGTCTGCAGGATGCCGCCATTGTTGACGTAGGTGACTTCATCGAGCGTATCGATGCGGCAAACGAGCGGAACGTCCTTCACGCTGCCGTCGCCATAGGTGATCTTGGCGACGCGCTTTTCGCGCGGCTGAACGTTGGCGAGATTGTCGATCGTGACGATCTCGTCGCCCTTCAAGGCCAGCGATTCCCAAGTCGTTCCCTGTTCGAAGACGAACGGGATGACGCCCATGCCGACCAGGTTCGAGCGGTGGATACGCTCGAAGGACTGGGCGATCACGGCCTTGACGCCGAGCAGGTTGGTGCCCTTTGCAGCCCAGTCGCGCGACGAGCCATTGCCGTATTCGACGCCGGCGAAGATGACGAGCGGAACGCCCTCTTCCTTGTACTGCATGGCCGCATCGTAGATCGACATCTCTTCCTTCGACGGATAGTGGATGGTGTAGCCACCTTCCTTGCCGTTCGGGCCGAGCATGTGGTTGCGGATGCGGATGTTGGCAAAGGTGCCGCGCATCATCACCTCATGGTTGCCGCGACGCGTACCGTACTGGTTGAAGTCGGCGACGCCGACGCCATGGTCGATGAGGTACGAACCGGCCGGCGAAGCCGCCTTGATCGAACCGGCCGGCGAGATGTGGTCGGTGGTGATCTTGTCGCCGAACAGGCCGAGAACGCGAGCACCCTTGATATCGGAGATGCCCAAGCCGGACTTGCCCATGCCAACGAAGTAGGGCGGGTTCTGCACGTAGGTCGAACCATCGTCCCAGGCGTAGGTCTGGCCCGGAGGAACCTGAACGGCCTGCCAGTTTTCGTCGCCCTTGAACACGTCGGCGTACTTGGTCGCGTAGAGTTCGCGGGTCACGTACTTGAAGATGAACTCCTGGATTTCCTTGGAGGTCGGCCAGATGTCCTTGAGGAAGACCGGGTTGCCGTCCCGATCTTCGCCGAGCGGCTCGTTGGTCAGGTCCTTCTGAACCGTTCCGGCGAGTGCATAGGCGACGACGAGCGGCGGCGAGGCGAGGTAGTTGGCCTGAACGTCCGGCGAAATACGGCCTTCGAAGTTGCGGTTGCCGGAGAGAACGCCGGCGGCAATCAGGCCCTTGTCGTTGATCGTCTTGGAGATCGGGGCCGGCAGCGGACCGGAGTTGCCGATGCAGGTGGTGCAGCCGAAGCCGACGAGGTTGAAGCCAAGCGCGTCGAGGTCCTTCTGCAGGCCCGACTTGGCGAGGTATTCGCCGACGACCTGCGATCCCGGTGCAAGCGAGGTCTTGACCCACGGCTTGGACTTCAGGCCCTTGGCAACGGCGTTGCGGGCGAGAAGGCCGGCGGCGATCAGAACCGACGGGTTGGACGTGTTGGTGCACGACGTGATCGCAGCGATGGCAACGTCGCCATGGCCGAGATCGAAGTCGGTGCCTTCGACAGCGTAGCGGTTCGAAAGCTGGCCCGGCTTCTTGTAGTCGCCTTCGAGGGCGGTTGCGAAACCGGATGCAATGCTTTCCAGCGGGATGCGGCCTTCCGGACGCTTCGGACCGGCCATGGCCGGAACAACGTCGCCGAGGTCGAGTTCGAGCGTGTCGGTGAACACCAGCTCGGAGCCGTCACCATCGCGCCACATCCCTTGAGCCTTGGAGTAGGCTTCGACCAGCGAAATGCGCTGTTCTTCGCGGCCGGACATGGTGAGGTAGTTGATGGTTTCGCTGTCGACCGGGAAGAAGCCGCAGGTGGCGCCGTATTCCGGACCCATGTTGCCGATGGTGGCGCGGTCGGCGAGCGTCATGTTGTCGAGGCCGGGGCCGAAGAATTCGACGAACTTCGAAACAACACCCTTCTTGCGCAGCATCTGCACGACCATCAGCACGAGGTCGGTCGCCGTCACGCCTTCCTTGAGCTTGCCCGTGAGCTTGAAGCCGATGACCTCGGGCAGCAGCATGGAGACCGGCTGGCCGAGCATCGCGGCTTCAGCCTCGATGCCGCCGACGCCCCAGCCGAGAACGCCGAGGCCGTTGATCATCGTCGTGTGGCTGTCGGTGCCGACGCAGGTGTCCGGGTAGGCCGTGATTTCGCCGTCTTCTTCACGGGTCCAGACAGTCTGGCCCAGATATTCCAGATTGACCTGGTGACAGATACCGGTGCCGGGCGGCACGACGCGGAAGTTCTTGAACGCCTGCTGGCCCCACTTCAGGAAGCGGTAACGCTCGCCGTTGCGCTGGTATTCCAGCTCGACGTTGCGGGCAAAGGCGTTCGGAGTGCCGAATTCGTCGACGATAACCGAGTGGTCGATGACGAGGTCGACGGGCACCAGCGGGTTGATCTTTTCCGGATCGCCACCAAGCGACACCATGGCGTCGCGCATGGCAGCGAGGTCGACAACGGCGGGAACGCCGGTGAAGTCCTGCATCAGAACGCGGGCCGGGCGGTAGGCGATTTCGTTTTCGGCGGTGCCCTTGTCGTTCAGCCAGGCTGCGACGTTCTCGATGTCCTTCTTGGTGACGGAGCGGCCGTCTTCGTTGCGCAGCAGGTTTTCGAGCAGCACCTTCATCGAGTAGGGGAGCTTCGAAACGCCGGCAAGACCGTTCGCCTCAGCCTTGGGCAGGCTGTAATAGACGTAGTCGACACCGTTGACGGTGAGCGTGGAGCGACAATTGAAACTGTCTAGGGACTTGGACACTGGATAATACCCCGTTCCGTCTGATCGCCAAAAACTGACGTACGAACGCCCGAGCGCAATGAAGCGCGAATTGGGATGCGGGTGCGGCCATTTCCGCTGTCCGTACGTGGAAATTCATTCCATGTTCGGCGCTAGGATGAAATTCACGCCGACCGCTGGCGTGTTGGCCGCCTTATAGATAATTTCTCCAAATCGTGCCAGACCAACCAAGGTCCAATCGGGACTTTTTTTTGCCCTGCGGCAAAGAGTGTAAAGGGAAACTGAAAATTCATGCGCCTGCTGGCTGAAGGTCTGAGTGCGAGGCGAGGCGAGGATCTGATTTTTAACGATATTTCCTTTGCTCTTAGTGCCGGCGAAGCCCTTGTGGTGACGGGTCCGAACGGGTCGGGAAAATCGACTTTGCTGCGTGTTCTGGCCGGTCTTCTCATGGCTGAAAAGGGCAGTCTCAAACTTGAGAATGGCCCTCCTGAAATGCGCCATCCGTCAGAGCTCAGCCACTATCTCGGCCACCGAAATGCGATGAAACGCGAGCTGACCGTCGCGGAAAATCTTTCCTTCTGGAAAAACTTCATGGGTGATTCGCCCGGTGGCTCGGGCAGGGACCTGGTCGAAGCGGTGGAAGCCGTCGGCCTTCCTGGGATCGCGCACCTACCCTTCGGCTATCTTTCGGCCGGCCAGCAGAGGCGCATGGCGATGGCCAAGCTGCTTGTCGCCCACCGTCCGATCTGGATCCTCGACGAGCCGACGGCGGCGCTCGACGCCGGTGCCGACAGGCTTTTTGCCGGATTGGTCAACGCGCATCTGGATCAGGGCGGCATCGTCGTTGCGGCCACGCATCAGCCGCTCGGGCTCGAGCGCACTGGGGAATTGCGGATGACCGGCTTTGCCGGAGTCGGCGGAGGCATGTGGCATGACGCGTAATCTGGCGATCGCGGGCAAAGAGATGAAAGGGGCGTGCAGGTGATCGCGCTCTTCCTCCGCGACCTCAAGCTTTCCATCCGCGCCGGCGGCGGCGCGATGATCGGCGTTTTGTTCTTCATGACGGTCGTCGCCGTCATCCCCTTCGGTGTCGGCCCTGACCTTAATCTTCTCGCGCGGATCGGGCCTGCCATCCTGTGGATCGGGGCGCTGCTCGCGTCGCTGCTCGGTCTCGACCGGCTGTTCCAGGCGGAGCGCGAAGACGGGTCGCTCGATCTGATGCTGATGCAGGAAACGCCGCTGCTCGCCACCGTGTTCGTCAAATGCGCGGCCCACTGGGCCGCCACCGGCCTGCCGCTGGTGATCGCTGCACCGCTGCTCGGCCTGTTCATGAACATGGACGAGCTTGCAATCGGCGCCACCATGCTGACGCTGCTTGTCGGAACGCCGGCGATCACCTTCATCGGTGCCGTCGGTGCGGCCGTTGCCGTGTCGCTGCCGCGCGGTGGTCTGCTGGTGTCGATCCTGGTGCTGCCGCTTGCCATTCCGGTGCTGATCTTCGGCGTCAGCGCCGTCTATGCGGCGATCG
The DNA here is from genome assembly GCF_001425885.1 of Ensifer sp. Root1252. Classification (NCBI taxonomy): domain Bacteria; kingdom Pseudomonadati; phylum Pseudomonadota; class Alphaproteobacteria; order Hyphomicrobiales; family Rhizobiaceae; genus Ensifer; species Ensifer sp. Root1252. The sequence goes on along the minus strand of NZ_LMDT01000057.1, from coordinate 228,711 downwards.
AGGACCCGGCCCCGTTTCTGCCGCCCTTGATGATATTGATGGCAATCACCCTGTTTTTTGCCGTCATCGGGCCGGTTGCCGCCGCCGCGGCGCTTCGCCATGCGTCCGACTGACGCGGATGGTGCGGGAAACCGATAAACTGTTTGCGGTTTTCCGTCTGTCTCCCGCTCTAACCTGTTAAAATCGATGACGTTTATGATCGTTGGGTTGATGCGACAGAAGAACCATCGTGATCTCGTGATTGACGGGGATCAATTGCAGCAAAGGGCCTTAGGCGTTAAAGAGCCATCATGAGCGAAAACAGCCTTGCTATCCGCAAATTCAGCGATCTCGCCAACCCGACGCGGTTTCTGGCGCTGGCCGATCGCGTCCTGCCGTGGTTTGCGGCGCTGACGGCGCTTTTCTTCGTCCTCGGCCTCTGGCTGTCGTTCACGACGGAAGGCGACTATCAGCAAGGCGAGACGGTGCGCATCATGTATGTGCATGTGCCGGCCGCCTGGCTGTCGATGATGTGTTACTCGGTGATGGCGCTCGCTGCCATTGGCACGCTCGTCTGGCGGCATCCGCTGGCCGACGTGTCGTCGCGGGCCGCAGCGCCGATCGGCGCCTGTTTCACCTTCCTGGCGCTCGTCACCGGCTCGCTGTGGGGCAAACCGATGTGGGGCGCCTGGTGGGTTTGGGATGCACGACTGACGTCGGTCTTCGTGCTGTTTCTGATGTATCTCGGGCTGATGGCGCTCAACCGCGCCATCGACGACCCGGCGCGTTCGTCGCGCGTCTCGGCCGTGCTGGTGCTGGTCGGCTTCGTCAACATTCCGATCATCAAGTTTTCGGTCGAATGGTGGAACACGCTGCATCAGCCGGCGAGCGTACTCAGGCTTGATGGCCCGACGATCGACCCGGAGTTTCTCCGCCCGCTCGTCGTCATGGCCATCGCCTTCACGCTTCTGTTCTTCACGCTGCACATCGCCGCCATGCGCAACGAGATCTGGCGCCGGCGTGTGACGTCGCTTCGCCGTCTGGCGGCCCGAAGTGCCGGCCGGGAGGTCTGATCCAAATGATGAGCCACGCTGCCTATGTTTTTGCCAGCTACGGGATCGCGACGCTGACCGTCGTCGGCCTCTGTCTCTGGGTGATCGCCGACGGGCGCGCGCGCCAGCGTGAGCTGCGCGAACTCGAAGCGGCAGGGGTACGCCGGCGTTCGGCGGAAGCAGCAACCGGAGAGCCGCGATGACAAGCAGCCCCGCACCCGGTAGCGAGGAGCGCAAGCCCGGAGCCCTGCGTGTCGGCCTTGCGCTGCTGCCGCTGGCGATCTTCGCGGCGCTTGCCGCCATCTTCTGGAGCCAGCTCAATTCCGGCAAGGATGTCAGCGAAATCCCCTCGGCGCTGATCGGCACCAAGGCGCCGATGCTCGACATGTCGCCGCTCGAAGGCGCGACCCGGGACGGCCAGCCGATGCCGGCGCTGACCGACGCTGCCATCAAGGGCAAGCTGACGCTGGTCAATGTCTGGGCTTCCTGGTGTGTGCCGTGCCGGCAGGAGCATCCGTTCATTCTCGAACTGTCGAAGGACGAGCGTCTGACGGTCGTCGGCATCAACTACAAGGACCAGAACGAAAACGCCCTCCGGTTCCTGGGCGAACTCGGCAATCCCTTTGCAGCCGTCGGTGTTGATCCGCGCGGCAAGGCGGCGATCGACTGGGGCGTCTACGGTATTCCCGAATCCTATCTCGTCGGCGCCGACGGCACGATCCTTTACAAGCGCGTCGGTCCGTTCGACGAGAAGAGCGTGAAGGAAGGGCTGATGCCGGCGATCGAGAAGGCTGCCGCTGGTTCTTGAGCGGTTCAGGCCAAGTCCGCAATTGACCTCGTAACGTTTCGTGCAACGGCTACGATTCGCGCCTCATCCTGTGCTCGTCACAGGGATCCAGCCACGGTGCGTCCGCACCGTGAATGACCATGGGCTGCTTAATTTTCCAAGAAAGTTCGCCTTGCAGTCAGGGCGGAGTCTCGCGCGCCGCCGACGCGGCGCTGCTGGATCCCTGTGACAAGCACAGGGATGAAGGAGGTTGATTGTTCGCCTCCAGCCAACTTTCCGGGGGCGGGGATGAGCGAACCGCCGCCTTAAATCGCCGCCTGCCACTCGCGAATTGCATCCAGCGGCCAGACCAGCATCAGCACATTGAGGGTGAGGTTGTCGCGGATCAGCCAGCCGGTGAAGAGTTCGAAGCCGATGGCGATCAAAACGGTCAGCCAGACGGGCATGCGGGCGGCAAACAGGAAGCCGGCGACCATGGCCAGCGTGTCCATCGTCGAATTGAGGATGCTGTCGCCGAAATAGTCGAGCGAGATCGTCGCCGAGCGGTAGCGGTCGATCACCATTGGGGTGTTTTCGGCGATCTCCCAGGCGGATTCGATGACCATCGCCAGGAACAGCTTGGCGGTCAGTGGCTTGCCGCGCAGAAGCAGGTGGCCGAGGCCATAGAACAGGAAGCCGTGGATGATGTGCGACGGCGTGTACCAGTCAGCAATGTGCTGGGAATTGCCGCTCGATTTGACGACGGGTTCGAAGATTTTGACGTAGCCGCAGTCGCAGATCCAGATGCGACCCATCAGATGCTGGGTGATGACCTGGATCGCGAGAACGCCGACACAGGCCACGAACCAGAGCAGCGCCCGCCGGTTCTGACTGTCATTGCCGTCGATGGCTGTGCTCACTTGGCGCTATCCTGATCCAGCGAATGCTTCATGATCAACGGCATTTGCGCCAGTGTAAACAGGATGGTGATGGGCATCGTGCCCCAGACCTTGAACGCCACCCAGAAATCGGTGGAGAACGAACGCCAGATGACCTCGTTGAGTACGGCCAGCACCAGGAAGAAAATGCCCCACCGCACCGTCAGCTTGCGCCAGCCGTCTTCATCGAGCTTGAAGGCGGAGTGGAAGACGTAGCCGAGCAACGACTTGCCGAAGAGAAGCCCGCCGAGCAGGATCGTGCCGAACAGCGTGTTGACGATCGTCGGTTTCATCTTGATGAAGGTATCGTTCTGCAGCCAGAGGGTCAGCGCGCCGAAGACGAAGACGACGATGCCGGAGATCAGTGGCATCATAGGCAGCGTGCGCGTCAGCATCCAGGAGACCACGAGCGCAATCGCGGTGGCGGCCATGAACAGGCCGGTCGCGATGAAGATCGGGCCGCCGAGTTCGGAGAGCGTCGGGAAATGTCCGGCCAGCCACTCGCCGCGGGAATTGGCGAAGAAGAAGACCATCAGGGGTCCGAGCTCCAGCACCAGCTTCAACAGCGGGCTGACTTCCTTCTGCGGCTTGGTAGCCTCGATCGTCGACATTTCGGGATCCTGTTTTTGCATGTGCCTGCCGCTCATAACACCAGCTTTGCGGCAAAACCATATCAAGGCAGCCGGCTTGCGCAAACGCCACCGGACATTTCCGTAAATCGGAACCGATTTACGGGCAAATCATGCTGCCGATCAAAGATTGCCTCTTATGGCGCATTGCCTCGAACAAGACGTGGCGGACATCCGCCGTCACGCGGCGACGCCCGCGATCGCCTCGGCGAAATCCTTGGCCTCGAATGGTTCGAGATCGTCGATGCCTTCGCCGACGCCGATGAAATAGACCGGCAGCTTGTGCTTGGCGGAGATGGCGACGAGAATGCCGCCGCGGGCCGTGCCGTCGAGCTTGGTCATGATCAGCCCGCTGACGCCGGCGACGTTGCGGAAGATCTCCACCTGCTGCAGCGCGTTCTGGCCGGTGGTGGCGTCAAGCGTCTGCAGCACCGTGTGCGGTGCGTCCGGGTCGAGCTTGCCGAGCACGCGCACGATCTTTTCCAGTTCGGCCATCAGCTCGGCCTTGTTCTGCAGCCGACCCGCGGTGTCGATGATCAGCACGTCGGCCTTCTTTTCGCGCGCCTGCTGGAAGGCCTCATAAGCAAGGCCGGCGGCATCGGCGCCGAGCTTCGATGAAACGATGTCGGACTTGGTGCGATCGGCCCAGATCTTCAGCTGCTCGATGGCGGCGGCGCGGAAGGTGTCGCCGGCGGCGAGCATCACCTTGAGGCCGGCGCCCGACAACTTGGCCGCGAGCTTGCCGATCGTCGTGGTCTTGCCCGTGCCGTTGACGCCGACGACCAGGATGACATGCGGCTTGTGGCTGAGGTCGAGTTCCAGCGGCTTGGCGACGGGCGAAAGCACCTTGGTGATTTCGCCGGCCATGATCCGCGACACGTCCTCGCCGGACACGTCCTTGCCGTAGCGCTCGGAGGCGAGCGTATCGGTGATGCGCATGGCAGTCTCGACGCCGAGATCGGCCTGGATCAGCAGATCCTCCAGGTCCTGCAGCGTCGCCTCGTCGAGCTTGCGCTTGGTAAAGAGGCTGGCGATCTGGCCGGTCAGTTGCGACGAGGTGCGGGCAAGCCCGCGGCGCAGGCGCTGATACCAGGTAAGCTTGGGCTGTGGCGCGGCAACGGGCTCTTCCTGCGCGCGCTCGGCAGCGCTGGCAAAACCCTTCGGCAGGCTGGCGGCAATAACAGCTTCGGGGGCAGGTGCTTCGGGCAGCGGCGTTCCGAGGACCGGCTCCTCGGGGACCGCTGCCTCTGAAACTGGCGCCTCGAAAACACTGTCGTCTTGTTCGACGACATCCTCGACAGGTGCCGCATCTGCAGCCAGTTCATCGCTCGCATCGTCGCCGATCGGCTGATCTTCGACGGCTGCGATTTCCTCCTGCTCGGCCAGATCCTCTGGCTCGACAGGCGGCTCTTCCGGTGCTGTTTCCTGAAGCGCGGCGTAGGCCTCAAGCGCCTCTTGCGTTGTGGGCGACAGTTCTCCCTGTTCTGCCGCTGCATCCACGGGCACGACCGCGTCTTCGCTGACAGAGGTATTCTCGTCGTTGCGCGCCTCGTCCGATGCCGGTCCGCCCGCGGTCTCGATCTCGGCCGGCAGGATCGGGTCCTCGACGGCAAGCGGCAGGGCTTCGATATCAGACAGCGGCTCAAGCAGTTCTTCAGAGGCTTCTTCGGCCGCGGACTGCTCGGCAACGGGCTCGTCGATTTCTACGTCGACCGGGGCGATCGCCTCGGGGATAACGGGCTCCGGCGCCGGCGGCACTTCGGCCGGTACCGCTGCTGCGACGTCCGCTTCCGGCGCGGCATCCTGCGGCTTGGTTTCCTCGACAGTGCCCTTGCCGAAGGAGAAGATCTTCTTGATGAAACCGATTGCCATTCAGGGATTCCGCATGAGTCAGGCCGCAGCCATCTGTTTTACCTGCATCGTCAGATGCTTGCCATTGTGGCCGGTGATCGTGACCGGCACAAGCGCACGGGGTTTGAGGCCGGCGGCGTCGACGAGCGTGAAGTTTTCGGTGTGAGCGAGGCCGTTGTTTTCGACCAGCAGCGTCTGCGCGCTGCCGACCATGCCTTCGAGATGGCGGGCATAAAGGGCCGCGCCCGTCGCGCGAAGGCGGGCGGCGCGATCCTTGACCAGCGCCCGGTCAAGCTGCGGCATACGCGCTGCCGGCGTGCCGGGACGGGGGCTATAGGGAAAGACGTGCAGATGGGCGATGCCGCAATCCTTGGCAAGCCGCACGGCATTTTCAAACATCTCTTCGGTTTCCGTCGGGAAGCCGGCGATCATGTCGGCGCCGAGACTGATATCGGGGCGCAAGCGCCGGACCTTGTCCGTGAAGGCGAGGGCGTCGGCGCTCGAATGGCGACGTTTCATGCGCTTCAGGATCATGTCGTCGCCATGCTGCAGCGACAGATGCAGATGCGGCATGAAGCGCGCTTCGTCGGCAATCAAATCGAACAGATGGCCGTCGGCCTCGATGCCGTCGATCGAGGAAAGGCGCAGGCGGCGGATATCCGGCACCTGTTTGAGAAGCGTCTTTGCCAACAGTCCCAGCGTCGGGGTTCCCGGCAGATCGGCGCCGTAGCTCGTCGCATCGACGCCGGTGAGCACGATCTCGCTGTAGCCGCCCTCGACGAGCCTGCGTGCCTGGTCGACCACCGCACCCATCGGTACCGAGCGGGAATTGCCGCGTCCATAAGGGATGATGCAGAAGGTACAGCGGTGATCGCAGCCGTTCTGCACCTGGATGAAGGCGCGTACGTGACCGTCGATATGCTTGACCATCTGTGGTGCTGTGGCCCGCACGCTCATGATGTCGTTGACGCGCAGCTTTTCTTCCGCCGAGACGCCGAAATCGGGCAGCGATCGGTAGGAGGCGCTTTTCAGCTTCTCCTCGTTGCCGAGCACGGCGTCGACCTCGGCCATACCGGCGAAGGTTTCCTTCTCCGTCTGGGCGGCGCAGCCGGTGACAATGATGCGGGCATGCGGGTTGTCGCGGCGGGCGCGGCGGATCGCCTGGCGCGCCTGGCGCACGGCCTCGCCGGTCACCGCACAGGTGTTGACGAGGATGGCGTTGTTCAACCCCGCCTTTTCGGCTTCCGCCCGCATCACTTCGGATTCGTAGGTATTGAGACGGCAGCCGAAGGTTATGACCTCGACGCCGCTCAAAGCGCCCGGGCCTCGGCGGTTCCCGGTTGGGTTTCATCGCGCTGCCAGGCGCCGGTCGCAGGGTCGACGGTTCCCGACCATTCCCATTCGGCCGGGCCGGTCATGACGACATGGTCGTCCGCTTCACGCCACTCGATCGACAGTGGGCCACCGGGCACGTTGACGATCACCCTGCGGTCGGTGCGGTCGGTCCGGGCGGCGCTGACGGCCGCAGCACAGGCAGCAGAACCGCAGGCAAGCGTCAGGCCGGCCCCGCGTTCCCAGGTTCTGAGGTCCAGTTCATTTCGCGAAAGCACGCGCGCAATCGAGATGTTGGCCCGCTCCGGGAACATCGGGTGGTTTTCGAGCAGCGGCCCGAAGCGTTCGAGGTCATAGGACCAGACGTCGTTGTCGACCCAGAAGATCGCGTGCGGATTGCCCATCGAGGCAACCGACGGCGAATGCAGCACGGGATTGTCGATCGGGCCGATCTGCAGCTCGATCCGGCGCGTGTCGTGAAACTCTTCCGACAGCGGGATTTCGTCCCAGCCGAAGCGCGGGCTTCCCATGTCGACGGAGATCGTGCCGTCGTCGTGCTCCTTGGCTTCGAGCAGGCCAGCAACCGTATGGAAGAGAAAGGCCTTCTTACCGGTTTCGGCGGCAAGCGCCTGGACGACGCAGCGCGTGCCGTTACCGCAGGCCTGGGCCATCGAGCCGTCGGAATTGACGATATCGATCCACGCGTCGGTGCCGGCGGCCTTCGGATCGTGGATCGCCATGATCTGGTCGAAGGCGGTGGCCGGATCGGCGTTGAGCGATATGGCAGCCTGCGGCGTCACGCGGTCGCGGCGGCCGCGCATGTCGACGACCAGGATCTTGTTTCCAAGCCCGTTCATTCTGGCAAATTGCACGTTGTCGACCATGTCGCGATTGTCCAAACCAGCCTCGCCAAGCGGAGGCACCCTTCATTTGGGCTGTATATGGCGGAAAAGCCCGGAAATTACCAGTGCCGGCTTCCCAGTGCCGGCTTCATTGGCGCGTCGACGACGAAGGCGGCACATCGAAGATTTCGCCCGGGCGCATGGCCCTGAAGCGCGTGCGGGCAATCTCGGCCTCGTCAAGCGCCTGTTCGAGCGCCTTGACCGGTGCATCGACGCCTTCATCGGTCAAGCGGAAGGTTCCCCAGTGGTGCCCAGCCACGTGGTCGGCGGCGCAGTCGATCATGCCCTGCACCGCCTCTTCCGGGTTCTGGTGATGATCCTGCATGAACCAGCGCGGCTCGTAGGCGCCGAAGGGCAGGTTGGCGAGGCGGAAGCCGCCATGTTTTTCGCGGGCGGCGCGATAGTTGATGCCGCCGTGAAAGCCGGTGTCGCCGACGTGGTAAATCTTGCCAACAGGGGTTTCGATGACGAAGGCCGCCCAGAGCGCCATGCGGCGATCGCCGGAGCCGCGCGCCGACCAGTGATGGCAGGGCTCGGCATGGATCACCAGTTCGTCTTCAAGGTCCAGCCGGTCGCCCCAGTCGAGAACGGATATGGTCGCGTCCGGCACGGCGCGGCGGATGATTGTGTCGTTGCCGAGCGGCGTGACGATCAGCGGACTGTGCTCTTCGTTGAGGGCTGCCAGCGTATCGAGATCGAGATGGTCGTAGTGGTTGTGGGTGACGAGCACGAGGTCGATCGGCGGCAGATCGTCCATCTCGATGCCTGGCGCATTGCGCCGTGCTGGGCCGACGAAGGAAAACGGGCTCACCCTGTGTGCCCAGACCGGGTCGGTCAGTATGTTGAAGCCATGCACCTGGATCAAAAGGCTCGCGTGGCCGATCATCGTCACCCGCAGGCGGTCGGCCTCGATGCTCAGCTCCGGCTTTGCCTGCTGAAACGGGCTTGGATAATGCGTCGGCCACCTCACCTTGCCTCGACCGAGCTGCCAGCGCAGAAGGTCGCCCATGCCCCGCGGCTGCCGGCCATTGGGGTTGAAGAACCGCGTTCCGTCGAAGTGGTCGGAGGCGGGCCCCCGATAATAAGGATTGACCTTCGGCATCGTCGCTTTCCGGCGATTGTTTGGTGGCGGTGTCTGAAAAAGATAGGCGCTTGCGATGCGTCGTGACAGGGTGAGGGGACAAGGTTTAAGAAATTCTTGAAAATAGCAACTTGATTGCTATCGTGCCTCATGCTGGTTCGCTTCGACAAACAGGAACGTCTGTACAAGGCCATCAAACTGGTCCGGCCGATCCATCTCAATGTGCATCGTTCGATCGAGCACATGCTGGAAGGTTCGGGCATATCCGTCGCCGAAAGGGCGGTGCTCGAGCTTCTCTGCGTGGAGCCATTGACAGTGCCGGAGGCGGCGCGGCGGTTGTCGATGAAACGGCAGTTCGTGCTGCGCGTCGTCGTCGGACTGCTGGAAAAGGGACTTCTGGAAAAGCAACCCAACCCGGAACATCGACGCGCCTATTTCTGTGCGCCGAGCGTTGTCGGTCGCGACCTGTTCGAGGCCATCCACCGGCGCGAACTCGAATTGCTGCACGCGGTTCTGGGCGATATCAACCAGACCGAAGTGGTTGCGGCACTCAGGGTCATGACCCGCGTCGCGACGGCGTTCGATGAGCTGGCACGTGAACTTGGCGCAGCGGATGACAAGGAAGGCTCTTGACCGCCGGGATTGGTGCTGTGAGCGTCGCGGCGCAGTCCGTGCCTGAAATCCCTGCTGCCGGATTTGCCGGCCGTTCTTGACTTTTCGGCCGCTTTCCTGTTTATCGCGGCAAATTCCTTCGCAAGTTGATGACTTCGAAGCCACCGACCAGGCCCCGTAAAGGTATAAAGAGAGCCCGGAGGTCAACATCCGACAGCGCGTTGCGCCCTCGGGTGGTTTTTGGCTTTGCGCCTTGTTTTTCAGGCGAAGGAACCCACGTTTCCGGCTAGTCTCCATGCCACCGGAAACCAGAAGGAAGTGAGAATGTTCGAGAGCCTCCAGGACCGCCTTGGTTCCATATTGAATGGACTGACCGGCCGCGGCGCATTGTCGGAAGCAGATGTTTCCGCGGCGCTTCGCGAGGTTCGCCGTGCGTTGCTCGAAGCCGATGTCGCCCTCGACGTCGTGCGCTCCTTTACTGAAAAGGTTCGCGAGAAGGCCGTTGGCGCCGAGATCCTGAAATCGATCAAGCCCGGGCAGATGGTCGTCAAGCTCGTCCATGACGAGCTGGTCGAGATGCTGGGCTCCGAGGGCGTCACTATCGACCTCAATGCGCCGGCACCGGTCGTCATCATGATGGTCGGTCTGCAGGGCTCGGGCAAGACGACGACCACCGGCAAGATCGCCAGCCGGATGAAGACGCGGGACAAAAAGAAGGTCCTGATGGCTTCGCTCGACACCCGTCGTCCGGCCGCCCAGGAGCAGCTTCGCCAGCTCGGCGTTCAGGCCGGCGTCGATACGCTGCCAATCATCGCCGGCCAGTCGCCGACCGATATCGCCGCGCGCGCCGTGCAGGCCGCCAAGCTCGGCGGCCACGACATCGTCATCCTCGACACCGCCGGCCGTACGCATATCGACGAGCCGCTGATGATCGAGATGGCGGAAATCAAGCGGAAGTCCAATCCGCATGAGATCCTGCTGGTCGCCGATGCGCTGACCGGTCAGGATGCCGTCAACCTCGCCCGCAACTTCGACGAACGCGTCGGCATCACCGGCCTCGTGCTCACCCGTATGGACGGCGACGGCCGCGGCGGTGCAGCACTTTCGATGCGCGCCGTTACCGGCAAGCCGATCAAGCTCATCGGCGTCGGCGAAAAGATGGGCGAACTCGAAGAGTTCCATCCGCGCCGCGTTGCCGACCGTATCCTCGGCATGGGCGACATCATCTCGCTGGTCGAAAAGGCTGCCGAGAACATCGACGCCGAAAAGGCGGCCGCAATGGCCGCCAAGATGGCCAAGGGCAAGTTCGACCTGAACGACCTCGCCGACCAATTGCGTCAGATGCAGAAGATGGGCGGCATGGGCGGTATCATGGGCCTGATGCCCGGCATGGCCGGCATGAAGGACAAGATGGCCTCGGCCGGTCTCGACGACAAGCTGTTCGGACGCCAGATCGCCATCATCTCCTCGATGACCAGGGCCGAGCGCGCCAACCCGGACATGCTGAAGCATTCCCGCAAGAAGCGCATCGCCGCCGGTTCCGGCACCGATGCTGCCGACATCAACAAGCTTCTGAAGATGCACCGCCAGATGGCGGACATGATGAAGATGATGGGCGGCAAGGGCAAAGGCGGCATGATGAAGCAGATGATGGGCGGCCTTGCCAGCAAGATGGGCCTCGGCGGCCTTGGTGGCGGCGGCATGCCCGATCTGTCGAGCCTCGACCCCAAGCAGCTCGAAGCGTTGCAGAAGCAGGCGGAAGCAGCCGGCCTCAAGCCCGGCGGCATGCCGGGCCTTGGCGGCGGCGGCCTGCCCGGTCTCGGCGGCGCCAAGCTTCCGGGCCTTGGCGGTTTCCCCGGCCTTCCGGGCCTACCCAAGAAGAAGTGAGGATCGGTGAGAGATGATTGATCCCGAAATCAAAAAGGAATTGGCGGGTTACCGGCAGTCGATCGACAACATCGATGCCGCGCTCGTCCACATGCTGGCCGAACGGTTCCGCTGCACCCAGGCGGTCGGCGTTCTCAAGGCCAAGCACAATCTGCCGCCGGCCGATGCGGCGCGCGAAGAATACCAGATCGAACGTCTTCGCCACCTGGCGAAGGATGCCAATCTGGATCCGGATTTCGCCGAGAAGTTCCTGAACTTCATCATCAAGGAAGTCATCCGGCATCATGAAGCCATCGCCGCCGATCGCACGCATTCCGCGGGCACCGTCGGCACCACCCATTCCGCTTGAACGAAGCGGTCAAGAAAGCCTGCAAGGAGTTACTCAAATGGCACTGAAAATTCGTCTCGCCCGTGGCGGTTCCAAGAAGCGTCCTTACTACCAGATCGTCGTTGCCGACGCCCGCAGCCCGCGTGACGGCCGCTTCCTCGAGAAGATCGGTTCCTGGAACCCGATGCTCGGCAAGGACGACGAAAAGCGCGTCGAGCTGAACGCCGAGCGCATCAGCCACTGGATCGCCCAGGGCGCCCAGCCGACCGACCGCGTCATGCGCTTCCTCGACCAGGCCGGTATCGCTCAGCGTCCGGCTCGCAGCAACCCGAACAAGGGTCTGCCGGGCAAGAAGGCTCAGGAGCGCGCTGCTGAAGCCAAGCAGAAGGCCGAAGACGCCGCTGCTGCCGCTGCCGAAGGTGCCGCGGAATAATATCCGGCAAACGGATGAAGGAGACGGGCGGCATTTCCATGCCGCCCGTTTTCCGTTATGTGCACCCTGAAATCCCCAAACGGATACGGATGATGAGCAAACTCGAAAACCCGGTTCTGATGGCGACTGTCGGCGCGGCGCAAGGTTTGCGCGGCGAGGTCAGGGTCAAGTCTTTCACCGACGACCCGACGGCACTCGGCGATTATGGCCATCTCCATAGCGCCGATGGGCGCGTGTTCGAGGTGCTGGAAATCCGCGAGGCCAAGAACGTGGTCGTCGTCCGCTTTCGCGGCGTCAACGACCGCACGGCCGCCGAGGCGCTGAATGGCCTCGAACTGTTCGTCGATCGCGACAATCTGCCCGACGACGATCTCGACGAAGACGAATTCTTCTATGCCGACCTCGAGGGCCTCGAGGCCATCGACGGCAGCGGCAAGAGCTACGGCACCGTGACGGGCGTGTTCGATTTCGGCGCGGGCGACCTGCTGGAGCTCAAGGGGCCGGGCAAGCGCCCCGTGCTCATTCCCTTTACTGAATGGTCCGTTCTGGAGATCGATTTGGAAGGCGGCAAGCTGCTGGTCGATCCGCTGGCCGCCGGCCTCATCGACGACAAGGACGAGCCCGGCAGCCCGTTTTCGGCCAAGCGCAAGTGAGCGCCAAGGCAATGTCCTTCCGCGCAACGGTTCTCACGCTCTATCCCGAAATGTTTCCCGGCCATCTCGGCGCCTCGCTCTCCGGCCGGGCGCTGGAGCGCGGCCAATGGTCGATCGATGCCGTGCAGATCCGTGACTTTGCGGAGGACAAGCACCGGACCGTCGACGATACGCCGGCCGGCGGCGGCGCCGGCATGGTGCTGAGGCCCGACGTCCTCGCCCGTGCGATCGACGCGGTGTCGCAGGACGATCATCGCCCGCGGCTGCTGATGAGCCCGCGCGGTAGGCCCTTGACGCAGAAGCGCGTGCGCGAACTTGCCGACGGTCCCGGCGTGGTCATCGTCTGCGGGCGGTTCGAAGGTGTCGACCAGCGCGTCATCGACGGGCGCGCGCTCGAGGAAGTGTCGATCGGCGACTATATCCTCTCGGGCGGCGAGCCGGCAGCGCTGACGCTGCTCGATGCCGTCGTGCGCATCCTGCCCGGGGTGATGGGCAACGAGCTGTCGGGCGTTCACGAAAGCTTCGAAGGCGGGTTGCTGGAGCATCCGCACTATACCCGTCCGCAGGTCTTCGAGGGCAGGGAGATCCCGGCCGTGCTGACCTCGGGCAATCACGGCGCCATCGCCAAGTGGCGCGAGGCGGAAGCCCGTCGGCTGACCGAGGCGCGTCGGCCGGACCTGCTTCCTCAACCCGTGAAGAAGTAATAGGCGGCGAGCAGCAAGCCGACCGCGACGACCAAGGCGCGGATCACCGCCTGCGGCACGCGCCGTGCCGCCCAGACGCCGAGATAACCGCCGAGGGCGGCACCGGGAACCATGATCGCCGCATGCAGCCACGACACGACCCCGCCGGCGGCGAAGACCACGATGGCGATGGTGGCGATGACGATCGAGATGAAGTTCTTCAGCGCATTCAGGCGGTGATAGCCGCCACCGGTGGCAAGTCCCAACACCGCCAGCATCATGATGCCCATGCCGGCGCCGAAGAAGCCGCCATAGATCGAGGTTGCGAACTGGCTGACGACACCGGCCGGGCTGATCGCATGCTCGTCGATGCGGGCCTTGGGCTTCAGGAGCGGCCCGGCGGCGAAGATCGCCGTCGCGGCGATCAGCAGCCAGGGGACGAGCGCACGAAACGAGGCGTTCGACAGGGAGATCAGCAACACCGCGCCGGCAAGTCCGCCGACCGCCGAAATGACGCCAAGCAGGATCGCCTGGCGGCGGTCCGCGCGGATCTCCTTGGCATAGGCAAGGGTCGAGGTGATATAGCCGGGAAGCTGGATGATCGACGACGTGGCATTGGCGACAATCGGCGGCAACCCGCCAAGGGTCATGGCGCCGAAGGTGAGGAAGGTTCCGCCACCGGCAATCGCATTGACCACGCCCGACAGGAAACCGGCGACGAAAAGCAGAAGTACTTCGAAGAAATGCATGGTCTCCCCCATCGCCCCCAGCTCGGCATAGCCCGCGGGCTTTGCAGCCGCAAGCCCGCGATTGAATGCATTTCAATGCGCGTTATTTCGAAATCTCTGATAGAATTCGCGCCGAACGCCTCCATGGCCCGGAAAATATGGCTTGCGGGGATGACAAGCGGGTTTTCTTCGTGTAAGTGCCGCCCCGGTTCGGGTTGTTTGCCCGTCGACCACCAACAAAGAATGGTGAATCCGCTCCTGCCGGGGTCCGGCAACATCTGAAGGTACGTCCGACAGGTCGATCGAGAGCGCTCTGGCTGTTTCAGAAGAACTTGAAAGGTTAACCCGATGAACATCATCCAGCAGCTGGAAGCCGAACAGGCCGCCAAGATTGCCGCCAAGCGCACGCTCCCCGATTTCTCCGCAGGCGACACGCTGCGCGTCAACGTCCGCGTTGTCGAAGGCACGCGTACCCGCGTTCAGGCCTATGAAGGCGTTTGCATCGCTCGTTCGGGCGGCGGCATCAACGAAAGCTTCACCGTTCGCAAGATCTCCTACGGCGAAGGCGTTGAGCGCGTATTCCCGGTTTACTCGCCGCTCGTCGAGAGCGTTGAAGTGGTTCGCCGCGGTAAGGTCCGTCGCGCCAAGCTCTACTACCTGCGCGATCGTCGCGGCAAGTCGGCTCGTATCGTTGAAAACACCGGTACGCGCGCCCGCAAGCTGAACGACGCCGAGCGCCAGGCCGTTGTCGAGGAAAAGGCACGGATCGAAGCTGAAAAGATCGCAGCAGCTCAGGCTCTTGCAGCCGAAAAGGCAGCAGCCGAAGCCGCAGAAGCCAAGGCAGCAGCAGAAGCCGCCGAAGCCAAGGCAGCTGAAGCCGCAGCGGAATAAGATTTCAATCCTTTGGGATTGTAGGGAAGGCGGCCTCGGGCCGCCTTTCTTTTTTGGTACTATGCGCTTGTCTTTTCTTAGCAATCCGTGACATTTTTCGCTGCCACACTTTTCGGGAGCTCTTCCAATGACAATCCGTCGCCATGTGCTTGCGGGCATCGCAGCCGCACTTGCCGTTCCATTTGCTTTTTCTGCACCGGCTTTCGCCAGCGACCTGCCGGATCTCGGTGGCAAGGCGGTTGTCGTCGTCACGGAAAATGCCTACCCGCCGCTGCAGTTCGTCGATCCGAAGACCGGTGAGGCGATCGGCTGGGAATATGATGCGATGAACGAGATCGCCAAGCGTCTGAACTTCAAGGTCGAGTACCAGAACACCAGCTGGGACGCGATGATCCAGGCTGTTCACGACGGCCAGTACCAGATCGGCATGACCGGCATTACCATCAAGGACGACCGCAAGGAGAAGGTCGACTTCTCCGATCCGTACATGCGCTCGCAGCAGTTCATGCTGGTGCGCGGCGACGAGAACCGCTTCAACGACGGCAAGAGCTTCGGCGCCTTCGCCGACGGTCTGGTCGGCGCACAGCCGGGCACCTCGCCGTTCTACACCGCCGTCTACGAAATGCTCGATGGCAACGAGCAGAACCCGCGCATCAAGCTGTTCGAAACCTTCGGTGCCACCGTGCAGGCGCTCAAGGCCGGCGACGTCGACGTCGTCCTGACCGACAGCGTTGCCGCCAAGGGGTATGTCGATTCGTCCGAAGGCAAGCTGAAGGTCGTCGGCGGCCCGCTCGGCACCGAGGATTTCGGCTTCATCTATCCCAAGGGTTCGGACCTGGTCGGCCCGGTGAACGCCGCGATCAAGGCGCTGAAGGAAGATGGAACCTTCGACGCCTTGGATAAGAAGTGGTTCCTCGACTACAAGATGGGCGGCTGATCGCAGGCCATGGCCTCCCCACAATCGACTGATAAGTCCGGAAAGGGCGACTATCCCTGGTGGCTGGTCGCCCTTCTGGTGATTGCCGTGGCGCTCGCCGCTGTTATCGTCACCAATGACATCTACACCGAAGTCTTCAACGTCGTCCTCAAGGGCATTGGCGTCACCATTTTCGTGACCCTGATGGGCTTCGTGCTGGCGACGACGCTCGGTCTCGGCATTGCGCTGATGGCGCTGTCGGAGCACGCGGCACTTCGCCAGATCGCACGCTTCTACACCGAGGTCATCCGCGGCGTGCCGATCCTCGTCCTGTTGTTCTACATCGCCTTCGTCGGCGCGCCGACGCTCGTCACGGTCGCCAACTTCATCACCGCGCCGCTGATATCGGCCGGCTGGATGGAGCCGGTGGTGGTGCGCGACATCTCGCTGATGTGGCGGGCGATCATGGCGCTGATGATCGGCTATTCCGCCTTCATCGCCGAAGTCTTTCGGGCCGGCATCCTCTCGGTCGACAAGGGTCAGGTCGAGGCAGCCAAGGCGCTGGGCCTGACGCGCTACCAGCGGTTTCGCCTGGTGATCTTCCCGCAGGCGATCCGCGTGATCCTGCCGCCGCTCGGCAACGACTTCGTCGCCATGGTCAAGGACTCCTCGCTGGTCTCGGTGCTCGGCGTCGCCGACATCACCCAGATGGGCAAGGTCTACGCCTCCGGTTCCTTTCGCTTCTTCGAGACCTATTCGATCGTTGCCTATGTCTATCTCGTCCTGACCATTGGCCTGTCGCTGGGCTTGCGGGGGATCGAGCGGCGGTTGCGGCGCGCCGAGCAGCGTTGAGGCTGCTTCCACCGATTGCCGAAGTGTCAAAAAATTGATATGTACGGCCTCATGGAATCCAAGTTCGGATGTCGAGAGCAAAAAATCGTCGTGCTGCAGGACCACAAGCGTCTGCCGGCACGCTTTTTTGCGCGCGTATCCGGGGCGCTGACAAGCCTCCTATCCTGATCCCTTGATCAGTGTTTCCGGCTGCCTTGCTGCCGGCTTTTCCCTTACTTCTGAAAATTCGATGGATATATCGCCATGAGCGCACCGCGTACTCTCTATGACAAGATCTGGGACGACCATCTGGTCAACAGCCAGGACGATGGCACCTGTCTTCTCTACATCGATCGTCATCTCGTTCATGAGGTGACGAGCCCGCAGGCTTTCGAGGGCCTGCGCATGGCTGGCCGCAAGGTCCGCGCTCCGGAAAAGACGCTCGCCGTCGTCGACCACAACGTGCCGACCTCACCTGATCGCCATCTCGGCATCAAGAACGAGGAGAGCCGCATCCAGGTCGAGGCGCTCGCCACGAACGCAGCCGAGTTCGGTGTCGAATACTACTCGGAAAACGACAAGCGCCAGGGCATCGTGCACATCGTCGGCCCGGAGCAGGGCTTCACGCTGCCGGGCATGACCATCGTTTGCGGCGACAGCCACACCTCGACGCATGGTGCCTTCGGCGCGCTGGCGCATGGCATCGGCACGTCGGAAGTCGAGCACGTGCTTGCGACCCAGACGCTGATCCAGCAGAAGGCCAAGAACATGCTGGTGCGCGTCGACGGCCAGCTGCCGCCAGGTGTGACCGCCAAGGACATCATCCTTGCCATCATCGGTGAGATCGGTACCGCCGGTGGCACCGGACACGTCATCGAGTTTGCCGGCGAAGCGATCCGCTCGCTGTCGATGGAAGGCCGCATGACCATCTGCAACATGACGATCGAAGGCGGTGCCCGCGCCGGCCTGATCGCGCCCGACGAAACGACCTTCGAATACATCAAGGACAAGCCGCGCGCGCCGAAGGGCAAGGCCTGGGAAATGGCGCTCGACTATTGGAAGACGCTGCACACCGACGAAGGCGCGCATTACGATCGCGTCGTCGTGCTCGACGCTGCCGATCTGCCGCCGATCGTCTCCTGGGGTTCGTCGCCTGAGGACGTCATCTCGGTTCAGGGCATCGTCCCGAACCCGGACGAGATCCCGGAAGAAAACAAGCGCACCTCCAAGTGGCGCGCGCTTGACTACATGGGCCTGAAGCCCGGCACCAAGATCACTGACATCGCCATCGACCGCGTCTTCATCGGCTCGTGCACCAACGGCCGCATCGAGGATCTGCGCGCCGTTGCCGCTGTCGTCGAAGGCCGCAAGGTTGCGCCGACCGTTTCGGCGATGATTGTTCCGGGCTCCGGCCTCGTCAAGGAGCAGGCGGAAGCCGAAGGCCTCGACAAGATCTTCCGGGAAGCGGGCTTCGACTGGCGCGAGCCGGGCTGCTCGATGTGCCTGGCGATGAACGACGACCGGCTGAAGCCGGGCGAGCGCTGTGCCTCGACCTCCAACCGTAACTTCGAAGGCCGCCAGGGCTTCAAGGGACGCACACATCTGGTATCGCCGGCAATGGCGGCGGCCGCAGCGGTCGCCGGACATTTCGTCGACATTCGTGAGTGGAAGTAAGCTGGCGCGAGTGGAAATAAGCCGGTTCCTGAGCTTTCCGGCGTTGATGGCCGCCCTTCGGGGCGGCCTTTTTTGTGGTTCACTCCTACAGCGTCCTTTGCGCGTCAGATATGAGGCGCAAAGGACGCTGTAGCGCATTAAACCTGCTGCATAATTTCCTCCTTAAATCGATTCCGATTTAAGGAATTATGCAGTACGGGGACAAAACGTCGAAGCGATGCCAGAATGGACCTGACGGAGTAGATCGTACTTCGCTGCGAAGGAGGACGTGATGGCCGGGGATCGCGGGGCGAAAACATACCGCCTGATGCTGTTGCGCCATGCCAAGTCCGCATGGCCGGACGGCGTGCCGGATCACGACCGGCCGCTCGGCGAGCGCGGCCGCAAGGCGGCGCCACTGATCGGCGCAGATATGAAGCGCAAAGGGCTGATCCCGGGGCTCGCGATCGTTTCCACTGCGCGACGTGCGCGGGAAACCTGGGCGCTGGTTCGGGATAACCTGCCGCCGCCAATCCCCACCCGTGAGACGCGCGACATCTACGAAGTTGGGGCACCCGCCATTCTGGCGACCATTCGCGCCGTTGACCCTGATATCCGTAACCTGCTTGTCGTTGGCCACAATCCGGGCATGGAGGAACTTGCGCATCTGCTGGCCGGATCGGGCAGGCAGGAGGCGCTCGCGCGCATGCGGGAGAAGTTTCCGACAGCGGCGCTTGCCGTACTCGCGTTCGACGGCTCCAGTTGGGAGGACCTGGCATCGGGCCGGTGCCGTCTCATCGATTTCGTCACGCCGCGCCAACTCGCCTGAGGCCGCGCCGGCTTGCCTGATTGGATCAGATCTTGTGTTTTGCCAGCCTGCGCACAAGGGCGGACGGAAGGCGCTTTGCCAAGACCTTGGCCGCCGGTTGCAGCCGCGCCATGACAAGCTCGCGCAGCAGCCAGCCGCGCCAGGAGAACGCGAAAGCATAGTCGCTGACGGCAACCAGCCCGTCGGCGTGCTGCATCTTGTAGCCATCCGCTGGCGCCAGCAGGTCGAAGACACGGCTGCCGCGATCGGCGGCGGCCGCGAATGTCCGGTGGATCAGCAGCCGCCCGAGGCCCTCGCGGTCATAGCCAGGGTCGGTTGCCAGCACGTGTCCGAAGGTGTGGCCCTTGCAATCGAAGGACAGATCGACGCCGATCGGCCGCCCATCGCAGGCGATCGTCGAGGCGCAGAGGCCGGCGCCGGGATCGCCGGCCAGGTCCTCGAAGAACGCTTGGAAGCGGCTGTCCATGACGGTCGGCGACAGGATCGCGTTTTCGAGCAGCCAGTTCTTCTTGATGGTGATGGCAGCGGCTGCGGCCGTTGCGGCTGTTGACCCCGGCTCCGGCTCGGTAAAGGTGATGTCGCCGTGCTCTCGCAGCCTTCGCAGCCGGCGCCGATAGTTCGAGCGCTCGCGTGCGGAATAGGCGATGCCGGGGCCATCGGCTGTCACCCGCCGTGACAGGCTTGCGAAAGGCGCCTGCACGTCGCCAGGCAAGGAGGCGCCGCTTGGGATCACCGATCCGCATAGGGCAGCATCCGCTCTTACCCGCCGTGCTTCGAAGAGATCGGCGCCGAGCGATGCGACGGCGTTCCAGCCGGCTTCGAGCAAGGCGTGTCTGTTCTCGCCGGCCTCGACGAGCACGTCGCCGAATTGGGTCACCGGCGCTCCCATGAAACCAAGCACATCAAAACCAAGCTTGCGCCGGCGCACCAGTGGCCAGAGGGTGACGAGACGCCCGTCGATACGACCGATGAGGATGCAGAGCTGCGTCTTTGGATCGAGATAGTGCCGCGCCCAGTGTCGCAGGAAGATATGACGCTGGAACACCTGCTGAGGCTCCGCCGTCCGCTCGAACAGGTCGTCCCATTCCTTGTGCAGGGCCTCGAAGCCTTCGAGACTTGTGACGCAACTGATTTGGAGATTGTCGCCCAAAAGCTGAGAGCTCGGAGTTATCTCAACTGCGTCGGCGATCGGCGACGTCGCTCGGCCGGGCATGGCTCAGCCGCTTCGGAAGTGATTGACGAGCCGCCGCGTTCCTCTGATCGGGAAACGGGCAAGATAGGCAACCATGAGGGCGGGGTGGAGAGCGGCGAACGGGGCATCGTTCTCGACCAGATGCCGGATCGCGAGAACCGGCATCGGCGAGCGCAGTGGTCGGAAGTCCGGGTTCCACAGGCCGCGATCCTCGGAGCCTGCATGCATCATGCCGATCATCCGGGCGCGGGCGAGTGAATAGAACCGATGCCGCCGCTGGATGCGCTTCAACATCGCGATCCCATCCGCATCGGCGCAGTCAGGAAAGCCAACGATCACCGTGCGGAAATGCTTCATCGCGGGTTTGCAGGGGATGGCTTCGAGTTCGCCGAATGCGCCACGGATGAGCGCAAAGACCGTGTCTTCGTCCTCGGCGCGCGCGTCAGAAATCGCCAACCGGACGGTATCGATCTTGGCGGCCTGGCGGGTAAAGGGGCAGACAGCGCCGGTTCGTCCGAGATCGGAATGGCCGGCCATCAGATAGGATTCGACCCAGTCGAGCAGCTGCGCAATGTCGGAACCTTGCGAGACGCCGTCCGCGCTATCACGAACCTCTTTTATCCCGAAGAACCGTCCGTCGGTCGCCGGTATCGCTTTGGCCGTCTTGGTCAGCATCGGCAGCACTCGTCCTGCAAATCTCGCTTGAGGCTACATAGACACCAGAGCTTGCGGAAGTGTTGATGGTTGTGGCCGGTGAGGTTTCTCGCGTGATCTATGCTTTCCGAATTCTTCTTTCGATCGCCGGTCATGCCTCATATTGCAGCGTCGACATTAGACAACTTTGACGACGGTGCCGCGACGCAGATGCGGGATCAGCCGGCGCATGGCGGCAAGGCTTATGGCGACGCAGCCCTCGGTCGGCTCGTATCCGGGGCGGATGAGGTGAAAGAATATTGCCGACCCGGCATAACGGCGCCGGCTGGTCAGGTTCCAGTCCATCACCAGGCAGATGTCGTAGAGCCTGTCCGTGCGCATCATGTCCTCGTGGCTCGGCGCGAAGGGCGCATTGGCTGGACGGTTGTAGCGGGCATGACTGGGAGCGTCGCACCAGAGCATGCCGTTACGCGTGGCCCGCATCGGCAGCGGCGTCGGCGGCAGCAGGATGCGGTCGCGCCTGACATAGCCGCCGATGAGTTTCATCGCGGCGCGCGGCGTGGCACCGTCGCCCTCGCGCTTGCGGCTGGTAATGCCGCTGCGGCCGATGGCCGCTTGCTCCGTGCGGCCATCGAAGGTAACCAGTGCACGCCTGCGATCAAGCGGGGCAGGCCGGACGGTGATGACGGATTTGACTGGCCTTCTTCCCGACGTTTTCTTGCGCATCTCTCTCACAGATTTTTGAATTGTCCGTGATTTGGCGGGCACCATAAGCACGGTTGCATATATAACGAGGTTCCAAAACCGGTTCGCTTGCCAACACGGGCATTTGAGCTAGTTTGAAACCGGAAGCAAACAGGAATTGTCCCATGGCGACCCGTACCATTCTTCTTGTCGACGACGACAATGACCTGCGCGAAACGTTGGTCGAACAGCTTTCGCTGTACGAGGAGTTCGATCTTCTTCAGGAAGCGACTGCCGGCAAGGGGATACAGGCGGCGCGCGCCCAGCAGGTCGATCTGCTGATCATGGATGTCGGTCTGCCCGACATGGACGGGCGCGAGGCGGTCAAGCTCTTGCGCAAGGGCGGCTTCAAGGCGCCGATCATCATGCTCACCGGTCATGACACGGATTCGGATACGATCCTCGGTCTGGAAGCCGGCGCGAACGACTATGTCACCAAGCCGTTCCGCTTCGCCGTCCTCCTCGCCCGTATCCGCGCGCAGCTGCGCCAGCACGAACAGAGCGAAGATGCGACCTTCAGTGTCGGTCCCTACACGTTCAAGCCGAGCCAGAAGCTGCTGACGCTCGAAAACGGCCAGAAGATCCGGCTGACCGAAAAGGAAGCGGCGATCATCCGCTATCTCTATCGCGCCGACCAGAAGGTGGTGACGCGCGACGTGCTGCTCGAAGAAGTCTGGGGTTACAATTCCGGCGTGACGACGCATACGCTCGAAACACATGTCTATCGGCTCCGCCAGAAAATCGAGCGAGACCCTTCCAATGCCGAGATTTTGGTGACAGAGAACGGCGGCTACAAGATCGTTCCGTGAGGCGGCGACGTCCGATGATTTCTCCGCACGTCAGCTGCTTCGGACTATTTGCATCGATTGCTATGCTCTTGGGTTTCGAACCCCGGAGCATCGTGATTCAGGGAGGTTAGCCGTTTGGCGCTCAACGACGACATCGTTCTTCTGTCCAATGTGCCGCTTTTTGCCGATATCAGCGAGGACAAGCTGAGGCTGATTGCCTTTGGCGCCGAACGTCGACGCGTGTTCAAAGGGCAGGAGCTGTTTCGCGAGGGCGCTCCGGCCGATTGCGCCTTTGCCATTGCCAGCGGCAGCCTCTCGCTTTCGAAAGCCAATGCCGACGGCGCGATGGAGGATGTCACCACCGTCGGCCGCGGCGCGCTTCTCTCGGAACTGGCGCTGATCTCGATGGTGGAACGCAAGTTTACCGCGACCGCGGACGAAGACAGCGAAGTGATCCGCATCAATCGCCCGCTGTTCCGGCGCATGCTGGAAGAATACCCGGAAGTTGCCGCCCTCGTGGAGGCGCGCATCCGCGAGAACCTGCAGGCGATGATCCGCCGCGCAGGCGCACTGGCCGGCCGTTTCGCCTGACGCACTCCCGATAGACGGTCGCACGCCAGGCGTTTTCACCTACCATTTGTACTTGAGCGTGCCGAGCACGGTGCGGCCCTGGCCGAAGTAGCAGTAACCGTCGGTGCAGACTTCTTCGCGCCGGTCGCCAATGTTGGTTGCGCTGACGGCCAGCGACAATCCGTTCAGATCGGGATTTTTCACGCCGAAATCATAGGCGATCGACGCGTCGAAGTAGACGGCGCCGCCGTTTTCCGCCGTATTGTCGTCGGAGGTGAAGGACTTGGAGGTGGCGCGGATACCGCCGCCAAGGCTGAGACCGGCGAGCTGCGTATCGTCTGGCACGAGGTAGTTCACCCAGAGGGATGCGATGTTGCGCGGCTTGGTCGAGGGCACGTTGCCGATCAGTGCGGGATTGACGTTCCCGGTGATCTCGGCGTCGTTGTAGGTGTAGGCGGCGATCAGGCTGAAGCCATTGTCGAATTCGCGTCGCGCCTCGACCTCGAAGCCCTTGGTGGTCACCTCGCCCGAAGATTTGTAGTAGTAGCCGACGGGCAGCGACGCGTCCGCGACATATTGCGGCGCCCCGGTTTCGACGATCCGGTAGACGGCGGCGCTCAGCGAATAGGCCTCGCCTTCCGGCTGGTATTTGATGCCCAGTTCGATCTGCTCGCCCGTCGTCGGATCCAGAACCGTACCATCTGCCGAGAGCTGCGTGCTCGGCACGAAGGACGTGCCGTAGCTGGCGTAGGGCGCAATATCGTTGTCGAAGAGGTAGAGCAGGCCCACCTGGCCGGTGACTTCACCGTCGTCCTTGCGGTCGACTGCACCGGTGTTCTTGTTGGTGCTCGTCTGGTCCACCCAGTCGTGGCGCAGGCCGGCGACGGCGCGCCAGTTGCCGAATTCCGCCTGGTCCTCAGCATAGATGCCGGTCTGGCGCAGATCGCGGCCACTGAAGCTGGTGAGCGCGGGCGTCGGGCCGGTGATGCCGAAGGTCGGATTGTCGAGGTCGAAGCGATAGGCCGGATCGCTGGCGCCAAAGCCGAGCCCGAAGTCTGACGTGATCCAGGTATAGTCGAGGCCGGTCAGCAGTGTGTGCGAGATGGCGCCGGTATCGAAGGTCGCCAGCAACTGGTTGTCGATCTGGTAGGCGCGCTGATTGTCGGTAATCGCGACCGGCGACCGCTCGTAGACATTGCCAGTTGCCGTGCCGAACTCGAGATAGCGGGCGTCCAAATCCATGTCGCTGACGCGGGCGTGCTGACGGAAGATCAGGCCATTGTCGAATTCGTGCTCGAGCTTGAAGCCAGCCTGATACTGCCGCACCTTCTGGTGATCGTATTCCGGATCGCTGTAGCGCAGCAGCTTGCCGCCATATTCGAACACCCGCGGGCTGGCATCGCTCTCGCCCTTCTGTCCGAGGCCGTAGACGGTCAGCGACGTTGCCTCGTCCGGCTTCCAGGTGAAGGAGGGCTGCAGCAGGTAGCGGTCGTCGGCAACGTCGTAGCTGGTTTCGCCGTTCCGCAGCAGACCGACGATACGATAGAGAAAGTCGCCTTCGGCGGTCGCCGGGCCGCCGAAATCGAAGGCCGTCTGGGCGCGGCCGATCGTGCCGTATTGAACTTCGACCTCGCGGTGCGTGTCGTCCTGCGGCATCTTGGAAATGCGGTTGACGATGCCGCCGACACCGGCGGCGCCGTACAGCACCGACACCGGTCCCTTGATGATCTCGATGCGGTCGAGACCGTAGATCTCGGTCGGGAAGGTGCCGTAGTTCATATAGGGCTGGCGCAGGCCGTCGCGGAAGTCGCCGGTTGTGGTCGTCTCGAAGCCGCGAATGTAGATCTGGTCGAAGCGCGGGTCGAAGCCGAAGGCGCCGGTGGTAACACCGGCGGCATAGCGGGTTGCCTGGATCATGTCCTGGGCGCCACGCTCCTCCAGTTCCTTGCGGGTGACGACGGAGACCGAGCGCGGGGTCTCGACCAGTGGCGTGTCGGTCTTCAGCGCCGTGATATTGCGCGACGGTGCGATGGTATCATTGTCCTCGGCGATGCTGGTGGCCGCCTGTGCGGCCGAAACCTCGATCTTCTGCAGCCGCGTCGTCTTCTCACTCGTGGCCGTCTGCGCGGTGGCGGAATTTGATAGCAGTCCGATCGTGATCGCGAGTAGTGCCGTTGTTGCCGAAAGGGAACGAAGCGAGGTGCGAACGGGTCTGTTCGGAAAAATCTTGCGCATGATCTGGCCCCTTTTGCGGGCGCACGAAAGCCCTCCGGACTGGCCCGGAGCGAAGCACCCGAAAATCAATGGAAACGACGGCTGCTTAGCCGCCGGAGGCGGTGTCCCCGCCGCTCGCAAAAAGGGATAATCGCTTCGAAAAACAGGATCAAGAAAAATATGAGATTTTTACTCATCTTTTCTTGATGCAGCTGATCGTGCTACAGCGCCGCGCGTCTTATTAGACGCGCGGCGCTGTAGCACTTTGAATTGCTGCATGTTTTTATCCTTAAATCGAATAGGATTTAAGGAAACACGCAGTAGAGCGTTGCCGCTCTAAATATCGAAATGCGCGATCACCGGCACATGGTCCGACGGCCGCTCCCAGCCGCGCGCTTCCCGCAGGATATCCACCTGCGTCAGCTTCGGCGCGAGGTCGGCCGACGACCAGATGTGGTCGAGGCGTCGGCCGCGGTCGGCCGCTTCCCAATCCTTCGCGCGGTAGCTCCACCAGGTATAGAGCTTGGTCGGCGCCGGCGCATGCTGGCGCATCAGGTCGACCCAGGCGCCGCCGTTCATCACCGTGTTGAGGCCCTCGGTTTCGATCGGCGTATGGCTGACGATCTTCAGGAGTTGCTTGTGCGACCAGACGTCGTCCTCGAGCGGCGCGATGTTGAGGTCGCCGACGAGGATGGAGGAGATGCCCGCCTCGGCTTCGGCGTGCAGCAGCTTCATCTCATCGACGAAATCGAGCTTGTGGCCGAACTTCGGGTTGATCGACCTGTCCGGTTCGTCGCCGCCGGCGGGAACGTAGAAATTGTGCAGGCGGATCTTCTTGCCGCCCGCCTCGAACACCACCGAAAGGTGGCGCGCATCGCCGACGCCGCAATAGTCGCGGCGGTCGCTAAGCTCGTGCAGGGGCAGACGCGAGATCGTCGCGACGCCGTGATAGCCCTTCTGGCCGTGCATCTCGATATGGTTGTAGCCGAGTGCCTTGAGTGGCTTTGACGGAAACTGGTCGTTCGGGCACTTGGTTTCCTGCAGGCAGAGAATGTCGGGCTGCCAGGTCTTCAGCAGATGTTCGATCAGCGGCATGCGCAGGCGAACGGAGTTGATATTCCACGTGGCGACGGAAAGGGCCATTGCTCATTCCCCATGATTGGGTAGGTCCGGGCGTTCGACGAATGGAAAGCCGGCTCAGGACGGATATGTTTTCGATGTCGGGGAGGTTTAAGCAGGTCTGGCGCGTCGGGACAAGGAATGCATGAAAAGGTCGCTGCGCACTTTGACGCGCTGCATGTTTTATCCTTAGATCGGATCCGAGGACACATGCAGTGGGCGGCCGATGTCCACAATGCCTATGCTGAGGCGGTCTTAGCCGCCCCGTTTGTTGCGAACCTCGTCGTAAGGAATCTTGAACACCTTGTCGTCGAGCGCGATGCCGGTCCGGACGTTGAAGATCATCACCGACGTGTCCTTCTTCTGCGCATCGGTGATCGTCCACTGGCGCAGGTCGTAGGTCTTCGGATCGAACATCATGGTGATGGTCGAATCGCCGAAGATCGAGCGATCCCCGAGAACGATGGTGATGAGGTCTGATTCTTCCTTGACGTCGCGCACCATCTTGCCGGTCAGGTCGATCCGCTCGCTGAGCAACAGGTTCAGCGGCGTCTTGGAGAGCGGGTAGATATCCCAGGTCTTCAGCTTCATATTGCCGATGACCACCGACTTGCCGTCGGAAATCACGCGCATCGGCGAAGGCGCCTCGTAGTTGAAGCGGATGCGGCCGGGGCGGCGGATGTAGAACTTGCCACCGGTCTGCTCGCCGCGCGGGCCGAACTGCACGAATTCGCCGGACATGGTCTTCACCGACGAGAAATGATCGGCGATCTTCTGGGCGGAGGCCGGGGCCTGGGCAAAGGCCTTGGTGACGTCAAGACCGGCGCCACCCATGCCCGCGAGCGCCGCGAGGCCGCAAACGAATACACGGCGCGACATCGCCGGATTGCTGCCCAGGGTGGTTTTCGTCTCTGTCATCACAGTCTCCTTCATTTCCTGAATCATCTGGAGCGCAAGTGCGGCACCTTCAAGGCGTTTTTCATGGCCTTCGGCGGGCCGCGCTCTCACATGACCGTTACCGGGCATGGATCATCGCCCGGGACGAAAGCCGGGTTTACCGGCCAGTGATTTCCGCTTCGGTCGGCACGAGGATTTCCCGTTTGCCGGCATGGTTTGCCGGGCCGATGATGCCTTCCTGTTCCATGCGCTCGATCAGTGAAGCGGCCCTATTATAGCCTATCCCGAGGCGACGTTGCACATAGGATGTGGAGGCCTTGCCGTCGCGCAGAACGATCGCCACCGCCTGGTCGTAGGGGTCGTCGGAATCGGCAAGATTGGACGTGCCGGCGGGGCCGCCGCCGTCATTGTCCTCGTCGTCATCTTCGGTGATCGCGTCGAGATATTGCGGTGTGCCCTGGGTCTTGAGATAGGCGACGACTTCCTCGACTTCGGTGTCGGAGACGAAGGGACCGTGGACGCGCTGGATGCGTCCGCCACCGGCCATGTAGAGCATGTCGCCCATGCCGAGCAGCTGTTCGGCACCCTGTTCGCCAAGGATGGTGCGGCTGTCGATCTTCGACGTCACCTGGAAGGAGATGCGGGTCGGGAAGTTGGCCTTGATCGTACCGGTGATGACGTCGACCGACGGGCGCTGCGTCGCCATGATCACATGAATGCCGGCAGCGCGCGCCATCTGCGCCAGCCGCTGCACCGCGCCTTCGATGTCCTTGCCGGCGACCATCATCAGGTCGGCCATTTCGTCGATGATGACGACGATATAGGGCATCGGCGACAGATCGAATTCCTCGGTCTCGTAGATCGCCTCGCCGGTCTGGCGGTCGAAGCCGGTCTGCACCGTGCGGGTGATCGCATCGCCCTTGGCCAGCGCCTGCTCGACGCGGGTGTTGAAGCCGTCGATGTTGCGCACGCCGATCTTCGACATCTTCTTGTAGCGCTCTTCCATCTCGCGCACCGTCCACTTGAGCGCGACGACCGCCTTCTTCGGGTCGGTCACGACGGGCGAAAGCAGGTGCGGGATGCCGTCATAGACGGAGAGTTCGAGCATCTTCGGGTCGATCATGATCAGGCGGCACTGGTCGGGACGCAGGCGGTAGAGCAGCGACAGGATCATGGTGTTGATCGCCACTGACTTGCCCGAGCCGGTGGTGCCGGCGACGAGCAGATGCGGCATCTTGGCGAGATCGGCGACCACCGGTTCGCCGCCGATGGTCTTACCGAGCGCCATGGCCAGGCGCGCCTTGCTGGTCTCGAAGTCGCGCGAGCCGATCAGTTCGCGCAGATAAACGGTTTCGCGGCGCTGGTTGGGCAATTCGATGCCGATGGCGTTGCGGCCCGGCACGACGGCGACGCGGGCAGCAATGGCGCTCATCGAGCGGGCGATGTCGTCGGCAAGGCCGATGACCCGGGAGGATTTGATGCCCGGCGCCGGCTCCAGTTCATAAAGGGTAACGACCGGGCCCGGGCGGACGTGGATGATCTCACCCTTGACGCCGAAGTCCTCAAGCACACCTTCGAGCATGCGGGCGTTCTGCTCCAGCGCGTCGGCGGAGAGCGAAGCGTCGCGGGTGACGTTCTTCGGCTCGGCGAGGAAATGCATTGGCGGCAGCGCGAAATCGCCGTCATCGTCCTCGACGAAGGAGCGCTGCGCCTCGCGCTCGAGCCGCTGGCTGGTCTTCGGGCGAGGCGGCGGGGTGGCAACACGCGAGCCGGCCTTCGGCAGACCCTGCTTCGGCGGTGCTGCTTTCGGCGCCCAGTCGGCTGCTGCGTCAAGATCGTCGTCCTCGTCATCGGACAGAATGCCGGCGGGGCGGCGCTCGTCCATGTCGAAGGGCATGTCGTCATCGTCATCAGCCATGATCGGCGGTGGCGTGACGATGCGGCGCTCGGAACGGTCGAGCGAAGGTTCGATGCGGTCGCCGGCCATCGGCTTCGGCCGGACCGGCTCGTTCAGCGTGCCGAATTCGTCATTGTTGAAATCGTAGGGCTCATCGTACTGGCGCTTCGTCGGCGTGCGGGTACCGCTCATGCCGAAGATGCGGCGGACGCGTGCCTGCACGGTGTAGCGCAAGTGGGCGAAAGAGCCCATCAGCAGGGTGAAGGGGCCTTCGCTGTCGTCTTCGTCCAGTTCGTCGCGCACGGTGCGCGCCTTGCTCGGCGTCGGCGCCTCGATCTCGTCTTCGTCCTCCTCCTCGCCGACACCGATCAGGCCGGCGCTGTAGATCAGGCACCAGGCGGCAGGAGCGGCGAAGATGCAGGCAAGCACGGTAGCGAAGGTGCCGGTCGGGAAGGCGCCGGTGAACAGCGCGGGAAACCGCAGGATCATGTCGCCGAAGACGCCGCCGAGGCCGTTGGGCAGCGGCCAGGTGATCGGCGCCGGGACGCAGCTCAAGGCCGCGCCTGCAAGCACCGATCCGACGAACCAGAGGCCGAGGCGCTTGAAGATCTTGTCGAAGCGCTTGCCGCCGATCAGCACCAGCGCCCAGGCAACGGCCGGAAGCAGGGCGACGACGCTTGCAAGCCCGAAAAACTGCATGAAGATGTCGGCAAAGGCCGCGCCGGCATAACCGAGCACGTTGGTCGGCTCGTCGGAGGTGGCGTAGGAGAAGCTCGGGTCGGCAACGTTCCATGTCGATAGCGCCGCGATTGCCAGCGCCAGTGCGCCAAACAGCGCAAAGCCCGCCAGCGACGCGATCTGTCGCCATACGAATGTGGTTAGCACGAACCGGTTGGAACGGCTGTCAAGCGTTGCCGGATTGCTTCTGCTCATGTTGCCTGCTGCCCGTCTCGATCTTCAAGACACATTGCGTGCCATGGAATCAACCTAAGCGAAGCACGGTTAATGCGACATTAACCATGCGTGTATGCCGCTAAAATACCGGTGGGCGAGGCGTGCAATCCGCATGAAAGGGAAAAAAAGCCCGGATCAGTCGATCCGGGCCAAAGGCGATCCGTATCAGACGGACCGCGACGGGACGTTGAGCGGCGCCTGTTGACGGCGCCGCGATTGGCTTAGCTGTGGTAGGCGGCTTCGCCGTGGGACGAGAGGTCGAGACCTTCGCGTTCGGCTTCGACCGAGACCCGGAGCCCGACGATCGCGTCGACCACCTTGTAGAGGATGGCCGAGACCACGCCGCACCAGATGATGGTGATGGCGACGGCGGTGAGCTGGGTCATGAACTGGCCGCCCATGGTGACGCCGTCGGCATAGCCGATGCCGCCGAGCGATGACGATGCGAAGATGCCGGTCGCCAGCGCACCGAAGAAGCCGCCGACGCCGTGAACGCCGAAGACGTCAGCGGTGTCGTCGTAGCCGAACTTGTTCTTCACCACCGAGACGAAGAAGTAGCACAGCGGCGAAACGATCAGGCCCATGACGATCGCGCCCATCGGGCCGGCGATGCCGGCGGCAGGCGTAATGGCGACGAGGCCGGCGATCATGCCCGAGGCTGCACCGAGCATCGAGGCCTTGCCGCGGGTGAAGGTTTCGACGACCGACCAGGAAAGGATGGCTGCTGCGGTCGCGAGGAAGGTGTTGACGGTTGCGAGCATCGCGCCGCCTGATGCCTCGAGGTTGGAGCCGGCGTTGAAACCGAACCAGCCGAACCACAGCATCGCTGCGCCGACGAGCGTCAGCGTCATCGAATGCGGTGCCATCATGTCCTTGCCGAAACCGGTGCGCTTGCCGACCATGATCGCGCCGATGAGGCCCGCAACACCGGCATTGATGTGCACGACGGTGCCGCCGGCGAAGTCGAGGGCGCCCATGCCGAAGAGCAGGCCGTTGCCGTCCCAGACCATGTGGGCGATCGGGAAGTAGACGAAGGTTGCCCAGAGGACGGAGAAGAGCACGGCCGCCGAGAATTTGATGCGCTCGGCAAAGGCGCCGATGATGAGGGCCGGCGTCAGCGCTGCAAACGTCATCTGGAACAGCATGAAGATGTATTCCGGAATGACCACGCCTTGGGAGAAGGTGGCCGACGTGCTGTCAACCGAGACGCCTGCGAGGAACATCTTGGCGAAGCCGCCGAAATAGGGGTTGGTCGAGCCGCCGAAGGCGAACGAATAGCCATAGACGACCCAGACGATCATCATCGTTGCGCCGATGACGGTGCACTGCATCAGGACCGACAGCATGTTCTTGGCGCGAACGAGGCCGCCGTAGAACAGCGCGAGGCCTGGGATCAGCATGAAGAAGACGAGCAGCGTGGAGATGAACATGAAGGCCGTGTCGGCCTTGTCGGGAACGGGTGCTGCGGTGGTGGCAGCGGCGGCTGCCGGTGCGGCTTCCTGGGCAAAGGCGACGACCGGTGCAAGAAGGGCGGCAGAGGCTGCGCCGATCCTGACCAGAGAGGTGGAAAGTTTGCTTGACGACATCGAGTAGTGCTCCCTGAACGGCGTGGCTTACAACGCTTCTGAATCGGTTTCGCCGGTGCGGATGCGCACGGCATGGTCAATGGAGTAGACAAAGATCTTGCCGTCGCCGATCTGGCCGGTCTTGGCGGCAACGGCGATCGCTTCCACGGCCTTGTCGACGACCTCCGAGGCGACCGCGATCTCGATCTTCAGCTTTGGCAGGAAGCTCACGGCGTATTCGGTGCCGCGATAGATTTCAGTATGTCCCTTCTGGCGGCCGTAGCCTTTAACCTCGGTTACGGTCAGGCCCTGGATGCCAACAGCAGTGAGGGCTTCGCGAACCTCATCGAGCTTGAACGGCTTGATAATGGCCATCACAATTTTCATCGGTTTCCCATCCTTGTTCGCCTCCGGTCGGAGGCCATCTCTCCTCGCTGCGGAACGCTGAAAGCGCCGTGCAACCGGACAGCTACATTCAAGGGGCGTGCCAGATTCGTCGTGGCACGCTAAACCTATGAAAAGGCATGGGAAAATTATCACGCACAGCGACGGTGCCGCGACGCGCTAAAAAATCGTCACTTTAGAAGATTAAAAAATAGGCAGAAAAGAATAAGTGCCCTATTCCTGTTCAGCTGCCTTTTTCCGGATCAGGCCTTCCTGCGCCACCGAGGCAATCAGCACGCCGGAACGGTCAAAAAGGCTGCCGCGGGTCATGCCGCGGGCACCATGGGCACTGGGGCTGTCCTGGGTATAGAGCAGCCAGTCGTCCATCTTGCAGGGGCGATGGAACCACATGGCGTGATCGAGGCTTGCAACCTGCAGGTTGCGATCGAACACCGACGTGCCATGGGCATAGAGCGACGTGTCGAGCAGCGTCATGTCCGAGAGGTAGGCAAGCACGGCCGCCTGCAGGTGGCGCTCGTCGGGCACATGGCCGACGGCCTTGACCCAGACGTCCTGGGTCGGCTTACCATCGTTGCGGGCGAAATAGTGGGTGAGCGAGACCGGCCGGATCTCGATCGGCCGTGGCCGCTCCCAGTAGCGGCGGATCGCTTCGGGGGCGTGCGCCAGGAACTTGTCCTTCAGCTCCTGCTCGCCCGGCAGGGTTTCCGGCATCGCCACGTTGGGGATGTCGATCTGATGTTCGAAGCCGTCCTCGTCATATTGGAACGACGCCGACATTGAGAAGATCGCCTTGCCGTGCTGGATGGCGACGACACGCCGCGTGGCGAAGCTCGAGCCGTCGCGGATGCGGTCCACCTCGTAGATGATCGGCACGGACGGATCGCCTGGGCGCATGAAATAGGCGTGCAGCGAGTGCACGTAGCGGCCTTCGTCGACAGTGCGCTGGGCTGCGACCAGCGCCTGCCCGATCACCTGGCCGCCGAACACGCGCTGCCAGCCGACCTGGGGACTGCGGCCACGGAACAGGTTCTCCTCGAGCTTTTCGAGGTCGAGTGTGGCAAGCAGCGCATCCATGGGCGTTGCGGTCTCAGTGGGGCGCGACATTTCGGCTGTCTCCGATGGTAGGAACGGCGATGGCATTGATCTATATAGGCATGAAACGATGCTCAAGTGCGACGGGAGAAAGCGGATGATCGATGTGTTGATTGCCGGTGGCGGCTATGTCGGCCTTTCGCTCGCGGTATCGCTGAAGAAGGCGGCACCGCATCTCGAAGTTTCCGTCATAGACGGTGCGCCGGAAGGCGCCTGGAAGCGCGACGAGCGCGCCTCTGCCGTCGCCTCGGCAGCTGAGCGCATGCTCGATGTTCTCGGCGTGTGGCAGGCGATTGTGCCGGAGGCCGAGCCGATCCGGCGCATGGTCATCACCGATTCGAAGACATCCGATCCGGTGCGCCCGGTTTTCCTCACCTTCGACGGCGAGGGGGAGGAGGGGCGGCCCTTTGCCCATATGGTGCCGAACACGGCCATGGTCGGCGCGCTGCGCGCCGCCTGCGAGGAGTTTGGTGTAACCGTGCGGCAGTCGACCATGGTCGAAACCTTCGAGAGCGGCGATCATGCGGTTGCGGTGACGCTTACCGGCGGCGAGCAGTTGGAGGCCCGTCTGCTGGTTGCCTGCGATGGCGTGCGCTCGAAGCTGCGCGATGCGGCCGGCATCAAGACGGTCGAATTCGACTATGGCCAGTCGGGCATCGTTACCACCGTCGAGCATGAGCGCCCGCACGAAGGCACGGCCGAGGAGCATTTCCTGCCGGCCGGCCCCTTTGCCACCCTGCCGCTCAAGAACAATCGCTCGTCGCTGGTGTGGACCGAGCGCACTGCGGACGCGGAGCGCCTGGTCAAGGGCGACGATTTCCTCTTCGAAGAAGAGCTGGAGCGCCGCTTCGGCCACAGGCTTGGCCATCTCAAGGTTGTCGGCGGCCGTCGCGCCTTTCCGCTCGGCCTGACCCTTGCGCGCGATTTCGTAAAACCGCGGTTTGCGCTTGCGGGCGATGCCGCCCACGGGATCCACCCGATCTCCGGCCAGGGCCTCAATCTCGGCTTCAAGGACGTGGCGGCGCTGGCCGAGACGATCGTCGAGGCGGATCGTCTCGGGCTCGATATCGGTTCGCTTGCTATCCTCGAGCGCTACCAGAGCTGGCGCCGGTTCGACACCTTCCGCATGGGGGTGACCACGGATGTGCTCAACCGACTGTTTTCGAACGACATTACACCCGTCAGGATCGCCCGCGACTTCGGTCTCGGTCTTGTCGATCGGCTGCCGTCCCTCAAAAGCTTCTTCATCCGCCAGGCGGCCGGCGTTGCCGGCGACGCGGACCCGCGGCTGCTTTCCGGCCAGCCGATCTGAGGGGTCAGAAGATGGTGAGATTCTCGATCCGGTAGACGAAAAGCGCCCAGAGCCAGCCGGGCGCGACATCGACGACGGCAGTGAATTTGTCTTGCAGATCCTGGTACGACAACAGCAATGTCATGCCGATCGCGATCGTCCACGTGAAGCAGATGCGTAGATTTCTGCGGCTGAAGAACTCGTAAAATCCGTCCTCGTCGTATTCGGTCCCGGCGACCATGTCCCAGAAACCGTAGTTCGCACTCAGCATGTCGTCGATGGCGTGATTGCGCCAGAACTGGCCGGGCGCGGCATTGAAGCGATCGGGAATGAAATTGAACGACGAGCGGAAGACATGGACCGCCGCGCCAAGCGCGGTCAGAGTCACGATCGCGACGACGTAGTGCCAGATGTTCATCGTGTCCCGCCGAGCTACCGATAGTCCAGGCAACTTACGGGCTATTCCTTGACTGATCGTCAAAGGATGTGGGATCGGCCGCTGGCGTCAGTCCTCGATCTTGCGTGCCTCGGAGATCAGCATGATCGGCACACCGTCGCGGATGGGATAGGCGAGCCGTGCCTTTTCCGAGATCAACTCATTGGCTTCGGCGCGATAGCTGAGCCGGCCCTTGGTCAACGGGCAGACGAGCAGTTCGAGCAGTTTCGGATCGACCTTGCTGGCGTTGACGTCCATGACCCCTCGCTTACTGCAGAATGTTGTCGACATCGCCGAAATTGCGCGCAAGCACGATCTCGGTAATGGCAATCAGCGTCTCGGCGCGGGTCTTGAGGTCGGGGGCCTCCAGCAGCGCCTGTTTTTCTGCCGGTCCGTAGGGCGACATCATCGCCATGGAGTTGACCAGCGTGCGGTTGCTGGCGCGCTCGACACTCTCCCAGTCGGCCTTCAGCTTGTTGGCCTCCAGATAGGCCCTGAAGGCTGCCAGCAGCGCCGAGCGATCGACAAGGCTTTCATCGTCGCGATTTTCGAGATCGGCCGTGAAGGGCCCGATACGGAAGCGGCGATAGCCGCGTGTGCCGGCCACCTCGTTAAACAGTCGGTAGCGGCATACGCCGGTCAGCGAGGTGATGTAGCGGCCGTCGCCGGTTTCGGCAAAGGAGGTGATGCGGCCGATGCAGCCGACCTCGCAGAGCGCGGGCACCGGCCCGACGCCGATGTCGTTGCGGCCTTCGCAGAAGGAGGGCTGGACAATCCCGACCAGCCGATTGCCGGAAAGAGCGTCGTCGAGCATCGCCAGGTAGCGTGGCTCGAAGATGTTGAGCGGCAGCTGGGCACCCGGGAGCAGCAGCGCACCGGTCAGCGGAAACACCGGAATGATCTCCGGCAAGTCCTGCGGACCAAGATAACGTGCATTTCCGACATGCATTCCAATTGACCTTGCAGATGTCCGGTTCTGCCCCGCCACGCCCATAGGCATAGCCAACCAGACCAAGAAATGGTGCGCCCTTCGAAAATCTCAAGGGAAAAACGCACCGATCTTGCTGCTCTGCTCAGGAAAAGAGGATCGACGACAGCTTGCGGCGGGCGGCGATCGTCGCCGGGTCTTTCGGGCCCCAGACTTCGAAGAACGAGACGAGCTCGCGCCGTGCGCCATCGTCGTCGAAAGCCCGGTCGCGCTTCATGACCGTCAGCAGGTGGTCGGCCGCGCCATTGCGGTCGCCTTCCACGTTGCGGATCTTGGCGAGCATCATGCGCGCCTCATGGTCGTCAGGGTTTGCCGCCAACCGCTGTTCCAGGGCGTTCGGATCGCCGAGCTTGCGGGCTTCTTCGATCTGGTCAAGCTTCTTGGCGATCGCGCTGATGCCGGCATCCTTGGCAAGATCTTCCGGCAGGCTCGTAAGCGCTTCGCGCGCTTCGGCGATCTGGCCAAGCGTGATCATGCAATCGACCATGCCGGCAATAGCCACCACATTCTCCGGGTCTGCCTGCAGCACGGCGCCGAAGAGCCCGGCGGCGTTCTCGGCATCGCCCGCTTCGAGCAACCCCTTGGCGTCGGCAAGTGCTGCCTCGATCTCGGCCTTGCTGTCGTCGACGGCGGGGCCGGCGATCTTTTCGATGAATTGCTTGATCTGGCTTTCAGGCACGGCACCCATGAAACCGTCGACCGGTCGCCCACCGACGAAGGCGATGACGGCGGGGATCGACTGGATGCCGAGCTGGCCGGCGATCGACGGATGGTCGTCGATGTTCATCTTGACGAGCTTCACGCGGCCGGCGGCTTCCGTCACGACCTTTTCGATCACGGGGGTCAGCTGCTTGCACGGTCCGCACCAGGGCGCCCAGAAATCGACGAGAACAGGCTGCTGGCGCGAGGCGTCCAGCACGTCCTTGCTGAAGTTGGCGGTCGTCGTTTCCTTGATCAGGTCGCCGCCCGGTGCGGCGGCCGCGGCCGGCTGGCCGCCGAAGGAAGCCGAAGCGGTCATCTGGTTGCCGAAGGACCCTGCATAGGGATTGTCGTTGCCCGTCATTCTTCTCTCCTCGCCGGCTCGTGATCCGGCTTCCTGCATTCGCGCCAAAGATCGTATGTCAGGCTGTCACTTTCAAGACAAGCGGTTCATGTCCCGTCGCTTCCATGAAGCGCAACAGGTCGTTCGAGCCGATCGAGGTCGTCGCGTCGTTGGAAAGCGGGTGGCAGTTGATCACATCGAACTTCATCAATTCCTCGTCGATGATCACCTTGACGTTGCCGCCGGTGTCGTTGATGGCGCCGAGTGCGGTCACCGCTCCCGGGATGACGCCGAGATATTCCATCAGCTTCTCCGGCTTGCCGAAGGAAACCTTGCTCGCAGCACCGATGACCTGGTGTACCGTCTTCAGATCCACGGTCGCGTGTTCCTCTACGGTCAAAAGGAAGTAGTTGTCCTTCTTGTCCTTCACGAACAGGTTCTTGGTGTGACCGCCGGGGATTTCGTCGCGCAATGCCACCGATTCGGCCACGGTGAACACCGGCTCGTGTTTTTTGGTGCTGTATTCGATGCCGAGGTCGTCGAGAAAGCGGAAAAGTTCGTCCGCGGTCTTCGGCTGCGCTTCGTTCATGAGGGTGATTCTCCTGCCGCTCCGTTTTTTTCCAGTCTGCTTTAGGGGAGAACGGCCGCGGCGTGCAATCTCAGAGACGGCGGCGCGGCGCGAAAACGCGGCATTTGCGGGCTTCCCGGGGAGGCTTCCAAAAAATATTCGCTTTCTCGACATTTCCCTGTTGCATTCCAAAATCGCTTAGGCCATATAGCGCCCGTCGCCGCAAGACAGCGCGGCACCCACGGTCCACCGACTACCCCCGGACCGAGGTAATGAGCGGGTGTAGCTCAGGGGTAGAGCACAACCTTGCCAAGGTTGGGGTCGGGCGTTCGAATCGCCTCACCCGCTCCAATTTTCCCAACCATTTTACTTGTAAATGCTTTTGGCTTCGGCCAATGCATTCGCCCCGGGCGAAACGCAGCAGCCGTCTTGTCTCTGCTGTCAGCGCCGATGCGCTCGCCTGTCAGCTCTTCATGAAGACATAGTCGGTTTCCTGGCGGCGGAGTTCGCCGGGGCGCAGAACCGCGTTCGGAAAGCCCTCGTGATTGACCGCGTCCGGCCACACCTGGGTTTCAAGGCAGAAACCGGCAAAGGCGCCGTAGCGGCGTCCTTCGAGGCCGGGCACCGGCACGTCGAGCTTGAAGCCGGTATAGAGCTGGACGCCAGCCTCGGTCGTCAGCACTTCCATCGTCACGCCGGAATTGAGGCTGCGGGCAAAGGCGACTGAGTGTTTTGCCATGCGCTCCGGCGAAAGGCAGAAATTGTGGTCGTAGGCGATGCGTTCGCCCTCGGTCTGGCGCTTGAGCGAGGTCATTTCCCTGAGATCGAAGGCGGTGCCTTCGACCGGGCGGATTTCGCCCGTCGGGACCTGGAACTCGTTGGTCGGCAGATAATGGTCGGCGGCGATCATGATGTCGTGGCCAAGCGCGTCCGTGCCGCCATCGAGATTGAAATAGCTGTGCTGGCAGACATTGGCGAGTGTCGGCCGATCGGTCTCCGTCTCGTAGACGACACTGAGCACGCCGCCGGCTTTGAGCTGGTAGGTGCAGCGGATCTGGCAGCTGCCGGGATAGCCGGCGCGGCCGTCCGGGTCGGTGATCGCCAACGTGACGCTGTCCGGTGTGTGGCTGACGATCGTCCAGTTGCGCTTGCCGATGTTGTCGCTGCCGCCATGCAGGTGGGTCACACCTTTTTCATTGCATTCGAGCTGGTAGGTTTTGCCGTCGAGCGTGAAGCGACCGTCGCCAATACGGTTGGCGCAGCGGCCGGGCGTCGCGCCAAAATAGGGGGAATGGTCGAGATAGCTTTCGAGATCGGTGAACCCGAGCACCAGCGGCGGCTCATGGCCATCCAGCCGCAGATCCTGGATCACGCTGCCCCAGGTGAGGATATAGGCAGTAAGGCCACCACCGGAGAGCACGACACGATGAACCGGCTCACCCGATGGCAGGTGTCCGAAGATTTCCGTATCCGCATGCTTGTCCATCGCCTGGCTCCCCCACAGCGCCGCGCGTCTTAGCAGACGCGCAAAGGTCGCTGTACACTCTAGAACTGCTGCATGTTGTATCCTTAAATCGGCTAGAGCGCCGTGCGTTCAGATGAACACACAAAGGACGCTCTAGCACTTTGATTCTAGAGCATCTTATCCGCTTTCAGTGATTCCACTTGAAAGCGGGATGCTCTACGATTTACGGAAACATGCAGTCCTCACGACAAGCAACCTGCGTCATTTCAGGTGGATCGGCAACCGGAAATCGAGATTTTCTGCGGTAGATTCAGCGTGATAGTTGTTTCGTCGCGTCCTGCAGTCCGGCAAGCGTCAAGGGAAACATCCGTCCGCCTACGAGGCTCCTGATCATGCCGATCGACTGAGTGTAGCCCCAATGCTGCTCGGCAACCGGATTGAGCCAGATAGACCGGGGAAAATGGGCGGCGATACGCGAGAGCCAGAGCCCGCCGGCCTCGTCGTTCCAATGCTCGACCGAACCGCCGGGGTGGCTGATCTCATAGGGGCTCATCGATGCGTCGCCGACGAAGATCGCGCGGTAGTCGCTGCCGAAGGTGCGCAGCAGCTCCGCCGTGCGGGTGATGTCGGCGCGCCGGCGGCGATTGTCCTTCCACAGGCCTTCGTAGACGCAATTGTGGAAGTAGAAGTGCTCCATGTGGCGGAATTCGCCGCGTGCCGCCGAAAACAGCTCCTCAACGATGCGGATATGGTCGTCCATCGAACCGCCGACGTCGAAGAACATCAAGAGCTTGATAGCATTGCGCCGTTCCGGCCGGGTGACGACATCGAGATAGCCGTGCTCGGCGGTGGCGCGGATCGTGCCGGAGAGGTCGAGTTCGTCGGCAGCACCCTGGCGCACCCAGCGCCTGAGCCGTTTGAGCGCCACCTTGATGTTGCGCGTGCCGAGTTCGACCGTGTCGTCGTAATCCCTGAATTCGCGCCGGTCCCACACCTTGACCGCGCGCCGGTGCCGCGAGCCGTCCTGGCCGATGCGCACACCTTCGGGATTGTAGCCATAGGCGCCGAAGGGTGAGGTGCCGGCGGTGCCGATCCATTTGGCGCCGCCCTGGTGGCGCCCTTCCTGTTCGCTGAGCCGCTGGCGCAAGGTCTCCATCAGGGTCTCGAAGCCGCCAAGGCTTTCGACCAGGCGCTTCTCTTCCTCGGTCAGATATTTTTCGGCAAGCTTGCGCAACCACTCTTCGGGGATTTCACCCTGCGCGAACTCGTCTGGCGGATTGATGGCCTCAAGGCCGGAAAAACAATGCCGGAATACGCCGTCGAAGCGGTCGATATGGCGCTCATCCTTCACCAATGCCGTGCGTGCGAGAAAATAGAACGCCTCGATATCGAAGGTGGCAATGCCCGCCTCCATGCCCTCGATCAAGGACAGGAATTCCCGGAGCGTCACCGGGATCTTCGCGGCCTTCAATTCGAGGAAGAAGGGGATGAACATCCGCGGCTCCGGCCCTAGCTTTCGTTCCTGCCGATCAGGTCCATTTCGTAGGGCGTCGTCTGGTACATCTCGTTGATCCAGTTGCCGAAGAAAAGATGCGCATGGCTGCGCCAGCGGTTCTGCGGCGGCAGGGTTGAATCATTGTGCGGGAAGTAGTCATGCGGCATCTTGATCGGTACGCCCGCATCCACATCCCGGAAATATTCGTCCGATAGCGAAGTGGAATCATACTCTACGTGATTGAACATGTAGAGGCGCTTGCCCTTCTTCTCGTGCACGAGGCACACACCCATCTCCTTCGATTCCATCAGGATCTCAAGGTCGGGCACCGCATCGATGTCGGCGCGGCGCACTTCGGTCCAGCGCGACACCGGCACGGCGAAATCGTCGGAAAAGCCGTTGAGATAGACGGAGGAGGGCTGCAGGTTCTGGTGGCGGTAGACGCCGAAAGCCTTCTCCTTCAGCGGATATTTCGGCACGCCATGGAAATGATAGATCGCCGCCATCGCGCCCCAGCAGACGTTCAGCGTCGAATGCACGTTGGTCGTCGTCCAGTCGAGGATGCGCTTGAGTTCGTCCCAATAGGTGACGTCCTCGTATTCCAGCGTTTCGACCGGGGCGCCGGTGATGATGAAGCCGTCGAACTTGCGGGCCTTCACCTCCTCCCAGGTCTCGTAGAAGGCAAGCAGGTGTTCCTCGGAGGTGTTCTTCGCGCGGTGCGCGCCGATGCGGATCAGCGACAGCTCGACCTGCAGCGGCGAGGCGCCGATGAGGCGCGCCATCTGGATCTCGGTCTTGACCTTGTTCGGCATGAGGTTCAGCAGCCCGATCTGGAGCGGGCGGATATCCTGACGGATCGCCACGGTCTCGGTCATCACCCGCACGCCCTCGGTCGCGAGGGTCTCGAATGCGGGCAGCGTATCGGGTATCTTGATGGGCATGGGGCTTCCACTCGATCAATACAAAAAAACCGGCGGCGATTGATCGCGACCGGTCCTCGGAAAATCCACGTTTCCTCGGCCCTTTAGCGATTTGTTTAACGTGGCTGCAAGCCGGCCGGCCAAATCACCACGGATTGTTTGATAGCGCGGCAAGGCCGCGGGGGTCAATGAAAAACGATTCGTGTGGGTTGGCCCCTCATCCGGCTGCCGCCACCTTCTCCCCGCAGGCGGGGAGAAGGGACATTGCCGCGGCCGTTCGGCTCCCTTTCAGGCTTACAGCAGGTGATGAGGTTGCGGTCGCCGCGTTCCCCCGCCCCGCTTGCGGGGAGAGGGTTAGGGTGAGGGGCAATCTGTTGCTAGGTGCAGCAAGTCCAGACCGTTCTGCATGCCATATCCCAGCCGCTTGCCGGCCTCGCTCTGACTGAGCCAGAAGAAGCGAAAGCGGATCGGCGGGCCACCGCTCTCCGGCGTCATTTCGCGGTGCAGCCAGGGTTCCTTTTGTTCGCCGGCTAACGGCCCATGGAAATAGTGCCGGCGATGGCAGATTTTCCGGCCGTTCTGCGTGAAGTGATAGTCCTGCGTTTTAAATGGCAATAATGCCGGCGGCGGCGTCAGCCCGGTCTCCTCGACAAATTCGCGGAAGGCCGCCGCTTCAGGGCTTTCTCCCGGTTCTATCGTGCCGCCCGGGACCTGCAGATCTACATCGGGAAAGTCCGGCTCGTCGAAGACGAGCAGATGCCCTCGCCAGGTGGCGTAGATCAGGACCTTGTTGGCGTCCGGTCTCATCCGTCGCGGCGTGCCATGAAGGCCAGGCGCTCGAAAAGGTGGACGTCCTGCTCATTCTTGAGAAGCGCGCCGTGCAGCTTCGGCAGCATGGTCTTTGGATCGGCGCGCAGGTCGGCCGGGTCGATCTCGTCGGCGACGAGCAGGCGGATCCAGTCGAGCGCTTCGGAGGTCGAGGGCTTCTTCTTCAGCCCCGGCACCTGGCGGATATCGTAGAAGGCGGCAAGGGCTGCCGAAAGCAGCGTCTTGCGGATGCCGGGATAGTGCACCTCGACGATGCGGGCGAGCGTGTCTGCGTCGGGAAAGCGGATATAGTGGAAGAAGCAGCGGCGCAGAAAAGCGTCCGGCAGTTCCTTCTCGTTGTTGGAGGTGATGACGACGATCGGCCGCTGGCGGGCGTGGATCGTCTCGTTGGTCTCGTAGACGTGGAACTCCATCCGGTCGAGTTCCTGCAGCAGGTCGTTCGGAAACTCGATGTCGGCCTTGTCGATTTCGTCGATCAAGAGCACCACACGCTTCCCGGCCTCGAAGGCCTGCCAAAGCTTGCCCTTGCGGATGTAGTTCTTGACGTCGTTGACGCGCTCGTCGCCGAGCTGGCTGTCGCGCAGGCGCGAGACGGCGTCATATTCGTAAAGTCCCTGCTGCGCCTTGGTCGTCGACTTGACGTTCCATTCGATCAGGTCGAGTCCCAGAGCAGCTGCAACCTGCCGCGCAAGCTCGGTCTTGCCGGTGCCGGGCTCGCCCTTGACGAGCAGTGGCCGTTCCAGCCGGATCGCGGCGTTGACGGCGATCATCAGGTCCTTGTCGGCGATATAGTCGGCGGTGCCTTCGAATTGCATGGGCTTCTTCCGGTCATAGTGATGCGGAAAACGGTCCTGCGGGCGAGGGCCGTCGTCATGCTTCTGCAGTAGCGCATAAGCGGTGCAGGTGTCACTGCCGCTGGCTGCGACCCGTCAGACGTCAGCCGCGGAAGGCGGTAACCTCGATCTCGATCAGCATTTCCGGGCGGATGAGATCGCAGACGATCATGGTGGCGGCAGGGCGGATTTCGCCGAACATCTCGCCGAAGATCGGAAAAACCCGGTCGGCGAAACTGGCATCGGTGACGTAGTAGTGATTGCGCACCACGTCTAAGAGCGAGAAGCCCGCCTCTTTCAGCGCGCCCTCGATCGTCTTCAGGCAATTGTGCGCCTGCTCTTCCACCGTTTCCGGCATGGTCATGGTGGCGTAGTCGTAGCCGGTGGTGCCGGAGACGAAACACCAGTCGCCCTTGGCGACGGCACGCGAATAGCCTGCCGTCTTCTCGAAGGGCGAACCGGAAGAGATGAGCTTGCGCGTCATCCCGTCGCTCACGCCCAGGGGCGCGAGGCGGTGGTCGACTTTTCGAAGCTGTCGATGGCCGTTGCCTTCTCCAGCGTCAGGCCGATGTCGTCGAGGCCGTTCAGCAGGCAGTGGCGCTTGAAGGCATCGACCTCGAACTTGACCGTGCCGCCGTCCGGACCAGTAATTTCCTGGGATTCCAGGTCGACCGAGAGGATGGCGTTGGAGCCGCGCGAGGCGTCGTCCATCAGCTTGTCCAGGTTCTCCGGGCTGACGACGATCGGCAGGATGCCGTTCTTGAAACAGTTGTTGTAGAAGATGTCGGCGAACGAGGTCGAGATCACGCAGCGGATGCCGAAGTCGAGAAGCGCCCACGGTGCGTGCTCGCGCGAGGAGCCGCAGCCGAAGTTGTCGCCGGCGACCAGGATCTTGGCGTTCTGGTAGGCGGGCTTGTTGAGCACGAAATCCGGGTTGACCGAGCCGTCCTCGTTGTAGCGCGCTTCGGCGAAAAGTCCGGTGCCGAGGCCGGTGCGCTT
This sequence comes from Ensifer sp. Root1252, assembly GCF_001425885.1. Lineage (NCBI taxonomy): Bacteria > Pseudomonadati > Pseudomonadota > Alphaproteobacteria > Hyphomicrobiales > Rhizobiaceae > Ensifer > Ensifer sp. Root1252. The sequence continues at coordinate 184,781 of NZ_LMDT01000057.1, read as the reverse complement.
GATCGTCTTCAGGTAATCCTTCGGAATGATCATGTCCGTGTCGACGTTGACGACGGGGAGGGGAGCGGCGACGCCGGTGAGCTTGACGAACTTTTCCATAACTTCAGGCCTTCGATTTCAGCGAAATGTTGCGTAAGCGTTTAGATCAGTTTTGCGCCGAAATGAAGGAAAATCTATCCCGAAGATGCTTGCCGGGCGGGTGAAATCGCCTGCCCGGCAAGTGTTGTCGCGGTTGTTTTATCCGTTGGGCGCCTTGCCCGAGGGTTTTGCCGAAATCGGCCGGTGTCTGGCTTCGGTCTCAGCCTGTCTTGACTCTAGCCTGCTTTTACTGGGGCGTTCAGCGCCCAGAGCACGCCGAAGGGGTCGCGCAGCTGCCCGTAGCGATCGCCCCAGAACATCAATTCGATCGGCATCACGACTTCGGCGCCGGCGGCGACCGCCTGGCTCCACCACGCGTCGATGTCGTCGACCGGCAGCATCAGGCTGAAGGCCTGCGGCTTTTCCAGGGCATGGCCGTATTCCGGATAGGCGTCACTGAGCATCAGCGAGCTGCCGTTGATGTGGAGATGGATATGCATCGTCCGGCCCTGGTCGTCGACCGGTTGCCGATAGGCTTCCTTTGCGCCGAAGGCGTGCTTGTAGAATTCCGCCGCCTTGGCCGCGCCGTCGACCTGGAGATAAGGCACCAGGCCGTTGAGGGCCTTCGGCAGCTGGTTTGCGTCTGTTTTCTGCGTCGTGCTGTCCATGTCATGCTCCTGTTGAGGGAATGATGCAGTGGCCATGACCTTTGCTGGCCTGACCCAAGGACGAACGCAAGCGGGTCTTGCCGACACGGGTGTCGCAAAAAAATCGAGCGAGATTGGGCTGCCGCGTCGGGCAGACTCAAGCATTTCGGGAAAAATGCGAAGCGGTTCCCGTCAGGAAGTGCGTAGAAACAAGGAGATAGAGCGCTTCCGCGACGTCGTCTAAACCGGAAACGCTCTGGAGATCGATGCCTAGAGATCGATGATCGTGCCGCGACCGTCGTTCCAGATGCGCATTTCGCGCGGGGCGGCGCCGGAGGTCGGGCGGGCCGTTGCTCGAGCCTGCTTCAGGTTCAGCCGGGCGGCAATGGCGCTGCCGATCGCGACAACGGCGGCGATGCCGGCGAGCGCAAGCGCAAGCGATGCGGTGAAGACGAAGGCTGCCAGCGTAATGGTGATGGCGAGAGCCGTAAAAAGAACAGAACGTATGCTTTGCATGATCGTCACCTTTCTGCTCGGGATGTGGGTGTTGCCGCCGCCGCTTGCAAGAGGGGTGCGGCCGTTCGCCTCGTCTTGCGGAAAAAAGGAAAGGCGGGCACAACTGGCCGCATGACAAAATCGATCGAACATCACCCCGTTCGCCTGCGCCGTTCGGTGCTTTCAGTGCCGGCCGACAATGCCCGCGCACTGGCCAAGGTTGCGGAACTTGCGGCCGATGCCGCGATCTTCGACCTTGAGGATGCGGTGGCGCCGGAGCGCAAGGCCGAGGCGCGGGACGGCCTCGTTCGCCACCTCGTCGAAAACAGGCCGGATTGTGAGGTCATCATCCGCATCAATGCGCTCGGATCGGGCTTCGGCCAGCAGGATCTGGCGGCGGCCGTTTCGGCAAAGCCTGACGCAATCCTGCTGCCCAAGGTCGAAAGTCCGGCCGATATCCAGATCGTCGCCGACTGGCTGGCCGATAACGATGCGCCGGAGGCGTTGCGTCTCTGGGCGATGATCGAAACGCCGCGCGGTGTCGTCAATGCGCCTGTTATCGCCGAGACCGGCCGCACCTTCGGCGGCAGGCTCGATTGTTTCGTCGTCGGCCTCAACGACCTGCGCAAGGAAACCGGTGTTCCCGACCGGCCCGGCCGTCCGTACCTCATCCCCTGGCTGATGCAGATCCTTTTGGCCGCACGCGGGAGCGGTCTCGACGTCATCGATGCGGTGTTCAACGATTTCCGTGACGCCGACGGTTTCGACGAGGAGTGCCGGCAGGGGCGCGACATGGGCTATGACGGCAAGATGCTGATCCACCCGCTGCAGATCGGCCCGGCCAACGAACGCTTCGGCGTCGAGCAGGCGGCCGTCGACGAGGCGCGCGCCATCATCGCCGCCTTCGCGCTGCCGGAGAACGCGGAAAAAGGTGTCATCAATCTTCATGGCCGAATGATCGAGCGGCTGCATCTCGATCAGGCCCTGAAGCTCGCCGCCAAGGCGGAGATGATTGAAAAACGAAAGGCAAGATTTTGAAACTTTACCGCTTCCTCACCGGCCCCGACGATGCGTCCTTCTGCCATAAGGTGACGGCGGCACTGAACCAGGGTTGGTCCCTGCACGGCTCACCGACCTACGCCTTCAATGCGGATACGCAGCACATGCAATGCGGACAGGCCGTATTCAAGGAAGTCGAAGGCAAGGACTACCACCCCGACATCAAGCTGTCGGAACAGTAAAAAGCAGGAACGCTTCGACTTTCCGGCCGGAGCGTTTTTTTGTTTTCCGATTGTTTTTCGGGGGCTCTGCCTCGGAGCGGATGGGGGCTTAGTTGCCCACGTGCTCCACGCTCGCCTCGATCCGTTCCATATCGTCGTCGGAGAGGCCGAAATGGTGGCCGATCTCGTGGATCAGCACATGGGTGATGATGTCGCCCAGCGTTTCCTCGTTTTCCGCCCAATAGTCGATGATCGGGCGGCGATAAAGGATGATCCGGTTCGGAAACTCACCTGTCTCCATGGTGAAACGTTCGCTGATGCCACGGCCTTCGAACAGGCCGAGCAGGTCGAACGGCGTCTCCAGCGCCATGTCCTCGAAGACGTCGTCGCTTGGAAAATCGGCAACCTCGATGATGAGGTCGGTCGTCAGTTGGCGGAACTCCTGCGGCAGGTGGCTGTAGGCTTCCACTGCGAGTTGTTCGAATGTCGTGAGCGTCGGTGCGTGGCGTTCCCGCCAATCATCGGTCTGGTCAATGCGGGCCATAGGCACTCCTTGTTGCCCTCCATATAGCGATTTTGCCTTTGTTTTTCGAGTGTTGAATTCCGGCTGGGGTGGGCGAGGAATAAATTCTTAAACTTGGCTGTTGACTCATGTGGTCAGCTCTGGAATCTATAAGAACATAACAGGAACATCTTAAATGGGAGTTGACCGTCATGGCCGAGAACGCCGTGCAGCGGGAGACCGTTCTTTCGCTTCGCGAAACCATAGCCAGGATCGAAAATCGCAGGCTTGCGGGCGTCGTGAAGGCGGTCAAGGCGGCCGATCCCGCAGGCTTTCGGCGCAAGGAAGAAGGTCACCAGTCCTCCGGCCGCAAGGTCCTGCCGCTCGGCATTCCCGAACTCGACGATATCCTCGAGGGCGGCCTGCCGCTCGAGGGTATGACCGAGATCCGCAATTCCGAGACGCGCGATGCCGGCGCTGCGGCCGGTTTTGCAACCGCGCTCAGCGCCCTTTGTCAGCAGGCGCGCCAGCAAAAGGGCGATGCCGGGGCACCGGTTCTGTGGGTCAGCCAGTCGCTGGCCTCGACCGAGGCCGGCCTGCCCTACGGTCTTGGTCTCAAGGCTTACGGGCTCGACATTCGAAGCCTGATCCTCAGCCTGCCGCGCACGGTGAAGGACGCGCTGTGGATCGCCGAGACGGCGCTTTCCGTCCCGGCCTTCTGTGCCGTCATTCTCGAAATTCGCGGCAATCCGGCATCGCTGGCCTTGAGCGAAAGCCGGCGCCTGCATGTTCGCGCGCGCGCCGGACGCATTCCTCTTCTTCTTCTGCGTCAGTCCGGTCACGAGGAGGCGAGCAGCGCCTTCTTCCGGCTTCATATCGAACCGGCGCCCGCCCGCGAGCGCGCCCTCCCTGACGGTTCGATGCTTTGCGGCAGCATCGGCCATCCCGTCTTTCACGTCATTGCCGAAAAAAGCAGGTCTCCTGCTCCCGTCGGCCTCTTCCTGGAGTGGAACCCCCATGACCGCCGCTTTTACCCCGTCGAGCCCCTACCAGCCGCTGCTGCGGCAGACCCACAACCAGCGCATTCTGTCGCTCGACTTTCCGCATCTTCCGGCCGACCGGGTGGCGCGGAGCCGCTGGGGAACCTCCTGGCTTTCCCGCGGGCGTCCTGATCATCCGCCTGTCGTCTTTGCCGACCGGGTCAGGAATGCGATGCGCCTCGTCGCGCTCGATGGCCTTGCCGAGAAATCAGGATTCCAGTTGGGCCAGGGCGTTGCCGAGGCGCGGGCCATGTGTCCCGAGGTCGATGTGCTGCCCGCCGACCGGGCGGCGGATCGCGCCCTTCTGGAAGGGCTTGCGGACTGGTGCAGCCGCTACACGCCGCTGGTGGCGCTCGACGGCGAAAGCGGCCTTTATCTCGACATTACCGGCTGCGCCCATCTTCTCGGCGGCGAGAAATCGCTTCTCGACGACCTGCTCGCCCGGCTCTTTCATCTCGGCATCGAGGCGCGTGCGGCGATCTCGTCTTCGGCAGGGCTTTCCTGGGCGGTGGCGCGCTTCGGCTCGCAAAGCGTGATCGCTCCGGAGGAGGCCGTACGCGTGCTTGCGCCACTGCCGATGGCTGCCCTCAGGCTTCCAGTCGACATGATCGAAACGCTCGGCCGGGTCGGGCTCAAGCAGGTCGGCGATATCATCGAGGCGCCGCGGGCGCCGCTTGCCCGCCGCTTCGGATCCATTCTGCTCCTGCGCCTCGATCAGGCCATGGGGCTGGAGGACGAGCCGCTCTCGCCGCGGCTCCCCGTTGCCAGCCTCTCGGCCGAGCGGCGGCTTTCCGAGCCGGTCCAGGGTGAGGACGATATTCTCGGCCTGACGCAGGAGCTGGCAGCAAGGCTGAAGCCGGAGCTGGAAAAGCGCGGCGAAGGCGGACGGCTGTTCGAACTGCTGCTGTTTCGCGTCGACGGCCGGGTCTTTCGCATCGCTGCCGGAACGTCTTCGCCGCTGATTGAACCGAGCCGCATTGCCGGCCTTTTCCGCGAGCGGCTGCAGGCGGTGCACGAGGATCTCGATGCCGGTTTCGGTTTCGAGATCCTGCGGCTGTCGGTTCCCAAAAGCGAAAAATACGAGGTGATGCAGGAGGATTTTTCCGGCACGCCGGATCGGCAGCAGCCGCTTGCGGCCTTTGCCGACAGGGTCATGGCGCGGCTGGGCGCAGAAAGCCTGTTTCTGCCCGTCCTGTCGCAGAGCCACGTGCCGGAGCGTGCCGCCGCCTTTCAGCCGCTTGCGGATGTGGAAATGCTGAAGACGGTCGAGGAAGCCGCTTCCACTGTTCCGGCCTGCCTTAGGATGGCTTCCGTTCGACCGCAGCGGCTGTTCCAAAGTCCGGAGCCGGTGGAGGCGGTGGCCGAGGTGCCGGAGGGCCCGCCCAGAAGCTTTCGCTGGCGGCGGAGCCTTCATCGCATAGCGCGCGCCGAGGGTCCTGAACGGATCGCGGCCGAATGGTGGGTCGATGGCGAAAAGGCGGCCGAGCGGGATTATTTCCGGGTGGAGGATGAAAAAGGCCGGCGCTTCTGGCTGTTTCGAGAAGGGCATTATGGCGGGCCCGCACAGCCGCGCTGGTTCATGCATGGGGTCTTCGCATGAGCACGCCCTATTTCGAGATCGGCGCCTGGTCGAATTTCTCCTTCCTCGAAGGAGCCTCCCATCCGGGCGAAATGATCGTTGCCGCCAGCCGCCTTGGTATTTCCGGCCTTGGCGTTGCCGATCGCAATACGGTGGCGGGCGTGGTGCGCGCTCATGCGCAGGCCAAGGTGGAGGCGTTTTCCTTCCAGCCCGGCGCCCGGCTTTCCTTTGCCGAAGACATCCCGGATGTGCTCGCCTATCCGCGCAACCGTCGGGGCTGGGGCAATCTCTGCCGCATGCTGAGTGCTGGAAACCTGCGGGCGAAGAAAGGCACCTGTACGCTCTACGAGACCGACCTTGTCGAATGGGGCGAGGATATCCTGATTGCCGTCCTGCCCGACCCGGTGATCGGGGCGTCGGAGGCTAAAAACCTTGCGGAATTTCTCAAGCGGCTGAAGCCGCATTTTGCCGACCGGCTCTATCTGGCGCTGGTGCCGCGCTATGACGGTTTCGATCAGCTTGTCTTTGCCGGGCTGGCGACCATCGCCCGCAACGTGGGCACGAGGCTGATCGCCACCAACAGTCCGCTGTTTCACGCGCCGGCGCGCCGGCCGCTGGCCGATATCGTCACCGCCATACGCGAGCATGTGACGGTGGCGCAGGCGGGGTTCCGGCTTCAGGCGAATGCCGAACGCCATCTGAAACCACCGGCGGAAATGGCGCGCATCTTTCGCGACTACCCCGAGGCGATCGCCAATACCGGGCATTTTTTCCGCCGGCTGAATTTCACTTTGGCGGAACTCGAATACCAATATCCCGATGAGAGTTTTGCAGGCGAGACGACGACACAGACCCTCAGGCGGCTGACGATGGAAGGCGCCCATGTGCGTTATCCCGAAGGCATTCCCGCGAAGGTCTCGACCCAGATCGAATACGAGCTCGAGCTGATCGCCAGCAAGCGCTATGAGCCCTACTTCCTCACCGTGCGCAACATCATGGAATATGCGCGAAGCGTCGACATTCTCTGCCAGGGCCGCGGCTCGGCGGCAAATTCGACGGTCTGCTACTGCCTTGCCATCACCGAGGTCGATCCGCTTTCGACGACGCTGCTTTTCGACCGGTTCCTGTCGACGGAGCGTGACGAGCCGCCGGATATCGATGTCGATTTCGAGCACGAGAAGCGGGAAGAGGTGATCCAGCATATCTATAGGACGTACGGCAAGGAGCATGCGGGGCTTACGGCCGCCGTCATCAGCTACCGGGCGCGGTCGGCCGGTCGCGAAACGGCCAAAGCCTTCGGCTTTTCCGAGGACGTGCAATCGGCGCTTGCCGGTTCGGTCTGGGGTTGGTCGGCCGCCGACCTGTCGGAACGGGAGGCCAAGGCCGCCGGTCTCGATGTCAAGGATCCAACGACGGTGCGAGTGCTCGACTATGCCACCGCGCTGATGAGCTTTCCCCGCCATCTCTCTCAGCATGTCGGCGGTTTCGTCATCACCCGCGATCGGCTCGACGAGGTGGTGCCGATCATGAACACGGCGATGCCCGACCGCTACATGATCGAGTGGGACAAGGACGACCTCGATACGCTGAAGATCCTGAAGATCGACGTGCTGGCGCTCGGCATGCTGACCTGCATCGCCCGGGCGTTCAAGCTGATGGAGCGGCATTACGGCGTGAGGAAAGACCTGCACACGCTGTTCAAGGATGAGCAGGATGACGTCTACGACATGATCTGCCGGGCCGATACGATCGGCGTCTTCCAGATCGAGAGCCGGGCTCAGATGAGCATGCTGCCGCGGCTCAGGCCTCGTGTCTTCTATGATCTCGTCATCGAGGTGGCGATCGTGCGGCCCGGACCGATCCAGGGCAACATGGTGCATCCCTATCTGAAGCGGCGGGAGCAGCGCAATCGCAACATACCCATCGAATATCCGAGCAAGGAGCTGGAAGTGGTTCTGGAGCGGACCCTTGGTGTGCCTTTGTTCCAGGAACAGGCGATGCAGATCGCTATTACCGCGGCAAATTTCACGCCGGGCCAGGCCGATCAGCTCAGGCGGGCAATGGCGACCTTCAAGCGAACCGGCACCATCCACACCTTCGAGCAAAGGATGGTCGAGGGCATGGTCAACAATGGCTACGACAGAGATTTCGCCGTACGTTGCTTCAAGCAGATCGAAGGCTTTGGCGAATACGGCTTTCCCGAAAGCCATGCTGCGTCCTTCGCGCTGCTCGTCTATGTCTCTTCATGGCTGAAGACCTATTATCCCGATGTCTTCTGCGCAGCACTTCTGAACTCACAGCCGATGGGCTTTTACGCTCCCGCCCAATTGGTGCGGGACGCGCGCGAACATGGCGTGCGGGTGCTGCCTGTCGATATCAACCATTCGAATTGGGATGCGGACCTCGAGAGGGGCGGGCATGATCGTGGTGCGGTGGAGCCGCGCCATCGGGACATGCTGGGTGTGATCAAGACGGAAAAGGCCATCCGCCTCGGCTTCAACCAGGTCAAGGGGCTGAGAGAGATGGAGATCGTGGACAAGCTTATCGCCCATCGCGGCCGGGGCTATACCTCGGTTCGCGATCTCTGGCTGCGCTCGGGATTGCCGCGCTCCGTGCTGGAGAAGCTTGCCGATGCGGATGCGTTCCGTTCGATCGGGCTCGATCGCCGCAACGCGCTTTGGGCGGTAAAGGCGCTGGATGAGAAAAGTGCTGCCGAGCGGTTGCCGCTCTTCGAGCAGGCGACGCAGGACGAATTCCAGCTGGAGCCGGCAGTTTCGCTGCCGGTGATGCTGGAGGGCGAGCAGGTCATCAACGATTACCGCTATCTCTCCTTCTCGCTGAAGGCGCATCCGGTTTCTTTCCTCCGGGCGGAGTTTTCGGGGCAGGGGCTGGTCGAAAACCGCGCGCTTGCCACGGCACCCGTCGGCCGAAGAGTGACGGTTGCCGGGCTGGTGCTCGTTCGCCAGCGTCCAGGCTCGGCCAAGGGCGTGATCTTCATGACGATCGAGGACGAGACCGGCGTCGCCAATGCCATCGTCTGGCCGAAGGTTTTTGAAAAATACCGGCCGGTGATCATGGGTGCGCGTCTCGTCAAGATCCGCGGCCGGCTCCAGCGTGAAAGCGAGGTCATCCACGTGGTGGCGGAGTATATCGAGGATATGACCCCGATGCTCGGGCTGTTGCGCAAGGAGGAGCGCCGCTTCGGCGCCAACGATCGTGCCGACGAGGTGCTGCGACCGACGGCCGACGCGCGCGATAAGAAGGTGCTGAAGGAACTGCGCCTTGCGGCTGCCCGCCGTGCCGCCGGCGCCGATCATCAGGCCGTCGCGACCGAAATTGCCGACGTCATGCCGAAAGGCCGCAACTTCCATTGATGAACAGACACGATGGGCTCGGCTTGGCTTCGAAGGCTCGGTCCCTCACAGCCGTTTCATGACCCGTCCTTCCGGAGCTGGGCTTGCCGTACCGGATTTCGGCCACTCACGTTGGTCTTCCTGCGTAAAAATGTCGCAGTATCCTGCGGCAATCGCCGGGAAATCCACAGAAAGAAAGGTCATCAATGCTACGCTAATATTCTGAAAATACGATGTTTTTTGTCATGTTTAGATTCGTTCTAATCTGCGTGCAAGTTCCGCTTGTGGAGTTTTTTGTTGACAATAAATGTCCTCTTTTGCTTTATGAGCGAATTCAGGACGTTGCGTTTCACAGGCAAGACGACATGCTGGTTTGCAGCTGCAATTTCATCACGGAAAAAGAGATCGAGGACATGATTGTCAGCCTTCTCGATGAAGACTGTTGGCAGCTGATCGTGCCGGCGAAAGTCTATCACGCGATGGAAAAACGCGGTCGCTGCTGCGGCTGTTTCCCCAACGTCGTCGACATCATCATCCGCACCACCGAGCAATATCACGGCCGTCGCGACTCGACGGATGTCGAGATATTTGATTTCATGGCCCGCCTCAAACAATTCCATGAAGACAACCGGAGGGCGGATTTTGAAAGGCGACAAAAAGGTCATCGAGCAGCTTAACGAAGCGCTCTATCTCGAACTCGGCGCCGTCAACCAATACTGGCTGCATTTCCGCCTTCTCGAAGATTGGGGCTACACGCTCCTTGCCAAGAAGGAACGTGCCGAGTCGATTGAAGAAATGCATCATGCCGACAAGCTCGTCGCGCGCATCATCTTCCTCGAAGGTCATCCGAACCTGCAGACGGTCGGACCGCTGCGCATCGGCCAGAACGTCAAGGAAGTGCTGAAGGCGGATCTCGCCGGCGAATACGATGCCCGCACGGCCTACAAGAAATCACGCGACATCTGTCATGACGCCGGAGACTACGTCTCCATGAAGCTGTTCGAAGAGCTGCTTGCTGATGAGGAAGGTCATATCGACTTCCTCGAGACCCAACTCGAACTGCTCGAAACCATCGGCGAAGCGAAATACGGCCAGCTCAACGCAGCACCGGCCAACGAAGCCGAGATCGACTGAGCGTCTCGCACCATTCACACGAGAAAGCCGCCGATCACCTCGGCGGCTTTCTGGTTTTCGGGCCAAGACGATCTATGGCGCCCCGTTGCCTGACGCGCTTAGAGCATTTCCAGGAAAAGTGCGAAGCGGTTTTCCGTCAGGAAATGCGTAAAAACAAAGAGATAGAGCGTTTGTGCGGTTCCGTCTAAATCGGAAACGCTCTAAAGAATGGGCGCGCGGGCTGACGGTTCGCCCGCATGCAGACCCTCAAAGAGCCCGGTGGGGGTCTGTGAACCCTCAGGCTCGAGCGCATTTCTCCATGCGTCTTCAAACGGCGATGCGCCCTGCACCGAATTGGTATCGGGCCGGCCGGCGCCTGCTCGATACCAACCTGCCGGATATTGGCGATCGGCCCCAGAGTGGCATTGCTGCCGGGCAGGTTAAAACCTCAACCGGAACCAGGCGGTCGGTGAGGGTTGCCGCGGCAATCGCAAGACCAAAAGCGCGCGCTGCGAGCGGCCGCCTATCGTCCGCTGGCAGCTCGCAATCTGCGACGGATGCCAGGGCATCGCTTTGCGGTGTGCGTGTTGTCGGCTGGGTCCCCCGCGAAAGGTCGATGTCAGCGCAGACCCGGCCCCTGTTGCGAAAGGCGTAGTTACGGCGCCAGGTGGGCGAAGGCGGCAACGACCTCCTCATAGACCTTGCGCTTGAACGGTACGATCATCTCCGGCAGGTCGCGCATCGGCTTCCAATCCCAGGCGTCGAATTCCGGTTCGTGGCCGCCCGGCGGTGGGTTGATGGCGATCTCGTTCTCGTCGCCCTCGAAGCGGAAGGCATACCAGCGCTGCGTCTGGCCACGAAATTTGCCCTTGAGGCCGATGCCGATCAGGTGTGAAGGCAGGTCATAGTTGATCCAGCCCGGTGCCTCGGCGAGCAGCGAAACCGTGCGCATGCCGGTCTCTTCATAGAGCTCGCGATAGGCGGCCTTCAGCGGATCCTCGCCCTTGTCGATGCCGCCCTGCGGCATCTGCCATTGCTGCGGCGAGCCGTCATATTCGGAATTGCCGACGGCGATCCGGTGGCCGGCCCAGACGAGGCCGGCGCGGTTCAGCACCATGACGCCGACACAGGGGCGATAGGGCAGGTCTTCGGCCCGTAGGTTCTTGTCGTTATGCTTGCTCATCCGCTGTCCTCTCCTGGCTCAAGGCGTGACCCACTGCTCGCGCACGGCAGCGTATGGCCCTGAAGTGTTCGAACCTTTGTGAAGTCTCATCGCACCCATCTTTCGGGTTCGCAATGATTTCGTGCGCCTCGCCTGAGGCGCTGGGCTTCTGACATGGCGCCCTACATGCAGCAATTCAAAGTGCTACAGCGACCTTTGCGCGTCCAATAAGACGCGCGGCGCTCAAGGCACGCTTGACCTATCTCTGCTGCGGGTCCTTGACGAGTGCTGAAACGCCGACGATCTCGATGCCGCGCCCTTCCGCCTCGCCGGCCCACTGGGCGATGGCGGCCACGCTCTCGTCGAATGCGGAGGCGACACCGATGGCTGTACCGTTGCGCCGGGCGATGCGTTCCAGCTCGTCGAGTTTTTTCAGGATGGCGCTGCGGCTGAGCTCGCTGTCGACGGTCATGTCGGCGAAGCCATGCGGAACGTCAAAGGCATCGGCAAGCTTGCCGGACAGCGATTGCGCCGACGTGCCGTCGTCGAGGAAAAGCACGCCGCGTTTGCCGAGATCGCGCATCACCGGTTCGAGAGCATCGGCATCGGAGAGAAAGCGCCCACCGAGATAGTTCATGATGCCGGTGTAGTTGGTGATCTGCGCCATGTTCTTGTGCAGTTCGGCCAGGTTCTTCGTCGAACCAAGCGAGAGGCGGAGCGCGCGCGGTCCCGGATCGTTGTCGGGGTAATCGAAAGGCTCCATCGGGATCTGCAGCAGGATCTCATGGCCGCTGCGTCTTGCCTCCTGCATCCAGCGCTGCAGGCTGTTGCCGGCGGCGGCAAAGGCGAGGGTGACGTCGGGCGGCAGGTCGCGGATGGCCTTCTGCGTGCCGGTCTGGCTGAGGCCAAGGCCGCCGATCACAAGCGCGATACGGGTGCCGCGTGCACCCGACCAGGGTCGGGCATATTGATCCATCGGCCGCAGCCCGTCGGCGGCGGTGATCGGTAGCCGGCCCTCAGCGCTGTCTTCCAGCAGGTCGTCATTCGGAAGGGCGGCCATGCGCGGGTCCTGGCCGCGGATCGGGCCGACATTGATCAGCGCAGGCCCGCTGCCGTCGCGTTGGCGCGGCGTGAACTTGGTGACGGTCGCGCCGTCGTTTGTCAGGGTTTCCTCGACATGAGCGCCGGAGAAGGCGGTGCCCGGCTTCAGCGTGCCGCCGCTGGTGTTCGATGCTTGCCCGCTTGTGGAATTGGGTGTCTTTTGTGCCGTTTCGGCCGGTTCCGGCCCAACCATACCCGGTTCGGACGCCTGCCTGCGCAACCCATCCGGAGCGACGGCGTTCCAGACGGAAAGGCCGATTATGGAAAGGGCAAAGATGCCGACAAGGGAATAGCTGAGAAGGCGACGACGGTCGCGTCTTGGCGCGGTCTTTTCCCGGCGGTTCTGGCCAAGGGGGGCATTGAGATCTGTTCCCAAACGGAGCCTCGGTCGACCTGAAGGAGAGTTGCCGGTGAGGGATGCGCCGTTTTTAAGAGAATCGGCGGTTTCCGGCAGCACCTGCAGCCCACATAGTATAAAGGCGCCGGGTTGACCAGCCCGGCGCCTTCAATGGCTTACTTCTTGAGCTCTGCCTGCTCCGGGCTTGCCGGGAAGGCCGGATCGGTCTTCTTGCCGCGCAAGAGGTCAAGCGCGTAGTTGAGCTGCAGGTCGTCCTTGGTTTCCGGCGGTACATAGGCGACCGAGCCGGAACCTTCGTCGGTTTCGCTCTGTCCCTGGATGTGGCCACGCAGATCGGATTCGCCCTGGGCTTCGACCCTGCCAAGCAGTTCCGGCGGCAGTGGCTGTTCGACCTTGATGTCGGGCGTGATGCCCGTTCCCTGGATCGATTTGCCCGACGGCGTGTAGTAGAGCGCCGTCGTCAGGCGCAGAGCGCCTGCTTCGCCGAGCGGAATGATCGTCTGTACCGAGCCCTTGCCGAAGGAGCGCGTGCCGAGCACGGTCGCGCGCTTCAGGTCCTGCAGGGCGCCGGCAACGATTTCCGATGCGGAAGCCGAGCCGCCATTGACGAGAACGACCACCGGCTTGCCGTCGGTCAGATCGCCAGGCGTCGCGTTGAAGCGGCGGGTCTCGTCCGGATTGCGGCCGCGGGTCGAAACGACCTCGCCACGCTCCAGGAAGGCGTCGGAAACGTTGATCGCCTGGTCGAGCAGACCGCCCGGGTTGAGGCGCAGGTCAAGGACATAGCCCTTCAGCTTGTCGGCCGGTACTTCGGACTTGATCTTCTCGATGCCCTTCTTCAGGTCGTCGTAGGTCTTCTCGGTGAACGAGATCACGCGAAGATAGCCGACGTCGCCTTCGGTGCGGAACTTGACGGCGCGAACGGCGATCACGTCACGCACGATCGACAGTTCGATCGGCTTGTCGGCGCCCTTGCGCAGGATCGTCAACTTGATCGGGGTGCCGACGGCGCCACGCATCTTCTCGACCGCATCTTCAAGCTTCAGGCCACGAACGTCCTGGCCGTCGATCTTGGAAATGAAGTCACCGGCGAGAACGCCGGCGCGGGCCGCGGGCGTGTCGTCGATCGGGCTCGTGACCTTGACGAGGTCGTCTTCCATCGTCACTTCGATGCCGAGGCCGCCGAATTCGCCGCGGGTCTGGGTGCGCATGTCCTCGGCGTCGGTCGAGTTCATGTAGCTCGAGTGCGGATCAAGCGAAGAGAGCATGCCATTGATGGCATTCTCGATCAGCTTGTCATCCTGCGGAGGGGTGACGTACTGCGCGCGCACGCGCTCAAACACGTCACCAAAAATCGCCAGCTCGCGATAAGTCGAGGTATTGGCCGCGACGGCCGGAACGACAGCCGAATAAATGACGCCCATAGCGGTCGCACCCATCAGCGCCCCGACCAGAACAAGTGAAGCCCTACGTATCATTTCGCGCCTTTCCAACCTCTGCTGCGGTCCACCATGGTCGGGAATCAACCGGTTTTCCGTCTTTTCGGAATTCAATGTAAAGCGTCGGCCGGTCGGTTTCCAGCGCCAAGGCCGCAGCACTTGCGACTCTTTTCGCACCCATCGTCGCAAGCGGTTCACCCGCCACGACAAATTGTCCGGTCTGTACGCTCACCTTCTCCATGCCCGACAGCACAACATGGTAGCCGTCGCCCGGATTGAGAATGATCATCTGCCCATAACTGCGGAAATTGCCTGCATAGACGATCCAGCCATCTGACGGCGCAGTCACCAGCGCGCCGGGGTTGGTTTCCAACATGATCCCTTGCAGGGAGTGCCCTGTACCATCGGCATCACCGAACTTTCGCAAAAGCGATCCCGCGGCCGGATAGGCAAGCTTATTCCTCAGCTCCGAGAACACGTATGCTGGCGCAATGCGGTTTTTGTCGGGCACGGCGCTCCGGGCGAGCTCCCGCGCCGCTTCGCGCTCGGCCTCGCTCATGCGCAGGCGTTCCTCTTCCTGCGCGCGTGCGGCGGCAGCCGCGTCGCGCACCGAAGCGATGTCATTTTCGAGCGAACCGATGAGGCCTTCGAGATTGGTCGCCTGCGAGGCGAGTTCCTGCGCCTTGCGCTGTTCGGCGGCGAGTTCGGCCGCACTTTTCTGGCGCAGTTTTTCCTTTTCGGCCACGAGCATCGACATGCGACGCTCTTCCTCGGCATTGGCCGTCATCGCTGCCGTCAGCTCTTCGCGCTGCTTGCCGATGCCGGTTCTGATATCGGCGAGCGCCTTCAGGTCGGCGACGAGGTTGTCCGTTTCCTCGCGAATTCCGGGTACGACAGCGCCGAGCAGAATGGCGCTGCGAACGGAGCCGAGCGCATCCTCAGGCGTCACCAGGATCGCCGGCGGCGGGTTGCGGCCCATGCGCTGAAGTGCGGCGAGCACTTCGGCAAGCACCCCACGCCGGGCGCGCAGCGATCGGCGCACGGTATCTTCCTTGGAGCGCAACTCGCTCAGCTTCTTCTCTCCATCGACGATCTGCTGCTCCAGACCCTGCCGCTTCCTGGCAGAATCGACGATGGCGGCGCGCAATGCCTCATTGTTTTTGTCGATCTCGGCGATGGTCGCCGCCAGCTCGTCGGCGCGCTCCTGCGACAGCGTGATGGTTTTCGACAGCGCATCGAGCTCGCTGCGGGTGCTGTCTCGACGAAGCGTCAGGTTTGCCGCCGGATCGGGCGGCCCCTGCTGCTGGTCCGCCGCTGATGCCGCTGGCGTCGCCGGTGCATCCTGGGCGGCTGCCGGAAGCGCAGCAACAAGCACAAGCGCCAGCAGCGCCGCACTGCGGCCGGGCCGCCATGCTTCGCCACCGATCTTGCTGAAAGCGCTCATCATGCTTCGGCGCGTCATTCGTCCCTATGCATCCAACTGGAAATGCTTCGCGCTTACTTCCGCCAACCGGAACCGATTTTCGGAAAGCGTCATGCGCAGTTTCAACGTTTCTGAGCGCTCGCCGGGCATCTTTCCCCGGTGCGTGACGCTCTCCTCAAAAAGCCTAATCTGATTTGGCGGATGCGACCAACACATATTCTCGTTATCGCCGGTGCATGGCGCGTCTCAGACACGGTGATAGGGATGTCCGGAAAGGATGGTCACGGCGCGATAGAGCTGTTCGGCGATCAGAATGCGCACCAGCTGATGCGGCCAGGTCATCTTGCCGAGATTGAGCACGGCGTCGGCGCGCGAATGAAGGCCAGGGTCGAGCCCGTCGGCGCCGCCGATCGCGATCATCAGGTCGCGTTTGCCGCTATCGCGAAAACTGCCGAGCAGCGATGCGAAGCCTTCGGAATCGAGCGCCTTGCCGCGTTCGTCAAGCAGCACCAGCAGACTGCCGTCAGTGAGCGCTTTTTCAAGCTGGGCTGCCTCCTCCCGCTTGCGCGTATCGGAGTTGGAGGCGCGGCTTTCGTTGACTTCGACCACGCGGGAAAGCTCGAGACCGATCGCCGGACCGGCCTTGGCAAAACGATCGAGATAGCGGGCCGCAAGATCCTTTTCCGGCCCCGCCTTGAGGCGGCCGACTGCGAAAAGTCCGATACGCATGACCCAATCCGTCTCCGCCTGCGCTGGACCGCACTGCTGCACACCTCCTGAAACCGGGGTCGATTCAAGGAGAAGGTCATGCAGCGCACTAAAGCGTTACAGCGACATTTGCACGTCATGCCAGACGCGGCGCTGCAAGCTACGATCAGTCGCAACAATTATCCTGGCTGCGAACGCCGCTTCGGCGATGACAGCCACATTCCCAATATGTATGATCGCAATACGGTGCGTGCGGCGGCTCAGACGCCCGACGAACCGTGCGATCTCAATGCAGCGTGCCGTCCTCGATCTCCGGTGTCGCCCACATCTTCTCGATGTTGTAGAACTCCCGGATTTCCGGCCTGAAGATGTGAATGATCACATCGCCGGTATCGATCAGCACCCAGTCACCCGTTTCCAGACCTTCGACGCGGGCGTTGCCGAAGCCCTCGTCCTTCAGGTCCGTGGTCAGATGGTCGGCAATCGCCGCCACATGCCTGCTCGATCGCCCGGAGACAACGACCATGAAGTCCCCCAGCGCCGACTTGCCGGCAATGTTGATGGTAACGATATCTTCTGCCTTCGAGTCCTCTAGGCTTTCGAGGACCAGTTGAAGCGCACGGACAGCGGCTTCGTCGCTAGATCCCGTGCTGCGTGGGAACGCGGAGGCCGCATATCCCTTGGCGTGTGCTGTTGTCAGGGTTTTTCCTTTCCAGGTGAACAGAACAGGCACTTCCGATTCGACTGTTTCGCTCGAACCGTCAGTAAATGTAGGCATCAAACCAGAACGGTTTCAAGACACGAGAAATGAATCATTCGATTTCACGCCGTTCTGGCGGATCGAAGTGCCGTCGAACTCATCGAGGAGCGCGGCCCGTGTATGAAGGTCCAGGCGGGTGCCGGGTGAAAAGCAAGGCGCCGGGCATCGTCTTCGTCGATGCGGGCATAGTCGAAAGTCTTGGCCATGCGCGAGGAGAGATAGGCAAGCGTCGAGCCCGGCCGATCGATGACGGCGATCGGAAACGTGCGGGCGATTTTCTGCCAATTCTGCCAGCGGTGAAAGCTGCGCAGGTTGTCGGCCCCCATGATCCAGACGAAGCGGATATCGCGGTTGCGGGCCTTTACCATCTCGAGCGTGCGAGCGGTATAGCTCTGCCCCAGCGCCTTTTCGAAGGCGGTCACCTTGATGCGCGGATTCGGGGCGATCTTCTCGCTGAGCGCGATGCGATCGGCAAGCGGCGCCAGATTATTGTGGTTCTTCAGCGGGTTTCCGGGGGTGACCATCCACCAGAGCTGGTTGAGGCCGAGGCGCTGGATCGCCGTTTCGGCGACCAGCACATGCCCCTGATGCGGCGGATTGAACGAGCCGCCGAACAGGCCGACCACCATGCCGCTTTCGACATGGGGCATGCGCAGATAGCGGCCGTTCACTTCGCTGGACGTCACGTCAGGGCCTGACCTGTCCGGCGCCGCGCACGCGATACTTGAACGATGTCAGCTGCTCGACGCCAACGGGGCCGCGGGCGTGCATCTTGCCGGTGGCAATGCCGATCTCGCCGCCCATGCCGAATTCGCCGCCATCGGCAAACTGGGTGGAGGCATTGTGCAGCAGGATGGCGGAATCGATTTCGGCGAAGAAGCGCTCGACGACATCGGCATCCTCGGCGATTACCGCCTCGGTATGCGCCGAGGACCAGGTGTTGATATGTTCGATCGCGCCGGAAATCCCGTCCACCAGTCGGACAGAGATGATCGCGTCGAGATATTCCGTCGACCAATCCGCGTCCGTCGCCGGCCGCAAGCCATCGATGGTTCCGGCAAGCTCTTCGGACACCCGCACTTCGCAGCCGGCTGCGAGCAGCGCCTGAAGTAGCGGCCTTGCCAGCTTGTCCGCAGCATTGCTGTCGATCAGCAGTGTCTCGGCGGCACCGCAGATACCAGTGCGGCGCATCTTGGCATTGACGACGATCTTTTCGGCCATGGCGAGATCAGCGGATGCGTCGACATAGATGTGGCAGAGGCCTTCGAGGTGGGCGAACACCGGCACGCGCGCCTCGTTCTGGACCCGTGCGACGAGGCTTTTTCCGCCGCGCGGAACGATGACGTCGATCGTGCCACCGAGGCCCGAGAGCATGGCGCCGACGGCAGCGCGATCGGCAACCGGCACCATCTGGATCGCATGCTCGGGCAGGCCAGCAGCCTTCAGGCCTTCGACGAGGCAGGCATGGATGGCGCGCGAGGAATGGAAGCTGTCGGAGCCGCCCCGCAGGATGACGGCATTGCCCGCCTTCAGGCACAGTGCACCGGCATCTGCCGTCACGTTCGGGCGGCTTTCGTAGATCACGCCGATGACGCCGAGCGGCGTACGCACGCGCTCGATGTGCAGGCCATTGGGGCGATCCCACTCGGCAATGACGTCGCCAACCGGATCCTTGAGGTCGGCAATCGCGCGAATGCCGTTGGCCATGTCGCGGATCCGGCTCTCCGTCAGCGTCAGGCGGTCGATGAAGGACGCGGCGATGCCGGACTGGCGGGCGTTTTCAAGATCGATCGCGTTGGCGGCAAGAATCTCGTCGCGGCGATTGACGATGATCTCGGCCATGGCAACGAGGGCCGCATGCTTGCGTTCGGCGGTGGCGACGGCAAGCGGCCGGCTTGCCGCCTTCGCCTGGCGGCCGATCTCCAGCATGACGCCTTCGACGTCATCCTTATTCCTGACTTCATCAAGCATGGACTTCATCCCTCCGGCCGTCCTTCTCGTCGGCGCGCTTGCCGGTCATCACCAGATCGTCGCGATGCACCATGGCGGCGCGGCCGGCATAGCCGAGGATCGCCGCGATCTCTGCGGATTTCTTGCCGGCGATCTGGCGAGCCTCGTCGGCGTCATAGCCGGCAAGACCACGGGCGATTTCGCGGCCCGCTGCGCCGAGAATGGCAATGGTGTCGCCGCGGCTGAAGGTGCCCTTCACTTCGCGCACGCCGGCAGGCAGCAGGCTCTTGCCGGAGCGCAGCGCCTCCTCGGCGCCGGCATCGATGGCGAGCGTGCCGGCCGGCAGCAGCTGCCCGGCAATCCAGGTCTTGCGTGCGGTCACCGGTGAGCCCGATGGTGCAAACCAGGACGAGCGAGCGCCTTCCTCGATGGCCGCCAGCGGATGGTTGGGTTTGCCCGAGGCGATGATCATGGAGCAGCCGGCGGTGGTTGCGATCTTGCCGGCATCAATCTTGGTGCGCATGCCGCCGCGCGACAGCTCGGAGGCAGCCCCCCCTGCCATCGCCTCGATCTCGGGCGTGATCTCCGCGATCGTGTCGAGGAAACGGGCATCGGGGTCGAGATGCGGCGGCGCCGTATAGAGGCCGTCGATGTCGGAAAGCAGCACCAGGAGGTCAGCGCCGACCATGGTGGCGACGCGGGCGGCCAGGCGGTCGTTGTCGCCATAGCGGATTTCGGTGGTCGCCACCGTATCGTTCTCGTTGATGATCGGCACGGCGCCGAGCTTCAGCAGCTGGTTGATCGTGGCGCGGGCATTCAAATAGCGTCGACGCTCCTCGGTGTCGCCGAGCGTCAGTAGCACCTGGCCGGCGACGATCGCGTCTGTCGAAAGACTTTCCGACCAGGCGCGGGCAAGCGCGATCTGGCCGACGGCCGCGGCCGCCTGGCTTTCCTCGAGTTTTAGCGCGCCAGAAGGGAGTTTCAGTACGGTGCGGCCGAGCGCGATGGCGCCGGAGGAGACGACGAGCACGTCGACGCCCTTGGCCCTGAGGGCGGCGATGTCGGCACACATGGCGTCGAGCCAGGCCTTTTTCAGCCCGGTCGCGCGATCGACCAACAGGGCCGACCCGATCTTGATGACGACCCGGCGATACTTCTGAAGCGGCTTGCGGGTCTTCGTCATGTCAGGCGGTCTCTTCTCCGGACTTTGCCGCGACAATGACGGTGCGTAGCGCCCGCAATGCCTCGGTCATGCCCTTGCTGGTGGCGGCCGAAAGCAGGAGAGGCTGCTCGCCGCAGGCCTTTGCCAGCGCCTTGGCCTTCACCTTCAATTCGTCCTCGTCGAGCACGTCGATCTGCGACAGCGCGACGATCTCGGGTTTGTCTTCGAGCCCGCCGCCATAGGCTACGAGTTCGTGTTTCACGGTCTTGTAGGCCTTGGCGACGTCTTCTTCCTGGGCCGAGACGAGGTGAAGCAGCACGCGCGTGCGCTCGACATGGCCGAGGAAACGGTCCCCGATACCAACGCCTTCATGCGCGCCTTCGATCAGGCCGGGAATGTCGGCGATGATGAACTCGTTGCCGTCGATGGTGGCGACGCCGAGGTTCGGGTGCAGCGTGGTGAAGGGGTAATTGGCGATCTTCGGCCGCGCCCGGGTGCAGGCGGCAAGGAAGGTCGATTTGCCGGCATTGGGCAGGCCGACGAGGCCGGCATCGGCGATCAGCTTCAGCCGCAGCCAGATGGTTTTTTCTTCGCCTTCGAGGCCGGGGTTGGCCCAGCTTGGCGCCTGGTTGGTGGCGGACTTGAAATGGGCATTGCCGAAGCCGCCATTGCCGCCGGCGGCAAGCCGGTAGCGCTGGCCTTCGGCGACCATGTCGACGATCAGCGTCTCGCTGTCTTCCTCGAAGATCTGGGTGCCGACCGGAACCTTCAGCGTCACGTCGGCGCCGCCGGCGCCCGTGCGGTTGCGGCCCATGCCGTGCGTGCCGGTCTTGGCCTTGAAGTGCTGCTGGTAGCGGAAGTCGATCAGGGTATTGAGGCCGTTGACCGCCTCGACCCAGACGTCGCCGCCGCGGCCGCCGTCGCCGCCATCAGGTCCACCGAATTCGATGAATTTTTCACGACGGAACGACACGGCGCCTGCGCCGCCGTCGCCGGAGCGTATGTAGACTTTCGTTTCGTCTAGAAATTTCATTGGACTGCCATCTGTTCGGTGTATTTGCGCGGTCGTATTTTGCCGCCATCGATATAGGCGGTTCATCCGGAGGTCAAAGAATATCGTGCGTTTTGCCAGCTACAACATCCAATACGGCATCGGTCTTGACGGCCAGTTTGAACCCGAGCGCATTGCTGCGTCGCTTGGCGGCGCCGACATCATCGCGCTGCAGGAAGTGACACGCGGTTTTCACCGCAACGGCCACGTCGATCTGGTTGCCCGTTTCGAAGCGCTCTTCCCCGGTCATTTCTCAGCCTTTCATGCCCCTTGCGACATCGATATCGGCTCTTCGATCGAGGGCGGCCGCGCCGTCAACCGGCGCTTCCAGTTCGGCAACATGATCCTGTCGCGCTGGCCGATCCTGTCGACCCGGTTGATATCGCTGCCGCGCACCCGGACCATCAGCCCGATGAACCTGCAGCGCGGCGCCACCGAAGCGCTGGTCGCCACGCCGGGCGGGCCGCTGCGCGTCTATTCCGTGCATCTCGACCATGTGCTTCCCGCCGAGCGCATCGCCCAGATCCGCTTCCTCAAGGAGCGGCTGCTCGGCTATCCGCTTGAGGGCGGCGGCATTACCGGGGCTGCCGATTTCGGTCTTGCTGAGCCGCCGCATCCGGAGGATTTCGTCGTCATGGGCGACTTCAACATGGAGCCGGAGACGCCGGAATATTGCGCGATGGCCGGCTCGCGCGACGCTTATTACGGACGCTCGCTTCGGCTCGAAAATCCGGTCGACGTGCTCGCCCATCTCAACCGGCTGACGCCGGAAAGCTATAGCTGGGTTCATCCCGACAATCCTCAAAAGCGCATGCATCTCGACTATGGCTTCATCAGCACCGGCCTGGTGCCGCAGCTGAAGGACGCCTGGACCGATTACGACGCCAAGGGGTCCGATCATCTTCCTGTTGGTTTTGAACTCGCTTGACGAATATCCCGCAAAGGCATGGCTTCGCGGGGATTGTTTCTTCAGTGTGGCCGGCGCAGATCTGCCGCGCTCAGCCGGGTCTCGATATGGGCGACCATGGCATTGCGGGCGAGCGCATAGATCTGGCTGCAGCCGGTGATCTGGAAGCCGAGCTTTTCCTGGACCTTGAGCGACCCCGGATTGTCGGCGAAGACGCCGGAATGCAGGGTCGTTTCCGGCATGCGCCGGAAGAAGCGCTCGATCGCCGCATAGGCTGCTTCGCTCGCCAGGCCCTTGCCCCAGTAGAACCGGTTCAGCCAGTAGCCG
This sequence comes from Ensifer sp. Root1252, assembly GCF_001425885.1. Lineage (NCBI taxonomy): Bacteria > Pseudomonadati > Pseudomonadota > Alphaproteobacteria > Hyphomicrobiales > Rhizobiaceae > Ensifer > Ensifer sp. Root1252. The sequence continues at coordinate 162,406 of NZ_LMDT01000057.1, read as the reverse complement.
ACATGCCATTGGCCGTGCCTGAGCTCGATGCCGATGCAACCGATATGCACGTCGTCGCCGGTGGTGATCGCCAGCGTCCAGTCGGGGGTGAGTCCCGAGGTCTGGCTTGCCAGCCAATCGAGCGCATCCTGCTGGTCGTAAGGTGCAGGCACACGCGAGAGCATGCGCGCCACCTGGAAATCGCCCAGCGACTGAGCGATCGCCTCGGCATCGCTTCGGCTGTGGGGCCTCAGCACCAGCCGCCTGGTTTCGATGACCGGGCAGGGCCCGGGGCCGGGACGGATCGCGGTGCGCGAGCGTTCGGAGGTGAGCGCGTTCATCGTATGCCTCCCCAGCTTCTGAGCGAAACCCAGGTCTTGCGGTCGAGCCGATACCATTCGACAGAGATCGAGCCGCCGAGCGCCAGGCTGCCGACCATGCCGCTGCCCTGGAACTGGAAGCCGCACTTCTGGATGACCCGGCGCGAGGCGAGGTTCATGACCCGGCAGCGCGCATCGATCTGGTCGATGTCACGGGTGCGAAAGGCCATGTCGGTGAGCGCCTGGGCAGCCTCTGTGGCATAGCCTTGGTTCCAATAGGGTTCGCCCAGCCAGTAGCCGAGTTCCGCCGTCTTGCCATCGGGGTGCGGCTCGATACCGCAACAACCGAGGAATGCGCCATTATCCGCTTTGGTAATCGCGTAGACGCACTTGCCAATCGTGCCGGCTTTGGCGCGTCGCACGAAATCGGCGGCATCGGCCGTCGTATACGGGTGCGGCATGCGCGAGACCATGGTGGCGACATTGGCATTGTTGGCAAGATGGGCAAGGGCGTCGATATCGTCTTCATGGGGCGCGCGCAGAACGAGCCGGGGTGACAACAATATCGGGCAATCGGTCCTTGACCGTTGGGGCCTCAGCCTTTGTTCGGGAGACCGTGATTGGTCTTCCCTCAGTAGCTCGGTTTGCATGGTTCGTCCTCCAGAAACGAAAAAAAGGGGAGTTGGGTATTGCCCCATCTCCCCTTTTTAGGTCTGGCTTGGAACCGTTAGGTGCGTCAGCCGGGTCGATGAGACGCCGGCTGTTTTAGAGCGCTACCGGCTTATTCCGCTGCTTCCGCTTTCGGCATTACAGACACGTACACGCGGCCATTGGCCTTCGTACGGAAGTCCACGTTACCTGCCGTAAGCGCAAAAATCGTATGGTCCTTGCCGAGGCCGACATTGGCGCCCGGATGCCACTTGGTGCCGCGCTGACGCAGAATAATGTTGCCGGCGATGACCTTCTCGCCGCCGAACTTCTTCACGCCAAGGCGCTTGGACTCGGAATCGCGACCGTTGCGCGACGAACCGCCAGCTTTTTTGTGTGCCATTGGTGTTCTCCTTTAAACCTTCGATCCCAAAACTCAGTTTGCAGCTTCAGCGGCGGCTTCAGACTTCTTGGAAGCCTTCTTTGCCTTGCCACCGGCAGCAGCGATGTCCAGGATGCGGACGGTCGTCTGGTGCTGGCGGTGACCGCGCGAGCGCTTGGAGTTCTGGCGGCGACGCTTCTTGAAGGCGATGACCTTCTTGGCGCGGCCCTGTTCAACGACTTCGGCGCTGACAACGGCACCTTCGACAAACGGAGCGCCGATGGTTGCATCGGCGCCGACGCCGACCATCAGGATCTCGGTGAATTCAATCTTGTCGCCTGCTACGCCTTCCAGCTTTTCGATGGTTACGACGTCGTTGGCTGCCACGCGGTACTGCTTACCGCCGGTCTTGATGACTGCGAACATTCTTTATCCTTTCATGTTCGGGCCGGCTCTTTACCCCAGGGGCAAGGCCGTCTTTTTGTCAGTCGACATTTTTAGCAGAACTCCGGGATCATTCCCGAAGCCCTGCCGGTGAATGGGCGCAAATCACACCCGCTGCGGTGAGGGCAAGCCACACCACTTCATTGCGCGAATTACGGGAAACGCGCTCCTCTGTCAAGAAGAAGGCACTCGCCGCATTGGATAATCTTCACCGAGGCCCTTGCCAGCACCCGAATCTGCCGCTATGAACCCGACCGCGCCGAACAAGCGCCGACCGACTATGCGGAGAGGTGGCAGAGTGGTCGAATGCACCGCACTCGAAATGCGGCATACCTGCAAGGGTATCGTGGGTTCAAATCCCACCCTCTCCGCCATCGGGACTTCAATCCTGCTTTAGCCCGAATTCCTCCCAGCTCGCCAGAGTAGCTTCAGGCGACGAAGCGGGCATTGCCGGCGCAGCGTCAGGCGATTTTCAGCGCGGCCGATATTTCCGATAGGGTCGCTTTCTCCGCTTCGCTGACGGCGACACCGCCGAAACCCAGGAATCCACCTTCCTTGGCGGCTTCCGCTACGCGCTGGCTGATCTGATACAGCCATGCGGCGAAGGCGCTGGCATCATCCGGAGCCTTGGTTTCGACGACCGTTCGCGCCTGCTGCAACGTTTCGATGCATCTGGCCTTCATGTCCTCAGGCTTGGAGCCTTTCAGTTTCGCCTGCAGGCCGTCGCGTGCCGTCGTTCGTCCTACCGAGGTTTCGAAGTCGGCGACGAGCGCTTTGACGAGCGGATTGGCCGCGGCATCGTTTTTGCCTGCAGCAGGGCGCGGCTGTTGGCGAGGCCCTCCTTGAGCATGCCCCACAGGCCGCTCGGCTCCGCCGCGGTCACGGCTATGCCCGCCATCATCACGCTCTCCAGAAGCAACGTCCATTCCTCCGGGGTGAATGCCGATTTGTCAGCCATGGCTGACCCTCCTTCGTTCGATTTCGTGTTCATGACAGTCGTTGCCGATCCACGCGGCGCGCCGAGTGCCGACGGTTTCTCGAAACATCAGGTCGACAGGGCCGTCAGCTTCGTCTTCAATGCATCGATAGTGGGTTTCAGAATGTCCGAAACGCCGGGGATGGCCAAAACCTTGTCGAACAGCCCATTGAGCGTGGGCATTATCGGCGTGATCAGGGCCGTGAGGGCTGCCTTCTGCCCGGCTGAGAGTTGCCCGGCCACACCGCTGACCTTGTCGAGCTGGCTCGAGACATCCTCCAGCTTCGGCAAGGCCGCCGTGGCGGAGGCCGCATCGGTAACGCCCGTCAGCGCTGTCTGCAGGCTGGCCATGCCGTCCTTGACCTGCTGGCCGACATCGACCCCGCTGACCGTCAAGCTCTGCTCAGGCGTGCCGGCCTGGGGTGCGACCGGTTCCTTTGGCCTGCCGAACAGGTAGAAAAGCACGCCGGCAATCACCAGGGCGGCAATCACCCAATAAAGCCAGTTGCGCGACGAGGCTGGCGCGGCGGCCGCTGCTGCCGCTGCGCGTTGGCCGGCACCACCGACTGCGGAGGCCGAAGCGGCAGCGCTGCGGGTCGCTTGGCTGGCAGAGGCTGCAGCGGTTTGTGCCGGAGCGCCGAGCGAGCCGAGCAGGCCGGTGCCGCCGAGCAGGTCTCTGACGCCGGATGGCAATGCGGCGGCGATATTGTCCTTCTGGCTGGCGAGCAGACCGGCGATGCCGTTGGCGCTCAGGTCGCCTCCGCTCTGCTGGGCGAGGCCGCCCATGACCAGCGGAGCAAGCGTTGCCAGCAGCGAGCCGCTCGCCCTTTGATCCATGCCGGAAACCCCGCCTATGGCCGTTGCCAGCGCACTGCCGTCCTTGGCGCCAAACAGCGATGAGATGATCTGTGAGCCGTTTTGGGCAAGCGAAACCTGGTCGCCACCCGCCAGCATTCCCATGAGATTGTCGAGCGAGCCGCTCTGTTGTTTGGCGCTGTCGGCGATCTTTTGCGCGCCGCCCGGCTGCGCGGCGACGCCGGTCAGGCCCGCCAGAATTGCCGGTACGGCAGCGGCGACGGCGCTCTGCACCTTGCTGCTATCCAGGCCAAGCACTGAAGCGATGCGCGCGATCATGTCAGGGGTAAGCATCTGCGCGATGTAGGAAACAAGATTGCTGGCCATTGGCTTTTCCTCCACGTTGATGTCGTCGAACAACGACTCTGGTCATCGAGCGGGGCTCGACGGCGCGGCAATTGGCTGCAAGCAATTCGCGTTTAACTGATTATCGACTGCGAGATTTGTTCGCCAGGAACTCTACAGCGCCGCGCGTCTTGTTAGATGCGCAAAGGTCGCTGCAACACTTTGAATTGCTGCATGTTTTTAACCTTAAATCGAATTCGATTTAAGGAAACATGCAGTAGGCGCAGAAATACTAGCACCTGTAGGTGTATTGCGCCAGTTCGCAACAACCTTCGGAAATAAGCGTGTTGTGTCGCTTGTCGCCCACCCGGGCCTTGCCTCGCCTCTCCCGTTTGTCCGTCTTCTCCTTCTCTTAGAGGGCGGCCCGGACGATGCGCCGGAACATTTCTGTGCCGGATTCAGGCGTGATGACCGCCGCCTATGGACGGCATGTGCGAACGTTCCGGGAACTGAAACGCGCTGCTCAAGCGAGCCTCGACGGCCGGGAGTGATCTCGTGTCTACTGCATGTTTCCTTAAATCGAATTCGATTTAAGGAAACATGCAGTAATTCAGAGTGCTACAGCGACATTTGCGCGTGTAATAAAGACGCGCGGCGCTGTAGTCCAGGGATACCGCTGCGATGACGATGTCACTCTTCATGCGTGCGCAGCCACGCCTCCAGCCCGGCAATCACCGCGAGCCTCAGGCTTGCGTTCTTGGCAAGCGCTCGGGCAAGGGACTGTCCATCGGACAAAAAACCCATCTCGTGCATGACGTCGTCGGGCTTCAGGCGTTGCTTTGCCATGATCGCCTTGATCCGGGTGATCGTGGAGGGAAGCAGGTAACGTCCGCTGGCGATGGGGGCACCTGCGGGTATGGGAGAAGGCACGGCGGCCGTGGGCGGAACTGGAGTGGCAACAGGCAACACGCCTGATATCGCCAGCCAGGTCAGGAAGCCGTCGCGCTCGCCAGGGGTGGCCTTTGCCCACGAATTCTTGAGTTTCTCAAGGCGGGTCCGCTGCGGCTTCAGGCCGGCGATGACGAGAGCCTTGCGAAGCGAGGAGATCCTGCCGGTGAGCACATCACTGTGGATGTCCGGGAACTCGGCCTTCAACCGCTGCTCATAATGGGCGTTATCGCGCTTCGGCTTTTTCGACATTTTCAGTTCCGACGTTCATCTCCTGCGTCCTCTAGCGCGCCGCGCGGGCGAGGGCGAGTAAAAAGGCGATGCCGCCAAGCCGCGTATATCGGGCCACTTGTTTCGAGAGGCCGAGCCCGATGCCAAGCCGCGACCAGAGCGTCATGCAAAGCTCTGCCCGTCAAGCTTTGCACAAGTCGGGCTTTATACCATCGCGCCAAGAGCCGGGATGTGACACGGCGAACAAAGGACGATGATATGTCAAGCGATATCGAGCATTATACCGATCCGCAGGATTCGGCCGTTGCCCTCTACCTCACGAACAATGACGGCGAAGAGCTAACCAATGTGCTGGTCGCAGCACTCGAGGATGCGTTCCGCATCCTTCGCGACGAGGTTTCCGGCGAAACGATGCACTGAGGCGAGACGGCGAGGCCCAGTTCGCTATGCAAGCACAGGCGTGGGCTTTGCAACTGGCCGCCAACTGCAAAGCCGTTCGGTTCGCTGGCCAGGCTTCATATATACGATACGGGCGCCCTCGCGTGAGCGCCCTCAACTGATTATGTGCCGGGGTTTGGTTCGGGTCGAACCGGACGCATCACCTTTCCCGTAACAGCGCCTCGACCGAGGCCGCTACCGCCAGCAGCGTCCCGTCCGTTCCGTTCCTGCCCACCAACATCAGGCCAGCCGGGCGGCTCGGCCCCGGCATCGGCAAGGTTATGGCCGTGAGATCGAACTGGTTTGCGACCTGGCAGTTGCGCAAGAGCAAGCCCTCGACGCGATCATATTCTGCCTCATTCGCCTCCACGGAGGCGATCGGCACTGCGGCGATCGGCGTCGTCGGCAAGACGATGAGATCGTAGGCGGAGAGCCGATCGTCCATGGCACTTGCTAGGCCTGCTCTCGTTTCCAACAGCGCATCTAGTGCTGCCTGCGGCGTCAGCAAACGACGTCGAAGCGTCGATGAAACCCTGATGTCGACCGGTGCGTCGTGATCCGAAAGCCAGTCGGCATGCAGACGGCTCGCCTCGAGGCCGGCGATCGAGCCGATCGCGGTCGCCTTCTTCAACCGGTCGATAAGGTCGTCGATACCGCAATCGACAAGGTCGGCGCCCGCAGCAGTGAGGCGGTCGAGACATGCCGTAAAGTGTGTGGCTATTTCGGTTGAGAGCGCGGCCAGGAGCTGGCCGCGTGGCACGCCGATCCGCAGGCCGGCAATCGGCTGGGGAACAAGCGCTGTTACCGGCTCGCCGGCCATGACGGCATCGACAGCTGCGCAGTCGCTGACCGTGTGGGCGAGCGGCCCGATAGAATCGAGACTCGGGGCAAGCGGGAAGGCGCCGTCGAGGGACACGCGGCTGGCGGTCGGTTTGAAACCGACGAGGCCGTTCAGCGCCGCCGGGATGCGCACGGAACCGCCGGTGTCGGAGCCGATGGCGATATCGCAGGTGCCTTCCGCCGCCGACACGGCCGCGCCCGAGGACGAGCCGCCGGGGATCAGGCTTTCATCGGTCGCGTTGCCGGGAACCGGATAATGGGGATTGAGGCCGACCGCGGTGAAGGCGAATTCGGTCATATGGGTCTTGCCGACGATCACGGCGCCGGCGGCGCGCAATCTCCTGACCACGACGGCGTCCTGTTGCGGCACGGCTGCCGTGCGCTTGATGATCGAGCCGGCGAGCGTCGGTTCTCCGGCAACGTCGAAAAGATCCTTGATCGAAACGATCTTGCCGTCGAGCGGTCCGAGCGTGGCGCCGGCCTGAAGGCGGCGGTCGGCGGCATCGGCCTCGATGCGGGCGCTGTCGGCATAGAGCTTGACATAGGTCTTCTCGTTCTCCCGACGGGCATCGAGCCGGCTCAGGATCTGTTCGAGGTGATCACGCACGGGAGTGTTCGAATGGGACACGATAAGGAACCTGCCGATATCTGACGTCGCCGGGCGGCGAGCTGAAGCGTTTCGTCCGTAGCGCAGCAAGGGGGGCCGCGGCCGCGGACGAGATTCTTCATAGCAGGGCTTGCGGCAAATGCCATGAGGTTGCACCCGCCGCACCGCCTCCATGCAAGTGGATATTCAGCAGGGTTTATGCGCGCAGAGAATGAACCGACGATAGACGAAAGTGCGCAGGCAGTTTCGCAGGTTTGCAGATTTGCGCTGTGCGGCGGCGATCGATTGGTGCGAGGCGCGTTCGATGGTCTCGAAGCCGGCAGCCTTCGATCCCTGGCGGATCGCCCAGGTCGAGAAACGTCCGACTGCCTTCGGCCCGGCCCAGTCGCCGTCGAAGACGAGCCACCTTCGAAGGCCCTGTATTCACCGAATTGTCGCGAAACCGTTCAAATAGTTTCACGCCACTGTTAAGTCGCTGACATACGAACAGCTAAAGGTCCGGCACGCGAAATCCGCTTTCGCAGGGCTCGAACCGGAGGCTTGTTTGGCCGAAATCCTCACCACGCTGTCCCGCCGTTCCTTCCTTCTGTCTGCCGGTGCTGCCGGCCTCGTTGCGTCCTCCGGTCTTGCAACACCGTTCTATGCCCGCGGCTACGGCCGTCCGGAATTCATCCACGGGGTGCAGTCGGGCGATGTCGACACGAGTTCCGGCATGGTGTGGACGCGGGTCGACAGGCCGTCGCGGGTGACGCTCGACTATTCGACGACCGAAAGCTTTTCCAATCCGGTTCGTCTCGCCGAACTCACCGCAACACCGCAGACGGATTGTGCGGTCAAATGTGCGCTGGAGGATCTGCTTCCGGACCAGGACATCTTCTATCGGTTCACCGCGACCGATCTTTACGACATCAACCGGGTGTCCGAGCCGGTCGTCGGGCGGTTTCGCACCGCGCCGTTGCGCAAGCGCTCGGTCCGCTTCGTCTGGTCCGGCGACACGGCCGGCCAGGGTTGGGGCATCGACGATGTCGGCATGAAGACCTATTCGACCATGCGCCTGCACGAGCCGGACTTCTTCATCCATTCCGGCGACACGATCTACGCCGACAATCCCATTCCCGACGAGATAGCCTTGCGCGACGGCGGCATCTGGAAGAACCGGGTGGTGACGCATGAGAAGCGCGATGTGGCGCGCACGCTCGAGGAATATCGCGGCCAGTGGAAGTATAATCTGCTCGACAACCATGTGCGTGAACTCAACGCCGTCTGCCCGACCTTCTATCAGTGGGACGATCACGAGGTCCTGAACAACTGGTCGGCCTCGACAGACCTCAGCGACGATCCGCGCTATCCGGAAAAGGACGTTGCGGTCTACGCCGCGCGCGCGGGGCGCGCTTTTAACGAGATGACGCCGGTCCGCACGCCGCCGACGCAGCCCGGCCGCATCTTCCGCAAGATTGCCTACGGTCCGCTGCTCGATGTCTTCTTCGTCGACCTTCGGTCCTATCGCGGGCCCAACCAGGGGGAGGGTGATGGTGGCCTGTTCGGCTGGCGCCAGGCGGACTGGCTGAAGCGGGAGCTTGCCGCGTCGCGCGCCGTCTGGAAGGTGATCGCCTGCGATATGCCTGTTGGTCTCGTCGTCTGGGACGATTATGCCAACCGGCGTGGTTCCGATGCAATCGCCAATGGCGACAATGGTCCACCGACGGGTCGCGAAACCGAGTTTGCCGAGCTGCTCCGCTTCATCAGGGACAATGCCATCGACAACCTCGTGTGGCTGACGGCGGATGTGCATTATACGGCCGCGCATCACTACGATCCGTCGCGGGCGGCCTTCAAGGATTTCCTGCCATTCTGGGAGTTCGTTTCCGGTCCCTTGCATTCCGGTACCTATGGTCCGAAGGAGCTGGACATGACGTTCGGCCCGGACGTGCGCTTCATCAAGGCGTCCGGTGGAGGTGTGGACAGCAACCTGCCTCCATCAGCCGGGCTGCAGTTCTTCGGCATCGTCGATATCAACGGCCAGACCAAGCAGATGACCGTGCGGCTGATGGATCGGCAGGACCAGGAATTGTGGCGCGTGACGCTCGACCCGGCCGCCGTCGCATGAGCGTTTTGGCTTTGGTTGAACCCTTTCCAAACCCGGTTGGCGCGACCCTTTCCGGTTGCAAACCCATGGCCTGTCGGGACTTCGGAGCCGGGCTCTTGCGCGCGCCCCCCTTTCGCAATCGCAAAAAAACCTGTATGAGCCCGACCATTGAAAAAGCGGCGTGGCCCATTGGGGCGTGCCCTAAACCTTCCGAGACGAAAAATGAGCATTCGTAACATCGCGATTATCGCGCACGTCGACCATGGGAAAACGACCCTTGTCGACGAGCTTCTGAAGCAGTCGGGCTCGTTCCGCGAAAACCAGCGCGTTGCCGAACGCGTCATGGACTCCAACGACATCGAAAAAGAGCGCGGCATCACCATTCTTGCCAAGGCGACGTCGGTCGAGTGGAAGGGTGTGCGCATCAACATCGTCGACACCCCCGGCCACGCCGACTTCGGCGGTGAAGTCGAACGCATCCTGTCGATGGTGGACGGCGCCATCGTTCTCGTCGACGCCTCCGAAGGCCCGATGCCGCAGACGAAGTTCGTCGTCGGCAAGGCGCTGAAGGTCGGCCTGAAGCCGATCGTCGCGATCAACAAGATCGACCGTCCTGATGGACGCCACGAAGAAGTCATCAACGAAGTCTTCGACCTCTTTGCGAACCTCGACGCCACCGACGAGCAGCTCGACTTCCCGATCCTCTACGGTTCGGGTCGTGAAGGCTGGATGAACGTCGCGCCTGAAGGCCCGAAGGACCAGGGCATGGCACCGCTTCTCGACCTCGTGCTCAAGCACGTTCCCGAGCCGACGGTCGGCGAGGGCCCGTTCCGCATGATCGGCACGATCCTGGAAGCAAACCCCTTCCTCGGCCGTATCATCACCGGCCGCATCCATTCGGGTTCGCTGAAGCCGAACCAGCCGGTCAAGGTTCTCGGCCAGGACGGCAAGCTGCTTGAAAACGGCCGTATCTCGAAGATCCTCGCATTCCGCGGCATCGAGCGTCAGCCGATCGAAGAAGCCCATGCAGGCGACATCGTCGCGATCGCCGGCCTGACCAAGGGCACCGTCGCCGACACCTTCTGCGACCCGTCGGTCTCCGAAGCGCTGACCGCACAGCCGATCGACCCGCCAACCGTCACCATGTCCTTCATCGTCAACGACAGCCCGCTTGCCGGCACCGAAGGCGACAAGGTGACGAGCCGCGTCATCCGCGACCGTCTGTTCAAGGAAGCCGAAGGCAACGTCGCGCTGAAGATCGAGGAATCCTCCGAGAAGGATTCGTTCTTCGTCTCCGGTCGTGGCGAATTGCAGCTCGCGGTTCTGATCGAAACCATGCGCCGCGAAGGTTTCGAACTCGCCGTCTCGCGTCCGCGCGTCGTCATGCACAAGGATGAGAACGGCCAGCTGCTCGAGCCGATCGAAGAAGTGGTCATCGACGTCGACGAAGAGCATTCCGGCGTCGTCGTTCAGAAGATGTCCGAACGCAAGGCCGAGATGGTCGAGCTTCGTCCGTCCGGCGGCAATCGCGTCCGGCTGGTGTTCTTCGCACCGACCCGTGGCCTGATCGGCTACCAGTCGGAACTGCTGACGGATACGCGCGGCACAGCGGTCATGAACCGTCTGTTCCACGCCTACCAGCAGTACAAGGGTGAGATCGGCGGCCGCGTCAACGGCGTGCTGCTCTCCAACGACGCCGGCGAATCGGTCGCCTACGCCATGTTCAACCTGGAAGACCGCGGCCCGATGATCATCGAAGCCGGCGAGAAGGTCTATGCCGGCATGATCATCGGCATCCACACGCGCGACAACGACCTGGAAGTCAACGTGTTGAAGGGCAAGAAGCTCACCAACATGCGTGCATCCGGCAAGGACGAAGCCGTCAAGCTGACGCCGCCGATCCGCATGACGCTCGAGCGCGCGCTGTCCTGGATCCAGGACGACGAGCTGGTCGAAGTCACGCCGAAGTCGATCCGTCTGCGCAAGATGTACCTCGACTCGAACGACCGTAAGCGCTTCGAGAAGTCGCGTACGGCTGGCGCCGCTTAAGCGCCCACCGACAAAAGCGAGCGATTAGCGAAACCCCGGAGCAATCCGGGGTTTTTTGCTGTGTGTGCCAGCGGGGGGCGGCTTGCGGATAAAGTTAAAAAGGCGTTAACCTTCCATGGGATGCCGTTAAAGTTGCCTGTGGGTTAACGCGACGCGGCCCCCGGGTGGGATTCCTGTTCGCCCTGTGTGCGTTTAGAGTCGTGAGTCATGAAGACTGTTTCGATCGAGGTCAGGCCTGGAGAACCGCAAGAGGCGTCGGCGATTGCCGACGTGCATCGCGTTTCGTGGCTACAAGCCTATGGCGGCATCATTCCGCACCGCCCCCTGGTCCAGATGGTCAATCGTCGAGACGAGGTCTGGTGGCGCAAGGCGACGCGGGGTCCGGCGACCTTGCTGGTCGTCGACGTGGCCGGAACGATTGCCGGCTATGCGACCCTCGGCCTCAGCCGCGCCAAGGCGCTGCCGCAGGAAGGCGAAATCTACGAGATCTACCTGCGGCCGGAATATCAGGGCATCGGCCTTGGACGGGTTCTCTTCGGCGAAGCCAAGAGCCTGCTGCGGTCGCTCGGCTGCAGGGGACTGGTCGTCTGGTGCCTCGAAGACAGCGATAACGCCTATCAGTTCTTCCAGGGGGCTGGCGGCAGCGATATCGCCGAGGGCATGGAAGATTTCGGCGACAAGCACCTCAAGAAGATCGGCTTTGCCTGGAACTGACGCCTGCTTGCGTCTGACCTCGATGTCACCTCCTGCATAATTCCTTAAATCGGATCCGATTTAAGGACAAAATTATGCAGCAAATTTAAAGCGCTACAGCGTCCTTTGCGCCTCCTATTTGACGCGCGGCGCGGTAGGCAATTGGTGACGCGACCCGCTCGCCTTCTCACCGCGCTTGCCATGGTAGGCTGCTTCGTCGATACCGCACCGGAACCCCGGGGCAATGTCGTCGGCGATCTTGCGGGCGAGCGTGTTCGGATCCGGATTGGCGAGTGCATCGACATAGCCGGCGACGCAGCCGATCCCGTCTTCCTTCTGCGCAACCTTTGAGATCACCAGGACCTGGCCGTCATAGGCCGAGTTGCCTTCGCCGGTTTTCGGATCGCCGTTCTCGATCACCCAGCGCAGGATGGCCGATACCGGCACCTTGTCCTTGTTCAGGCGCCACTCCACCATCGTGCCGGCGTGGTTGAAGGGGCCGAAGGTTTCGAAACCTTCCTTCAGGTATCGCGCATTCAGATGCCCGAAGAAGAAGCTTTGCCGGATATCGGATTCCTTGAAGTGGGCGGGGTAGCCGTCAGGGCCAGGACAGGTCATCGACATGAAGATGCCTTCGACTTCCTCCACAATAGTGCACTTGTCGCGGCTGACATCCGAATAGACGCTGTCGTTGGCCAGAACCGGCGTGGCGGCAAGTGCTGCAGCAAGGAAACATGCGGCCTTTGCGGTCATCCAAAATCCCTCCTTACGAGAAATCCTCTGATGCAATCAACTTCAGGTCACGGCGGGTTGGCAAGGTGAATCTGCACTCCGGACGAAAGTTATGTTGCATCGCGGCATGTTTCCCTTTATCCGACGGGCAAATTTCTCAACCGACCCTGGGAGTATTCCATGCGTATCGATGCGATTTCCATCGGAAAGAATCCACCGGAAGATGTCAACGTCATCGTTGAAGTTCCTGTTGGCGGCCATCCGATCAAGTACGAGATGGACAAGGAAGCCGGCACGCTCGTCGTCGACCGTTTCCTCTACACGCCGATGACCTATCCGGGGAACTACGGCTTCGTGCCGCACACGCTTTCCGATGATGGCGATCCGATCGACGTTCTGATCTGCAACACCCGTCCGCTCGTTCCGGGCTGCGTCATCAACGTCCGCCCGATCGGCGTGATGATGATGGAAGACAATTCCGGCCAGGACGAAAAGATCATCGCGGTTCCGTCGGGTCACCTGACGCAGCGCTACGACAAGGTGCATGAATACACCGACCTGCCGGAAATCACGCTCAAGCAGATCGAGCACTTCTTCGAGCACTACAAAGATCTGGAGCCCGGCAAGTGGGTCAAGATTTTCGGCTGGAAGGATGCCTCCGTCGCCAAGCAGCTGATCAAGGAAGCGGTCGAGCGCGCCAAGGGCGAAAAGAAGTAAGCATCTGGCTATTTGCCGACCAGTTCGGCAAGCCGTTTCAAAACATCCTCCGGGTCGGCGTCGATCCGGAGGATTTTTTTGCGCTGCGTTTCGCCTGAGATGAAGGAAATGCGGTTCTTGGCGACGCCGATCTCTTTGGCGAGGACGGCGATCAGGGCCTGGTTGGCCTTGCCCTTTTCCGGAATGGCGCGCACGCGGACCTTGAGATGGTCCTGCCCGTCGGCGCCGCTCTCCACCCCATCGATCCCGTCGCGTCCGCCGTTCGGTGTCAGTCGAACGGTGACGCGCACGTGATCTCCGTGGGCGGTGAACGCTTGCTGCGTCAATGGATCAGCGCAGGAGCGCCGGCGCGATCGTCGTGTTCAGGAAAAGCTGGATGAAATAGAGGATCACCAGCACGACCAGCGGCGAAAGGTCGACGCCGCCCATATTGGGCAGGACCCGGCGGATCGGACGATAGAGCGGCTCGGTCAGCTGGTAGAGCGAGCGGCCGATCATGTTGATCGCCTGGTTGTTCACGTTGATGACGTTGAACGCATAGAGCCACGAAAAGATGGCTGACGCGATGATCAGAAACCACGCGATGTTGATAATAAAGTTCAAGGTGCCGATGACAGCAATCATGCCGGTCTCCAAATCGTTATTGACAGACATGTAGACATTGAGACCTAAACGAGCAAGTACGCCGATTTACCGTGCGCGATCATGTTTAATGCGGATCGGACAAAGATCGGTACCATCGAGGAGCGTTTCCCCTATGTCTGCCGTTCATACCACCCACCGTTTTGCCGCCTTCCGGCATGTCGGTTATCGCCGCTATTTCTTCTCGCGCTTCCTTGCCTACTTTGCCATTCAGATCATTTCAGTCGCGGTCGGTTGGCAGATCTACGACCTGACGCGCGATCCGTTCGACCTCGGGCTTATCGGGCTCTTCCAGTTCCTGCCGTCGCTGGTGCTGATTCTGGTCACGGGGTCAGTTGCCGATCGCTATAACCGGCGCATGATCATGGGCATCTGCATGGCCGTCAGCACGCTGTGTGCCGTGGCGCTGCTCACGTTGACGGTCACGGGGCTTTTCTCGCCCTGGCCTGTTTATGCGATCCTGGTCGTCTTCGGCATCGAGCGGGCGTTTCTCGCCCCCGCCTCGCAGTCGCTGGCACCCAATCTCGTCCCGCCCGAAGATCTACCCAATGCGATCGCCTGGAATTCGACCTCGTGGCAGACGGCGATGATCGTCGGTCCGGTTGCAGGCGGCCTGATCTATGGCTTCGGCTCCGTTGCGCCCTATGCCGTCGGCGTCTGCTTCTTCGCCGCCGCGGCGCTGATGGTGTTTGCCATCCCCAAGCCGGCGGCGCGCTCCAAGGCACCGGTGCAGAGCTGGGAAACGATCACAGCCGGTTTCCGCTATATCAAGGCGGAGAAGGTGGTGCTCGGTGCGATCTCGCTCGATCTGTTCGCGGTGCTGCTCGGCGGCGCTGTCGCGATGATGCCGGTCTTTGCCCGCGATATCCTTGATCTTGGCCCATGGGGCCTAGGCTTGCTGCGCGCCGCCCCCGGCGTTGGCGCCGTCGGCATGGCGGTGTGGCTTGCCGCCCACCCCATTCGCCACCGCGCCGGCTTTTACATGTTCACCGGCGTCGCGCTCTTCGGCCTCGGCACCGTCGTCTTCGGCCTGTCGGCAACGCCATGGATATCGATCGCTGCACTGGTGGTCATGGGCGCTGCCGACATGATTTCGGTCTATGTACGCGAGATCCTGATCACGCTGTGGACGCCGGACGAGCTGCGCGGCCGCGTCAATGCCGTCAACATGGTGTTCGTCGGCGCCTCCAACGAGCTCGGCGAGTTCCGGGCCGGCATGATGGCATCCGGCTTTGGCGCAATCTTTGCCGTCGCTTTCGGCGGCGCAGGCACGTTGCTGGTGTCAGCGCTCTGGGCGCTCGGCTTCCCGCAGTTGCGCAAGATCGACACGCTCGACGTGCCGGAGCATCATCGTTAGAGCCTTTCCAGGAAATGCGCGGGTTCGAGCTGCAAAGCTTGGCGTCAGGCCGCCTGCCTGGAGCCCGCCTGCACGAAAATGAGATCGAGGAAATTTTCCATCCAGGTGCGCAACGGCGCATCGTGCTGCATGCGCCCGTCGAGATGGGCCTTGCCCATCTGGGCGCCGGGCAGTTCGAAGCGGTGCGCGCCGTGCACCACCCATCGATGCATCATCGCGCGTGTCAGCTCGCCATGGAACTGGATGCCCCAGGCGTTTTCGCCATAGCGGAAGGCCTGGTTCGGATAGGTTTCGCCGGTTGCCAGCAACTCGGCACCTGCAGGCAGATCGAACCCCTCGCGATGGAAGTGATAGACCATGTCAGGCCAGTCCATCAGTGCCCGCCCGGCGTCGGTGGCGACCAGCGGGTACCAGCCGATTTCCGTCATGCCTTCATGATGCGGCGCGACCTTGCCGCCAAGGTTGCGCGCCAGCATCTGCGCGCCCAGGCAGATGCCGAGATAGGGCTTGTTTTCCTTGAGCGGCACCGATAGCCAGTCGATCTCGCGGCGGACGAAATCCTCCTCGTCATTGGCGCTCATCGGCCCGCCGAAGATGATCGTGCCGCCGTGGTGCTCGAGCGTCGGTGGCAGCTCGTCGCCAAGCGCCGGACGACGGATGTCGAGGGAAAAACCCTTCTGCGCGAGGATCTGGCCAACACGGCCGGCGCTCGATCGCTCCTGGTGCAGGACGATGAGGATGGGCTTCCTGTCGGTCTCGGCGGCTATCGGCATTTCAGCTTTCCTGTTGCGGTTCGCCTTCTTCCGCCGCATCGATCCTGGCCGCGACCTCCCGTCGCTTCAAAACCCGGTCCCGCCCGGAGACGCCGAGAAGATCGGCGATCCGCCAGATCACGTGATCTTCCATCTCGCTGCGCTCGCCATCGGCGTAGACGACCTCCCAGAGCATGCCGATCAATTCGATGCGCTGCTCCTCGGAGAGGTGGCGTTTCACTTCGGCGGTGAACTGATAGAAGTCGATCGCCTCGCTTTCGGCGGACTTGCCGGCCTCGACCAGCGCGTCGAGTGCTGCATCGTCGAGTTCATAGTGCTGCTTGATGATGGCGCGCATCTTGCGCTGCTCGGAGGCGAGGATCTTGCCGTCCGCCTCCATCACCTGAATGCAGAGCGCGATGACCGCCACGCGCGGATCACCCCTCTCGATCCGCGTCGTCGGGCCGGTCAGGCCCTCAAGAAACGTCCGGAAGCGTTCAAACATGTTTTCGCCCAGCCTCAAAACTCAGAACAATCGGAAAGTGGTCTTTTCCGACACTTTTTTGCCGACAGCCGGTTCCCGCACGCCGGGATCATCCGGAGGACGGCCGAAGAACGGGTCGGCAACCGGCTCGCCATTGGAGGCGCCGTCCTTCTCGCGTGTCTTCTCGACGATCGGGGCAGGTCTTTTCGCTTCCGCCACCTTGATCGGCTCCGTGCGCTCGCGCGGCGTCTCGGCTGCGGCTTCGATGATCACGGGCGTATCGACGACCGGTTTGGCCGGAGCCGTGCCGTGGGCTACGGGATGGTGCTCGGCCATGACAGGAGGCAGGCTGCGGATCGCTTCATCGGCGCTCAGGTGGCCATCCTCGACCTGTGTGGCCAGTTGCAGGGCCGGTGCCTTCCATTCGAAGGCGTCGAGCCGGCCGCTCACCGGCGAGACCGGCAGCCAGGTCGGCGAAGTGACGCCGTCGGCCGTCCAGGCCGGATCGCGCGGGCTCTTCAGGGCCTGGGCCATCCAGTGGCGGATGCGGCCCTCGTCCTCGGTGTCGGCCTCCTCGATATCTGCAAGCAGCAGGAAGATGCTTTCGGTCGGCTCCAGCCGGGCCGCGGCCTCCGCCTTGGTGCGGGCAAGCAGAAGCTCTCGCGCCTCGAGTGCTGCCTCGGCGACGGCTGCCATGGCCACCGCGTTGTTCGGGCGCAGCGATTCGAGTTTTCTCGCCCGCTTCAGCCGGTCGACCGCCGTGTCGCCGCCGCGTGCCCGCACGTAAAGTCGGGCGACATCGGGATGCGGCTCATGTTTCCAGGCCTTTTCGAGGATCGATGCTCCTTTGCGCAGGTTGTCCTCGCGAAACAGCGCCTTTGCCGCCACCTGCGCGGCGGGCACCAGATTTTCGTCGAGCTTGAGCGCGGCAAGCGCGTCGTCGCGGGCCGCCTTGGCATCGCCGTCGAGGCGCGTCATGGCGCGGGCGGTCAGAAGCACGGCCTTCTTGCGGTCGGCCTCCTTGCGCTCAAGCACATGGGCTGTCCTGCTCTGGTCGAGCAAGCGCAGTGCCTCATCCCATTGTCCGGCCTGGCTCTGGCTGTCGAGCGTTGCCAGTGTCGCCCAGGGCAGGTGCGGCGCTTTTTCGGCTGCCCGCTCGGCATATTGACGCGCCGCCTCGTGTGCGCCGAGGCGCTTGGCTTCGAGATAGAGACCGCGCAGGCCGAGTTCGCGCGTTTCCGGATCGTCGGCCATCAGTTCGAACTTCTTGCGCGCGTCGTCGTATTTGCCTTCGATCAGAAACGTCTGGGCTTCGAGCAGGTGGATCAGCGGTTCCTGGTCGGCGCTGATCAGGCCGCGGGTGCGGGCGGTCATCTTGCGCGCCTGGTTGGCGTCGCCGGCGCCGGCGGCGATCAGGCCAGTCGACAGTGCCTGGTAGCCCCTGTCGCGCTTTCGGGCGCGGAAATAGCGGGTGACGGTGTGTGGTGACAGCCAGATGGTGCGCACCAGCCAGATGGCGATCAGCACGGCGGCGACCAGCGAGATCAGCAGCGATGCCGCGCGCATCAGGCTCATTTCGATGAGCTGGCCCTGCCAGACGAGCGACAGTTCGCCCGGCCGATCCGCGAGCCACGCGAAGCCGAGGCCGAGACCCAGAACGATCAGGATGAAGATCAAAATGCGGATCATGTCTGTCTTCCTCAGCCCTGGGTGGTGGACTTGTTCATCGTTGCCGCGACCGCCGCATCGATGATGCCTTCGACCCGGAGACGCTGGTCAAGCTTGACCTTGAACGGTTCACCGGCGGTCTTGGCCGCAGCCGGAAGACCGTCCCATTCCAATGCCGCGCCCTTAAGATCGCCGTTGTTCAGCTTGTCCTCGATGCGGGCGACGACGGCCTCCGGCGTGTCGCCTTCGACGCTGCCGACGGGACGCACGCGAATGCCCGACATGGCGCTGGAGACGAGGCGATCGAAGATGCCCTCGTTCGGGTCCGGCTGATTAAGCGCGTCGAGCATGGTATTGGATGTGGTTGCAAAATCCCGGCGAAGGTCGGCGCGCGTTGCCACGCCCGTCGTCGCATCCTGAGCGAGGGCGGTGACGGCCGTTTCATCAGGGGCGATGCTGCGAAGCGCATCGAGTTCAGCCAGGAACGGCCCGCCACGATCGATCGCGGTCTTAAGCGCGGTGACGGCGACGGCCTTGGCAACCTGGATATCGTTGGCGGGTTCGTTGAGTTTCTGTTCGGCGGAATCGATGCGGCTTGCCAGTTCGGCTCTGGCCGTCGTTGCCGATTGCTGCGCTTCGGCAAGGCCTGATTTCAGCGCGGCGATCTCCTTGGTGAGGTTCGTCACTTCGGCCTTGAGTGCCGTCATCTCGCCGGTCGCCACTCCGCCGGCGCCCGGTTGTGCTGCCGTCTGTTCCAATGCGGCGAGGCGGTTCTCGAGCGGTGCAATGTCGACGGTTGTGGTTGGCGCCTGTATGCCGGCCACCTGATCGCGCAGGGCCTGGATCTCGCTCGAAAGCGTCAGCTCTGTGGAAGACGTGCCGCGGTCGGGGCCGAGCCCCGGCACATAGCCGGCATATTGCAGTACGCCGAAGCCGAGCAGCGTCACCAGGCCGCCGAGGATCCCGGCTGCCAGTGAACCGGAATTGGACGGCGGTTTTTGCACGGGGCTTGCTTCAGGCTCACGGCTTAAATGCGGCGGCTCCTCGTTGAAGGCGGCGGCTGCCGCATCGGCGCGCTGTTCCTCGATTTCCTCTTCGACGCGGGCTTCCGCTGCGCCATCGGCTTCGGGGATTTCGGTCGGTTCATCGGCGGTTGCCGCGGGGTTTGCCGTCGTTTCGGCATTTTCCGTCACGGTCTTTTCCGCTTCAAGGTCGATCGTCAGCGGCTCTTTCTCGGCTTTCGAGCGGCGCGGCGGGTTTTCCGATACCATGGTGACCTCTTACCGTTGTTGCCTGTCGGTTCTTGCAACAAACCTAGTCAGGCTGGCCGGTGAGGGAAAGCCCCTTTGGTTCCGTTTTTGATCGAAATTGCATTAGAGAAGGCTGAAAAGGCTTTCTTCGTCGGGTCTTGCTGCGACCTCGACCGGTGCGCCATCCGGCAGCGCTCCGGCAACGGCGGCGCTGAGGCAGAGATAGCGCGGAGAGAAAGCGGCGGTCTTGAGGCCGGCTTCGACAAGCAGCGCGGCGAAGCGTCGCGCGGTGTCGTGGGAATAGAGCAGCACCGCGTCCGGCCGGCCGGCCGATATCAGGCGCGCCAATATGTTGGGCGGATGGGCGATCGGCTGCATCCGGTAGCATTCGACCGTGACATGCTCGATGCGAAGCTGCCGTAGCGTGGCTTCAAGTCCGTCGGAGCGGGGGGAGCCTGCGAGATAGAGGAGGGGCGCCCGCGATGCAGTAAGCGTGGCGGCGATCATTTCGGCAAGGCTCCTGCCGGTTCCCTCTCCCGTGTGGAGCGAGGTAAAGCCGAGATCGCGCGCCGCCCGGGCCGTCGCTTCGCCGACGCAGAAGCAGGGTTCCGCTTTATAGGGCTCCAGATCGGCGCCAAGTTCGGCCAACGCCCGTACGGCTTCGGCACTGGTCAGCGCGACTGCGGCATGTGGTAGTTCGAGTGCTTTCCGTGCCGCCTCTGGCAAATGTTCCGCCCGCGCCAGCGGCAACAGCAGCGGCTGATGACCCATGACTTCCAACCGGCGGGCCGTAGCCTCGGCGGCGGGCTGCGGCCGGGTCACGAGCAGCCGCATGGCTCAGGTCCAGCTCGAGAAGAAGCCCGGTCCCGCCAACGCGCGGATATCTTCGCCGGCCTTTTGCCCGAGGGCTTCGGCATCGGCAGCCTTGCCTTCGACCGTGATGCGGTGATGGGTGCTGCCATCCGGCGTCAGGATCATGCCGGAGAAACGCAGATGCGTGCCATCCGAGACCGCCAGGCCGGCGATAGGCGTTCGACAGGAGCCGTCGAGCGTCGCAAGGAAGCCGCGTTCGCAGGCGACCGCCTCATGGGTTCTGCTATCGTCGATGGCGGCGAGCAGGTCGTTGACGCGTTTGTCGCCGATCCTACTCTCGATACAGATCGCGCCCTGCGCCGGTGCCGGCGGAAACTCTTCCGGGTCGAGCAGTTCTGTCGGCACGTCGGCCATGCCGAGCCGCTTCAGGCCGGCATAGGCAAGCAGCGTCGCATCGACCTGGCCTTCGGCGAGCTTGCGCAGCCGCGTCTCGACCTGGCCGCGATAGGTGATGACGTTGATGTCGGGCCTGAGCCTCCGGATCAGCGCCTGCCGGCGCAGCGACGACGAGCCGACAGTCGCGCCTTCGGGCAATTCCAGGAGCCTGGGTGCGGTGCGGCCGATGAAGGCGTCGCGAATGTCCTCGCGCGGCAGGAAGGCGGAAAGAAACAGGCCATCTGGAAGCTTGGTCGGCATGTCCTTCGAGGAATGCACGGCGAAATCGAGTTCGCCCGACAGGAGCTGCTGCTCGATTTCCTCGGTGAACAGGCCCTTGCCGCCGATCTCGGCCAGCGACCGATCGGTGATGCGGTCGCCCTTGGTGGAAAGGATGACAACCTCGAACATTTCCGGCGACAGACCATGCACGGCCGCGAGGCGATCGCGCGTTTCATGGGCTTGAGCGAGCGCCAGCGGGCTGCCACGCGTGCCGATCCGGAAAGGTTTTGTTTGCATCAAAGGCTATCCATTGTTACCGGAGTTCCGTGTACCCACCTTTCGGTGCGACCGCAATCTTTGAGTAGTTCCTGATGTCTCCGCCCATGCGCATCCTCGGCATAGAAACAAGCTGCGACGAAACCGCGGCTTCCGTCGTGCTACGCGACGAAAACGGCAGGGGAAGCATCCTCGGCGACGTCGTCTTGAGCCAGCTGGAAGAGCATAGCGCCTATGGCGGCGTGGTTCCGGAGATTGCCGCGCGCGCCCATGTCGAAGCGCTCGACACCCTGATCGAGGAGGCGCTGCTGCGCGCCGGAGTGACGCTCAACGACATCGATGCGATTGCTGCGACAAGTGGTCCCGGTCTGATTGGCGGCCTCATCGTCGGACTGATGACGGGCAAGGCGATCGCGCGGGCGACCGGCAAGCCGCTCTATGCCGTCAATCACCTGGAAGGTCACGCGCTGACCGCGCGGCTCACCGATGGTCTGAGTTTTCCCTATCTGATGTTGCTGGTCTCGGGCGGTCACACGCAACTGATCCTGGTCAAGGGTGTCGGCGACTACGCGCGCTGGGGCACGACGATCGACGATGCGCTCGGCGAGGCCTTCGACAAGACGGCCAAGCTGCTCGGTCTTCCCTATCCCGGCGGCCCGGCCGTCGAGCGCGCCGCGCGGAGCGGCAATGCCGAGCGCTTCGAGTTTCCCCGCCCGCTGGTCGGCGATGCCAGGCTCGATTTCTCGTTTTCGGGGCTGAAGACGGCGGTGCGCCAGGCGGCGCAATCGCTGGAGCCGGTGACGGACCAGGATATTGCCGACATCTGCGCCTCCTTCCAGCGCGCGATCTCGCGCACGCTCAAGGATCGGATCGGGCGCGGGTTGAAGCGGTTCAAGACGGATCACGCGTCCGTCGAAAAGCCGGCGCTGGTCGTTGCCGGCGGGGTTGCCGCCAACCAGGTGCTCAGGGCAACGCTCCAGGAGCTCTGCGACAAGAACGGCTTCGATTTCATCGCGCCGCCGCTTGAGCTTTGCACCGACAATGCCGCAATGATCGCCTGGGCGGGGGCCGAACGGTTTGCCGCCGGTTTGCCGGCGGATGGTCTCGATGTCGCGCCGCGCTCGCGCTGGCCGCTCGACCAACAGGCGCAGACCTTGCTTGGTTCGGGCAAGCGCGGCGCCAAGGCATGACGGAAAGCAGCCAGGGCATGATGGACAGGATATGAACACCAACCCGAAGATCGTGGTGGTCGGAGCGGGTGCCTTCGGCACGGCGCTTGCCGCTGTCGCCGCATCCGCCAACGGCAGCGATGTGACCCTTCTCGCCCGGCGCGAGGAAACCGCGGATGAATGCCGGCGGACCGGCCGTAACGAACGGGCCCTTCCGGGCATCGACCTGCCGGCAGGGCTCAAGCACAGCGCCGATGCTGCGGTGCTTGGCGACGCTGAGATCGTGCTGTTCGTCATGCCATCGCAGGCACACCGCGAAGCGGCGCGGCAATACGGTCCGTCGATCAATGCCGCGGCGACGATCGTCACCTGCGCCAAGGGCATGGAGCAGGCAACGGGGCGTCTTTTGACCGATGTGCTGGCGGAAGAATTGCCGGGCCACGGCATCGGCGTGCTCTCCGGCCCCGGCTTTGCAGCTGACATTGCCAAGGGGCTGCCGACGGCGATGGTGGTCGCTGCCGCCGACAACGACACGGCGACGCTACTTGCGGAGGCTCTGTCAGGCCCGACCTTCCGTCTCTACCCTTCAGAAGACCGCATCGGCGTGCAGCTTGGCGGCGCGCTGAAGAACGTGCTTGCCATCGCCTGCGGCATCGTCGAAGGCGCAGGTTTGGGCGATAGCGCCCGGGCGGCACTGATATCCCGCGGCCTTGCGGAGATGTCCCGCTTCGTCGTCGCCGAAGGCGGGGATGCCGATACCGTTCGCGGCCTCTCGGGGCTCGGCGATCTCGTGCTGACGGCAACCAGCCACCAGTCGCGCAACCTGCGCTTCGGTATTGCGCGCGGCAAGGATGGCCGCGGTAGCGGACGCCAGGGCGAACTCGTCGAGGGGGCCTTTGCAGCCTCGGTCGCCGCCCGCGTCGCCCGCGATCTTGGCGTCGAGATGCCGATTACCGAGGCGGTCGCCGCCATCATCGACGGCAAGCTCGATGTGCGCACCGCCCTTGAACAATTGATGTCCCGTCCGATCACCCAGGAATGAACTGGTCGTCGGGATGAGGAAAAGTGCTAAGCGGTTTTCCGCCCGCATCCCGCGCCAAACGAAAACTCAGGAGGAAGCATGCTCTTCGCACTTCAATGCACCGACAAATCAGGCGCGCTGCAGCTTCGGCTGGACACGCGTCCGGATCACGTCGCCTATCTCAACGACCTCAATGCCAAGGGCATTCTGAAGATGGCCGGCCCCTTCCTCGGCGACGACGGCAAGCCGACCGGAAGCCTGGTGATCGTCAAGACCGAGACGATCGACGATGCGCGCGCCATCGCCGAAGCCGATCCCTACGCCAAGGCCGGCCTGTTCTCCAACGTCGAAATCAAGGCCTTCAACTGGGTCTTCAACAACCCGGAGGCTTGAGGCGCGATGGCATTCTGGCTTTACAAATCCGAGCCCTTCAAGTGGTCCTGGCAGATGCAGAAGGATGCCGGCGCGAAGGGCACCGAATGGACCGGCGTGCGCAACTACCTCGCACGCAACAACATGCGGGCGATGCAGATCGGCGACAAGGGCTTCTTCTACCACTCGAACGAAGGGCTTGAAATCGTCGGCATCACCGAGGTCTGCGCGCTTTCGCATCCGGATTCGACCGCCGAGGGCGATGCCCGCTGGGACTGCGTCGACATTCGCGCTGTTCGCGACGTGCCGCGCCCGGTGACGCTGAAGGAGATCAAGGATAACCCCAAGCTCGCCAACATGGCGCTGGTCACCAGCATGCGCCTTTCAGTCCAGCCGGTCACCGAGGACGAATGGATCGAGGTCTGCCGCATGGCCGGGTTCGACAGTCCGCCACGGTAGCTTTGTTTTTCCGCGTGATTTATCCGAAAACCGGCTCCCGCATTTCGGATCACGCTCGGAGTGTTTCTTGAAGACCGATCCCGAAAGCTTCATCCGCGCCAACACCGACGTTCTGTCGCCGCCGCATGTGCCGGAAATCCGGCTGCATCTGGCGACGGAAGCGCATGAGCTCTGGCTGAAAACCGAGGAGGAGCTGGAGGAAATCGGTCTGCCGCCGCCGTTCTGGGCCTTTGCCTGGGCCGGCGGGCAGGGGCTCGCGCGTTATATCATCGATCATCCGGAGGTCGTTCGCGGCCGACGCGTCGTCGACTTTGCCTCGGGCTCCGGGCTGGTCGCCATCGCCGCGATGAAGGCGGGGGCGGCTTCTGTTCTTGCGGCCGATATCGATCCCTGGGCCGAGACGGCGGTGCGGCTCAATGCCGAACTGAACGGCGTCGATATTGCCTACACCGCAGAGGAAATTACCGGCCGCGATCTGGCCGCCGACCTCTGCCTTGCCGGCGACGTCTTCTACGACAAGTCCTTTGCCGAGCGCCTGCTGCCCTGGTTTACGGCGCTCAGCTCCGGCGGCGCGACCGTCATCGTCGGCGATCCCGGCCGCTCCTATTGTCCGCGCGACAGGATGACGGCGCTGGCGACCTACGAAGTGCCGGTCACAAGGGCGCTTGAAGACAGCGAGGTCAAGCGCACGACGGTCTGGCAGTTCGGCGCATCAACGGCTCCTTCCGTGCCCGATTGACAGCGGCAACGCATTCGCTTCCAACTTCCTAAAAACGATAAGGGGATGAGGGGAACGAAGATGGCTTTTGCGGGCATGAACTATCTGGCGGTGCTGATTGCCGCCATTGCGGCCTTCGTCATTGGCGCCGGCTATTACGGCGTTCTCGGCAAACCCTGGATGAAGGCGGCGCGCATCGACCCCGCGACGGCGCAGATGTCGCCGGTTCTTTTCGCGATTTCCTTTGTCTCGGAACTAGTGATGGCGACGATGGTCGCCGGTGTCGTCGGCCATCTCGGCCCGGGCCAGGTCACCGCTTTTAACGGCATTGTCTCCGCGTTCTTCCTGTGGCTCGGTTTCGTCGCAACCAGCATGGTCGTCAATCACCGCTACCAGGGATTCGGCTGGAGCCTGTCGCTGATCGACGGCGTGCACTGGCTGCTGGTGCTGTCGGCGATGGGCGCCATCATCGGCGCCATGGGCGTGTGACCGCGCGCAGGCCCGGTGGCTCCTCGGTGGGAGCCGTCACCGCTATCGCCGGATCACGCAGACGCCGTGCTCCCAGGCGCAGGCGCGATTGAACGTTTTCGGCGACATCACGATGATCTTTGCGCGCTTCACCTGCGGCGGCGGCGTAAACTGGCCGTCGTCATAGTAGCTGTAGTTGCCCTCCTGGCTGAAGTAGATGCCGTTGCCGGGATCCCTATAGGCCGAAATGCCGCCGGCATAGGTGCCGATGCTACCGATCGTGTCCGGGAAGCCATCGCCGCCGTAGATATCAAGCCGTTCACCGCCGTAGCTATCCGGGCGATGATCATAGCGGTCGCCTGATGTCCAGATGTTACGCACTGCCTGGTCCCGCCCCCAGCCGTCGCGATAGCGCAGGCGTTCGCTATATTGCCTGTCGTAAGGACGATGATACCGGGGAAAGCGGATATGCCGGGTCCGGGTCTCGACTTCTGGCGGTCCGTTCTCGGCGGCCCACTGGTTGCGTGGCAGGCGATTGCGGCTGTACGTTGTGCCGTAGCCCATGCGGTCGAACTCGTGGCGACTGAAGGAACGATGCGAATACAGCCTGATGTGTCGGGTGCGCGTCTGCACTTCCCGTGGCCCGCCCCAGTCTCCCGCCCGCACCGGCAGGCAGGCAGTCGCGACAAGCAGGCCCGCAAGTGCTAGAACTTTGGTCGCATGGAATGCCCGCAACAGAGTCATTCTGTCCGTCCTCCGCAAAACGCTTAACAAATCGTTAACCGCACTCTGGGGCAATTCCGCTGGAAAGTCACGGATTTGGTTATGGTTTTCGCCCGTATCGTTAACTGGGCGCCACGTCTCGGTCGGACCTGAAAATGCCGCTTTTCGTCTAATCGATTAAATTGATTTTGCACTGCAAACACACTTGTCGTTAAGCAATATGGTGATTAAAGGTCCGAAGGACTGAATTGCGCACAATCAGGTGCGATACCGGACTAAAATCGTCCACTTTTTGGGCGTGAATCCGGGCATTTCCGTGAGGTTCCGATGACGGATGTCACAAGAAGCCGGCCGCTGTCGCCGCATCTTCAAATCTATAAGCCTATCCCGACAATGGTGATGTCCATTGTGCACCGCATTACCGGCGGCGCGCTCTACTTCGGCACCATCCTCGTTGCCTGGTGGCTGATCGCCGCCGCGTCCGGCGAAGCGTACTACGACTGGGTCAGCTGGCTGTTCGGCACGCTTCTCGGCAAGCTGGTGCTCTTCGGCTACACTTGGGCGCTGGTGCACCATATGCTCGGCGGCCTGCGCCACTTCATGTGGGACCTCGGCTACGGCTACGAGAAGCACTTCGCCACCAAGCTGGCCAAGGCAACGATCGTCGGGTCGGTAGCGCTTACCGTGCTGATCTGGGTGGTCGGCTATCTCGTGCGGTACTGAGGGGACAGGACCATGAACATGCGCACACCTCTCAGCAAGGTCCGCGGCTACGGCTCCGCCAAGGAAGGCACTGACCACTTCTGGCGCCAGCGCGTCACGGCAGTCGCCAACGTTCCGCTCTTGATCTTCTTCGTCATCTTCCTCGTTCGTTATGCCGGCGCTCCCCATGCGGAGGTCGTTTCGGCCCTTTCGAACCCCTTCGTCGCCGTGGTCATGGGCCTGGTCCTGCTTTCGGGACTGATCCACATGAAGCTCGGCATGCAGGTGATCATCGAGGATTACGTGCACGGTGAAGGCGCGAAGATCGCCCTTCTCATGCTCAACACATTTTTCGCGATCGTGGTTGGCGGGCTCTGTCTTTTCGCCATCCTGAAGATCGCTTTTGCAGGGTAATTTCGTCATGGCATCGAACAGTTCACCCGCTGCAAACGGCAAGGCCTACCAGTATGTCGACCACGCCTTCGACGTCGTCGTCGTTGGCGCCGGCGGCGCCGGCCTGCGCGCCACGCTGGGCATGGCGGAGCAGGGCCTGAAGACGGCCTGCATCACCAAGGTCTTCCCGACACGCTCGCACACGGTTGCCGCCCAGGGCGGCATCGCCGCCTCGCTGCAGAACATGACGCCGGACAGCTGGCAGTGGCACCTCTACGACACCGTCAAGGGCTCCGACTGGCTCGGCGACGTCGACGCCATGCAGTATCTCGCCATGGAAGCGCCGAAGGCGGTCTATGAGCTCGAGCACTACGGTGTGCCCTTCTCGCGCAACGAGGAAGGCAAGATCTACCAGCGGCCGTTCGGCGGCCACATGCAGAACTATGGCGAAGGCCCGCCGGTGCAGCGCACCTGCGCTGCCGCCGACCGCACCGGTCACGCCATCCTGCACACGCTCTATGGCCAGGCGCTGCGCAACAACGCCGAGTTCTTCATCGAGTATTTTGCGCTCGACCTGATCATGTCGGACGACGGCCGCTGCACCGGCGTCGTCGCCTGGAACCTCGACGACGGCACCATCCACCGCTTCTCCGCCAAGATGGTGGTGCTTGCGACCGGTGGTTACGGCCGCGCCTACTTCTCGGCAACCTCCGCTCATACCTGCACCGGTGACGGCGGCGGCATGATCGCACGCGCCGGCCTGCCGCTGCAGGACATGGAATTCGTCCAGTTCCACCCGACCGGCATCTACGGCGCAGGCTGCCTGATCACCGAGGGTGCGCGCGGCGAAGGCGGCTATCTCGTCAACTCCGAAGGCGAGCGCTTCATGGAGCGCTATGCGCCGTCGGCCAAGGACCTTGCTTCGCGCGACGTCGTTTCGCGCTGCATGACGATGGAAATCCGTGAAGGCCGCGGCGTCGGCAAGAACAAGGATCACATCTTCCTGCATCTCGACCATCTCGATCCGGCCGTGCTGCACGAACGCCTTCCGGGCATCTCGGAATCGGCAAAGATCTTCGCCGGCGTCGATGTGACCCGCGAGCCGATCCCGGTCCTGCCGACCGTGCATTACAACATGGGCGGCGTGCCGACCAACTACTGGGGCGAAGTCTTGAACGCCGACAGCCAGAACCCGGAGCGCATCGCGCCCGGCCTGATGGCCGTGGGCGAGGCCGGCTGCGCCTCGGTGCACGGTGCCAACCGTCTCGGCTCCAACTCGCTGATCGACCTGGTGGTCTTCGGCCGCGCCGCCGCCATCCGCGCCGGCCAGGTCATCGACCGCAACGAAGCGATCCCGGCGATCAACGTTGCCGCCTGCGACAAGATCATGGCCCGCTTCGACGCCCAGCGTTTCGCCAACGGCTCGACGCCGACGGCGGTGCTGCGCGAAAAGATGCAGCGCGCCATGCAGGAAGATGCGGCCGTGTTCCGCACGCAGGAATCGCTGGAATCGGGCTGCAAGCGCATCTCGGCGATCTGGAAGGAACTGCCCGACGTCAAGGTCACGGACCGGTCGATGATCTGGAACTCCGATCTCGTCGAGACGCTGGAACTGCAGAACCTGATGGCCAACGCCATCACCACGATCTACGGCGCCGAAGCGCGCAAGGAGAGCCGTGGCTCGCACGCCCGCGAAGACTATACCGGCGGGGCGCTTGGCGGCCGTGACGACGTCAACTGGCGCAAGCACACGCTCGCTTGGGTCAACGAGGCCGGCGACGTCAAGCTCGACTATCGCCCTGTTCATACCGACCTGATCGCCGAAGGCATCGATCCGAAAAAGATCGAGCCCAAGGCTCGCGTCTACTGATCTTGAGGAATTAGGCACATGGTTGAACTCGCTCTCCCCAAGAACTCGCAGATGACCGAAGGCAAGGTCTGGCCGAAGCCGGAAGGCGCGACCAATGTTCGCGAATACCGCATCTACCGCTGGAACCCGGATGACGGCGCCAATCCGCGCATCGATACCTTCTATATCGATATCGACGATTGCGGCCCGATGGTGCTCGACGGTCTGCTCTACATCAAGAACAAGATCGATCCGACACTGACGCTGCGCCGCTCCTGCCGCGAAGGCATCTGCGGCTCCTGCGCGATGAACATCGACGGCACCAACACGCTTGCCTGCACCAAGGGCATGGATGAGGTCAACGGCACGGTGAAGGTCTATCCGCTGCCGCATATGCCCGTGGTCAAGGACCTGGTGCCGGATCTCACCCACTTCTATGCCCAGCACCGCTCGATCGAGCCCTGGCTGAAGACGGTCACGCCGACGCCGGCCAAGGAATGGAAGCAGAGCCATGAGGACCGTCTGAAGCTCGACGGCCTCTACGAATGTATCCTGTGCGCCTGCTGCTCGACCTCCTGTCCGAGCTATTGGTGGAACGGCGACCGTTACCTCGGTCCGGCTGTTCTGCTGCAGGCCTATCGCTGGCTGATCGACAGCCGCGATGAAGCGACCGGCGAGCGCCTCGACAATCTCGAGGATCCGTTCCGCCTCTATCGCTGCCACACGATCATGAACTGCGCGCAGGCCTGTCCGAAGGGTCTCAACCCGGCCAAGGCGATCGGCGAGATCAAGAAGATGCTGGTCGAGCGTCGGGTCTGATCCGAGGTAATCGACGCGCTATCGCATATTGCGGCGGGCCCTGTGCCCGCCGTTTGCGTTTTCTCTTCGCCGGGTGAAGGAGCTTCCTCGAACGGCCTTGTTTGTCCGTCCGGCAATCGTTGATTGTGCCGGCGCAAGACAGTCATTTCGGTCACCTGAAGCAACATGCTGCCGGGCCAGAAGTCGTCATTGTCCCGTTCGCGCAGACGTTTCAATCCTGCAACAGGTAGACATGAATCGTCGTCCCTTGATTTGACAGGTGGATTTGCTGTATTTCGGCCTATATTATCGCGTTGCATCATGGTTCGCGGAACACATCGGGAGTAAAGATATGCGGGTTATTCATGCGGCGGCGGGGCTGGCGGTTGTGCTTGCGCTGACCGGATGCCAGCGGACATCCATGGGTGGCTTCAGCTCCCAGGATTCTTCACCTGCTCCCCTCCAGGCCCAGCCCGTACCGTCGGTCTCGTCGAACCAACTCCCTGATCCCACCGGCAACACGTCACAATTCCCGGCTGCACCGACGGCGGGAACGGCAATGGCCGGTGCCGCTCAACCTGGTACCCAGGTAGCAGCAGCCACCAACGCGCTCGATGTGACCAAGGAATCGATGGTCGGCAACTGGCGCGTTTCGAGCGCCGGCAGCTCCTGCGACATGTTCCTGACGCTGACCAACCTCGGCAGCGGTTCGCGCGGCGGCACGCGTGGTTGCGCCGGCGAGCTGACGGCTATGGGTTCCTGGGAAGTGGCCGGCAAGCAGGTCGTCCTCAAGGACCGCACCGGCAACGCCATCGCTCGCCTTTACAAGACGGCCGATGCGCGCTTCGACGGCTCCACCAATGGCGGCCAGCCGGTCAGCCTCAGCCGCTAATGACCTGGTCCAGCCCGGCTAATCGCCGGGCTTCTTGTTTTCCGGTCCACCTCGGGTGAGACGTGCTCAATCCTGACGACAGCATCTACCGCAAGCTCGAAACACTCGTTCAGAGCGGCGAGCGAAAACGCGATCCGGCCCAGTTCGCGATCGCCCGGCGATTCGATCATCTTTCGGCCGAGCTCCTGGCAAGCAGGCCGTCGCGCAAGACCAATGCGCTCGGCTGGCTCTTTGCCTCGCGCAAGAAGGATCATCCCCCGGTCAAGGGGCTCTACATCCATGGCGGTGTCGGTCGCGGCAAGACCATGCTGATGGACATGTTCTTCCAGGCGGTGCCGATCCAGCGCAAGCGCCGGGCGCATTTTCACGAGTTCATGGCCGACGTGCATGAGCGGATCTACAGGCACCGCCAGAAGCTGAAGAACGGCGAGACGAAGCAGGCCGATCCCATTCCGCCGGTTGCCTCCGACCTCTTCGGCGAGGCGCGGCTCCTCTGCTTCGACGAATTCACGGTGACAGACATTGCCGATGCGATGATCCTCGCCCGGCTTTTCAGCGAACTCTTCGCCAAGGGCTGCGTGTTGATCGCAACCTCCAATGTGGCGCCTGACAATCTCTACCGCGACGGTCTCAATCGCGGGCTCTTCCTGCCGTTCATCGATCTCCTGAAGGCGAATGCCGAGATCATCTCGCTCGACACCGATACCGACTACCGCCTGATGAAGACGGACGGCAGCCCGGTGTGGATCTCACCGCTCGGACCCGAGGCCGACGCGGCGATGGCGCAGGCCTGGAACAGGCAAACGGCAGGGGCCGCCGTCGCGCCCGCCGAGGTGCCGCGCAAGGGCCGCAAGATTCCGGTGCCGGCAGCAGCCGGAAAGGCGGCCCGTTTCAGCTTCACCGACCTTTGCCAGCAGCCGCTCGGTGCTGCCGACTATCTTGCGATCCTCGAGCGCTATTCCACCCTCTTCGTCGATCACGTGCCGCATCTCGGGCCGCATGTGCGCAACGAAACCAAGCGCTTCATCCTGCTGGTCGACACGCTCTACGACAACGGCGCCCGCCTCTTTGCCTCGGCCGCTGCCGAACCGCAGAACCTTTTGACGCTGAAGAAGGGCACGGAAGGCTTCGAGTTCGACCGGACCGTTTCGCGGCTGATCGAGATGCAGAGCGCGGAATATGCGGCAGAACATCCTGAAAATATTGCGGTTTCGTGACGCGCGAATGACGATAATTCTTACGTTTACGTAAGAATTTTATGATCTAACCGATTGAAATTGTTCCATCCAAAAGTATCGATTGATATTTTAACG
The DNA here is from genome assembly GCF_001425885.1 of Ensifer sp. Root1252. Lineage (NCBI taxonomy): Bacteria > Pseudomonadati > Pseudomonadota > Alphaproteobacteria > Hyphomicrobiales > Rhizobiaceae > Ensifer > Ensifer sp. Root1252. The sequence continues at coordinate 130,400 of NZ_LMDT01000057.1, read as the reverse complement.
ATTGCCGTTTAATGGCTTCCGGCGAAGGTTTGGCGTTTGCGGCGTTTCAGGCCTCGATCAGTTTGGGATCACAAAGGAAGCACTTTCATGGCGCGCAACAAGATCGCACTTATCGGTTCAGGGATGATTGGTGGCACGCTGGCGCATCTCGCCGGCCTGAAGGAACTGGGCGACATCGTCCTCTTCGACATTGCCGACGGCATCCCCCAGGGCAAGGGCCTCGACATCGGCCAGTCCTCCCCGGTCGAAGGCTTCGACGTGAACCTGACGGGTGCCAGCGACTATTCCGCCATCGAAGGCGCCGATGTCTGCATCGTCACCGCCGGTGTCGCCCGCAAGCCGGGCATGAGCCGCGACGATCTGATCGGCATCAACCTCAAGGTCATGGAACAGGTTGGCGCGGGCATCAAGAAGTACGCCCCGAACGCCTTCGTGATCTGCATCACCAACCCGCTCGACGCCATGGTCTGGGCGCTGCAGAAGTTCTCCGGCCTGCCGAAGAACAAGGTCGTCGGCATGGCCGGCGTTCTCGATAGCGCCCGCTTCCGCCTGTTCCTCGCCCAGGAATTCAACGTTTCGGTTCAGGACGTCACCGCCTTCGTTCTCGGCGGCCACGGCGACACCATGGTGCCGCTCGCCCGCTATTCGACCGTTGCCGGCATTCCCTTGACCGACCTCATCCAGATGGGCTGGGTCACCAAGGAACGCCTCGAAGAAATCATCCAGCGCACCCGTGACGGCGGCGCCGAAATCGTCGGCCTGCTCAAGACCGGCTCTGCCTACTACGCACCGGCCGCCTCCGCGATCGAAATGGCTGAAGCCTACCTCAAGGACAAGAAGCGCGTTCTGCCTTGCGCGGCACACCTGACCGGTCAGTACGGCGTCAAGGACATGTATGTCGGCGTTCCCACCGTCATCGGTGCCGGCGGCGTCGAGCGCATCATCGAGATCGACCTCAACAAGGCCGAGAAGGAAGCTTTCGACAAGTCGGTCGCTTCGGTCGCCGGCCTTTGCGAAGCCTGCATCGGCATTGCGCCGAGCCTGAAGCAGTAATCGCGTCCCGTTGAGCGGATGCCTGCATTCGCTCGACCTTTTGTTTTTGCCGCATTTTCGCGGGCGGGTATTTCCCCCGCCTGCAAAATGCTCCAGACAGGAAAAACACCATGAACATTCATGAATATCAGGCCAAGGCTCTCCTGAAGAGCTACGGCGCGCCGGTCGCGGAAGGTGTCGCGATCTTCTCCGCCGACGAAGCAGAAGCGGCTGCCAAGAAGCTCCCGGGCCCGCTCTACGTCGTCAAGAGCCAGATCCATGCCGGCGGTCGCGGCAAAGGCAAGTTCAAGGAACTCTCCGCCGACGCCAAGGGCGGCGTTCGTCTTGCTTTCTCGATCGATGAAGCCAAGGCTCATGCCAAGGACATGCTCGGCAATACGCTCGTCACGGCGCAGACCGGCCCTGCCGGCAAGCAGGTGAACCGCCTCTACATCGAGGACGGCGCCGACATCGATCGCGAACTCTATCTTTCGCTGCTCGTTGACCGCTCGGTCGGCCAGGTTGCCTTCGTCGTTTCGACGGAAGGCGGCATGGACATCGAGGCTGTTGCGCACGACACGCCGGAAAAGATCGTCAACGTCGCGATCAATCCGGAAGCTGGCGTCACCGCCGCTGATCTCGCCAAGCTCACCTCGGCCCTGAAGCTCGAAGGCGAAGCCAAGGCCGACGCCGAAAAGCTCTTCCCGATCCTCTACAAGGCCTTTGTCGAGAAGGACATGAGCCTGCTTGAGATCAACCCGCTGATCGTCATGAAGAACGGCCGCGTGCGCGTTCTCGATGCCAAGGTCTCGTTCGACGGCAACGCCCTGTTCCGCCACGACGACATCAAGGCGCTGCGCGACGAAACCGAAGAAGACGCCAAGGAAATCGAGGCCTCCAAGTGGGACCTCGCCTATGTGGCGCTCGACGGCAACATCGGCTGCATGGTCAACGGCGCGGGTCTTGCCATGGCGACGATGGACATCATCAAGCTCTACGGCAAGGAGCCGGCGAACTTCTGCGACGTCGGCGGCGGCGCCGGCAAGGAGAAGGTCGCGGCAGCCTTCAAGATCATCACGGCCGACCCGAAGGTCGAGGGTATCCTCGTCAACATCTTCGGCGGCATCATGAAGTGCGATGTCATCGCTGAAGGTGTCGTTGCGGCCGTGCAGGAAGTCGGCCTCAAGGTTCCGCTGGTCGTGCGTCTCGAAGGCACCAATGTCGAGCTTGGCAAGAAGATCCTGAACGAATCCGGCCTGGCGATCACCGCCGCCGACGATCTGGACGACGCTGCCAAGAAGATCGTTGCCGCGATCAACGGCTAACTGAAGGACCAGACCTCATGTCGATTCTCGTTAACAAGAACACCAAGGTCCTCGTTCAGGGCCTGACCGGCAAGACCGGCACCTTCCATACCGAACAGGCGCTTGCCTACTATGGCACGCAGATGGTCGGCGGCATTCACCCGAAGAAGGGTGGCGAAACCTGGACCGGTTCCAAGGGCGAAACCCTGCCGATCTTCGCGTCGGTTGCCGAAGGCCGTGAGAAGACCGGTGCGGACGCATCCGTGATCTATGTTCCGCCGGCAGGCGCCGCGGACGCGATCATCGAGGCGATCGATGCGGAAATCCCGTTCATCACCTGCATTACCGAAGGCATCCCGGTTGCCGACATGGTGCGCGTCAAGGCTCGTCTCGACCGCTCCAAGTCGCGCCTGCTCGGCCCGAACTGCCCCGGTATCCTGACGCCGGAAGAATGCAAGATCGGCATCATGCCGGGCTCGATCTTCCGCAAGGGTTCGGTTGGCATCGTCTCGCGCTCCGGTACGCTGACCTATGAAGCCGTGTTCCAGACCTCCAACGAAGGCCTCGGCCAGACGACGGCCGTCGGCATCGGCGGCGACCCGGTCAAGGGCACCGAGTTCATCGACGTGCTCGAGATGTTCCTCGCCGACGAGGCCACGACCTCGATCATCATGATCGGCGAAATCGGCGGCTCGGCCGAAGAGGATGCGGCGCAGTTCCTCATCGACGAGGCCAAGAAGGGTCGCAAGAAGCCGATGGCCGGCTTCATCGCGGGCCGTACCGCGCCGAAGGGCCGCACCATGGGTCACGCCGGTGCCGTCGTTTCCGGCGGCAAGGGCGATGCGGAATCCAAGATCGCTGCGATGGAATCGGCAGGCATCCGCGTGTCGCCATCGCCGGCTCGCCTCGGCAAGACGCTGGTCGAAGTCCTCAAGGGCTGACCTCAGAATTGCGTCATCGGGGCCGGCCATCAAAGCCGGCCCCGATGACCGCACTGCCTGCACAAGTCCTTCGGTCGGCATCGATTTAAGGACAAGATCATGCAGCAGGTTGAAAGTGTTACAGCGCCCTTCGCGCGTCCTGATCGACGCACGGCGCTGCAAGGACCCAAAAGCAGGGCGCACTGGATGCGTCTGACAATGATGAACGACCGGGAAAACCCGGCATCCCAACTTAAGTCAGGAGGCGGACCAAAACGTCCGCGAGAACCCATGGCAAGGCAAGAGGCCAACGAGCAATTCCAGCTCACATCGTTTCTGGACGGCGCGAACGCCGCCTATATCGAGCAGCTCTATGCACGCTACGAAACGGATCCGTCGTCCGTCTCGGCTGAATGGCAGGCCTTCTTCAAGGCGCTGGCCGACAAGCCGGAAGACGTGGTGAAGGCCGCCAAGGGCGCCTCCTGGAAGAAGCCCAACTGGCCGATCGTCGCTAATGGCGAACTCGTCTCGGCGCTCGATGGCGACTGGGGTAGGGTCGAAAAGGTCATCGAGAAGAAGGTCAAGGCGAAGGCGGAAGAAGCCGCTGCCGTCACCGGCACCGCCGTGAGCGCGGCAGATATCCATCAGGCGACGCGCGATTCCGTTCGCGCCATCATGATGATCCGCGCCTATCGTGCGCGTGGCCACCTGCATGCCAAGCTCGATCCGCTCGGCCTTGCTGCCCCGGTCGATGACTACAACGAGCTTTCGCCCTCGAACTACGGGTTTGAGGAGAAGGATCTCGACCGCAAGATCTTCATCGACAACGTGCTCGGCCTCGAATACGCGAGCATTCGCGAAATGGTCGAAATCCTCGAGCGCACTTATTGCTCGACGATCGGCGTCGAATTCATGCACATGTCAAACCCGGAAGAGAAAGCCTGGATCCAGGAACGCATCGAAGGTCCGGACAAGGGCGTCGAGTTCACGCCCGAGGGCAAGAAGGCGATCCTGCAGAAGCTGATCGAGTCGGAAGGCTTCGAGCAGTTCATCGACGTCAAGTACAAGGGCACCAAGCGCTTCGGTCTCGACGGCGGCGAATCGCTCATTCCGGCGCTCGAGCAGATCATCAAGCGCGGCGGCCAGGAAGGCCTGAAGGAAATCGTTCTCGGCATGGCCCACCGCGGCCGCCTGAACGTGCTTTCCCAGGTGATGGCAAAGCCGCACCGCGCCATTTTCCACGAATTCAAGGGCGGCTCCTACGCTCCTGATGACGTCGAAGGTTCGGGCGACGTGAAGTACCACCTCGGCGCTTCCTCCGACCGCGAATTCGACGGCAACAAGGTTCACCTGTCGCTGACGGCGAACCCGTCGCACCTGGAAATCGTCAACCCTGTCGTCATGGGCAAGGCCCGCGCCAAGCAGGACCAGATGGCGACAGTGTTCGAAGGCGACATCATCCCGTTGCGCGAACGCTCAAAGGTCATGCCGCTCTTGCTGCACGGCGATGCGGCGTTTGCCGGCCAAGGCGTCATTGCCGAAATCCTCGGCCTGTCCGGCCTGCGCGGTCACCGCGTTGCCGGCACGGTCCACTTCATCATCAACAACCAGATCGGCTTCACCACGAACCCGGCCTTCTCGCGTTCGTCGCCCTATCCGTCGGATGTGGCCAAGATGATCGAGGCGCCGATCTTCCACGTCAACGGCGACGATCCGGAAGCGGTCGTCTACGCTGCCAAGATCGCCACCGAATTCCGGATGAAGTTCCACAAGCCTGTCGTCATCGACATGTTCTGCTACCGCCGCTTCGGTCACAACGAAGGCGACGAGCCTGCGTTCACGCAGCCGAAGATGTACAAGGTCATCCGCGCCCACAAGACCGTCGTCCAGCTCTACTCCGACCGCCTGGTCGCCGAAGGCCTGATGAGCGAAGGCGAAGTCGAGAAGATGAAGGCCGATTGGCGCGCCCATCTCGAGCAGGAGTTCGAGGCTGGCCAGTCCTACAAGCCCAACAAGGCCGACTGGCTGGATGGTGTCTGGTCGGGCCTGCGTTCGGCCGACAACCAGGACGAACAGCGTCGCGGCAAGACCTCCGTGCCGATGAAGCAGCTCAAGGAAATCGGCCGCAAGATCGCCGAGATCCCGGCCGGCTTCAATGCGCACCGCACGATCCAGCGCTTCATGGAAAACCGCGCCAACATGGTTTCGACCGGCGAGGGGATCGACTGGGCGATGGCTGAAGCGCTTGCGTTCGGCACGCTCGTCACGGAAGGCACGAAGATCCGCCTTTCGGGCCAGGACTGCGAACGCGGCACCTTCTCGCAGCGCCACTCGGTTCTCTACGATCAGCAGACCGAAGACCGTTACATCCCGCTTGCCAACCTCGCGCCGACCCAGGCCCGCTACGAAGTCATCAACTCGATGCTTTCGGAAGAGGCCGTGCTCGGTTTCGAATACGGCTACTCGCTGGCCCGTCCGAATGCGCTGACGCTCTGGGAAGCCCAGTTCGGCGACTTCGCCAACGGTGCACAGGTCGTGTTCGACCAGTTCGTCTCGTCGGGCGAACGCAAGTGGCTGCGCATGTCTGGCCTCGTCTGCCTGCTGCCGCACGGCTATGAAGGTCAGGGTCCGGAGCACTCCTCCGCCCGCCTCGAACGCTTCCTGCAGCTCTGCGCGGAAGACAACATGCAGGTCGCCAACGTCACGACGCCGGCGAACTACTTCCACATCCTGCGCCGCCAGGTGAAGCGCGACTTCCGCAAGCCGCTGATCCTGATGACGCCGAAGTCGCTGCTGCGCCACAAGCGTGCGGTTTCGAGCCTGTCGGAAATGGCCGGCGAAAGCTCGTTCCACCGTCTGCTGTGGGATGACGCCGAGGTCATCAAGGACGGCCCGATCAAGCTGCAGAAGGATTCGAAGATCCGCCGCGTCGTGCTCTGCTCCGGCAAGGTCTACTACGATCTGCTCGAAGAGCGCGAGAAGCGCGGCATCGACGATGTCTACCTGCTGCGCGTCGAACAGCTCTATCCGTTCCCGGCCAAGGCGCTGATCAACGAGCTCAGCCGTTTCCGCAACGCGGAGATGGTCTGGTGCCAGGAAGAGCCGAAGAACATGGGCGCCTGGTCGTTCATCGACCCGTACCTGGAATGGGTGCTGGCTCATATCGACGCCAAGTATCAGCGCGTGCGCTACACCGGCCGTCCGGCTGCGGCATCGCCGGCAACGGGCCTGATGTCGAAGCACATGGCGCAGCTGGCCGCCTTCCTCGAGGACGCGCTGGGGGGCTGATCCTGCCCCCTTGGCGCCGAGCCAATCGATAGAAACAGATATCTGATCAACGGAACAAAAATCATGGCAACAGAAATCCGCGTTCCCACCCTTGGCGAATCCGTCAGTGAAGCGACCGTCGGCACCTGGTTCAAGAAGGTCGGCGATGCCATCAAGGCAGACGAGCCGCTGCTCGAACTCGAAACCGACAAGGTGACGATCGAAGTTCCGGCTCCCTCGGCCGGCGTTCTCTCCGAAATCGTTGCCCTGGCCGGCGAAACCGTCGGTCTCGGCGCGCTGCTCGGCCAGATCGCCGCCGGCGCTGGCGCCGCTGCTGCCGCTCCGGCTGCTGCCGAGAAGAAGGCCGAGCCGGCTGCTGCCGCTCCGGCTGCCCAGCCCGCAGTTGCCGCTGCCGCACCGACCGCATCGTCGATGCCGCCGGCTCCGTCCGCCGGCAAGCTGCTTGCCGAAAACAACCTCTCGGCCGACCAGGTCGATGGTTCGGGCAAGCGCGGCCAGGTCCTGAAGGGGGATGTGCTCGCCGCGGTCGCCAAGGGCATTTCGGCACCGGCCGCTTCCGAGCCGGTCAAGGTCCAGGCCCGCGCGCCGTCGACTACCGAGGACGTCGTTCGTGAAGAGCGTGTCAAGATGACCCGCCTGCGCCAGACGATCGCCCGTCGCCTCAAGGACGCGCAGAACACCGCCGCCATGCTCACCACCTACAACGAAGTGGACATGAGCGCGGTCATGAGCCTGCGCAACAAGTACAAGGACATCTTCGAGAAGAAGCATGGCGTGAAGCTCGGCTTCATGGGCTTCTTCACCAAGGCCGTCACCCATGCGCTGAAGGAAATCCCGGCCGTCAACGCCGAAATCGACGGCACCGACGTCATCTACAAGAACTTCTGCCACATCGGCGTCGCCGTCGGCACGGACAAGGGTCTTGTCGTTCCGGTCGTTCGCGATGCCGACCAGATGTCGATCGCCGAGATCGAGAAGGACATCGGCCGCCTGGGCAAGCTTGCTCGCGATGGCCAGCTCTCCATGGCCGACATGCAGGGCGGCACCTTCACCATCTCCAATGGCGGCGTCTACGGTTCGCTGATGTCGTCGCCGATCCTGAATGCGCCGCAGTCGGGCATCCTCGGCATGCACAAGATCCAGGACCGTCCGGTCGTGGTCGGCGGTCAGATCGTCATCCGTCCGATGATGTACCTGGCGCTGTCCTATGACCACCGCATGGTCGACGGCAAGGAAGCGGTTACCTTCCTCGTGCGCGTCAAGGACAGCCTCGAGGATCCGGAACGTCTGGTTCTCGATCTCTAAGGCAATGACGGGGGCGCAATCGCAGCCCCCTTTTGCTTCTCCGGCCCGTTCTTTCCGGATCCCCTGATGTCGCTGGAACTGACCTACCTGCTCTGGAGTGCCGTGCTCGCCTTCGTCTATGTAATGGCGCAGGCGGGAACCTATAGGCTGCAGAACGGCATCATCGAAGCCGACACCAATCGCGATGTGGCGCCCGAGCCGAACGTCTTGACGGGACGAGCCACCCGGGCGCTGCGCAACTTCCATGAAACCTATCCGGTCTTCATTGCGCTTGCCGTCGTGATCGAGTTTTCGGGTCGAAGCGACGCGCTCAGCCAATGGGGCGCGATGATCTGGTTCTGGGCAAGGGTCGCCTATCTGCCGATCTATATCGGCGGTCTCGGGCTTGTCCGCTCGGCTGTGTGGACGGTGTCTGCCGCCGGGCTCATACTGATGCTGGCAGGTATTCTCGTCTAGAGCGTTTCCGGTTTTAAGCGGAGTCTTGGAAACGCTCGATCTATTTGTTTTTACGCATTTCCTGACGGGAAACCGCTTCGTACTTTTCCTGGAAATGCTCTAGACGGAGGAGCACGACATGGCATTCGGATCCGACGTACCGCCTATCCAGGCACACATCTGCGTCAAGGACGGGTTGGCGGCAATCGCCTTCTACGAGAAGGCATTCGGTGCGGTGAACACGTTCCATCAGATGGCCGAAGACGGCAAGCGCGTGATGCACGCCAACCTGGCGCTGTTCGGCGGCGAGGTCATGATGCACGACGAGTTCCCCGAATTCGGCGGCAGCGTGCTGTCGCCGCTGACCGTCGGCGGCACCGGCGTGGCGATCAGCATCAACCTGCCTCAAGCGGGCGATGTCGATGCGGCCTATGTCCGGGCCATGGCGGCCGGGGCATCGACAGTTCTGGAGCCGCAGGATACGTTCTGGCAGGCGCGTTATGCGCGCATCAGGGATCCCTTCGGCCACGTCTGGGCCTTCAACGCACCGGTCGCACAATCATGAGCCAATATCTTTTCGAACTCGCATCGCTGATGGCGATCTTCACCTTCGCCATCGTCTCGCCCGGCGCCGATCTGGCGATGGTCATGCGCCAGTCGATCGTCCATGGCCGCCGTCAAGCGATCATCACATCCTTCGGTATCGGCAGCTCGCTGATGTTCCACGTGACCTATACGATCCTCGGTCTCGGGCTGATCATTTCGCAGTCGATCTATCTGTTCAACATCGTCAAATGGTGCGGTGTGGCTTACCTGATCTATATCGGGATCAAGGCGCTGCGGGCCGGCCAGACGGAGATTTCGGTCGACGCCGCACCATCAGGCGAACCGGCAAGGAGCCAGTCCGCGATCAAGGCGTTCGGCCTCGGCTTTGCGGCAAATGCGCTCAATCCGAAAGCGGTGTTCTTCTTCCTGTCGATCTTCTCGACGGTCGTTGGCGCCCACACGCCGATCATGATCAAGTTTGGCTACGGGCTGGTGATGGCAACCTGCCTCATCCTGTGGTTCGTTGGCGTCAGCCTGTTCATGACCACGCCGCGCATGCGCGCCGCCTTCACCCGCGCCAGCAAGTGGATCGACCGCACCAGCGGCCTGGTGTTCATCGCGCTCGGCCTGAAGCTCGCGACCGAGAAGGCCGTTTGATCATGGTCATTGTCCGTTCTCTGCTCGTCGCTGCACTCGGCGCCGTGGTCGCCACGCCGGCGCTTGGCCAGGAATGCAGCCAGGCGCGCGCCATCTATGGCGACCGCGACGGCGCCTATGAGCTGCGCTTCGAGCCGGTGGGATCGGAAAGTGCGGTGACAAGCAATCTTTTCAAGATCGCGGTTCTGAAACCGGGCCTGTTGCTCGACGGTGTCGTCATGCCTTCCGGCGAGCCGGAACGCGCGACCGGCATCGTCATGCACAAGTGCCCCACCGGTGACGTCACCGGCGAAGAGCTTCGCAAATGCACCGTCTGGCAGGGGCCTGTCTATTCCGTCGGCAAGACGGGTGCGATCGACGCGATTCCGGCCGAAACCGCGCCGGCTGCACACCAGATCCTGCTGCCGGATTTCGGCCCCGCCCTTCGCGCGTCGAGCGCCTGGGGCAAGGGCAAGGCCGAAACAGACAGCTGGGACGCCTTCACTCTCAAGGGGTGCGCCGAATGAGTGCTGCGCCCGTTGTTCTCGTCACCGGCGGCAGCCGTGGCATCGGGGCAGCTGTCTGCCTCGGCGCCGCCAGAGCCGACTGGTCCGTCGTCGTGAACTACGCATCGAACGCCGAGGCGGCAGATGCGGTCGTGGCCACGATCCGGAAGGGCGGCGGCTCGGCGATCGCGGTCAGGGGCGACGTCGGGTCCGATGCGGACATCAAATCGATGTTCGCCGCCGTCGACAAGGCTTTCGGCCGGCTCGACGGGCTGGTCAACAATGCCGGAATCGTCGGCCCGACCCAGCGCATCGACGAAATGTCGGTTGAGCGGCTCGAGCGGATGTTCCGCATCAACGTGACCGGTTCGATCCTGTGCGCGGCAGAAGCCGTTCGCCGCATGTCGACGCGTCACGGCGGCAAGGGCGGCGTGATCGTCAATATCTCGTCGGTTGCGGCCGAACTCGGCTCCCCGGCGCAATATGTCGACTATGCCGCCTCGAAGGGCGCGATCGACACGTTCACGATCGGTCTTGCGCGCGAAGTCGCCACCGAGAGCGTGCGCGTCAACGCGGTTCGCCCCGGCATCATCGACACCGAAATCCACGCGTCCGGCGGCCTGCCGGACCGGGCACGCGATCTCGCGTCAACCATCCCCGTCCAGCGACCCGGCACGGCCGAGGAAGTGGCGGATGCGGTTCTTTACCTCCTGTCCGATAAGGCGACTTACGTGACGGGAGCCATTCTCAATGTCAGCGGCGGACGGTAACCGTCCCTGAAGGAAGGATAATCCAATGGCTTATGATCTCATCGTTATCGGCAGCGGCCCAGGCGGCTATGTCTGCGCTATCAAGGCGGCACAGCTCGGCCTGAAGGTTGGCGTCGTCGAAAAGCGCGCCACCTATGGCGGCACCTGCCTCAACATCGGCTGCATTCCGTCGAAGGCCCTGCTGCACGCTTCGGAAATTTTCCACCAGGCCGGCCACGGCCTGGATACGCTCGGCGTCGAAGTCGGCGCGCCGAAGCTCAACCTCGAAAAGATGATGGCGCACAAGGACGCGACGGTTAAGTCCAACGTCGAGGGCGTTTCCTTCCTGTTCAAGAAGAACAAGATCGACGGCATCCAGGGCACCGGCAAGGTGCTCGGCCAGGGTAAGGTCTCGGTGACCAACGACAAGGGCGAAGAGCAGGTTCTGGAGACGAAGAACATCGTCATCGCCACCGGTTCCGACGTTGCCGGCATTCCGGGCGTGTCGGTCGAGATCGACGAGAAGGTGATCATCTCGTCCACCGGCGGCATCGCGCTCGAAAAGGTGCCGGCGAACATGATCGTCGTCGGCGGCGGCGTCATCGGCCTCGAGCTAGGCTCGGTCTGGGCCCGTCTCGGCGCCAAGGTGACCGTGGTCGAATATCTTGACGCGATCCTCGGCGGCATGGACGGCGAAGTCTCCAAGCAGTTTCAGCGCATGCTCGCAAAGCAGGGCATGGAGTTCAAGCTCGGTGCCAAGGTGACCGGCGTCGTCAAGGACGGCAAGGGCGCCAAGGTGACGTACGAGCCGGTCAAGGGCGGTGACGCCGTGACGCTCGATGCCGACGTCGTTCTGATCGCCACCGGCCGCAAGCCCTACACTGACGGTCTTAGCCTCGCCAAAGCCGGTGTCGTCATGGACAAGCACGGCCGCGTCGAGATCGACAACCATTTCCAGACGAGCGTTGTCGGCGTCTACGCCATCGGCGACGTCGTGCGCGGCCCGATGCTGGCGCACAAGGCCGAAGACGAAGGCGTTGCTGTTGCCGAGATCCTCGCAGGTCAGGCCGGCCACGTGAACTACGACGTCATCCCCAGCGTCGTCTACACCCAGCCGGAAGTCGCTTCCGTGGGCAAGACCGAGGAAGAACTGAAGGCTGCAGGCGTCGCCTACAAGGTTGGCAAGTTCCCGTTCACGGCCAACGGTCGTGCGCGGGCGATGCAGGCGACCGACGGTTTCGTCAAGATCCTCGCCGACAAGGAAACCGACCGCGTTCTCGGCGGCCACATCGTCGGCTTCGGCGCCGGCGAGATGATCCACGAGATTGCCGTTCTGATGGAATTCGGTGGCTCGTCGGAAGATCTCGGCCGCACCTGCCATGCACATCCGACCATGTCGGAAGCGGTCAAGGAAGCGGCGCTGTCGACCTTCTTCAAGCCGATCCATATGTGACGATTTGGCAGGGGGCTGCGACAAGCGGCCCCCTGTCTTGCGCCGACATTAGGCGCGATCATCGACCCCATGCGCTTGCGACGGAAAGCCGTCGCTCTTGGCAATTGCGCAATTCCCGGGAAAACCGTTTCACCAGTTTCCTGGAATTGCTCTCGCTGCCGCCACGAGGGATCATGAAACCTAGACCCGCCACCGTTCTTTTGCCGAGCCCGCATCTGCCGGATGCCGATTGGGCTGATCGTTTCGAGCTTGCCCTGAACGGAAAGGGGCTGACGGCGATCGAGGTGGCCGAGCGCTCGCTCGGCAATTCTCCCGCCTGGGTTCGCACCCTGCTTAAGCTTCGCAACCGGGTGGTATCGGTGGCCGGCCTCAAGTCGGAGGCGCCTTCACCGGGCAAGCTTGGCCTTATCGGCCCGTTTCCGGTGCTGTCTCGAAGCGACGACGAGGTCGTGCTCGGCTTCAACGATGCCCATCTCGATTTTCGCATCGTCGTTGACGTCAGGGCGGGATCGGCCGTCAACCAGATCATCGGCATGACGACACTGATCCGGCGTCACAACACGCTCGGGCGCGTCTACCTGGCGGCAGTCATGCCGTTTCACAAGGTCATCGTGCCGACGCTGCTGGCGGGCGCAGCGAGCCCACGTGGCTGAGCGGCATCACCGCCCTCTGTCGAGGATAGAGACCGATCATGCCGCGCGGCAGACTTCGGGACCGGCTCTTGTGTCAATACTACGGCGCCGCGCGTCTTGTTAGACGCGTAAAGGTCGCTTTAGCACTTTGAATTGCTGCATGTTTTTATCCTTAAACCGGATACGATTTCAGGAAGCATGCAGTCGCTTGAAGACGGAAGGCGCCCGTGGCCGGCATCCCTGCCGGCCGGTTCCGTCAGTTGGCGCGGGTGACCGAGAAGCCCTGGCGCTTGAGCAGTTCGACCAGGCCCACGTCGCCGGCAAGATGCAGGGCACCGACCGCCATGAAGACGTTGCCGTTGCCGAGGATCGGCTCGGCGCGTGTCGCCATCGTCTTGTTGCGGTCGATAATGATGCGCTGTTCGAAGTCGGCGTAGCCGGCGTCTTCGCTTGCCACATCTTCGGAAACGGCCTTCATCATCGGCATGATCATGCCGGTGTCGCCGGAGAGGTAGAGGTCGGTGGTGGTGGCGAGCACGTCGTCGATCGTCTTGCCGAGGGCGAGCGTCTCGATGAGGGCGCGCAGGTGCAGTTCGGTCGGCAGCGAATCCATCGCGGCCAGCTGCTCGATGAGGGTTTCAAGCCCCTTCAGCGTCTTGCCCTGGCTGACGGCGTCTTCAGCGAGCTTCATGTCGAGGAACGATGCGCCGGCCGCCTTGCGCGTCATCTCGCAGGCCGGCAGCGCGACGAAGCTCGCAATCATCCAGGGCTTCATCTTGGCAACCAGCGTCAGCGGTATGCCGCGCTCCTTGAGGCCGCGTTCGAGCCGCTCGCGGTCTTCAGGGTTGAGAAAATCGTTGATGGTCTTGTTGTCGGCAAACATGGTGAGGTCGGGCCGCATCAGGATGGCGGCGGCCGACTTCTTCTCGTCGATGATCTCGTCCGATTCGACGATGACGGTCGATGCCGTGGCGAAGGCATCGGCGGCACCCGTTGGCATCGCCAGTACGCGCGGATCGGTGACATGCATGGTGCCGAGTAGCCAGGAGGGGGCGATGCCATCCTTCTCGATCTTCCAGAATATGCCCTTGCCGTTCGGGATGGCGTCGGCTTCGGCTTTCAGCCTGGCGAGTTTTGCGGGGTCGGCTTTTTCGAGACCGGTGATGATGTTCGTACCGCCGCAGACGGCTTCGGCCGCGGCGTGCGCCTGCGAGATCGAGGCGACCATCGCAATGAGGCTGGCCGCGAGCAGCAGATGGATAAGCGCGATCAGCCAGAGGGCCATATCGGCGGCCCTGGCCGCGAGGTTACGGGCGGGCTTGGCGATCGAATACATGATCACTTCCTAATGTTCTGCCGAGTCTAGCGGACCCTACGCTTCGTCGGTCACGGCTTCCTTAATAGGTATGGTTAACCTGCCCCTCCGCCCAAATTCAGGCGCGCGGATGAGCCCGGTCGTAGATCTCCAGCAGCCGCGTCGAGTCGACGCCGGTATAGACCTGTGTCGTTGACAGGCTGGCGTGGCCCAGCAGCTCCTGGATAGTTCTGAGATCGCCGCCGCCAGCCAGCAGATGCGTGGCGAAGGAGTGGCGCAGCGCATGCGGTGTGGCCGTGTCGGGTAGGCCGAGCGCGCCGCGCAGCTTCTGCATCTCGCGCTGGATGATGGCCGGCTGAAGTTTCGCCCCGCGCGTACCGCGGAACATCGGCTCGTCGGCGCCGGCATGGTAGGGGCAGAGCTTGAGATAGGTCGCGACCGCGTCGCGCGCCACAGCCATGAGCGGCACGATGCGGGTCTTGCCGCCCTTGCCGGTGATGCGCAGCGAGGATGGCGTGCCGGCGAAATCGCCCGGCGTCAGATCGAGCGCCTCGGAAATGCGCAAGCCGCAGCCGTAGAGCAGCGTCAGCACGGCGGCGTTGCGCGCGGCCACCCACGGCTCTTCGGCAAGCTGCGCATCCGTCGTGACGACATTGAGCGCCTCGCGGTCCGTCAGCGGCTTAGGCAGCGATTTCGGCTGCTTCGGCGAACGGACGGCCGCGGCACCGGCGGCATTGGCAAGTCCGCTGCGTTCGAGATAGCGCAGAAAGGAGCGCAGGCCGGCTAGGCCCCGGCCGAGCGTGCGCGCGCCCGCACCGCCCTTGCGACGCTGGGCGAGAAAGCCGCGGAGGTCGGCCGGCCGCAATGTGCTGATGTCTGAAAGACGGGGCGGGCCGGCGAGATGGCCGGTGAGGAATGTGAGGAATTGTCGCGTGTCGCGCTCATAGGCGTCGACGGTATTGTCGGACAGGCGGCGCTCCTGCAAGAGCCCTTGCAGCCATCTCTGGCGCTCTGCAAGCAGGTCTGGATGGCCGATGACGAGCAGCTCGTTCATTGTCGCTTTCCAAGGTGGTCGGTCATCGACAATGCCCTGATGCCTCTTATGTTTTTGCTAACGTAGCCTTGGATTTTGTCATCCTTCGATCATATTGAGTTGCGATGTTCAGCCGCAAAGAATCGGATGAAACCATGGCGGGACGGGATTCGGTGAACGGATTCGCGCATTTTGCTGAAGTGATCGCCCTGGTCTCGCAAGGGCAGCCCGGCCACATCGTCGATACACTCATTGCCGAACGCGGCCAGAGGATCGTCAGGAGCCCGATGTGGCCCGTTCTCCGGCCCTTTCTCCACACGCTTCTGAACTACCGAAAGGCGCTGGAATTCGCTGACGCCGTGGCCAACGTGCCGGGCTTCCATGCCTTCGAGCATCTGAGTTCGCTTCTCTCACTCGACGTGCGTGTCGATAGGGCTGAGCGCATTCCTGATAAGGGCGGGTTCCTGCTGGTCAGCAATCATCCGACCGGGATTGCCGACGGCATCGCCGTCTTCGATCTCCTGAAGACGCGGCGGCCGGACATGATGTTCTTCGCCAACCGCGACGCGATCCGCGTCAACCCACGTTTCGTCGAGATGGTCATTCCGGTCGAATGGCGAGAGGAGCACAAGAGCAAGCTCAAGGCCCGTGAAACGCTGCAGGTGACCAACCGAGCGATCGGCGAGGGCAAGGCGACGGTGCTGTTTCCCTCCGGCCGCATCGCCTACTGGGCCGATGGCCGTCTCAACGAGCGGCCGTGGAAGACGTCGGCCGTCGGCTTTGCGCGCAAATACGGCCTGCCGATCCTGCCGGTTCATATGAGCGCGCGCAATTCCGGCCTGTTCTACTGGTTTGCCAAGTGGTCGACCGAACTGCGCGACATGACGGTGTTCCACGAGTTGCTCAACAAGAAGGGCGACCTCTTCGATTTCCGCATCGGCAATCTCATTGCGCCGGAGGCTCTGGACGGTGACGCTGTCGACGTGACGAAGGCATTGGAACGGCACACGGTGTCCGAACTGGCGCGCGACGCCGATGCGGTGTTTCGGCCGGCTTTGCGCGCTGCCGTTGCCTGTTGATCCCTTCATGTGATGGCGGGAATGCGCTAAGCAGAACCATGCTGCTTCGTTCGATGTTCGCCGAAAATTACCGTTCCCTGAAGTCGATCCGCATGGATCTGACCGGTGTCAATTTGTTTATCGGCGAGAACGGGGTGGGCAAATCCAACCTCTACCGCGCGCTGCAACTGGTGCAGGCGGCTGTGCGCGGCAACCTTGCCCATGAGATCGCCAAGGAGGGCGGCATGTCGTCCGCACTCTGGAGCGGTCGGCGACGGGCCGACAAACCGGCGCGCATCCGGCTCGAGACGGAGTTGATGGACGAGGAGCGGGCCATCACCTTCCGCTACCGGATAGAAGCGGGACTGCGCCCGCCAAAGGCGGCCGCAGGCTTTGCCTATGAACCGCAGGTCAAGGAAGAAGAGCTGAGCGTCGAGACCGGACGACGTCCGGTGACGATGATGAAGCGCGCCGGTCCCGGCATCTTCGTGCGCGGCGACCGCGGGCGGATGGAGGACTATCCCGAGCAGGCGCTACAATCGGAGACGGCGATCGCGCTGTTGGGCGATGCCGGGCACTATCCTGAGATTGGCAGCTTCCGCCGGGCCGTCGATCAATGGCGCTTCTTTCACGGCTTCCGCACCGATCGCGATTCACCCCTGCGCCTGCCGTGCCTTGCAGTCACGGCACCGATGTTGGACGAAGACGGCACCAACATGGCGGCGGTCTTCGCGACGCTGCGCCATACCCGCGAAGACACCGTCGATCTCGACCGCGCCATCGCCGATGCATTTGGCGGCGCCTATCTGGAGGTGCCGCATCCCGGACAGTTCGCCGAATTCTCGCTCGTCTTTCCCGATTTCCCGCAACGGCCGTTTTCGACGCGCGAACTGTCCGACGGGCAAATGCGGTTCCTGGCGCTTGCGGCAGCGCTGCTTTCCTATCGCCGCCCGCCCTTCATCGCGCTCAACGAGCCGGAAACCAGCCTGCATCCGGATATGCTGCCCGCGCTCGCCGACATGATCGCCAGCGCCTCGCGCGACAGCCAGATCTGGATCGTTACCCATTCGGAGCGGCTGGCCGGTGCCATCCGCGAGCGCTGCGGCGTTCGCGCCCGCCGGGTGATCCGCAAGGACAGCGCCACCTGGATCGACGGTATGCGGCTCACTGGCCTGATGGACGACGATGACGCATAAAATAGGCCCCGCATCGCTGCGGAGCCTTCGAATCTTTATCGCGAAAAGATCAGGCGATCTTCTGGCCGGTCTTCGCCCAATCGGCGAGGAAGGTTTCGAGGCCCTTGTCGGTCAGCGGGTGCTTGACCAGCGCCTTCAGCGTTGCCGGCGGTGCGGTGACGACGTCGGCGCCGATGAGCGCGGCTTCCTTGACGTGGTTCACGGTGCGGATCGAGGCGGCGAGAATTTCGGTCTCGTAGCCGTAGTTGTCGAAGATGTGGCGGATTTCGCGGATCAGGTCCATGCCGTCGAACGCGATGTCGTCGAGGCGGCCGACGAAGGGCGAAACGAAGGTCGCGCCGGCCTTGGCGGCAAGCAGCGCCTGGTTGGCCGAGAAGCACAGCGTCACGTTGGTCTGATGACCGTCAGACGTCAGGGCTTTGCAGGCCTTGAGGCCGTCAAGCGTCAGCGGCAGCTTGATGCAGATGTTGTCGGCGATCTTCGAAAGAACGGCCGCTTCCTTCATCATCTCGGCGTATTCGGTCGCGGTCACTTCGGCCGAAACCGGGCCTTCGACGATGCCGCAGATTTCCTTGGTGACTTCGGTGATGTCACGGCCCGACTTGAGGATCAGCGAAGGGTTGGTGGTCACGCCATCAAGGAGGCCGAGATCGTTCAGCTCACGGATTTCCTTGACGTCGGCGGTATCAACGAAAAATTTCATGGGGTCACTCCCTTGGGGCACGATTGCCGTTCGGGCGCATATCTACCGGGAGGAATTCCTTTGGCAGAGAACGCGCGCGTTGAAACTCTGGTGGAACCGTGAGAAACCCTGCGCCGGCAAGGCTGCGGTTCGCAGCGCAGTTTTCTTTAACCGAAACACGTGGCAAGGTCACGGCAAAATGACTCGCGATTCAACCGATTTATTCGGGCCTGTTTCCGGCCGTCGTGTCGTGCCAGTTCTGGTGCCGATGCCGGCCTCGAAGGCCTATTCCTACGCGGTGCCTGATGGCATGGCGGTCGAGCCCGGCTCGATCGTCCAGGTGCCGCTCGGCCCCCGTCTGGTCGTGGGCGTCGTCTGGGATGGCGACGACGATGGCAGCGTCGATCCGAAGAAGCTGAAGGCGATCGAAAAGGTCTTCGACTGCCCGCCGTTGACGCCTGACATGCGCAGTTTTCTCGATTGGGTGGCGACCTATACGGTGACACCGCCGGGTCTGGTGGCGCGCATGGCGTTGCGTGCGCCAGCGGCCTTCGATCCGGAACCGATGGTGGAGGCCCTGCGGCTGACCGACATGCGCCCCGAGCGCATGACGACGGCCCGCGAGCGCGTCATCGCTGCTGCCGGCGATGGTTTTGCCTGGACGCGCTCAGGCCTTGCTCACGCGGCCGGCGCGTCGTCGAGCGTCATCGACGGCCTTGCCCAGCAGGGCGTCTTCGAGACGGTCTTCATGGCGCCGCCGCCTGTAGTGGCGGCTCCCGACCCGGAATTCGCCGCCCACCGGCTCGAAGGACCGCAGAAGGATGCGGCTGCCGACCTTTTGGCCGCTGTCGAGCAGGGCGGGTTTTCGGTGTCGCTGATCGACGGCATCACCGGCTCGGGCAAGACCGAGGTTTATTTCGAAGCGATCGCCGCGACGCTCAGGGCCGGCAAGCAGGTGCTGATCCTGCTGCCCGAAATCGCCCTGACTGCGAGCTTCCTCGAACGCTTCCAGGATCGCTTCGGCAGCAAGCCGGCCGAGTGGCACTCGGATCTCGCGCCGCGGACGCGCGAAAAAGTCTGGCGGCAGGTGACGACCGGCACGGTGCGCGTGGTCGCGGGTGCCCGCTCGGCGCTGTTCCTGCCGTTCGAGGAACTGGGCCTCATCATCGTCGATGAAGAACACGACCCCGCCTACAAGCAGGAGGATCGGGTGTTCTACAATGCCCGGGACATGGCCGTCGTGCGCGGGCGCATCACCGGCTTTCCCGTGGTGCTGGTTTCGGCAACGCCATCGGTCGAAAGCCGGGTCAATGGCGAGGTTGGTCGCTATAAACCGATCCATCTGCCGACCCGCTTCGGCGATGCGGCGCTGCCGCGGCTCGGCGTCGTCGACATGCGCCAGCATCCGCCGGCGCGCGGCGGGTTCCTGTCGCCGGTTCTCATCAACCAGATCGGCAAGGCCGTCGAGCGTGGCGAGCAGGCGCTGCTGTTTCTCAATCGGCGCGGTTATGCGCCGCTGACCCTTTGCCGCGTCTGCGGCCATCGCTTCCAGTGCCCGGACTGTTCGAGCTGGCTCGTGGAGCATCGCTTCCGTGGCCAGATCCAGTGCCACCATTGCGGCTATGCGGAAAAGACGCCTGAGGCCTGCCCGGAATGCGGCACCTTCGATCACCTCGTTGCCTGCGGTCCGGGTGTGGAGCGCATCGCCGAAGAGGTCGAGCGCCATTTTCCAGAGGCGCGCACGATCGTGCTCTCCTCCGATCTGATGGGCGTGAAGCGCCTACGGCTGGAGCTGGAGGCGATTGCGCGTGGCGAAGCGGATATCGTCATCGGCACGCAGCTTGTCGCTAAGGGCCACAATTTTCCGCTGATGACGCTGGTCGGCATCATCGATGCCGATCTCGGGCTTGCCAATGGCGATCCGCGAGCGGCGGAGCGCACGTTCCAGCTCTTGTCGCAGGTGACCGGGCGCGCCGGCCGAACCGGTTTGAAGAGCCTCGGCTTGCTGCAGACCTACCAGCCGCAGCACCCGGTGATGCAGGCGATCGTCTCGGGCGATGCGGATGCCTTTTACGACCGCGAGATCGCCGAGCGCGAAAAGGCGCTGCTGCCGCCGTTCGGCCGGCTGGCGTCGCTGATCGTATCGGCCGATACGCGACAGGATGCCGAGACCCATGCCCGCGGACTTCGAAGTGCAGCGCCGCGCACCGATGGCATTTCGATCCTCGGTCCGGCCGAGGCGCCGCTGGCGCTGATCCGTGGCCGCCATCGATTTCGGCTGCTGGTGCACGGGCGCCGCAACAGCGACATGCAGGCCTTCGTCAAGGCGATGATTGCCGCCGGCCCGAAGGAGCGCGGCTCGATCAGCGTCCAGCTCGACATCGATCCCCAGAGCTTCCTGTGATCGAAAGTTTCCTGTGATCGTGGCTGCGATCGGATCGTGGGCGATTCACAACCGCTGCGACATGCGCTAGAGGTCAAGAAACGCATCGTCCCAAGGCATGGCCTGAAGGCGAGGCGATCGAGATCGGCGCTCATCTGCGGGAACGGGCATGGAGTTCTACATTCCGACGGAAACCGGCGAATTCCTCGCCTTCTGTGCGGCAGCGGTCGCGGCGCTGATCGGTGTCGTCATGCTGTTTGCGCCGCGGCTTACCTTTCGCGCCGCCGGCATCGGCATTGCCGAAGGCCGCCGTGGCGGTCTCGCCGAAGCGCGCTCGACCATGGGGGGCATGCATGCCGGCCTTGGCCTTGCCGCCATCCTCCTGGCGCAGCCGATGGTCTATCTCGCCGTCGGCGCCGCTTTTGCGCTCGCCGCCTTCGGCCGCATTCTCTCCATGATGAGCGACAACGGCGGCACGCTCTACAACTGGGTGGCGCTCCTAGTGCAGGGCGCACTTGCCATTCTTCCGCTCGCTTATGTCTTCGGAATGATCTGACCGCCGCCCTCGCGTTTTCGCGATTCACATCCTCAGAAACCAATTTACGGCAAAATTCGGCCAATCCGGGTCGACTTATGCCGCATTCCTGCCGTTCGCGTGTTGCGAGTCCAAACATCCTATGCTAGACGAACCGCGAATTGCGGGGGAAGTGGGTCGCCAGGCCTCGATATCCTGCAAATTATTGCAGCAAATTCAAAACGTTAAGTTGACGGCTCGCCGCGACCACCGTTCTTGGATGAAATTGAGAGAAGCTTGTGCCCGTGGCAGACACATCCCAGCTTATTTCCGGTGTTGCAGAAAGGTATGCGTCCTCGCTTTTTGACCTCGCTCTCGAAGCGGGTTCCGTCGAGGCGGTCGGTGCGGATCTTACCCGCGTCCAGGCCCTGATCGACGGCAGCGATGACCTGAAGCGGCTGATCGTAAGCCCCGTCTTTTCTGCCGACGACCAGTTCAAGGCCATTTCGGCGATCTCCGCCAAGGCCGGTATTTCTGGTCTCGTCGGTAACTTCCTCAAGGTTGTTGCACGCAATCGCCGCCTCTTCACGCTGCCGGGCATGATCAAGGCGTTTCGCCTGATCGCCGCGCGCCACCGGGGTGAAATCTCCGCCGACGTAATGTCGGCCCATGCGCTCACTGCAGCGCAGGAAACTGAATTGAAGGCGACGCTCAAGAGCGTCACCGGCAAAGACGTGACTGTTAACGTCACCGTCGACCCGTCTATTCTTGGAGGTCTGATCGTCAAGGTCGGGTCCCGCCAGATTGACACCTCCCTTCGCACCAAACTCTCTACCCTTAAGCTTGCACTGAAAGAGGTCGGCTGATGGATATCCGCGCCGCGGAAATTTCCGCAATTCTTAAAGATCAGATCAAAAATTTCGGCCAGGAAGCAGAAGTCTCCGAAGTCGGCCAGGTGCTTTCCGTCGGTGACGGTATCGCCCGCGTCTACGGCCTCGACAATGTTCAGGCAGGCGAGATGGTCGAATTCCCGGGTGGAATTCGCGGCATGGCGCTGAACCTCGAAGCCGACAACGTCGGCGTCGTTATTTTCGGTTCGGACCGTGACATCAAGGAAGGCGACACCGTTAAGCGGACCGGCGCCATCGTGGACGTTCCGGTTGGTCCGGAACTGCTCGGCCGCGTCGTCGACGCGCTCGGCAACCCGATCGACGGCAAGGGCCCGATCAACGCCAAGCAGCGCTCGCGCGTTGACGTCAAGGCTCCTGGTATCATTCCGCGCAAGTCGGTGCATGAGCCGATGTCGACCGGCCTCAAGGCCATCGACGCCCTCATCCCGGTTGGCCGTGGCCAGCGCGAGCTCGTCATCGGCGACCGCCAGACCGGCAAGACCGCGATCATCCTCGACACGATCCTCAACCAGAAGGCCATTCACGACAATGGTCCGGAAGGCGACAAGCTGTATTGCGTCTACGTCGCAATCGGCCAGAAGCGTTCGACGGTTGCCCAGTTCGTGAAGGTTCTGGAAGAGCGTGGCGCTCTTCAGTACTCGATCATCGTTGCTGCGACCGCATCCGACCCGGCTCCGATGCAGTACCTCGCACCGTTCGCCGGTTGCGCGATGGGCGAATACTTCCGCGACAACGGCAAGCATGCCCTGATCGGCTACGACGACCTGTCGAAGCAGGCCGTTTCCTACCGTCAGATGTCGCTCCTGCTGCGCCGCCCGCCGGGCCGCGAAGCTTACCCGGGCGACGTTTTCTACCTACACTCCCGCCTGCTCGAGCGCGCTGCAAAGCTCTCGGACGACAATGGTGGCGGTTCGCTGACGGCTCTGCCGGTCATCGAAACGCAGGGCAACGACGTTTCCGCGTTCATTCCGACCAACGTGATCTCGATCACCGACGGCCAGATCTTCCTTGAAACCGACCTGTTCTACCAGGGCATCCGTCCGGCCGTTAACGTCGGTCTGTCGGTTTCGCGCGTCGGTTCCGCCGCGCAGATCAAGGCGATGAAGCAGGTTGCCGGCTCGATCAAGGGCGAACTCGCTCAGTACCGCGAAATGGCGGCCTTTGCGCAGTTCGGCTCCGACCTCGATGCTGCTACGCAGCGTCTGTTGAACCGCGGTGCACGCCTGACCGAACTCCTGAAGCAGCCGCAGTTCTCGCCGCTGAAGACGGAAGAGCAGGTTGCTGTCATCTTCGCAGGCGTCAACGGTTACCTCGACAAGCTGCCGGTCAATCAGGTCGGCAAGTTCGAGCAGGGCCTGCTTTCGTACATGCGTTCGGAAGGCAAGGACATCCTGGAAACCATCCGCAAGGACAAGGCGATCTCCGACGACGTCAAGGGCAAGCTGAAGGCTGCAATCGACAGCTTCGCCAAGTCTTTCGCCTGAGCGGATTTCATTTAGGACGGATAACGGATGCCTTCACTTAAGGATCTGAAGAACCGGATCGCCTCCGTCAAGGCGACGCAGAAGATCACCAAGGCGATGAAAATGGTCGCCGCGGCGAAGCTTCGGCGTGCGCAGGAGGCGGCCGAGGCCGCCCGGCCTTACTCGCAGCGCATGGCTGCCGTTCTCGCCAACATCGCCCAGGCGGTTGGCGCGGACGACGATGCGCCGCAGCTGATGACCGGCACCGGCAAGGACGATACGCATCTTCTGGTCGTCTGCACGGCGGAACGCGGTCTTTGCGGCGGCTTCAACTCGCAGATCGCCCGCCACGCTCGCGACCACCTTCGCAAGCTGCTTGCCGCCGGCAAGACGGTGAAGATCATCTGCGTCGGCAAGAAGGGCTTCGATATTCTGCGTCGCGAATACGCGTCGCTGATCATCGATCGTATCGACCTGCGTGAGGTCAAGAAGATCGGCTTCCAGAATGCCGACCAGATCGGCCACAAGGTCATCGCGCTCTTTGAAAAGGGCGAGTTCGATGTCTGCACGCTGTTCTATTCTGAGTTCAAGTCCGTTATCGCCCAGATTCCGACGGCACAGCAACTGATCCCCGCTTCGGCCGGCCCGGTCGCAGTGGAAGCATCGGATGCTTCGGCCGTCTACGAATATGAGCCGGACGCGGGCGCGATCCTGAGCGACCTCATTCCGCGCAACATTTCGGTGCAGATCTTCCGGGCCCTGCTCGAGAACGTCGCCGGCGAAATGGGCGCAAAGATGAGCGCGATGGACAATGCGACGCGCAATGCTGGTGACATGATCAATAAGCTGACGCTGAACTACAACCGTCAGCGCCAGGCTCAGATCACCAAGGAACTCATTGAAATCATCTCGGGCGCGGAAGCGCTCTAAGGTTACGAGAAGAGGGTAAGGATTATGGCTAAGGCAGCTACCCCGAAAGAAACCGCAGCGGCGAAGAAGCCGGCTGCACCGAGGAAGGCAGCTTCCGCCAAGACCGCAGTTGCGGCAGCCGGCGCTGTCGGTCGCGTAACGCAGGTCATCGGCGCCGTCGTCGACGTTGTGTTCGACGAAGGCCAGCTTCCGCAGATCCTGAACGCACTGGAAACCGAGAACCACGGTAACCGCCTCGTTCTCGAAGTCGCGCAGCACCTCGGCGAAAACGCCGTCCGCACGATCGCCATGGACTCGACCGAAGGTCTCGTCCGCGGTCAGCCGGTCACCGACACCGGGGCACCGATCACGGTTCCGGTTGGCGATGAAACGCTCGGCCGCATCATGAACGTCATCGGCGAGCCGGTCGACGAAGCTGGTCCGCTGATCACGTCGGGCAAGCGCGCCATCCACCAGGACGCGCCGTCCTACGTCGAGCAGTCGACGGAAGCGCAGATCCTCGTCACCGGCATCAAGGTCGTCGACCTTCTCGCTCCTTACGCAAAGGGCGGCAAGATCGGCCTCTTCGGTGGCGCAGGCGTCGGCAAGACCGTTCTCATCATGGAACTGATCAACAACGTCGCCAAGGCGCACGGTGGTTACTCGGTATTTGCTGGCGTGGGTGAACGTACCCGCGAAGGCAACGACCTCTACCACGAAATGATCGAGTCCGGCGTTAACAAGCTCGGCGGCGGCGAAGGCTCGAAGGCAGCCCTCGTTTACGGCCAGATGAACGAACCGCCGGGCGCCCGCGCTCGCGTCGCTCTGACCGGTCTGACGATCGCTGAAGACTTCCGCGACAAGGGCCAGGACGTTCTGTTCTTCGTCGACAACATCTTCCGCTTCACCCAGGCAGGCTCCGAAGTTTCGGCTCTGCTCGGCCGTATTCCATCGGCCGTGGGTTACCAGCCGACGCTGGCGACCGACATGGGTCAGATGCAGGAACGCATCACCACGACGACCAAGGGTTCGATCACCTCGGTTCAGGCCATTTACGTTCCGGCCGACGACTTGACCGACCCGGCGCCGGCAACCTCGTTCGCCCACCTGGACGCAACGACGGTTCTGTCGCGCTCGATCGCTGAAAAGGGCATCTACCCGGCCGTTGACCCGCTCGACTCCACGTCGCGCATGCTGGACCCGATGATCGTCGGCGAAGAGCACTACGAGATTTCGCGTAAGGTCCAGACGACCCTGCAGCGTTACAAGTCTCTCCAGGACATCATCGCCATCCTGGGCATGGACGAACTGTCGGAAGAGGACAAGCTGGCCGTCGCCCGCGCTCGTAAGATCGAACGCTTCCTGTCGCAGCCGTTCTTCGTGGCCGAAGTCTTCACCGGTTCTCCGGGCAAGCTCGTCGCTCTCGAAGACACGATCAAGGGCTTCAAGGGCCTCGTCAACGGCGACTACGACCATCTTCCGGAAGCCGCGTTCTACATGGTCGGCTCGATCGAAGAAGCGGTCGAAAAGGCCAAGAAGCTGGCTGCAGAAGCCGCTTGATAGCATCGTGAGCCTCGGCGCAGCGATGCGCCGAGGCTTTCATCCTGCGTTCCGCCATATTGCGGAGCAGGGAAGACATGCACAGCCTGCCACCTCAGGTGGCGCGCCCACGAGAAGTGAATGGTCATGGCCGACAGTTTCAATTTTGAGCTTGTTTCCCCCGAGCGCCTGCTCCTCTCCGAGAAGGTGACGGAAGTCGTCATTCCGGCGACCGAGGGCGAGATGACCGTGATGGCCAATCATGCCCCGACAATGACGACGGTGAAGCCCGGCGTCGTTACCGTGAAAACGGCTGACGGCAAGACCGAGCGGTTCGCCGTCTTCGGCGGCTTTGCCGATATCCTGCCGACCGGCTGCACTCTGCTTGCCGAATCCGCCGTGCACGTCGACGAACTCGACCGCACCGCGCTTGAAAAGCGCATCGAGGCGGTCCGTGCCGAGCTGGACGGTGCCGGCGACGAGAAGAAGACGCGCGCCGAGCAGTTCATCGCCGAACTGACGAAGCTCGGGGAAATCGTGATCCCGGCCTGAAAGGGACATCCCGACGGGATAAACCAATGAAAAAGCCCCGCCTTCGAGCGGGGTTTTTTGTTGCCCGCGATGGCCGCGACAGAGCCGCCTCATCGTTGTGCCGATGCGAATTGGTACGGCGTAAGACGATGGGCAAGCTGGCGTCCTATCCGAAGTGAGGGGCATGCCTCACCTTTGGTGCGGTTTGTTTGCACGGCCGGCTTCAGGCATTCTTTAGCATCGGTCCTGTATGGATGGACTCTCGTTCGATGCGCGCAGAGGCTTGGCATGACGTCTAAGATCGTTCCCGTGATCATGGCGGGTGGAAAAGGTACGCGCCTGTGGCCGCTGTCGCGCTCGGGCGCGCCGAAACAGTTTCTGCAGATCCTGTCCGATCGATCGCTGTTCCAGCAGACGCTGGAACGGGTGAGCGATAGCAGGCTGTATGAGCCGGCGATCATCGTCACCAACAGCGATTTCCGCTTCATCGTCGCCGAACAGGCGCGCGCCGTCGATGCGCCGCTCAGCGATATTCTGCTCGAGCCGGTGGCACGCAACACGGCGCCGGCACTGGCGGCGGCCGCCTTCGTCGTGCTCGCCAAGTTCGGGGAGGCGGCGATCATGCAGGTGCTCGCCTCCGATCACGAGATCGATGCCGGAGCGGTCTACATCGATTGCATGCTGCGGGCGCAGCTGGCAGCCGAGGCCGGTGAACTGGTGACGTTCGGCATCACTCCGACGGAGCCCGCGACCGGCTACGGCTATATCGAACTTGGGGAAGCGTTGCCGGCCGGCGCCAACAGGGTTGCCCGTTTCGTCGAGAAGCCGGATCGCGCCAAGGCAGAGGCGATGCTGGCGACCGAGCGCTATCTCTGGAACTCCGGCATGTTCATGCTGCCGGTTAAGGTGTTCCTCGACGAGATGCAGCTCTATGCGCCTGACGTCTATGCCTCGACAAAGGCGGCCGTCGAGGGCGCCAGCAAGGATCTCGATTTCAGCCGGCTGGAAGCGAAGGCCTTCTCCAAGGCGCCGGATATTTCCGTCGACTACGCGGTCTTCGAAAAGACCGTTCGCGCTGCCGTCGTTCCATCCTCATTCGCCTGGTCGGATCTGGGCAGCTGGGATGCCGTGTGGAAGATCGGTCGCAAGGACGGTGACGGCAATGTCGTTACCGACAAGGCGACGGTAGCGAACACGCGCAACTCATTAGTGCTCTCCCGCGACATCCACCTTGCTGTGCAGGGGCTTGACGATATCGCCGTGATCGCCAGCGAAGACGCCGTCTATGTCGGGCGCCTGGAAGACAGCCAGAGCGTTGGAAACATCGTCAAGGTGCTCGCACGGTCGCAGGCAACCTTAGGGCTTACACAGGAGCACCCGACGTCCTACAGGCCCTGGGGCGCGGTCTCTTCGGTCTCCAGCGGCGAGCGCTACGAGGTCAAGCGACTGAAGGTCAGCCCCGGCAAGAAGATCTCGCTGCAGAAGCATCATCATCGGGCCGAGCACTGGATTGTCGTGCGTGGCACGGCGGAGATCACCATGGCCGGCGAAACCCGTCTGCTGCATGAAAACGAGTCCGTCTATATCCCGCAGGGGACCGTCCACCGACTGCACAATCCAGGCAAGATCCCGCTGGAGCTGATCGAGGTTCAGACCGGGTCCTATCTCGGCGAGGACGACATCATCCGCATCGAGGATGAGTTCGGCCGGACATAATACGGCCATCCAACACGTTTCGGGTCGAAACCGCGGTAATCGAAGCGGCGACGTTCAGTTCGACACATAAAAAATGCCCGGGCAGGACCCGGGCATTATAGTCAGCGCAGACGAGCCGAGTGGCCTCAGCCGGCGACGCGTTCTGTCTCGCCCTTCTGGGCGTAGTAGTGACCGAAGCGGTTTGCGAGGAAGGTATCGAGAGCGATGTCTTCCTGGCGAACGAAGCCCTTGGATGCGATCTTGCCGTTGGCGAGCAGATCGAGCACGGCGCAGATGCTGCCGGCGGTGGTGATCTGGATGCCGCTCTGCATGCGGCCGGCGACGACGCCGCTATAGACCTTGTTGGCGTAGGTTTCCTGGATCAGGCGACCTTCGCGGAAGCCCGAAACCGTCACGAAGATCACGACGACGTCCTGGGTGGTGGTCGGCAGCGCGTTTTCGAAGATGTCCTTGAGGACTTCGCGGCGATGACGCAGACCAAGGTCGTTCAGCAGCGCCTTCATGATGGCGGCATGGCCGGGATAGCGGATCGTCTTGTAGTTCAGGGTGCGGACCTTGCCCTTCAGCGATTCGCAGAGCGTGCCGAGGCCGCCCGAGGTGTTGAAGGCTTCGTAGGTCACGCCGTCGAGCGAGAATTCTTCGCGCTCTTCCATGGCGGGAACTTCGATCAGGCTGCCTTCGACGATCGCTTCGCAGGGCTCGATATACTCGTTGATGACGCCGTCGGTGCTCCAGGTCAGGTTGTAGTTGAGCGCATTCGACGGGTACTGCGGCAGCGCGCCGACGCGCATGCGCACGCTTTCGAGCGTCTCGAAGCGGCTGGCAAGGTCATTGGCGACGATGGAGATGAAGCCCGGTGCGAGGCCGCACTGCGGAATGAAGGCGGTGCTGGCCTTGGCGGCGATCGCCTTGACCTGGCGGGTGGATTCGACGTCTTCGGTCAGGTCGAGGTAGTGGATGCCGGCTTCGGCAGCGGCTTCCGCAATGGCAACCGTCAGGTGGAACGGGGCGGCGCTGAGAACGGCGAACTTGCCGGAGAGAAGGGCAACGAGCGCCTTCTTGTCGCCGATATCGACGGCTGCCGTCGTGATGGCGGCATGCTTCTCGATCTGGCCCAGCTGCTCGGCGCTACGGTCGGCAACGCAGACGCTGTAATCGCCGGTGTGCGCGAGCATGCGAGCAATGGTGGAGCCGATCTTGCCTGCTCCGATGACGACGATGTCCTTCATGACTTTCCCCCAGGGTATGAAATGCGTTTCAGACCCTATTGTCCGACCGAGAGTTGTTGATTTGAAGCTGTAATATGACTAAATCGCCTATAGATATTCGGCAGAATGCCTATATGGACCGACGAAATGCAGATTACCGACAAGGATCGCGAGCTCCTCGCCGTGCTCAGCGAAAACGCCCGCATGCCGACAGCAACGATTGCCCGCAGGCTCGGCCTGTCGCGGACGACCGTGCAGGCCCGGATCGAGCGGCTGGAGCGCGAGGGCGTGATCGCCGGTTATGGCGTCCGCTTGTCGGAGAGCTATGAGAAGGGTCTGGTCAAGGCGCATGTGCTGATCACCATCGCGCCAAGGGCACTCAGCCGCGTCACCCCGGAACTTGCTGCCATCCGCGAGATCCGCACCCTTCATTCCGTCAGCGGTAGCTTCGACCTTATCGCCGTCGTTGCGGCAGCATCGATCAGCGAACTCGACCTGCTGATCGATCGTATCGGTGAAATCGACGGTGTCGACCGCACGCTGTCGTCGATCATCCTTTCGACCCGGATCGATCGCTGACCTCAAGCATGTCGCGCAAAAGTGCGTAGCGGCTTTGCGATAACGACATGCGCGAAACACGAGCTTAAAGCGCAGCGTCCAATAAGACGCGCGCCGCTGTAGAGACCGCGACGCGCTTCAAGTCAGGGTCTTGCGTCAGTGTTTACCTTCGCAGTGCCGGCACCCTCTGGTGATGCCGGGTCTGCTACGGCGTCGCCGCCTTCGGGTATCTTCGCCGGGCCATTCCACGCCGTCGGGCCGAGAACGAAGCTACGCGCATCGGCGTTGCCATAGGCGAGCCATTTTTCACGGTCGAAATAGAGTTCGGCAATGCTCTTCGGGCGGGCGCGGGCCGGTTGGTTGGCGAGGAAATTGTAGCGTGCCGTGGTCTCGTCCGTTTCGCGCTTGAACTGCACGCGGCTGCCGAAGCGCTTTACGTCAAATTCCTTCAACGCCTGGATCTGCAGCGCAATGCTGCCGCCATCGGCCCAGCGGACATGGTCGAGGAAGACCGACGCGGCGCGCGCGGCGCTTGTTGTCACCACCTGCGCGTCCTCCGGGCGCTCGATGTTGAGCTTGACGCGAAACGAGGTGATCTCTTCTTCGCCGTTGCCCTTGATGAAAATGAAGATCGACGAGATCTTGTCGACCCCAGGGCGCGGAAAGGATACGAGTGAGGAGCATTCCCACTGGCCACGCTCGCCGGCGCTCGATTTCCATTCGAGTTCGCGGAATCCGGCCTCGCGCAGCTCATCGCAGAGAGCGCGGGGATCGCTGCGGAGCACCCGCAGGAACTGCTGTTCCGGCGTCTGCAGATCCTGAAACGTCCAGACCGGCAGGGCGATGCGCGGCGGCTGTCGCTTGACGTGGACCTCCGGGGCCTGCGCCACCGGCTTCTCCGGATCGAGAAACGTCGTCGGAAGATCGAGTGCCTTCAGCAACTGTCTCAGGTTCCTCTGTCCGTTGGCGAGCAGAGCGGTCGCCAGGATCACTGTTGCGATCAATGCAAAGGCAACGAGAAAGAAGGCGATGCCGGTGCGGCTCGGCTGTTTTGGCGGTGTCGTCGCCTTTCCGCGTCCGCCGCTCATGTCGATCTTCCGAGTGCGGCGTGCAGGCGCAGCGCCTCGTCCCTCGATGGCCGGTTGCGGGGCAGGCCGAGAGAGGCCAGCCTTTCCGCGTCGAGGGCGCGCGAAGCGAGATAGTCTGATGATGTGACCGACGAGAGCTCCTCTGCCATCAGCGGCGACAGGTGCCAGCGGGGATGATCGCCCGTACGTGCTGAAACAGCCGCTCGCCCAGCAGCGTCAATTCCAGGTCCTTGCCGCGGCAGCTGACGGCGGCATGAGTGATGTTGATCTCGCGACCGGCGCCGGAAAAATTCATATGCCGGCTGGCCGCGTCGAAAACGCGAAAAGCCTCCAGCGATATGCGGTCGAGCAGCCGGTGTTCCATGATCTCAGGTTATCAAAAAGGCCGAAAATTCGGTGGAGTTGAAAATATCAGATTGTGATGCGGGGTAAAGCGATCATCCCACGGCGACCGGAAGACGGCCTGTCCTTTTCCACTTCCATCATTCCCGGAATCCGCCTGGCAGACAATATCCATGCGACCATCGGGACGGTGACGCGTCCGGCCCGGTGTGGTGCTCGACGAAGGCAGGTTGAAGGCGACGCGTTTCGGCTGGATCGGGTTGTCCGTTCGCCATCCCCGAGCGGAAAAGTTGCGAACAGGCGACGATCGGCTAAAACAGGCGTCCGAGTTTCTGGCGTGAGGCATTTGTCCCGTTATGTCCGATCAATCGACGATCACTCCCACCATCGACGCGCTGCTCGTCCGGCGCCTGATCGCTGCACAGTTTCCGCAGTGGGCCGCACTCGACATCAGGCCGGTGCTGCCCGGCGGGTGGGACAACAGGACCTTCCATCTCGGGCGAGACATGACCGTGCGTCTGCCGAGTGCTGAGTCCTATGCGCTGCAGGTGGAAAAGGAGCAGTTCTGGCTGCCGAAGCTGGCGCCGCACCTGCCGCTGCCTATCCCGGTGCCCTTGGCAAGGGGCGTGCCAGGCGAGGGCTATCCATGGCCGTGGTCGGTCTATCGCTGGCGGCCGGGTGAGACGGCGACGGATGATCGGATCGGCGACCTCAAGGTCTTTGCGCAGGATCTGGCGCGCTTTCTTGTCGCCTTGCGGCAGGTCGATGCGCGCGGCGGGCCGTTGCCTGGCCCGCACAATTTCCTTCGCGGCGGGCCACCTGCCCATTATGACGAGGAAACCCGCCGCGCGCTCGTCGCGCTCGAGGGACGCATCGACACGGAAGCGGCGCGCGATGTCTGGGAGGCCGCATTGGCGGCAAGCTGGCAGAGCGCGCCGGTCTGGTTCCACGGCGATATCAGTTGGGGCAATCTGCTGGTCGAAGACGGTCGCCTGAGCGCAGTCATCGATTTCGGCACCTCGGGTATCGGTGATCCCGCCTGCGACCTTGCCATTGCCTGGACGCTGTTCCACGGGCAAAGCCGGGAGGCGTTTCGCGCCGGCGTGGCGCTCGACGCCGGCACCTGGGCGCGCGGTCGCGGCTGGACCCTGTGGAAGGCGCTGATCGTCTATGCTGGTCTTCCCGGTACCAACTCCGCCGAAGCGGAAAAGAGCTTGGCGGTGATCGAGCAGGTGCTTGCCGACCATCGGCAATTTGGCTGAGCCTCGGCGGGCAGATTGATGCCGGCCCCGATGCCGCAGGCCTATCGGCAGGTATCGTCTCGGCTTGACCTCATCAAAAATTGTCTCTAGGTCAGGCGCACGCGGGACGACCCGCGTCGATGCTTCGCCTGGGGACGGCCCCACTATCTCGACCGCTTGAGATAATGGAGTCGATCGCATCATGCAGCATCCTGGCCTGCGGCACGCCCGCGTGAGCTTTTCCTTCCTGACAGAGCTGAACGTTTGCTTCGGGCGCCATCGCGCCCCGTCTCGCGATCGGCTTTCACCCGCTTCCCACACACATTGATGCGCCCGCGGCCGCCGCGCCGTGGTTGCTCCGTTGCCAACGCACGAGGTTCATGATGGCCGGACCCATCGAACAATTCGAGATCAAGTCGCTCTTCCACATCGCCGAGGTCGGCGGACACGACATCAGCTTTACCAATTCGGCCGTCTACATGGCCGTGACCGTGGCGATCGCCAGCCTTTTCCTGATCCTTTCGACGCGCAGGCGCGGCCTGGTGCCGAACCTTGCCCAGTCGGCGGCCGAGATCCTCTACGAGTTCGTATCGAAGACGTTGCGCGAGAATGCCGGAGAGCACGGCATGCGTTTCTTCCCGCTGGTGTTCTCGCTGTTCATGTTCATCCTGGTCGCCAACCTAATCGGCATGTTTCCCTATGCCTTCACCGTGACGAGCCACATTGCGGTGACCTTTGCGCTGGCGCTGCTCGTGTTCCTGACCGTGACGCTCTACGGCTTGATTAAACACGGTTTCGGCTTTCTCAGGCTGTTCATGCCGTCGGGCGTGCCTTTGGTGCTGGCGCCGATCATCATCCCGATCGAGGTCGTTTCCTGTCGCGCCCGGTCAGCCATTCGGTTCGTCTTTTCGCCGTCATGCTCGCCGGTCACATCACGCTCAAGGTGTTCGCCGGCTTCGTCGTCAGCCTCAGTGGCTTCGGCGCGCTCGGTACGCTCGGCGCGGTCATGCCGCTGATGATGACCGTGGCGCTGACGGGTCTGGAACTGCTGATGTCGGTCATCCAGGCCTATATCTTCACCATGCTGAGCTGCATGTATCTCAACGACGCGCTGCATCCGAGCCATTGAGGTTGCAGTGGAGAGGCTCCCGTCCCGGGGGGAGGGGAGCCCCGCCCTCATTCGACCGTCGTTCGCTGGGCCTCGATGCGGGCCGTCCGCCAGGACGACCAGAGGAAAGCTGCGAGGAAGATCACGGTCATCAACAACACGATGGTCGGTGCCGGGGCGCTGTCGATGAAGAACGAGAGATAGACGCCTGAGAACGAGGCGACGGTTGCCACCAGCACCGCAACGATGAGCATGCTGCCCATGGTGCGGGTGATCAGAAACGCGATGGCGCCGGGCGCGATCAGCATGGCGATGGCAAGGATCAGGCCGACGGCCTTCAGCGCGCCGACGATCGTGAGCGACAGGATCGCCAAGAGCCCGTAATGCAGCCAGTTGACGCGCAGGCCGACGGCCTTGGCCTGTGCGGGGTCGAAGGCGTGCAGCAGAAAGTCGCGCCATTTTACCGCCAGGATCCCGGTTGCCACCAGGGCGATCAGACCGGTTTCGATGATGTCGGGCCAGCCGATGCCGAGCATGTCGCCGAAGAGGATATGGTCGAGATGCACGTCGCTCTGGATCTTGGTGTAGAGCACCAGGCCGAAGCCGAACATGCCGGAGAACACCACGCCCATGACAGTGTCCTGCTTGATGCGGCTGTTTTCCTTGAGGTAGCCGGTCAAAAGCGCGCAGGACATGCCGGCGGCAAAGGCGCCGACGGCGAGCGGCAGGCCGACGATGTAGGAGATGACGACGCCGGGAAAGACCGCATGCGAGATGGCGTCGCCCATCAGCGACCAGCCCTTGAGCACGAGGAAGCAGGAGAGCAGGGCCGTCGGGATCGCCACCAGGACCGAGATCAGCAGCGCATTGCGCATGAACTCGAATTCGAAGACGGCAAGCAAAAGGTCGAGCGAGATCATTGCGTGACCTCCAGGGCTTCGGCGCTGCGCCTGCGGGCAGCCAGCAATCCGTGCTTGGGCGCGAAGACGAAGGCAAAGAGGAAGATCAGCGTCTGCAGCACAATGATGATGCCGCCGGTAGCGCCATCGAGGAAGTAGCTGAAATAGGCGCCGAAGAAGCTGGTGAGCGCGCCGATCGCGACGCTGATGACGATCAGCCGCGGAAAGCGGTCGGTGAGCAGATAGGCGGTGGCGCCCGGTGTCACCACCATGGCGATGACGAGAAAGGCGCCGACCGTCTGCAGCGCGGCGACCGTACAGGCGGACAGCAGCGTGAAGAACAGCACCTTCAGGAAGGTCGTCGGGATACCGATCGAGCGTGCGTGGCTCTCATCGAAGAAGGTGACCATCAGATCCTTCCACTTGGCCGTCAGGATGATCAGCGAGATGACGCCGATCAGCGCAAGCTGCAACGTGTCGGCAGGCGTGATGGCGAGGATGTTGCCGAGAACGATCGTCTGGATGTTTACTGAGGTTGGCGACAGCGACACCATGAACAGGCCGAGGCCGAAGAACGAGGTGAAGATCAGCCCGATGATGGTGTCTTCCTTCAACCGGGTGCGCTGGTTGAGAAACAGCATCGCGCCGGCCGCAAGCCCGCCGGAGAAGAAGGCGCCGAGCGAGAAGGGCAGGCCGAGCATATAGGCGCCGGCAACGCCCGGAACGATCGAGTGCGAGAGCGCGTCGCCGATCAGCGACCAGCCTTTCAGCATCAGATAGGACGACAGGAAGGCGCAGACGGCGCCAACCAGCGCGCTGACCCACATGGCGTTGACCATGTAGTTGTAGGTGAAGGGCTCGAAGAGCGTGGCGATCATTTGCCTGCTGCCTCCGGGTCGCTCTCAGGCTTGGCCGGTTGCGACACCATCTGCCCCTTGGCGCCATACATCACCAGCGGACGCTCGTCGTCGGTGATGACGGACAGTTGCCGCGGATCCGCGTCGTCATGCAGGCTGTCGCCACCGAGCACGAAATGCCTGAGGACGCCGCCGAAGGCGAGTTCGAGGTTTTCGCGGGTGAAGGTGGTTTCCGTCGGGCCATAGGCCAGCACCGTGTTCTTCAGGAGAACGGTCCGGTCGCAGAATTCCGGCACGCTGCCGAGGTTGTGGGTCGAGACCAGCATGACGCGGCCCTCGTCGCGCAGGCCGATCAACAGGCGGATGATGGCATCTTCGGTCTTGACGTCGACCCCGGTGAAGGGCTCGTCGAGCAGGATCACGCGGCCGTCCTGGGCAAGGGCGCGCGCCAGGAACACGCGCTTCTTCTGGCCGCCGGAGAGCTCACCGATCTGGCGCTTGCGGAAGTCGCTCATGCCGACACGGGCAAGCGCGGCCCCCACCGCCTCATGGTCGGCCTTCTTCGGGATGCGCAGCATGTTCATATGGCCGTAGCGGCCCATCATCACCACGTCCTCGACCAGAACCGGAAAATTCCAGTCGACCTCTTCGGCTTGCGGAACATAGGCGACAAGGTTCTTCTTCAGCGCCTCCTGGACCGAAAGGCCGAGAATGGAGATTTCTCCGCGCGCCAGCCGGGCAAAGCCCATGATCGCCTTGAAGAGGGTCGACTTGCCGCTGCCGTTGACGCCGACCAGTGCTGTGATCGTGCCGGTCGGGATCTCGAAGGAGGCATCGAGAAGCGCGCGGTGGCCGTTGCGATAGGTCACGGTCGCGCCGGAGACGCGGATGCCACCGCCTGCATCCCCGGAGGCGGCTTCCGGGCCGGAGCGAGGTTTTACCTGAAGGTTCATTGCGAAAGGCCTTTCGCGATGGTTTCGGACGTGACGCGCAAGAGGTCGATATAGGTCGGTACCGGACCGTCCGCTTCGCTCAGGGAATCAACATAGAGCACGCCGCCGTATTTTGCGCCGGTTTCCCGCGCCACCTGCTGTGCCGGGTCGGGCGAAATCGTGCTTTCGGAGAAGACGACCGGTATATTGTTGGCGCGCACCGCGTCGATGACTTTGCGAACCTGCTGCGGCGTGCCCTGCTGATCGGCATTGATCGGCCAGAGATAGAGTTCCTTCATGCCGAAGTCGCGGGTGAGGTAGCTGAAGGCGCCCTCGCTCGACACCAGCCAGCGCTTGTCTTCCGGGATCTTGCCGATCTCGGCGCGGATAGGGGCGATCGCCGCCTCGATCTTCTGCTTGTAGGCTTCGGCATTGGCCTTGTAGGTCTCGGCGTTGCCGGGATCGTATTTGACGAAAGCGTCGCGGATGTTGTCGACATAGATCAGCGCCGCCGAAGGCGACATCCAGGCATGTGGGTTCGGCTTGCCGCTATAGGGGCCTTCCGCGATGCCCATTGGCTCGATCCCTTGAGAAACCACGACGCCGGGCACCTCGTCGAAGTTCTGGAAGAACTTTTCGAACCAGAGTTCGAGATTGAGGCCGTTCCAGAGGATCAGCTTTGCATCGTGCGCCTTCAGGATGTCGCGCGGCGTCGGCTGATAGTTGTGGATCTCGGCGCCGGGCTTGGTGATCGATTCGACGATTGCCGCGTCGCCGGCGACGTTCTTGGCCATGTCGGCGATCACCGTGAAGGTGGTGACGGCCTTGAACTTTTCCTGCGCGCAAGCGGCACCCGGAACGAGCGCGAAACCTGCCAATGCCGTGGCGGCAACCAGGATCGCGCGTCTCGTGTGATCGATCATTCCATACTCCCCGATGTTGTCGTTCACAGGACTAGGCGAATGATTTGCATAAGTCAATGCACATGAGAAGCATTCGCAACTAGCTATTTTCAAACTTATCGGCCTTGGCTAGTGTACGACCATGAAACAGAACAAAAATCGCATCGAAGAGCTGGAAGGCGTCCTGAGAGATGGTGGTGTGCGCGTGACGCGGCAGCGTGCGGCAATCCTGAAGATTCTCGCGACCGCCGAAGACCACCCGGATGCGAGCGAATTGCACCGCCGCGCCAAGGAAATCGATGCCACCGTTTCGCTGTCGACGGTCTACAGGACACTGTCGGCGCTGGAGCACCAGGGCGTCGTCCATCGCCACGCCTTTGAAAGTGCCACCGCCCGTTTCGAGACGGCCGACGCTCCGCACCATGACCACCTGATCGACATCGACACCGGCGCTGTGATCGAGTTTCGCTCCGACAAGATCGAGCAGCTGCAGGCGGAGATCGCCGCCGAACTCGGTTACGACCTGGTTCGTCACCGGCTCGAGCTCTATTGCCGCAAGCGCAAGGACTGATCGACATAGCGCCGTGACTGACGAAAGGCGCAGCGGGGCAATCGCTGCGCCTTTTCCGTTTTGGCCTTGAGACTAGCCGCGATCGGCAAGGGCCGGCCCGGCCCGGCGCGCCGGGATGGTCATGGCTGCGACGCCGATGACGACGCAGGCAAGGCCGATCCAGATCGTGTCCGACAATCTTTCTCCGAGAAAGAGAACGCCGATGGTGACCCCGACGGGAACGCGCAGGTAGGCTTGCGCGGTAGCGCCGACCGAACCGAGCGTCTGGATCAGCCGGAAATAGATGGCGAAGGCCAGCGCCGTCGAGAACACCGCCAAGCAGACGAGCGCGATCACCGACTGAGCGGAAGGGGCAAGCGTCCATGGCTGGTCGATGACAAGGCTTGCGGGGATGAGAAGCACGGCACCTGCAAGGAGCGAGCCTGCGGCCGGAACCATCGGGTCGAGGCCCCTGAAGCTCTTTCCGAAGATGGCGGCGCCGGCGTAGCAGACGGTTGCGAAGACCACGGCAAGCTGGGCCAGCAGCTGGTCACCCAGGCCGCCGAAGGCTTCAACGCCGATGATCAGGCTGATGCCGGCCATGCCGGCCACGACGCCGATCAGCTTTCTTGTCGATGCCGGCTCGTGGCGGGTGATCAGCGCCGTCAGCAGGAAGGCGAAGATGGGGGTGGCGGCGTTGAGGATCGAGGCGACGCCGGCGTCGATCGTCTGCTCTGCCCAGGCGATCAGGGTAAACGGGAAGACGCTGTTGAGGCAGGCCTGGAACAGGAAGCGCTTCCATGTGGCTGCGTCGCGCGGCAGCTTGATGCCGCGAAAGCGGAGGACGGCGAGCAGGATGGTGCCGGCGATCAGCGTGCGGGCGGCAATCAGCGTCACCGGGGGAATGGTTTCGACGCCGATCTTGATGAAGGTATAGGATGCGCCCCAAAGCGTTGCGAGAAGAGCGAGCAGCAGAAGCTCGAGGGTGAGGTTGGTCTTGGCCATCGTCGTCGAATCCTTCGGGGCGTTTTCGTTGTCCTCTTTCTACCGTGCCGACACCTGTCGATGCTTCGTTGGCGATCGAAGTGTCGGGGCTTTTTGGAACGGCCTGATGACAAAGCCCCGGCCTCCTCGCGGGGGCCGGGCAGAGCGTTCGACGCTCAATCCGTTGAAGAAGGCGTTGAGCACCACTGCCGAGATCGAGGCGAGCACGATGCCCGATTCGATGATCGGGTGGATCGCATGCGGCATCCACATCAGGAAGTTCGGCGCGATCAGCGGGATCAGGCCGAAACCGACCGAGACGGCAACGACGAACAGGTTGTTGCGCGATGACTTGAAGTCGACGGTCGACAGGATGCGCACGCCGGTGGCTGCCACCATGCCGAACATCACCAGGCCGGCGCCGCCGAGCACGAAGGTTGGAACCGCCTCGACCAGCGCGCCCATCTTCGGGATCAGGCCGAGCACGATCATGATCACGCCGCCCATGACGCAGACATAACGGCTCTTCACGCCGGTGACGCCGACGAGACCGACATTCTGCGAGAAGCTGGTGTAGGGGAAGGTATTGAACAGGCCGCCGATCATCGTGCCGATGCCGTCGACGCGAAGGCCGGCCGTCAGCTGCTGCTGCGAGACTTCCTTGTTGGTTATTTCGCCCAGCGCCAGGAACATGCCTGTCGATTCGATCATGACGACGATCATCACCAGCGACATGGTGGCGATCAGCACCGGATCGAAAATCGGCATGCCGAAACGCAACGGCGTGACGACCGCGAACCAGCCGGCATCCGCAACCCGGTCGAAATGCATCATGCCAAGGCTCGCTGCAAAGACGCAGCCGATGACGATGCCGGTCAGAACCGCAATGTTGCTGATCAGCCCGCGGCCGTAGCGCGCGACCACGAGGATGGAGATGAGCACGAAGGCGGCAAGTACCACATGGCTCAGTTCGGCATAAGCAGGGTTCGGCACCGTTGCGCCAAGCACGACGCCGTCGGGAACGGCCGGGCCGCCTGTCGTGGCGAGCTTCTTCAGCTCGGCCAGCCATTCGGCGTGGGTCGGATCGACCAGCTTCGGTGCCGTCGGTCCGAAGGGATTGCCGAAGATCCAGTTGACGCCGACGCGCATCAAGGTCACGCCGATCACCAGAATGATGGTGCCGGTGACGATCGGCGGGAAGAAACGCAACAGCCGCCCCATGATCGGGGCGAGCAGCAGCGCGACCAACCCGGCGCCGATAATGGCGCCGAAGATCAGTCGGGCGCCCTCCTGTCCGGGCGTCATCGTTGCCATCGACACCATCGGGCCGACGGAAGCGAAGGTCACGCCCATCATCACGGGAAGACGGATGCCGACGCTCCGGGTAATGCCGAGAGACTGGATGATGGTGACGAGGCCACAGACGAAAAGATCGGCGGAAATCAGGAAAGCGACGTCCTGAGGGCTGAGCTGCAGGGCCCGGCCAACAATCAGCGGAACCGCGACGGCGCCACCGTACATGACAAGGACATGCTGAATCCCGAGGGTCGCGAGCTTGCCGATTGGCTCTCGTCCACCGGGTGTATGCTGGATGCGTCGCTCATGGTTACTCCTCCCATCACGTCGACCAGTCCGCTTCCCCCGTCCTCCAACAGGGGGCCCCATCCTCCAACAGGGTAAAGGGTATCTTTGGTGCCGAGACAGAGTGCCGCAAGTGCAACCGTGGAGTAAACACTTTCGGGAATCCGGGGGGAGTGGGCAAAGGGAATGCTGCACCGAAGGCACCGCGGAAAAAGACGCCAACGGATGCAACGTTGCCGCAATGCAGCGCAGGCAGTGTGCACTGGCGTCGAGGCGAAGGCTCGCCTCCGCCGGTGTCCATGGGATTGCAGCATATGAGATTTTCGTCGCCTGCTGGCACGTTTCGCCGTTTGGTCGGCGCATTGATTGCCGTCGCCATTGTTCTGTGGCCGTTTGCCGCCAACGCCGAAACCGAAGATTTTCCGGGGCAGTGGCGACAGATGGTGTCGAACGCCGGCACCTGCGGAACCTGCTGGCTGGCGATCAAGCAGCACGGGCCTATCCTGAAGGTGTCTTCCAACAACGGCTGGTTTGCCTTTGCCCATGCGGACCTGAAGACGGGCTCCACGACTGCGGCCGGCATCGGCCGATGGAGCGAGAACGTCAGCGGCCACTATGGTGGCAAGCCGTTCGATGTCCGCTTCGTCATCGTCGACAAGCAGCTCTACCTCGACATGATCGTGCTGATGGACGATGGCACGAAACAGGCAATCAGAGCGATTTTCGACAAGGATCGGCCGGGCAAAACCGCGCGCCGCGT
The DNA here is from genome assembly GCF_001425885.1 of Ensifer sp. Root1252. Lineage (NCBI taxonomy): Bacteria > Pseudomonadati > Pseudomonadota > Alphaproteobacteria > Hyphomicrobiales > Rhizobiaceae > Ensifer > Ensifer sp. Root1252. The sequence continues at coordinate 89,334 of NZ_LMDT01000057.1, read as the reverse complement.
GATGGCGAAATCGTAGTGCGGCCGCTATCGGTCAAGCCGAGCCCGATGACGCACCACTGGTCGGGAAGAGATTGGCAGCCATGAAGTCGACGAAGACGCGCAGTTTCGGCGCGAGATGCCGGCTGGACGGCCACAGGATCCGGTAGGTGCCGTAGCGGCGCAGCTGGTTATCGAGAACCGATACGAGTGTTCCCTCGCGCATCTGCCGTCTGATCGTGAAGTTGGGAAGGCAGGCGATACCGAGCCCTTCCTCGGCCATATGGATCAGCGGCTCCAGGGCATTGGAGACGGCCGTTACCGGCACATCGACGTTGGCTTCGGCGCCGTCCTGCACCAGCGGCCAGGGCTCGAGCTTGCCCGTCGAGGGAAAGCGATGGTGCAGGCAGTGGTGTTGTTCGAGATCCGCAGGCGCCTCCGGCTTCCCATGTCTTTCGAAGTAGTCGGGTGATGCGACGAGATAGGGGTGAAACGTGCCAAGCTGACGCGTCATCAGCCTGGAGTCGCCGATTTCCCCGCTGCGCACGACCGCGTCGAACCCCTCCTCGATAACGTCGACCATGCGGTCGGAGAAATCGAGATCGATCTCGACCTCCGGATAGGCGCGCATGAAGGCCGTCAGCGTCGGCATCAGCAGCATGCCGGCCATGGGCAGGCTGACGCGCAGCTTGCCGCGCGGAGCCTCCTGGCTCTGAACCAGTTCGGCCTCGGCCGCTTCGATTTCGCAAAAAATCCGCCGGCAGCGTTCGAGAAACAGCGTGCCTTCCGGGGTCAACGTGACGCTGCGGGTGCTGCGATGAAAGAGGCGAACGCTCAACCGCTCCTCCAGCCGGGCAATCGCCTTGCCGACGGCGGAGGGTGAAACGCCGAGCTGGGTTGCGGCCTCCGTAAAGCTGCGGAAGTCCGCCGCCTGCACGAAAGCATTGAGTGCACCAAGGCTGTCCATCCGCCGTCCTCATCCGTTTCGGGAATTGTGGATATTTTTGTCCGATATCTTCGGAGCTGTAGCGTATTTTTCTCTGATTGGAAGCTCGTCATAGTCCGCCCGTCCGACAAACGCGCGTTCGTGACGTGCGAAAACATCGTCGGCGACAGAAGGAGAAAACATGCAGCAGGCACTTGTGGCGGGTTTCCATAGGGATCCGGAACCGACCGTCTTCATCGTCAATGTCATCCACGCCCACCCGGGCAAGCAGGAGGAAGCGTTCCGGCTGATCCAGGACGTCGTGAACTATGTGGCCGAGCGCAAGGAGGGCTTTCTCTGGAGCAACCTCTCCAAGAGCACCGACGGCCAGACGGTGGTCAATATCGAAGCGATAGCCGGCGAAGGAAACGTCGAGGAGTTCTTCACCGACGCGGTCTTCCTGGAAAAGTTCAGGGCGCTGAATTCGGTCTCAACCTGCGAGTTTCACACCTATCGCGTCGATGACATCGTGCTGCCCAAGCGCGCCGTAACCGCAGCTTAGGCACAAACGAGATCGCCGCCCGCTTCGGCCGGCGGCGAACACCTGGCACGCGCTTCCATTCCGCTATTGCCGTCAAGAGAGACGTCACTGGCGATCATCCTGAAAGACACTATCCATGCAATCCACCGACTGCGCGCTTCCGGCTCCGCAGGAAGCAGCATCCACGCCCGTCGTTGTCGCCGGGGCCGGGCTGCCGCTTGCGGCGCTGCTTGCGCTTGCGACCGCCGGCTTCATCACCATCCTCACGGAGGCGTCGCCGGCCGGCCTGTTGCTGCAGATCAGCGCCGATCTCGACGTCTCTCAGTCCCTGGCCGGGCAGATGGTGACGATCTATGCGATCGGCTCGCTGGTCGCGGCCATCCCGCTCGTGGCGCTGACGAAGACCTGGCGTCGGCGGCCGCTGCTGATCACGGCGATCTCGGGATTTGCCGTCGTCAACACGGTCACAGCGCTCTCGACCGACTATGTCGTGACGATGGCGGCGCGTTTCCTTGCCGGCGTCTTTGCCGGGCTGTTGTGGGCACTGGCCGCCGGCTACGCCAGCCGCATGGTACCGCCGCAGCAGCAGGGGCGGGCGATCACCGTTGCCATGCTCGGTGCTCCGGTGGCGCTTTCGATAGGCATTCCCGCCGGCACCCTGCTTGGCGCTATGGCCGGCTGGCGCCTGACCTTCGGCCTCCTGAGCATCATGGCGGCCCTGCTCGTCGGCTGGGTTTTATGGTCGCTTCCCAACTCTCCGGGGCAGCGCGCCGAACGACGCCTGGCGCTTTCGTCGGTGTTCCGGCTGCCCGGGATCCGACCCATTCTGTTCGTGATGTTTGCCGTCGTTTTCGCCCATAACATCCTCTACACCTACATCGTGCCGTTCCTGGAACCGTCAGGGCTTGATGCGCGGGCTGACACGGTACTTCTTGTCTTTGGCATCGCCTCGCTCGTTGTCATTCCGATCATCGGCGCCCTTGTCGATAGGCATCTGCGTTTGCTGGTGCTGGCGAGCATGATGCTCTTTGCGGCAGCGTCACTGCTGCTTGCCGTCTGGGGCGAGCAGTCGGCCGCGATCTATATCGGCGTTGTCGCCTGGGGTCTCGCCTTCGGCGGTGCAGCGACGCTGTTTCAGACCGCCTCCGCAAAGGCGGCCGGGACGGAAGCGGATGCGGCGCAGTCGATGATCGTCACGGCCTGGAACGCGGCGATGGCCGGCGGCGGCTTGGCCGGCGGCGTGCTGCTCGACAGTGTCGGCGCAGCGATCTTTCCAGCGGTCCTGCTGGCGATCCTGCTGCAGGCCCCGGCCGTGGCATGGGCTAGCCGGCATGGATTTCCGTCCCGCTCCGGCTGACAGGCATGAAAAAACCGGGGCCGTTGCCGACCCCGGTGCCGCATCTCCTGATCTTCGGCCGCCCGTTTGCACGGGCGGCCGTCGTCTTGGGCTTGTTACTGCTGCCAGCTTTTGACCAGTTCGTCGTAATTGACGGTCATCGGCTTTTCTTTTTCGTTCTCGATCTTCAGCTGCGGAGCGAGGTTGCCGGCCTTGACGGCTTCAGCGTTCCAGTATTCGAGGTCGTGTTCCTCGGCGAGCTTCGGACCGATCTCGCCCTGGATACCGGCGCGTTCGAGGCGCTGAAGCACCTTCTCCTGCTCGGCGCACAGCGAGTCCATCGCTTCCTGCGGTGTCTTGGCGCCAGAGGAGGCGTCACCGATGGCCTGCCACCAGAGCTGAGCCAGCTTCGGATAATCAGGAACGTTGGTGCCCGTCGGCGACCACTGCACGCGGGCCGGCGAACGATAGAACTCGATCAGACCGCCGAGTTCCGGCGCACGTTTGGTGAAGCTCTCGTGCTGGATCGAGGATTCGCGGGTGAGCGTCAGGCCGACATGGCTCTTCTTCACGTCCACGGTCTTCGACGTCACGAACTGCGCATAGAGCCATGCGGCCTTGGCGCGGTCTTCCGGGGTCGACTTCATCAGCGTCCAGGAACCCACGTCCTGGTAGCCGAGCTTCATGCCGTCCTTCCAGTAGACGCCATGCGGCGAGGGGGCCATGCGCCACTTCGGCGTGCCATCCTCGTTGACAACAGGCAGGCCCTTCTTGACGGCATCGGCGGTGAACGCCGTGTACCAGAAGATCTGCTGAGCGACGGCACCCTGGGCGGGGACCGGGCCCGATTCGGAGAAGGTCATGCCCTGGGCTTCCGGCGGCGCATAGGCCTTCAGCCAATCGAGGTATTTGGCGATCGAGTAGACCGCGGCCGGGCCGTTGGTGTCGCCGCCACGGGCGACGCACGAGCCGACCGGCTGGGATTTCTCGTTGACTTTGATGCCCCATTCGTCGACCGGCAGGCCGTTCGGGATGCCCTTGTCGCCGTTGCCGGCCATCGACAGCCACGCGTCGGTGAAGCGCCAGCCGAGCGACGGGTCCTTCTTGCCGTAGTCCATGTGGCCATAGACTTTCTTGCCGTCGATCTCACGGCCGGTGAAGAATTCGGCGATGTCCTCATAGGCAGACCAGTTGACGGGAACGCCGAGGTCGTAGCCGTACTTCGCCTTGAAGTCCGCCTTGTTCTTCTCGTCGTTGAACCAGTCGTAGCGGAACCAGTAGAGGTTGGCGAACTGCTGGTCGGGAAGCTGGTAGAGCTTCTTGTCCGGAGCGGTGGTGAACGACGTGCCGATGAAGTCGGCGATGTCGAGGCCGGGATTGGTGACGTCCTTGCCTTCGTTGGCCATCCAGTCGGTGAGGTTGCGCACCTGCTGGTAGCGCCAATGGGTGCCGATCAGGTCGCTGTCGTTGACATAGGCGTCGTAGATGTTCTCGCCGGACTGCATCTGCGTCTGCAGCTTTTCGACGACGTCGCCTTCACCGATCAGGTCGTGGGTGATCTTGATGCCGGTGATCGCGGTGAAGGCGGAAGCCAGCACCTTGGATTCGTATTCATGCGTGGTCAGCGTTTCGGAAACGACCTTGATGTCCATGCCGGCAAACGGCTTGGCGGCATCGATGAACCATTGCATTTCCGCTTCCTGGCCGGCGCGGTCGAGCGTGGAGAGATCGCCGACTTCCTTGTCGAGGAACTGTTTTGCCTCGTCCATGCCGGCGAATGCCGTGCCGGTAAGAGCCAGCAGCACTGCCGCTGTCGTCGTGAAAAGGTGCCGTCGCATAATTTCCTCCCTTTGGGTTTTGCGATTGCGTTCATTGCAGTGTCGGAAGGCCCTCCCGGACCTGCCATTTCGATCGCCTCAGACGTAGCGAAAGACGCCGACGGCATAGACGACGGAGAGCGCCAGCGCCCACCAGAGGTCCTGTCCGCCGCCGAAGCCGAGCCATGCGAGGTGAATGAAGGCGCTGCCGAGCAGCGAGACGAAGAGCCGGTCACCTCGGGTCGTTTCGAAGCGCAGGATGCCGACGCGCGGGTTGCCGCCCGGCGAGACATATTCCCACACGCCCATGCCGATGAGCAGCAGCGCGATGGTGATGAAGAACAACGCCGTCGGCAGCGTCCATGCCATCCATGAGAAATTCATCACGAAGCTCCTTTAGACGCGGCCCAGGGCAAAGCCCTTGGCGATGTAGTTGCGCACGAAATAGATGACGAGCGCGCCGGGGATGATGGTCAGCACGCCGGCCGCGGCCAGAACGCCCCAGTCGAGGCCGGAGGCGGACACGGTCCGGGTCATGATGGCGGCGATCGGCTTTGCCGCGGTTGTCGTCAGCGTGCGGGCCAGCAGCAGCTCGACCCAGGAGAACATGAAGCAGAAGAAGGCCGCGACACCGATGCCGGAGGCAATCAGCGGCGTGAAGATCTTCACGAAGAAGCGCGGGAACGAATAGCCGTCGATATAGGCGGTTTCGTCGATCTCCTTCGGCACGCCCGACATGAAGCCTTCCAGGATCCAGACCGCCAGCGGCACGTTGAACAGGCAGTGGGCAAGCGCCACGGCAATGTGCGTATCGATCAGGCCGAAGGCCGAATAGAGCTGGAAGAACGGCAGGGCGAAAACGGCCGGCGGCGCCATGCGGTTTGTCAAGAGCCAGAAGAACAGGTGCTTGTCGCCAAGGAAGCGATAACGAGAGAAGGCGTAGGCTGCAGGCAGGGCGGCTGCCACCGAGATCACCGTGTTCATGACGACATAGATGATCGAGTTGATATAGCCCTTGTACCAGGACGGATCGGTGAAGATCACCGTATAGTTCCGCAGGGTCGGGTTCTGCGGCCACAGCGAAAACGTGCTGAGGATCTCGCTCGTCTCCTTGAAGCTCATGTTGACGAGCCAGTAGATCGGCAGCAGCAGAAACAGGATATAGACCGTCGGGATCAGCCAGGAGAGGCGTTGCGACAGGGGTTGTGTTGTAGCGGTCATGGTTTTTCCTCCCTTCCGGCTCAGCTCTGCGCGTCGCTTGTGGTCATCACGGTGTAGAAGATCCACGAGAGCAGCAGGACGATGAGGAAGTAGATGATCGACAGGGCTGCCGCCGGACCGAGGTCGAACTGGCCGATGGCCATCTTGACGAGGTCGATCGACAGGAAGGTGGTCGAGTTGCCGGGGCCGCCGCCGGTGACGACGAAGGGCTCGGTATAGATCATGAATGAGTCCATGAAACGCAGCAGGAAGGCGATCAGGAGCACGCGCTTCATCTTCGGCAACTGGATGTAGCGGAAGACGGACCAGCGCGATGCGCCGTCGATCTTGGCGGCCTGGTAGTAGGCGTCGGGGATCGAGACGAGACCGGCATAGCACAGAAGTACGACGAGGCTCGTCCAGTGCCAGACGTCCATGACGATCAGCGTCACCCAGGCGTCCATGGGGTTTTGTACATAGTTGTAGTTGATGCCCAACGCTTCCAGCGTGTGGCCGAGCAGGCCGATGTCGACGCGGCCGAAGACCTGCCAGATGGTGCCGACGACGTTCCACGGGATCAAAAGCGGCAGTGCCATCAGGACGAGGCAGACCGGAACGCCGAGGCCCTTCTTGGGCATGTTGAGCGCAATGATGATGCCGAGCGGAATTTCGATGGCGAGGATGATCGCCGAGAAGATCAGGTTGCGGGTGAGCGCGTCCCAGAACCGGTCTGAGGTCAGCACGTCGACATACCAGTCGGTGCCGGCCCAGAAGAACTCGTTGTTGCCGAAGGTGTCCTGAACCGAGTAGTTGACCACGGTCATCAGCGGGATCACCGCCGAGAAGGCGACGAGCACCAGCACCGGCAGAACCATGAACCAGGCTTTGTTGTTCCAGGTCTTTTCCATGATCAGGCCTCCCCGCCGACGCGCCAGGAATCGGCGTAGATGTTGATGGCCTTCTGGTCGAAGGCGATGCGCGGCTCGGCCGGAATGGCGCCGTCCTCGTCGAGGATGATCGAGATCGGCTGGTCGGCGAAGCGGGCGCGCACGATCTTGTGGCGGCCGATATCCTCGACCTTGGTGATCGCAACCGGCATGCCCTCGCGACCGATCGACACGAATTCCGGGCGAATGCCGAGTTCGGTCTTGGCGCCGGCCTTGATCTCGGGCCGGAAGTTGAGAGCGATGGTCTCGCTGCCGATCGTCGCGGTGCTGCCGTCGATCCTGGCCGGCAGCACGTTCATGCCCGGCGAACCGATGAAGTAGCCGACGAAGGTATGGCGCGGCCGCTCGAAAAGCTCGGCCGGCGTGCCGATCTGCACGATCTGGCCGTCATACATGACGACGACCTTGTCGGCGAAGGTGAGCGCCTCGGTCTGGTCGTGGGTGACATAGACCATGGTGAAGCCGAACTGCTTGTGCAGGCGCTTGATCTGCGAGCGCAGCACCCATTTCATTTCCGGGTCGATGACGGTCAGCGGCTCGTCGAACAGGATGGCGCTGACGTCGGAGCGCACCAGGCCGCGGCCAAGCGAGATCTTCTGCTTCTGGTCGGCCGTCAGCCCTTGCGCCTTTTTGCCCGCCCAGCCGCCAAGGCCGATCATCTCGATGATCTCCTTGACGCGGCGATCGACCTCGGTCTCCGGCACATGCCGGTTGCGCAGGGGAAAGGCGAGATTGTCGTAGACGGTCATCGTGTCGTAGATGACCGGGAACTGGAACACCTGGGCGATGTTGCGGTCCTGCGTGGACAGGTGCGTCACGTCCTTGCCGTCGAAGAGGATGCGTCCCTCGGACGGATTGATCAGGCCCGAGATGATGTTGAGCAGCGTGGTCTTGCCGCAACCGGACGGACCGAGCAGCGCGTAGGCGCCGCCATCGTTCCATTTGTGGTGCACTTCCTTGAGCGCGTAGTCGTTTTCCGACTTCGGCTTGGCGCCATAGGCGTGGCGGATATGTTCGAGATCGATGCGTGCCATTTTCGTTTCCTCCCAGCGCCTCCTCAGGCGGTTCCGCCGATCGCGCGCCCATCCGGCCCGAAGACCATCAGGTGGCGGATATCGACGAAAACCTCGAGGGTTGCGTCCGGTTCGATGTCGTGAATGCCCGGCGCCAGCATGACCCAGCGCGCGCCGGAAAATCCGACGTGGATGAAGCTTTCGGAACCTGCGATTTCCGAGATTGCCGTCTTTACCGTCAGCGGCGTCGCGCCGTCGAAGGGACGGTCGAACGACAGATGGTGCGGCTGGAAGGCGACCGTGCAGGGGCCGTCCGGCAACGCCGACAGATGGGCGGGAACCGACAGCACGTGTTTGCCGTCAAAGGTGAAGATCGAGCCTGATTTGATGAGCTCGATCGTGTTCAGCGGCGGATCGGCGAAGGTGCGTGCCGTCACCAGGTCCACCGGGCGACGGAAGACGTCGATGGTCTTGCCGAACTGGGTGATCCGGCCCTGGCTAAGCGTAGCGGTGTTGCCGCCGAGAAGCAGAGCTTCGGAAGGTTCGGTGGTCGCATAGACGAAGATCGCGCCGGAGGCTGCGAAGAGCTTCGGCAGTTCCTCGCGCAGTTCTTCGCGCAGCTTGTAGTCGAGGTTGGCGAGCGGTTCGTCGAGCAGCACGAGATCGGCATTCTTGACGATGGCGCGCGCCAGCGCCGTCCGCTGCTGCTGGCCGCCGGAAAGGCTGAGCGGCGTCCGGTCGAGATAGGGCGTGAGCTTGAGCAGTTCGGCGGCCTTGCGCACTTCGCGGTCGATCGTGGCTGCGTCCGAACCCTTGATGCGCATCGGCGAGGCGATGTTGTCATAGACGGTCATCGACGGGTAGTTGATGAACTGCTGGTAGACCATCGCTACGGAGCGCTTCTGCACCGGCAGGCCGGTGACGTCGGTGCCGTCGAAGATCAGCGAGCCGGAGGCAGGCTTGTCGAGGCCGGCCATCAGCCGCATCAGCGACGTCTTGCCGGAAAGGGTCGGGCCGAGCAGCACATTGAGCGACCCCCTTTCCAGCACAAGATCGGTCGGGAGGATATGCGTCTCCCCACCCACGACCTTGGATATCTTCTTCATTTCAAGCATTGAATTCTCCGGTGTTCCACCCAGCCATCGGCAGTCTTGAATGCGGGGCCCTCAGGCGGCGGCGTGCGCCGCGCCCCGCATGTATTCCTCCAGCGCCGTCGCCTCGCCGGACGTCAGCTTCAATCCCAGTTTGGTGCGCCGCCACAGCACGTCCTCGGCGTGCCGGGCCCATTCCTGCTCGATCAGCCACTTCACTTCCGCCTCATAGAGGTCGGCGCCGAAATGATGGCCAAGGGCTGCTTCATTCGCTGCCGCTCCAATGAGCGCGGACGCGCGCGTGCCGTAGAGGCGTACCAGCCGACGCACATGGCCGGCGGCAAGGAAGGGATACTTCTTGTGAAGTTTTGCGACTTCGTCGGCGTAGCCCTTGGCCGGGAAGTCCCCGCCCGGCAGGCTTGAGCCGGCGGTCCACTTGGCACCCTTGACGCCGATGGCATCGCCGATCTTCTCGAGCGCGGATTCGCTCAGGCGGCGATAGGTCGTCAGCTTGCCGCCGAAAACGTTGAGGAGCGGGGCCGCGGCCCTGTCGCCTTCGACGCGAAGAACGTAGTCGCGGGTTGCTTCCTGCGCCTTGCTGGCGCCGTCGTCGAACAGCGGGCGAACGGCGGAATAGGTCCAGACGATGTCGTCCTTTTCTATCGGCTCGAGGAAATACTCGCTCGCGGCCTTGCAGAGGTAGTCGACCTCGGCGTCGCTGATGCGGACGTCGGCCGGGTTGCCGGTATAGTCGCGATCGGTGGTGCCGATCAGCGTGAAATCGTCCTCATAGGGGATGGCGAACATGATCCGGCCATCCGGATTCTGGAAGAAATAGGCGCGGGGGTCGTTGAACTTCTTGCGGACGACGATGTGGCTGCCCTGGACCAGGCGCACATTGTGAACGTCGTTCTTGCCGAGCGCGCCTGATAGTACCGCATCGACCCAAGGGCCTGCGGCATTGACCAGCATGCGCGCTCGGATCTGCCGACGTTCGCCGGTCGCGGCATTTTCCGTGTCGACCACCCAGTTGCCGTTGTCGCGCTTTGCCGAGATCACCCGGGTGCGCGCCATGATCCGGGCGCCGCGGTCGGCGGCATCGCGGGCATTGAGCACGACCAGTCGGGCATCGTTGACCCAACCGTCGGAATATTCGAAAGCCTTGGTAAAGAGCCGCTTCAGCGGCTTTCCGGCCGGATCGCGCGTCATGTCGAGCGTGGCCGTTGCCGGCAGCAGCTTGCGGCCGCCAATATGGTCGTAAAGAAACAGGCCGAGGCGGATGAGCCAGGCCGGGCGCGGGCCGCCCTTATGATAGGGAAGGACGAAGCGCATCGGCCAGATGACGTGCGGTGCCATTGCCCAGAGCACTTCGCGCTCCATCAGCGCCTCGCGCACCAGGCGGAACTCATAATGTTCGAGATAGCGCAGGCCGCCGTGGATGAGCTTGGTCGAGCCGGACGACGTGCCGGAGGCAAAGTCGTTCATTTCAGCGAGCGCGACGGAGTATCCCCGACCGACCGCATCACGCGCAATGCCGCATCCGTTGATGCCGCCGCCGATAATGAAGACGTCGAAGATTGCCTGCTCTGCCACTGCTTTTCCCCTCCCACGTTTCGCAATGCACAAATTGATGCAGTCGCGAAAGCGAAATCAGTTAAAGCGAAAAGATATCGAATGTCAAACGAATGTTGTTCGAATCTCAGGACAGTCTAAAAAACGATCTTCAAGCCTCGGTTTCGATCAGGCGAACGTCCTGCTCTGCGCAGATTTTCCGCACGTTATCAATGAGACAGCGATCGGTGATGAAGGTCTGAACCTGGGAGATATGGCCGATGCGGACCGGGGCCGTTCTTTCGAATTTTGTCGAGTCGGAAACGAGGATGACATGGCGGGCATTGGCGATGATCGCCTGGGCGACTTTCACTTCGCGAAAATCGAAATCGAGCAGCGCGCCGTCATGGTCGATGGCCGAGGCGCCGATGACGGCGAAGTCGACCTTGAACTGCTTGATGAAATCGACCGCAGCCTCGCCGACGATACCGCCGTCGGAGCCGCGAACGACGCCGCCGGTGATAACCACCTCGATCGAGGGAAAGACGCGCAAGTGGTTGGCGACGTTGATATTGTTGGTGATGACCATCAATTCCTTGTGGTCGAGAAGTGCTTCGCCGACCGCTTCCGTCGTCGTGCCGATGTTGATGAACAGCGAGGCGTTGTCGGGGATGAGGGCGGCGGCCGCCCTGCCGATCGCCTGCTTCTCCGGTGCGGCGATCTGGCGGCGGGCATCGTATTTGACGTTTTCCTTGCCGCTCGGGCAGATCGCGCCGCCGTGAATCCGGTTCAGGATCTTGGCGTCGCAGAGGTCGTTCAGGTCCTTGCGGATGGTTTGCGGCGTCACCGAAAAGCGCTGCGCCAGCTCCTCGACGAGCACGCGTCCTTCGTTCTTCGCCAGTTCCAGGATTTCCGCCTGCCGCCCCGTCAGATACATTCCGAAACCTCCCGTTTTCGTTTTTTTTCATAATAAGCAAAAACGAAAGCTGTGCAATTTCAGAAATCGGCGTTTGTCGCGAATCTGCTTTCGTCGTCGGCTATGTCGATTGCGCGCGTTGCAATCGCCTCGGCGATAGGCGACTTTGGCAATGACGGGAAGAGGGAAAAGACATGTTTCATCCGGCCTTGTTCAAGGGCATGAATGTGGTGGTGACCGGTGGCGGACGCGGCATCGGCCTTGAGGTGGCGCGCCAGTTCCTCGATTGCGGCGCGCGTGTCTTCGTGCATGCCGGGCGATCGGTCGGGGAACTGCCGGATTTTCTGGAGACGGCAGCGACCGAGGGCCGGGCGCATGTGGCTGCAGCCGACTTCCTGGCGGATGGCGGCGTCGAGGCTTTGGCGGAGGCGATCCGCAGCCGATTCGACAGCGTCGATATCCTTGTCAACAATGCCGGCACGATGGTTGGCCGCTTTCCGGCGGCGGAACTGACGGACGAACAGTATCGCACCGTCGTTCAGCTCAACCAGACCTCGGTGGTCGAGATGACACGCGCCATGTTGCCGCTTCTTCGCAAAGGCACGCATCCGGCGATCGTCAACACCGTGTCGATTTCGGCGCTGACCGGCGGCAGCGCCGGCTCCTCGATCTATTCGGCAACCAAGGCGTTCGTCTCCACCTATTCCAAGGCGCTGGCGCGCGAACTGGCCCCGGAAGGCATAAGGGTCAATTGCGTTTCGCCCGGCACCATCACGACAGAGTTTCACGAGCGTTACTCGTCGCCGGAGAAACTGGAGGCAACGCGCAAGACAATCCCGATCGGCAGGCTCGGAACCGCCGAAGACTGCGCGCCGGCCTATCTCTTCCTCGCCTCCCATGCGCTTGCCGGCTACATCACGGGCCAAGTGCTGGAGGTCAACGGCGGCCAGTTGATCGCTTGAGACACGTGTGATGATCGACAAGCTGGAAATGTTCCTGGTGCTCGCTCGCGAAAGGCACTTCGGCCGGGCGGCGCTTGAATGCGGCGTGACGCAACCGACGTTGTCGGCGGCAATCCGCCAGCTGGAAGAACAGCTCGGCGTCATGCTCGTCAGCCGCGGTTCGCGTTTTCAGGGGCTGACCCCGGAGGGGCAGCGGGTGCTGGAATGGGCGCGGCGCATCGTCGGCGATGCCCGCACGATGCGCGAGGAAATGCGCGCGGCGCGCAAGGGGCTCTCCGGGCATATCAGGCTGGCGGCGATCCCGACGACGCTTGCCATGGTGCCGATGATCACCGCGCCGTTTCAGGAGAAGCATCCGGATGTGACGTTCTCGGTGCTGTCGACCACCTCGTTGCAGATCCTGGCGCTGCTCGAAAACCTCGAGATCGATGCCGGACTGACCTATCTGGAGAACGAGCCGCTCGGGCGCGTGACCAGCGTTCCGCTGCAGATCGAGCGATATCACCTCGTGACGGCCACCGGAACGCCGCTTTCCGATCGCGAAACCGTGACGTGGAAGGAGGTTAGCAACGTTCGGCTTTGTCTATTGACCGCCGATATGCAGAACCGCCGCATCGTCAACCAGCATCTTTCCGAGGCCGGCGTCGTCGCTGAGCCGACGCTCGAATCAAACTCGATGATCGTGCTTTTCTCCCATGTGCGCACCGGTCGCTGGGCGAGCATCATGCCGTTTAACGTCGCGAAATCATTCGGCTTTCACGATGATATCAAGATGATTCCGATCGTCGAACCGGATGCCCGCCACACCGTTGGCCTGGTTGCGACCCATCGTGAACCATTCACGCCGCTGGTATCGGCGCTTTTGCACGAAGCGCGCATTCTCGGCGAACGAAATCAGGTTCAATAGATTTTTTCTATCAATCAACGAAACAGCCTTATTGACCCTTCCGGCCAGAAGGGCGAAGCTTTTCACTCTTGGGCAAGGGCGTGGAGGAAACGGCCTTCCCAGAAGATGCCAATTCGAGCTGGGCGAGGTCCGTACAAGGGGCGCTGCAGCCGCGAGCCGGGAGGGCTCCTGAGTGAATATTCACCAGCCGCGTGGCGATGTGCCCGGACGCACGCTTGCGATCGTCGAGGAACTGAAGGGGCTCGAAGGGCCGCTGCTGCCGATCCTGCATGAGATCCAGCACGAGTTCGGATATGTGCCGCAGGACTGTCTGCCTGTCATCGCGCGGGAGCTCAACCTGTCGCGCGCCGAAGTCTACGGCGTCTTTTCCTTCTATCACGATTTTCGCGAGCACCCGGCCGGTCGTCATGTGTTGAAGCTCTGTCGCGCCGAAGCCTGCCAGTCGATGGGCGGCGATGCGCTTGCGGAACGCGCCAAGCACCTGCTCGGCATCGACTTCCACGAGACGACACCCGACGGCGCGGTGACGCTCGAGCCGGTCTACTGTCTCGGGCTCTGTTCCTGCGCACCCTCCGCGATGCTCGACGGAGAGGTGCATGCCCGGGTCGATGCCGACGATCTCGAAGCTCTCGTCGCGGAGGCGCGCCGATGACAACAAAGATCTACATTCCCCGTGATGCCGCAGCATTGGCGCTGGGCGCCGACAAGGTTGCAAAGGCGATGGAGGACGCGGTCGCCGCGCGCGGCCTCGACGTTGCCATTGTGCGCAACGGTTCGCGCGGACTGCACTGGCTGGAGCCGCTGGTCGAGGTGGAAACCTCGGAGGGGCGCGTCGCCTATGGGCCGGTGAAGGCCCGTGATGTTGTCTCTCTGCTTGATGCCGGGCTTGTTGCCGGCGGCGATCACGCGCTCTGTCTCGGGAAGACCGAGGATATTCCGTTCCTGAAGCAGCAGACACGGCTGACGTTTGCGCGCTGTGGCGTCATCGATCCGCTGTCGCTCGACGATTACCGCTCGCATGGCGGTCTTCGCGGACTTGAGAACGCCATCGCCATGGAGCCGATGGCAATCGTTGCCCAGGTGACCGACAGTGGTCTTCGCGGTCGCGGCGGCGCCGGCTTTCCGACCGGGATCAAGTGGAAGACCGTGCTCGAAGCCGCTGGCGCACGCAAATACATCGTCTGCAACGCCGACGAGGGCGACAGCGGCACCTTTGCCGACCGGATGATCATGGAGGGCGATCCCTTCGTGCTGATCGAAGGCATGGCGATATCAGGGCTCGCGACCGGTGCGACCAAGGGCTTCATCTACACGAGGTCCGAATATCCGCATGCGATCGCGACGATGGCTAAGGCGATCGAGATCGCGCGTGCCGCTGGCGTGCTCGGGCCATCGGTGCTCGGCTCCGGCCGGGCGTTCGACATGGAGGTGCGCACCGGCGCCGGCGCCTATGTCTGCGGCGAGGAAACGGCGCTCCTGAACAGCCTCGAGGGCAAGCGCGGCATCGTGCGCGCCAAGCCGCCGTTGCCGGCACACAAGGGCCTGTTCGACTGTCCGACCGTCATCAACAACGTCATCTCGCTCGCCTCCGTTCCTGTCATCATGGACAAGGGTGCTGTCTTCTACCGCGACTTCGGCATGGGCCGTTCGCGCGGCACGATCCCGATCCAGATCGCTGGCAACGTCAAGCATCCCGGCCTATTCGAAACCGCCTTCGGCCTGGCGCTCGGCGAGATCATCGATCATATCGGCGGCGGCACGGCGAGCGGCCGTCCGGTCAAGGCGGTGCAGGTGGGCGGCCCGCTCGGCGCCTATTTCCCGCGCGCGCTGTTCGACACGCCGTTCGACTATGAAGCCTTTGCCGCAAGGGACGGTTTGATCGGCCATGCCGGCATCGTCGTCTTCGACGATACCGCCGACATGCTGAAACAGGCGCGTTTCGCCATGGAATTCTGCGCCATCGAGAGCTGCGGGAAGTGCACGCCCTGTCGCATCGGCTCGACCCGCGGCGTCGAGGTGGCCGACAAGATCGCCGCCGGCATCGAGCCGGAGAAGAACCGCGAATTGCTCTCCGATCTCTGCAACACCATGAAGTTCGGCTCGCTCTGCGCGCTCGGCGGGTTCACGCCCTATCCCGTCGTCAGCGCCATGACGCATTTTCCGGATGATTTTAAACCGGCTCCGCTTGTCGAAGCGGCGGAGTGAGGAGGAAGACCATGTCTCTCATTCATGAAATCGACTATGGAACGCCGGCCTCCCGCTCCGAAACCATGGTGACGCTGACTATCGACGGCCGTGAGGTGACGGTGCCCGAGGGCACGTCGATCATGCGGGCGGCGATGGATGCCGGCATCGAGGTGCCGAAGCTCTGCGCCTCCGACATGATGGACGCCTTCGGGTCGTGCCGGCTCTGTCTCGTCGAGATCAAGGGCCGGGCCGGCATGCCCGCCTCCTGCACCACGCCAGTGGCGCCGGGGCTCGAAGTGTCGACCCAGACGCCGCGGCTGAAGGACGTTCGCCGCGGGGTGATGGAACTCTATATTTCCGACCATCCGCTCGACTGTCTGACCTGTGCCGCCAATGGCGACTGCGAGCTGCAGGACATGGCCGGCGCAGTCGGCCTTCGCGATGTTCGCTACGGCTATGAGGGTGACAATCACGTCAAGGCGCGCAACAACGGCGGCATCAACGCCAAATGGCAGCCGAAGGACGAATCCAACCCCTACTTCACCTTTGATCCGGCGAAATGCATCGTCTGCTCGCGCTGCGTGCGCGCCTGCGAGGAAGTGCAGGGCACGTTCGCGCTGACGATCGGCGGCCGTGGTTTCGACAGCCGCGTTTCCGCAGGCATGGCCGAAGACTTCATGTCGTCGGAATGCGTCTCCTGCGGCGCCTGCGTCCAGGCCTGCCCGACGGCGACGCTGACGGAAAAGTCGGTGATTGAGATCGGCCAGCCGGAGCATTCCGTCGTCACCACCTGCGCCTATTGCGGCGTCGGCTGCTCGTTCAAGGCGGAGATGCGCGGCGAGGAACTGGTGCGCATGGTGCCGTGGAAGGACGGCCAGGCGAACCGCGGCCATTCCTGCGTCAAGGGCCGGTTTGCCTATGGCTACTCGAACCATGGGGATCGCATCCTCAACCCGATGATCCGCGAAAAGATCTCCGATCCCTGGCGCGAAGTGACCTGGGAGCAGGCCTATGCGCATGTGGCCGCGGAGTTCCGGCGCATCCAGTATCAGTATGGCCGCGATTCGGTCGGCGGCATCACCTCGTCGCGCTGCACCAACGAAGAGACCTATCTGGTGCAGAAGCTGGTGCGCGCCGGTTTCGGCAACAACAATGTCGACACCTGCGCCCGCGTCTGCCACTCGCCGACCGGCTACGGCCTCGGCCAGGCCTTCGGCACCTCGGCCGGCACGCAGAACTTCGATTCGGTCGAGTTCACCGACGTTGCGGTGATCATCGGCGCCAACCCGACGGACGGCCATCCAGTCTTTGCTTCGCGGCTGAAGAAGCGTTTGCGTGAGGGCGCAAAGCTGATCGTCATCGATCCGCGCCGCACCGATATCGTGCGCTCGCCGCATATCGAAGCATCCTATCACCTGCCTCTGCAGCCCGGCACCAACGTTGCCATTCTGACGTCGCTGGCGCATGTCATCGTTACGGAGGGCCTCGCCAACGAGGCCTTCATCCGCGAACGCTGCGACTGGTCGGAATATGAGGACTGGGCAGCCTTCGTCGCTGAGCCCTATCACAGCCCGGAAGCGACCGAGGCCTATACCGGCGTCCCTGCCGAACTGGTGCGTGGGGCGGCACGGCTCTATGCCACCGGCGGCAACGGCGCGATCTATTACGGCCTCGGCGTCACCGAACACAGCCAGGGCTCGACCACCGTCATGGCGATCGCCAACCTCGCGATGGTCACCGGCAATATCGGCCGGCCGGGCGTCGGCGTTAACCCGCTGCGCGGCCAGAACAATGTACAGGGCTCCTGCGACATGGGCTCGTTCCCGCACGAGCTGCCGGGTTACCGCCACGTCTCCGACGATGCAACGCGCGAGACCTTCGAGAAGCTCTGGGGTGTCGAGATTTCCAACGAGCCGGGTCTGCGCATCCCGAACATGCTCGACGCCGCGGTCGACGGCACCTTCAAGGGCATCTACATCCAGGGCGAGGACATCCTGCAGTCCGACCCGGATACCAAGCATGTGGCCGCCGGCCTTGCGGCGATGGAGTGCGTCGTCGTGCACGACCTCTTCCTCAACGAGACGGCCAACTACGCTCAGGTGTTCCTGCCGGGCTCGACCTTCCTCGAGAAGGACGGCACCTTCACCAATGCCGAGCGCCGCATCAACCGCGTGCGCAAGGTGATGACGCCGAAGAACGGCTATGCCGACTGGGAAGTGACGCAGAAGCTGGCGCAGGCCATGGGTCTCAACTGGAGCTATCGCCACCCCTCCGAAATCATGGACGAGATCGCCGCGACGACGCCGAGCTTTGCGCTCGTCTCCTACGACTATCTGGACAGGATGGGTTCCGTGCAGTGGCCCTGCAATGAGAAACACCCGGAGGGCTCGCCGATCATGCATGTCGACGGCTTCGTACGCGGCAAGGGCAAATTCATCCGCACCGAATATGTCGCGACGGACGAGCGCACCGGTCCGCGCTTCCCGCTGCTTCTGACCACCGGCCGCATTCTCAGCCAGTATAATGTCGGCGCCCAGACGCGGCGCACCGACAATGTCGTCTGGCATGCGGAGGACCGGCTGGAAATCCACCCGCACGACGCCGAGCAACGGGGCATCCGCGATGGCGACTGGATCAGGCTTGCCAGCCGCGCCGGCGAGACGACCTTGCGCTCGCAGATCACCGATCGGGTGGCACCCGGTGTCGTCTACACCACCTTCCACCACCCGACGACGCAGGCAAACGTCATCACCACCGACTTCTCCGACTGGGCGACCAATTGCCCGGAATACAAGGTGACGGCGGTTCAGGTGATGCCGTCCAACGGGCCGTCGGACTGGCAGCAGGATTATGACGAGCAGGCGCGGCAGTCACGCCGGATCGCCGGCAAGCTGGAGGCTGCGGAGTAGCCTCCATGTCCGGGCCATCAATGCCGAAATTCCAGATGTCGAAGACCGTGCCGGAAGCCGCCCGTCGCAATGGGGCCTTGCGGGACGGGTCCCGTGTGGTCCCGGAGGAGACGCCGGTGGCCTTCACCTTTGGCGGTTCGACCCATGCGGTGATGATGGCCACCCCCGGGAACCTCGAGGACTTCGCCGTCGGCTTCAGCCTGACCGAGGGTATCATCACCGAGCCCGGCCAGATCGAAGCGGTCGAGGCGATGGCCGACGAGGTTGCCGGCAACCTCGGCATCGACCTGCAGATCACGCTCAAGGACAAGCAGAACGACATGCTGCGCCTGCGCCGCCGCCATATGGCCGGCCCTGTCGGCTGCGGTCTCTGCGGCATCGAATCGATCGAGCAGGCGGTGCGGCCGACGCCCGACGTTTCGGCATCGACGCTTCGTCTGTCGCAGGAAGACGTGGTCAAGGCGGTCGCGCTGCTCAACGGTCAGCAGCCGCTGCATTTCGAAACGCGCGCCGTGCACGGCGCCGCATTCTATGTGCCGGGCAAGGGATTGATCGCGGTGCGCGAGGACGTCGGCCGTCACAATGCGCTGGACAAGCTCGTCGGCGCGGCAGCGCGTGCCGGCTTCCGCGGCTGCGACGGCGCCGTCATCGTTACCAGCCGCGTTTCTGTCGAGATGGTGCAGAAGACCGCTGTCGTCGGCAGCCCAGTCATCATCGCGATCTCGGCGCCGACGGCGCTGGCGATCCGCACGGCGCAAGCGGCGGGCATGACGTTGATCGCGCTGGTGCGCGGCGACGAATTCGAAATCTTCACCCATGCCGAACGCATCAAGTCCGGAGCCGTCGCCGATGTCGCATGACACCAATGCCAAGCTGATCTACATGGCGAACCAGATCGCCACCTTCTTCAAGAGCCAGCCGCAGGACGAAGCCGCTGAGGGCGTTGCGACGCATATCAACAAGTTCTGGGAGCCGCGCATGCGGCGACAGCTGTTCCGGCATATCGATGGCGGCGGCGAGGGTCTGAGCCCGTTGGTGCTTGAAGCGGCGTCGAAGATCAAGCGCCCGGAAGCGGCCTGAGGATCTTGATTGTCAGCTTGTTTGCGGAACCGCCTGACGATGTCGAACACTGGAGAGCGGCTGTCGATCGGTACTCGCCATGCGGCGATGGCGCGATCCCATAGAGTTTTTAGGGAAGGCGGCGACCGGTCGCCACCTTCCCTCATTCCTGAGCGCGGGGTGCAGGGATTGCGCTCAGAAATTCTGCCATCCGTCGTTCAATGGTGCGCCGGCGAGCGCTTGTCTTTGTCCGCCGCGCATGGCGCGGGCGGTGGCGTTCAGTCGTGTTGCCTGCTGTCGTTCCTCGGCGTGACGCTGCATCTCGAACGGCGCCGTGTCCTGGCCGATGCGGAACTGGCGTAGCAGGGCGTGGAGGGCTTCGGCTTCCCGCGACATGTTGTGGCTTGCGGCCGTGCTTTCCTCGACCATCGCTGCATTCTGCTGGGTTGCCTGATCCATCGAATTGACCGCCTGGTTGATCTCCTTCAACCCCGTCGACTGCTCGCGTGCGGCCTCGACAATGGCCGAAACGTTGAGATTGATCTCCTGGACCTGGACCAGAATTTCCTCGAGCGCCGCCCCCGTCTGTCCGACAAGCGATACGCCGTTCTTGACGTGGTCGCTGGAGGCGGTGATCAGCGCCTTGATCTCCTTGGCGGCCTGGGCCGAGCGCTGGGCGAGTTCGCGCACTTCCTGGGCGACGACAGCAAAGCCCTTGCCGGCTTCACCGGCACGTGCCGCCTCGACGCCGGCATTGAGCGCCAGGAGGTTGGTCTGGAAGGCGATGTCGTCGATGACGCCGATGATGTTGGAGATCTCGCGTGACGATTGCTCGATCTGATCCATCGCTCCGATCGCGTTCTTGACGACGTTGCCGGAGCGTTCGGCGCCCGCCTTGGTCTTGGCGACCAGTCCGCCCGCTTCTTCGGCGCGACGGCTGGAATCGACGACTGTCGTGGTGATCTCGTCGAGGGCGGCTGCGGTTTCCTCCACAGAGGCCGCCTGCTGCTCCGTGCGTTTGGAAAGATCGTCGGCGGCCGAGCGGATCTCGCGGGCGCCGGAAGCGATGGCGTTGGCATTGTCGCCAACAGTCTGCATCGCCCGACAAAGCCGATCGATCGCGCCATTGAAATCGGTACGCACCGTTTCCATGCTGGGAACGAAGGGTGTCGGCAGGCTGTGAGTGAGGTCGCCCTCGGCAAGCGCCTGCAGGCCGAGGCCGAGCGCCTTGATTGCGCCCATGCGCTCGCTGACGTCGGTCGCGAACTTGACGACCTTGTAGACCTTGCCGCTCGGATCGCGGATCGGATTATAGGCCGCCTGGATCCAGATCTCCTTGCCGGCCTTGCCGTAACGGACAAACTCGTTGGAGATGAACTCGCCGGCGGCCAGCTTCTTCCAGAATTCGGCATACTCAGTGCCGCGCACATAGCTGGGTTCGCAGAACATGCTGTGATGCCTGCCCTGAATTTCCTGAAGGCTGTAACCGAGTGCGTTGCAGAAGTTCTCGTTGGCCATGAGGATTTCGCCCCCGGGGGTGAATTCGATCACCGCCTGCGATCTCGATATGGCATCGAGTTTGCCGCCATCCTCGTTGGCCTTGATCTTGGCCGCTGTGATGTCGCTTGCGAATTTTACGACCTTGTAGGGCTTGCCGTTGTGAAACACCGGATTGTAGGTCGCCTGGATCCAGATTTCGCGGCCGCCCTTGGCAACGCGCTTGTAGGCATTGGCGTCAAACTCGCCGCGTCCGAGCCGCGCCCAGAAGTCGCGATATTCCTGGGTCTGGACATAATCCGGCGCGCAGAACATGCGGTGGTGCTGGCCGACGATCTCCTGCAGGTTGTAGCCAAGTGCCTGGCAGAAGTTTTCGTTGGCCGTCAAAATTTTTCCCGTGAGATCGAACTGGATCATGGCCTGCGACTTTGAAAGCGCGGCGACGATCTGGCGTGAATCCAGACTCTGCCCGAAAGAGAACATGATTACCCTCTGGTTTGGTTCTTGTTGTTTCAAACCGGAAAGCCGGATCATTGTTGCTTGTGCTGTCGACAGGGCGTGCGGGGCCAAGAGCGGCGCAGACTCCGGGGACAAGGACAAATGCCGGCTTGCCGAAAATTGTCTGGTCCGTCGTCGCCGGCCCAAACGGGGTCAGCGTTTTCGTGCTTCGAGGGGGGAGTTCGAACTCGTGGGCGTTCATGCCCATGACGTCTTGCTTATACAATCTAGATTAGTGGCAGGCTTATTAAGCAGCTGTTAAAATAGCAAACATCAAATTTTAGTTGTGAAAACTCGTATGCTGTTTCTAGGTTGAATTAGCAACTCATCGTTTACGAATCATGGGTGGCGCCACGGGGCCACGCCGCCCGAACGCAAAAAGGCCGCCTTGCCCAGGGCAAAGCGGGCCTTGATGCGACGCAGAATCTGTTGTTTAGGCGGCCATTTCCTCGACTTCGCGTTCCTTGAACATGCGAGCGAGGTTGAGGAAGCAGATCATGCCGTTCTCGTTGGCGATGATGCCTTCGGCAAAGCTCTTGTCGAAGGATGCGGTGACTTCGGGAACCGGTTGCACCTGGTTGCCCTGGACCGTGAGGATGTCGGAGACACGGTCGACGACGAGACCGATCACCATGTTGTGCACTTCGGCGACGACGATGGCGCTGCGCTCATTGGCCGTGGTCGATTTCATGCCGAGCTTGTGGGCAAGGTCGATGATCGGGATCACGGTGCCGCGCAGGTTCATCACGCCGATGACCTCGGGTGGCGAATGCGGAATGGGGGTCGAGGGGGCCCAGCCGCGGATCTCGCGGATCGTGGTGGTCTTGACGCAGAATTCCTGATCGTGGAGGCGGAACGCGATGATTTCCAGCGTCTCGCCGTCGAAACCAGCCGTCCTGAGTGTGCTTGTCATCGAAGGTCCTTCCAGCTTTCCGGTCGACGCCTTAAGGCGCGCGACACCGCCAAACTCGTTACATCTCCGTGCGGTGCGGTCGCGGCTGGCGCGGCCATTGAGCCGATGGGGAGAGTTTTCAAAAGTCCGCCGACGACATCCGGCGGGGCGCAGCTGCATCATGCGCGGAGGAACCGCTTTGCGCTTTGGGAAGGGACTATAGGCCGGGATTCGTTAAGACTTGCTTTTGCAAGTGCTAATACCAACCTGTGCCGATATTGGCCTCCAGCCTGCGTCGATCCTGACCGGACGCTGGGTCCGGTTCCGGTTTTCTCCTTGCCGGAAACCAAAATCGCTCCGGCGCAATAGGCCAGTATCGGCGCAGGTTGGTAGTAAGACATTGCGCCCCGGTCGAAGCCGGGGCGCAATGGAACACAAAGAATGTCAGGGGATCAAGCGGAAGCGAGAACCTTGGCGAACTGTTCCACCGCCCAATCGACCTGTTCGGCGGTGATCACCAGCGGCGGCGCGATGCGGATCGTGTCGCCATGGGTGTCCTTGGCAAGGATCCCGAGCTGCTTCAGCGCTTCGCAATATTTGCGGGCGCCACCGGCTTCCGGCACCAGCTCGACCGCCAGCATCAGTCCGCGGCCGCGAACTTCCTTGATGATGTTCGAACGGATGTCGGTCAGGCCCTTCTGGAAGCGGTCGCCCATGCGCGCCGAGTTCTCGATCATGCCTTCCTCGGTCAGGGCCCTCAGCGCCGCGCGGGCGATGGCACAGGCAAGCGGATTGCCGCCGAAGGTCGAGCCGTGCTGGCCGGGCTTAAGCACGCCGAGCACTTCCGAGTTCGAAAGCACGGCCGAGACCGGGTAGAAACCACCCGAAAGCGCCTTGCCGATCAGCGTCACATCGGCTTCGATGCCCTCGTGTTCTTCAGCCAGCAGCTTGCCGGTGCGGCCGAGGCCGGTCTGAATCTCGTCCAGGATCAGCGTGATGCCGTGTTTGGTGCAAAGCTCGCGCACTGCCGGGAAATAGCCGGAGGTGGGAACCAGAACACCTGCTTCGCCCTGGATCGGTTCGACCAGGAAGGCGACGGTGTTCTCGTTGATCGCGGCGCGGAAGGCGTCGATGTCGCCGAAGGGGACGACCTTGAAGCCCGGCGCAAACGGGCCGAAGCCGGTGCGGGCGTCCGGATCGGTCGAGAAGCCGACGATGCCCATCGTGCGGCCATGGAAATTGTTGGAGCAGACGATGATCTCCGCTTTGTTTTCCGCGACACCCTTGACCTCGTAGCCCCACTTGCGCACCGCCTTGACGGCGGTCTCGACGGCTTCTGCGCCCGAGTTCATCGGCAGCACCTTGTGCGAACCGGTGAGTGCTGCGATCTCTTCATAGAAATGCGCCAGCTGGTCGTTGCGGAAGGCGCGGGAGGTGAGCGTCAGCTTCTGCGCCTGCTCCATCATCGCCTGGAAGATCTTCGGGTGGCAGTGGCCCTGGTTGACGGCGGAATAGGCCGACAGGCAGTCGAGGTAGCGGTTGCCTTCCATGTCCCAGACATAGACGCCTTCGCCGCGTGAAAGCACAACGTCGAGCGGTTTATAGTTGTGTGCGCCGAGCCGGTATTCGGTTTCGATCAGGTCTGCCGTGGTGTTCATCCGTCGTCCTCCGTTGTTTCTATTTCAGGCGCTGCGGGTCGGGCGGTCAAGGACACGGCGGCCGAAAAGGCTCGCGGTCAGCTCGACCAGGACACGCGCGCTCTTGCCGCGATCGTCGAGGAACGGATTAAGTTCTACGACGTCGAGCGAGGACACGAGATCGCTCTCCCAGAGCATTTCCATGATCAGGTGGGCTTCGCGGAAGGTGGCGCCGCCCGGAACGGTGGTGCCGACGCCCGGTGCCAGCTCGGGATCCATGAAGTCGACGTCGAGGCTGACATGCAGGAGGCCGTTGGCCGAGCGCACTTCATCGAGGATATGACGCATGATGTGCGCCATGCCGAGCTCGTCGACCGCACGCATGTCGTAGACACGCACGCCATGTTCGGCGATCTCTTCGCGTTCGCGGTCGTCGACCGAGCGGATGCCGACCTGGAAGACCTTGGTCGGATCGACCATAGGCCGGTCCGCAGGCAGGATCGGGGCAAACTCGGCCTTGCCGCAGTAGAAGGCGACCGGCATGCCATGCATGTTGCCCGACGGCGAGGTTGCCGGGGAGTTGAAGTCGGCATGGGCGTCGAGCCAGAGCACGAACAGCGGTCGGCCGACTTCGGCGGCGTAACGCGCCATGCCGGAAACGCTGCCCATCGAAAGCGCGTGGTCGCCGCCCAGAATGATCGGGAAATGGCCCTTGCGAACGGTGTCATGGACCGAATCGTGCAGCGCGCGGGCGAAGGCGGCGACGATCTGCAGGTTGTTGGCGCCGGGGTGGTTGGCGAGGTCGCGTGCCGGCAGCGGCTTGACGTCGCCTTCATCGTAAACCGTGTGGCCGAGTTCGCGCAGAACGGTGTCGATACCGGCGATACGAAGTGCCGTGGGGCCCATGGCCGCGCCGCGTCGTCCAGAACCTTCCTCGATGGGTGCGCCGATCAGCGTGATGGTCGTCATATCCGCCCTGTTCCTTCTGTCATGATTCCCGTGGATGGCGCGGATTATCCTCAAAACGCGTGACAGCAAAAAGATGGAAAACTGTCGATTGGAAAGGTAAGATCGACAGATTGCTAAGTCCGATTTTGCAAAGTGAGAGATATGGACGACCTTGATCAGGCGCTGATCAGTGCCCTGCGCCAAAATGCCCGTCTGCCTGTTTCGACCCTTTCGGCGCGGACCGGCGTATCGCGCGCAACCGTTGCAGCACGCATCGACCGGCTGGTCGCCAACGGGACGATCGCCGCCTTTACCATTCGCACGGGACAGGAAATCCCGGCCTCCGGCGTGCGGGCCGTGGTGATGATCGAGGTCCACGGCAAGATGGCCGACCGGGTCGCCGGGCAGTTGCGCGGTCTGCCACAGGTGAGGGCGCTGCACAGCACCAACGGCCGCTGGGACTTCATCGCCGAGCTTGAGGACAGGGACCTGGTGTCGTTCGACGAGACGCTGAGGCGGATCCGGCTGATCGACGGCATTACCGTGACGGAGACGAACATCCTGTTGAAGACCAGCAAGCTGACGGGCGCATTTTAGTGCCTTCTTTCCGCGTGGAGGGCGAGGGTCGAAAATTGCGTTTTTGCGCCAGTCGTTCTTGATTTGTTCTCGTTTTTGTATATGATGTGCGCCTCACCCGAGATTGGAGGATGTCATGGTCATCAATGGCGGCAGGCTGGCCGATCGGCAGATCTGTGTGAAGCTATTTGTCCGGCATGGCGACGAGGATCGCGCCATTGCCTTTTATCGTGATGTGCTGGGTGCCGAACTGGTGCAACGGCATGAATGGCCGAGCGGGATTTTAACCAGCGCCGATCTCAGGATCGGCGAATCCGTCTTCCGGATCGCCGGTGCCAATCCGCGGCGGGACGCGGAGCCGAAACTAGGCGGGCCGAGATCGCCGCATGCGCTCGGCACGACGGCGGTCATTCTCGAACTGCATGTGAAGGATGTCGACCGGGTCATCGGCCGGGCGATCGGGGCGGGTGCCGCCCTCAGAAACCCGGCGGAGACGCTGTCGACCGGAGACCGCGTCGGTGCCTTCATCGACCCGTTCGGCCATATCTGGGCGTTGTTCAACGCCCTGGAAGACATCGACCTCGGCGATGCCGATATCGTCGATCTCAATATCGAGGCCCGCGACGCCGCATAAGGCGGCGCGGGCCATCCTGCGCTTGCTTTCCCCGAGGTCAGAAGAACTCGTCGAGAAGGCAATAGAAGCCGAGTTTTTCGGGATCGGCACGACGGATGCCGTAGAGATCGAGAAACGGCTGAACCCATTCCTCCCCGAGATTGTAGGCAATGCTGCGGCAGGTCAGCGCCAGATCCTGATAGGGGTCGGCGACGCCCAGACGGCTGCAATCGATGAAACCGGCGAAGCGGCCATCCCTGACGATGATGTTTGGAAGGCAGGCGTCGCCATGGGTGACGACCGGCTCTCCCTCCTGAGGGATGCGCGCCTGAAGCTCGACGAAGAGTTCGTCGGCGGTCTTGCCGAGGCGCTCGTCGTCGAAGTCGGTCTCATCGACCAGGTCCGCTTCTGCACGCAGCCTGGCGATCGCGACACGCGCACCAATCCGGTGATCGAACGGGCAGGCATCGACATCGAGCGCATGCATGCGGCGTAGCGCTTCGGCGAGCAGAACAACCTGCTCCGAGGCGGCAAGGGTGCTTGAGGCGAGGTCGATGCCTTCGACCGCCTCCATCAGCAGCCAGTTCTTTTGCGCGTACACGTCGCGGGCGACGACGCGCGGACAGGGCATTCCCTGCTTGCCCAGCCATTCGAGCCGCTCGGCCTCATCGACAAGCTCGTCAAAGGGACCGGCCTCTTCGACCTTGAGAACGAGGGGCGGGCGGTCTTTTGCGTCGAACAGGAAGACGCTGGAGTCTGACTGGCCGAGGCTATCCTTTCGGCAGTCATAACCTGCGAGCAGCGGTGCCAGGGTGGGCGGAAGATCGATATCGAGAAGCTGGAGAGACAAAAAACCACCTGAAAATACGGGTTGTTCCGAAATTGCGGCCTACAGCGCCGCGCGTCTTTTTCGACGTACAAAGGTCGCTGTGGCACTATGAACCGTTGCATGTTTTTAGCCTTAAATCGGATACGATTTAGGGAAACATGCAATTTGCGCGAGAGGGCAGGTAGGGACGGAATTGTGCAAAATCCATGGCGACCCGACCCAAGCGCGAGCATCCTCCGCGAAATCTTGATTCTACC
Organism: Ensifer sp. Root1252; assembly: GCF_001425885.1. Lineage (NCBI taxonomy): Bacteria > Pseudomonadati > Pseudomonadota > Alphaproteobacteria > Hyphomicrobiales > Rhizobiaceae > Ensifer > Ensifer sp. Root1252. The sequence continues at coordinate 62,250 of NZ_LMDT01000057.1, read as the reverse complement.
CACACCAAATATCGCTTGAGCCGAACCTAAGGTCATACCTTAGAAGATAGTTCCAGGAGGCTCCCATGAGCGACAAGCGAAACCATGATCCCCTTTTGTCCGCCGCCGAATGTGCCGATCGTCTCGGCCTGACCGTGCGGGCGCTGCGTGTCTACGAGGATCGTGGGCTGATCGCACCGCGCCGGACGGAAAAGAACTGGCGGCTCTATGGCGCTGCGGAAATCGCCCGGCTGACCGAGATCCTCGCATTGAAGCGTCTCGGCCTGAGCCTGACCCGGATCACCGTGTTGCTGGCGGGCGCCGCGCCGGATCTCGGCCAGACACTGACGATCCAGCAATCCGCGCTCGTCGATCTGCGTGATCGGGTCGAGCACAGCCTGTCGCTGATCGGCGCGGCGCTGCAGAAAATATCGAGCGGTCGGGCCGTCTCTATCAGCGAACTCATCACTCTTGCCAAGGAGACCAGGATGACCGACCTATCGCCGGATACCGTCGCGTGGCGACGTTATGAGCAGGCACGGCCTCGAACCGAGGTTCGTTTCGATCCCGAAAAACACGGCTCTGTTGTGGGCGACTTCCAGTTCGAGGCCGGCGATGTGCTCAGCGTCACCCGCCGCGAGGGCGGACTGATGGCGCAGTTGACCGGGCAGAATGCGCTCGAAATCTATCCCGAAGCGGATGACCTGTTCTTCTATCGCATCGTCCAGGCGCAACTCTCTTTCACCCGCAACGAGCAAGGTGAGGTGGAAGGCGTAGTGCTGCATCAGGGCGGCTACGAACAGGCGGCGAAACGCATCGACGAGACGAAGGCGCGTGCCGTTGCCGACGACCTGGAGAAGCGCGTGAAGGATAAGATCCCGTTTCCCGACAGTGAGGCATTGCTTCGCCGCGTCATCGCCGAGCACCAGCGCGGCGAGCCCGACTACGAAGGCATGACGCCGCCGCTCGCAGCGGTGGCGCGCGAGCAGGCGCCCCTCGCCAAAGCCGAACTCGACCGCCTGGGGTCACTGCAGAGCGTGGCGTTCAAGGGCGTGCTGCAAGAAGGTTGGGATGTCTATGACGTGCGCTTCGAAAAGGGAACGCTGGAATGCGGGCTGATGCTTGCCCCCGGCGGCAAGCTCAGTGGCATCTATTTTCGCCCGGGGCTGTGACGGACGACTGATCCGTCCCGGCCGTCCGAAGACGGAAGACGACAAAGAATACGCCCGCGGATCGTTAGCGACCCGCGGGCGTATTCTTTGTGGCGAAGGTAGGCACGCCGTCAGTCAAAACGGTATTGATGACGCGCCGCCTCAATATTCCTTTTCGAAGAAGATGCCGCCCGATGCGGAGCCGTCACCGCCGGCCGCACCCTTCAGCTTGACGCCCTTGCCGACATCGAGATTGATCACGGCCTTGCTGGAGCCTGAATCCGAGCCTTGCTGCAGCTCGATATAGGTGCGGTCGTTAAGATACTTGCCGGCGCGCACCGAGGCGCCGCCGTTCTCGTCGGTGGTGACGTCGAGATCGTCGACGCCGAGCTTGTTGCGCAGACCGTCGAGCAGCGAGGTCGAGCCACCGCCCGCCAGCTGGCTGACGGCAGAGGCAAGCTGAGCAATCTGGAAGGCCGAGAGGTTGGACAGCGAGCGGTTGAAGATCAGCTGCGCCAAAATTTCGTCCTGGGGCAGGGCTGGCGACGACGAGAAGGTGATCTGCGGATTGTTGGCAAGGCCTGTGACGCTGACGGTGATGGTCGTCGCGCCGGCGGTCGATGTCGCCTTGAGATTGAGTGTCGGGATCAGGTCGCCACCGAAGCCGATGGTGCCATCGGTAAAGGTCAGGCGTTTGCCGAGGATTTCCAAACGGCCGCGGCGCATCTCGAAACCGCCCGAAATGGTCGGCTGCACGGCCGTGCCGCGGATCGTCAGGTCGCCGCCGAGTTCGGCATCGATGCCGCGGCCGCGCACGAAGACCTGATTGGCCGTGACGCCAAGGTTGAAGGCGATGACGCCGCTGGCATTGGCGCCTGCCGGCTTCTCGTCCTTGCGGATGTCCCTGGCCATCCGCTTGACCTTGGCCGGCGCATTCTTGTGCTTGATGTCGATAGCCGAGAGCGAGGTCGGCAGTTTCTCGGGAATGGTAATTGCTGCCTTGCGGATCGTCACCTTGCCGCCGAGTGTCGGGGTGGCGACCAGCGGACCTGTCAAGGTCATCTCGCCGGCAAGCTGCGCAGTGAACAGCGTGCCGTCGACATAGGTGGCGTTGTTGAGCCTGATGATCAGGTTGGCCGGAAAGCCGGAGCTGGGTACGGTGCCGACCGTGCCGGTGACCTCGACCGAGCCGCCGGTCGCGAGGTTGGCGGAAAGCTTGGAGATCGTCGCCTGCTTGCCGTCGAGCGCCACGTTGGCCGTCAGGTTGTTGAGCGCGAGGTTGCGCCGGACGTCGACAAGGCGTCCGCCTGAGGTGGTGATCGTGCCGGCAATCTGCGGTGCCTTGGCCGAGCCGGAAATCGAAAGGTCGACGGAGGCCTGGCCCGTGAGCGTGAAGCCCTGCTGGGCCATCAGGTTGGCAACGAGCGCGAAGGGCACATTGCCGTTGAACTTCATGGCGATCGGCATGTTGCCGCCGATATCGACATTGCCGCCGCCCTTGAATGCGAGGCCGCCGGCGCCGGAGAGCGTGGTGTCGAGCGTCACGCGGTTGTTGGCAAACTTGCCATTGGCCGAGATGTCGAAGGCACCGACGCCGGCGGTGCGCGCGGCTGCCAGCGAGGCGCCGGACCATTTGAGGTTATAGGCGACGACCGGCGCTGCCGCCGTTCCGCCGACATCGACGGTGCCGCCGATTGCCCCTTCCGCGCCGAGGCCCGGTGCGAAGGCATTGACCAGGGCTGCCGGCAGGGCGTTCAGCTTTGCGGTAATATCGAGCTTTTGGCCGGCGGTGCCGCTGACCGCGATCGTGCCTTTCGATGCCTGGATCGTGAGCGCATTCAGGCGCACGGTGCCCTTCTCGATCGCGATCACGGTCGGCGCCGCGAGCTTTAGTGCAATCTGTTTCGGCGTCGCGCCGAAGGAGGAAAGACGGATTTCCGTGCGCCCGTTCGAACTCGTCAGGTCGCCCCTCGCCGTCAAAGGCCCGCCGTCATACTTGCCGTCGATGGCAAAGCCTGTCTTGCCGGCCTGCTGGGTGAAGTCGAGGCTCAATCCGGAAACCCGGTTGGCCCCCTGGGCAATTGTCTCTGCCCGGACGCTGCCCTTGATCGCCAGTGCCGAAAGGTCGGCAATGGTGATGTCGGCCGTCGGCTTGGCGATCGTCAGGTCATCGCGCTTGATGCCGCTGCCGCCGGCCTTGAGCACGATGGAGGTGATGCCGTTGGCCGTCCGGATCGCCGCCGATCCAGAGAGATCTCCGGACGCCTTCTGGCCGGCCATGGCGGCAAGCAGCCCAAGGTCCGGAAGATTGAAATCGACAGTGCCGTCGGGTTTGAAGTCGGGGGTGAAGTTGATGGCGCCGTTGAGCGTGTTCTCGCCGATCTTGGCTTCGAGCACCGGGATCGATGTGCGACCGTCCTTCGAGACGACGTCGGCACGCACGTCGATCGGTTGACCGTCGAGCGCACCGGTTGCCGTCAGCTTGGCCTGCGGGCTGCTCTGGTTTGCGGTGGCGTCGGCCTTGATGGTCAGGTCGCTGAGCGTGCGACCGGCGAGCGTCGCGCCGCTCGAGGACAGTTCCGCCTTGATGCCGAGTTCGGCGAGCGGTCCGGTCACAGCGGCGGTGAAGTCGGCCTTGCCCTTGGCGTCGGCGAGCAGCTTGCCGAGATCCGGCAGGACACCTTTAAGATCCGCCGTCAGATTGCCTTCAGCGAGCGCCACGGAGCCGGCAGCCTCGATCGTCCCGGATTTGAGATCGATGTTTTCGACGGTGACGCTGCCGTTGGCGCCGGTCTTGATGCTCCCGGCAAGCGCAATCGTGCCGTCGAATTTTGCAGCGGCAGCGGGCGGCAGGGCGCCTGGGACCGTGAAGAGCTTGAAGGTCGCGGCAACCGTATTGGTTTCGCGCGAGAAGGCGCCTTCGACGGTGCCGCCAACGCCGGGGCTTTCCAGCGTCACCGGCGCAAAGGTGATGCTGTCCTTGGCAACAGTGATGTCGCCGACGATCTTCATCGGCGCCTGGACCAGCCGGACGAGATCGGCATTGTCGAAGCCGACCTGGCCGACCTCGACCGTCGTCTTGATCGGACCCGACTGTGTCGCCAGGTTGAAGCCATCGCTCGCAGCCGACAGCTTGATGGCGCCGAGGGCCACGTCCGGCAGTGCGACAGAGGCGACGTCGGCGGCCGCGTCAAGGATTGCCGATTGGGCATCGCCGATCAGCGACAGATTAACGGTATTGATCAGGACGCGGGCCTCGCCCTTTTCCAGTGGCCAGCGGAAATCGATGGCGCCATTGGTACCGGCGAGCCTTGCCTGCAGATTGTTCTCGCCCTTGCTGTCGAAGGTGCCGAAGGCGGCGAAGGCAAGCGCGCCGGTCGCCACGTGCCCCTTGTCGACGCGCACCATGCCCTTGCCGTCGAAGGCAGCAGCAAGATCGATGCTGGTCTGGCCCTCGAACATCGGGCGCAAGGCCGGCGGCATCAGCGAGCCGAAGCCGCCGCCGCCGGAAAGCGTCAGCCGATGCATGCCATCGGTAGACTGGACGTGACGGCCGTCTAGCTTGAGGATCTCGGTGCCGTCAAGCGCAGCCGTCCCGGCGCCGGCCCAGTCCGAAAGCGGTCCTTCGCCGGTTACCTTGATGTTGACGGCGGGTTCGTTCGGCAGGCGCAGGAGCTTCGCCAGAACGCCGTTGGCGGGCTCATTGACGGTCGCTTCAAGTTTCAGTTCGTTGCCGGCCGGATTGAAGACGATGTCGGCAACGGCACGGGCCTCGGGCCGGTCGCGCTGGGCCGCCGTTATGGCGAGCGCGATGCTCTCGTTGGTGGCGTTTACCTTGCCGCTCGCCGTCAGGAACTGGTCCTCGCCGGCGATTGCCTTGCCGATGACGATTTCCTTGAGGTCGATCGCATCGATCTTGACGTCGACCGGAAGCGCGAAGGTCGAGCGCACTTCCTTGGTTTCGGTCGAAGGCACCGGCAGGCGCTCGACGCGGATGGAGCCTGCCGAAATCGCCGCGGCGTCGAAGCGGAAGGACAAGAGGGCCGCGGGCGACCAGTTGAGCGAGAGATCGCGAACCTCCGCATAGATGCCCTCGCCATCGAACAGCGTCACGCTGCCGGCGGTGAACTGGCCGGTCAGAAGCGGGCTCGGGTCGGCAATCCGCACGATCTGGTCCGGGGTCGCCGCATATTTCTCGATCGCCCAGGCGACAAGGCGGGCGCCGGGAGTCGTGAAGCCGACGAAGGCGACGAGGAGAAGAGCTGCGACCGCAAGCGCGCCAAGCACATAAAGGCAATAGCGCAGCGTTGCGCGAAGGAAGCGGACGACGTGATTCATGATCTACCCATAACGCAACTTGTGTCGCTGCGGAATCTTTGCAGGCAGAAACTCCGGGCGCTCGTGCGAAATTTGCCGGCTGCGGCGCAGAAATCGGCTGGAACCGGCGCGGATCAGAAGGATTGGCCGATACCGGCATAGATGCCGTAGCTGGTGCCGCCGGGATATTTGTTGAGCGGCATCGCCACATCGAGACGGATCGGTCCGAACGGCGTCTGATAGCGAAGGCCGATGCCGGCGCCGGCGCGAATGTCGGAGAAATCGGGCGTGGTGCTGGCAGACACGGTGCCGGCGTCGATGAAGGGCACGATGCCGATCGTGTCGGTGATGGCGATGCGCGCCTCGACCGAAGTGTTGACATAGGAGCGTCCGCCGGTCTCGTCGTTGTTGCTGTTGCGCGGGCTGATCTCCTGGTAGGAATAACCGCGCACCGAGCCGCCTCCGCCAAGATAGAAGCGGCGGTTTGCCGGTATGTCGGCAAGGCCGTCGCCGCCGACCAGAACGCCCGCACCGATCCTGCCGGCAAGAACGAAACGCTTCTCGTCGCCGAGCGCTTGGTAACCCGATGCCGCTGCTTCGAAGGACGAGAAGAAGGTCTGGCCCTTGATCTCGTAGCTTGGTTTGGCGTTGACCAACGCCCGGTAGCCCTCGGTCGCGTTCAGCTTGTCATCGCGGGTGTCGCGCACATATTCGAGCGGAATGGCAGCTGTCAGGTAGGAATTGGAGCCGAAGGCGTCGTCGATATTCGCCCAGCTCAGCTCGCCGCCACCGGAAAAGGTGTCGGTCGGCGACAGTTCGAATGTGGCGCCGGCCGCACCGGTCAGGATCTTGGCGCGATAGGCATCGGGATCCTGGATGTTGGCCTTGAGGCTTGCGGTGAAGGTCGAGGCCGGACCGAAGGCGCCGGGCTTGGCAAAGAGGATGCCCGCGGAATAGTCGAGCTTATCGAGTTCCTGGGTCTCGCCGATACGGTCGATCGAGCCCTCGACACGCAGCGATTCCGCACGGCCGAACAGATTGCGGTGTCCCCAGTAGCCGGAAAGCCCGAGACCGTCCGTGGTCGAGACCTGGGCGCCGAAGCCGAAATACTTGTGCTTGCCCTCGGACACCTCGATCTTCATCGGGATCGAGCCGTCGGGCGAAAGCGTGTTGGCTTCCTTGATGGTCACGCTCGAGAACACGCCGAGTTGACGCAGCCGCTCGGACGCCTTGCGGATGTCCTCGGGCGAATAGGGGCGGCCCTCGTTGAGCCGCGAATAATCGCGAACAAACCCCGGATCGACGGTCTTGGTTCCGGAAACGCTGACTTCGCCAACGGGCGCCACCGGCCCGCTTTCGGCTGATATCACCACGTCGACGGTCGAATCTGCATGATCGGCAACGACGCTGCGCTCGGTCAGCTTGGCAAGCGGCCGTCCCTGCTCGCGCAGATCGTTGACGACCTTTTCGCCGGCCTTGATGATCCGCGTCGAATCCGCCCGGGTTCCGAGCGCGAGATCGTAGTCGGCGGGATTGAGGCCGGCGGCGTCGCCTTCGAACTTGACCGAGCCTAGCGAAAACACCGGGCCCGGCGTCACCCTGACGGTGACGGGTATGGCCTTGCCGTCAGGGAAAGATGGATCGGGTGGCAGGCTGTCGATGTCCTGACCATTGATCTGGATTGCGACGGTGCCGCCGTATCGGGCCTTCTCATAGAGTGCCGCCAGCAGGCGGTCGCGGTCGTCGCGGGCGCGGATCGCAAGGCCAAGGTTGCCTGAAACCGGTTTTTCCTGGCCCTGGACCAGCTGCGAGCTGTTCTCAAGCGCCTCTTTCAATTCCTTGTCGTCGGTACCGGCGTCGAAGGTGAGGGTGTAGTTGACGGGGTCGATGACCTGGGCCGCGTCCTCGTCACCCTCGAAAAACTTCATGCCGAAGATCTTGAACGCATAGGCCTTGGTGACGGACATCGGGCCGAGCGCGCACGAGGCGGCAACGGCGAGCGCAGTCGCTGCCTTCCAGTACGCAATACTCGACCGTGGTGGGGACATTCGCTTCCGCATCCCGTCTTAAGGCGACCCAATACAAACTGCCTTCATGCGGCGGGGTCACTATTGCATGCCTAAGGTTTTCCATCTGTTAACGATGACGGCCGGCCGCATCCACCCCTGAGGCCCAGATTCCGGGTCGATTTCCCTGAAAAAGAGCCGGAATGTTGTCAACGCAGCACAAAAACCGGGCGCCGCCGCCACAACGTCGGCGGTGGCTCCGTGCTCGGGATTGCCGTTTGCGGGGTGTCAGATGGTCGCGCTGATGCGGTTGAATGGGGTCAAGCCGGTTCGGGCAGGCCCTGCAAACGGGGAACCTGGGAGGCGATGATCACCAGGAACTGGATGAGGAACCCGGTCGCCGCGACCACGAGGCAAGCCTTGACGCCGAAGTGGGTGGCGACGAGAGCGCCGAGCGCCGCGCCGATCGGCCTTGCGCCGAATGTCGCCGTGGTAATGAAGGCTGAAACCCGCCCCAGCATCGCGTTTGGGGTGATGGCCTGCCTGAGCGTGAGGGTGGCGATCGACCAGAGAATCGGCCCCGCACCGAAGAGAAAGAAGCTCACTCCCGCAAGCGCGCCGAGGGGGAACCAGACCGTCAGCAGCATGACGACGGCGGCGAGCAGACCACCGAGCGGACCGAGCGCGATCATGACGCCGAAGGGGATACGGCGCGCAAGTGTCGGGGCGGCATAGGCTCCGATCATCATTCCGGCTCCATAGATGCCGAGCGTGACACCGACGCCCGTTGCCGTCAGTCCGAGTGTGCGGACAGCATAGGCGACATAGACCGCCTGCAGCACGAACCAGGATGTGTTGAACACGACCGCGGAGACAAGTATCGGCCGCAGGAGCGCATGGCCGGCAAGGAAGCGTGCGCCTTCGATCAGGTCATCAAGCAGATTGCGTTGCGGCCCGGCCGCTTGCTCCTGTTCGCGAAGGCCGGCGAGCAGCACGACGGCGAGAAGGGAGAGCGTGGTGGCCGCAACATAGGCGAGCGAGGCACCGGTCCAGGCGATGATTGCTCCGCCGATTGCCGGACCACCGGAATAGGCGAGGCTGCGGGCAAGCTCCAGCCAGCGATTGGCGTCGGCGAGCTGCGTGCGCGGAACGATGGCCGGGATCAATGCCGGGGCGGCGACACTGTAGCAGACCGTTCCGATTGCGCCGACAAAACCCATGATCGCCAGAAGCGGCAGGGTGAGCATACCGCTCGCAATCAAAAGCAGAGTGGCGACCAGGGAGAGGGCACGCAGCATTTCCGAGAAGACCATTAGCATTCGCCGCGAGGCGCGGTCGACGAGCAGGCCGGCCGGAATGGAGAGCAGCAGAAACGGCAGCGTCTGGGCCATCTGCAGCCAGCCCGATTCCGCGGGGCCAGCCGAAAGCAGAAGGACTGCCGCAAGCGGTGCTGCGGCCAAGGCGATTTGCTCGGAGAATTGCGCAAACAGGTTGGACCAGGCGATGTGTTTGAAAGCTGGCGGCAAGGTAGTTGCAGGCGGTTTCAGCATGGAGTGGGCCTCGATCAAGCTATTTCGAGGCAGCTGACAGGATTGTGTTGTCGCGGGCCACCCGATTCCTGCGCGCTCGATACGGCTGCCGGGATCTGATGGCTGATCGGCAGATTGCCGAGACAGTCAGGAAAACGAAAACCCCTCACGGCAGGTGGCCATGAGGGGCGATGTTTCGTCCGGTCCGTCATTTGACAGGTGGACGTCGTGTCGATGTTGTCGACCGTCCTTGCGGCTTAGCGCGGGCAGGAGTCGATGTAGCGGCGGCCGTAGCGGTCGCGGTAGTAGCACTGGCCCGGCTGTTCGGTGACATGGCCGATGACCGCGCCCGAAACGCCGCCGATCGCAGCGCCCACAGCTGCGCCACGAACGTCACCGGTGATCGCGCCGCCGATGATCGCGCCCGAGACGGCGCCGATGCCGGCACCCTTTTCAGTCTGGGTGCAGCTCGCAACCGACAACGCAACCAGCACAAGTGCGATGGCTTTCTTCATTATTGTTCTCTCCGATCTCTACGGATTTCAGCCTGTCGCCTCGTCCGTCCCTGAGTGATTGGCGCAAAGACGAGATGTCTTTCTCCACTTGAACTTGCAAATTCAGAAAATAAACCGGCCGCTGTGAAAGTCTACAGGAGGTCTGGCGGATTCTCTTCGCCGCCAACATAATGATATCGTTCCTGAACGGGACATGAAGGCCCGATTTCAGCTAACACAACCATCACGCAAAATTTTTATCGCGCCTGACCCTTGGGCGGTTGCGACATTCCAAAAAAAGACAATGATACAAACAAGCCGCGGGAACCCGGAGGAGGGATATCGAGGCGAAGGGCATCGATAGCAGTTGGCGCGTACCTGGTCGCGTGAACAGATCATCACCCGGCTTACCGTTCGCGCTCGTGTTGGCATTGACCCACCCGGAGGAGCGAAATGGCGAAAATTACAATGACGGTCAACGGCCGTCAGGTGAGCGGTCAATGTGATGACCGGACGTTGCTGGTGCATTTCATTCGTGAGAACCTTGGGCTGTCCGGCACCCATGTCGGCTGCGACACGTCGCAATGCGGCGCGTGCGTCGTTCATATGGACGGAATGTCGGTCAAGAGCTGTTCCACCCTCGCTGCGCAGGCGGCGGGCTCACAGGTCACCACCATCGAAGGACTGGCCGCCAATGGCGAGCTGCACCCGGTGCAGGCCGCCTTCAAGGCCAATCATGGCCTGCAATGCGGTTTCTGCACACCCGGCATGGTGATGACAGCGGTCGACATGATCCGCCGGCATGGCGGGCAGCTCGATGAGGCGACCGTGCGCGCCGAACTCGACGGCAATATCTGTCGTTGCACCGGCTACCACAACATCGTCAAGGCGATCCTTGCGGCGGCAGCCGAGATGGGCGGCGCCCGCGTCGCTGCCGAATGAAGTCCGGCCCGCGGCGATGACGTTTCGCCGCGATCACATTTCACCGCAGGACTTTCGCTGGATATCTCGGGAGGAGATCGGCAATGGGCGTTGAAGGTATTGGCGCGCGGGTGGCGCGCAAGGAAGACAAACGGTTCCTGACCGGCAAGGGGCGCTATACGGACGACATGTCGGTGCCGGGCATGAAATATGCGATCTTCGTGCGCAGTCCCTATGCGCATGCGAAGATCAAGTCGATCGACGCGGCGGCGGCCAAGGCCATGCCCGGCGTGATCGGCGTGCTCGACGGCGAGCAACTGCTCGCCGACGGTATCGGCAATCTCATCTGCGGCTGGATGATCCATTCCAAGGACGGATCGCCGATGAAGATGGGCGCCTGGCGGCCGCTCGCGCACGAGACGGTGCGTTACGTCGGTGACGCCGTCGCCATCGTCGTTGCCGACAGCATTGCGGAAGCGAAGGATGCCGCCGAAGCCGTCGTCGTCGATTACCAGGAACTGCCCGTCGTCACCGATGCGACCAAGGCGCTGGAGCAGGGGCAGCCGCAGCTTCACCCGGAAGCACCCAACAACTTGATCTTCGACTGGCAGATCGGCGATGCCGCCGCCACCGACAAGGCGATCGCCTCGGCTGCGCATGTGACCGAGATCACTATCCACAACAACCGCCTGTCGCCGAACGCGATGGAGCCGCGCGCCACGCTCGGGATCTATGATGGCGGCGACGATCACTACACCTGCTACACCACCAGCCAGAACCCGCATGTGGCGCGGCTGGTGATGAGCGCGTTCTATAATGTCGCGCCCGAAAACAAGCTGCGTGTCATCGCGCCGGATGTCGGCGGCGGCTTCGGCTCGAAGATCTTTATCTATCCGGAAGAGGTCGTCTGTCTCTGGGCCTCCAAGCGTACCGGCGTGCCGGTGAAATGGACCTCCGACCGCACGGAAGCCTTCCTGACCGATGCGCATGGCCGCGACCACCACTCGAAGGTGAAGATGGCGTTCGATGCCAACAACCGGATCATCGGGCTGAAGGTCGATACGGTTGCCAATCTCGGCGCCTACATGTCGTTGTTCTCCTCGTCGGTGCCGACCTATCTCTATGCGACGCTCCTGTCGGGCCAGTACGACATACCGGCGATCCACGCCAATGTGCGCACCGTCTACACCAACACTGCCCCGGTCGATGCCTATCGCGGCGCTGGCCGCCCGGAAGCGACCTATCTCCTGGAGCGCACCATGGAGACGGCGGCGCGAGAGCTTGGAGTTTCGCCGGCGGAACTCCGGCGGATCAACTTCATCCGCACCTTCCCGCACCAGACGCCCGTCATCATGAATTACGATGCCGGCGATTACGAAACCTCGCTCAATGCCGCGATGCAGGCCTCCGACTGGAACGGGTTTGCTGCCCGCAAGGCGGAAGCCGCTAAACGCGGGATGAAGCGCGGCATTGGCATGAGCTGCTATATCGAGGCCTGCGGCATCGCGCCGTCGGCGGCGGTCGGCTCGCTCGGTGCCGGCGTCGGTCTCTGGGAATCGGCCGAGGTCCGAGTCAATGCCGTCGGCACCATCGAGGTTCTGACCGGGTCGCACAGCCACGGGCAGGGGCATGAAACCACCTTCGCCCAACTGGTCGCCGATCGCTTCGGCGTGCCGATCGACAGCGTCAACATCGTCCACGGCGACACCGACAAGGTGCAGATGGGCATGGGCACCTACGGCTCGCGCTCGGGGGCGGTCGGCATGTCGGCCGTCGTCAAGGCGCTCGACAAGGTTGAAGCCAAGGCGAAGAAGATCGCCGCCCACCTGATGGAGGCGGATGAAAGCGACATCGTCATCGAGAACGGCGAACTCAAGGTCGCCGGCACCGACAAGACGGTACCGTGGTTCCAGATGGCGCTTGCCGCCTATACCGCCCACAACCTGCCGCCGGGCATGGAGCCGGGGCTGAAAGAGGGCGCGTTCTACGATCCGGCCAACTTCACCTTCCCCGCCGGCTGCTACATCTGCGAAGTGGAGGTCGATCCCGATACGGGGCAGACCAAGATCATCCAGTTCGTCGCCGCCGACGATTTCGGCAACATCATCAACCCGATGATCGTCGAGGGGCAGGTGCATGGCGGCCTGGCGCAGGGCATCGGCCAGGCGCTGCTCGAGGGCGTTCACTACGATCCGGCAAACGGCCAGCTCTTGACGGCAAGCTACATGGATTATGCCATGCCGCGGGCCGACGACCTGCCGTCATTCACGGTCTCGACCTCGAACACGCCCTGCCCGAACAATCCGCTCGGGATCAAGGGCTGCGGCGAGGCCGGCGCCATCGGCTCGCCGCCGGCGCTGATCAACGCCATCACCGACGCCATCGGCAACAACCGGCTGACGATGCCGGCGACGCCGCAAAAGGTGTGGGCTGCCGCCCATGCCGCAAACTGAGCGGGAGGACGTGTCATGTACGAGACCCATTATCACCGGGCGTCCTCTATCCAGGATGCCGTCAAACTCAAGCAGGCCGCAGGCGAGGGCAAATATCTCTCCGGCGGGATGACGCTGATCCCGACGATGAAGCAGCGGCTTGCCGCACCGACCGACCTCATCGATCTCAGGCATGTCGCGGAAATGAAGGGCATCAAGGTGACGGGGCGAACCGTGAGGATCGGTGCTGCGGCCACCCATTTCGACGTGGCGTCCTCCGCCGAGCTGGCGGCCGTGTGCCCGGCGATCTCAGGGCTTGCCAGCCATATCGGCGACCCGCATGTGCGCCACATGGGCACGATCGGCGGCTCCATCGCCAACAACGATCCGGCTGCCGACTACCCTTCGGCGATGCTGGCGCTCGATGCGACCATTGTCACCGATAGGCGGGAAATTGCCGCCGGCGATTTCTTCACCGGTCTTTTCGAGACCGCGCTCGAAGACGGCGAACTGGTGACCGCGATCGCCTTCGAGGCTCCGGCAAAGGCAGCCTACCAGAAGTTCGCCAACCCGGCCTCGCGCTACGCCATGACCGGCGTCTTCGTCGTGCGCCGGGACAATGGCGATGTTCGCGTCGCGGTGACGGGGGCCGGATCGAGTGGCGTCTTCCGGCACAAGGACATGGAGGCGGCGCTTTCGTCGCAGTGGTCGCCGGATGCGCTTGCCAATGTGCCGGTCGACGCTTCCGACCTGCTTTCCGACATCCACGCGGATGCCGCCTATCGCGCCAATCTGGTCAAGGTGATGGCAAAACGCGCGGTGGCTGCAGCATGAGCAATGCGGGCCTGTCTTGATGCGTCAAAAAGGGCGGTTTCGGCCGCCCTTTTTTCGTCCAAGCTTGACTTCGATCAAGCTTGGAGGGATTTACATGCGCTAAGGCTTTCTTTGGAACGGTTCAAAACTAGAGGCCTTTTGCCGCAGGCGGCGGCCGCGTCGCATTGCGGGGTTGACCCCCGGTCGCTTTGAATCAAAAAAAGCGGCAGGGCACTGGAGAAGATGATGGATTTCGAGAATTTCTTTAAAACCGAGCTGGACGGGCTGCATCAGGAAGGTCGCTACCGGGTTTTCGCCGATATCGCTCGCCATCGCGGCAACTTTCCGAAGGCCGCGCGCCACACGGCTGAAGGCATTCAGGAAGTCACCGTCTGGTGTTCCAACGACTATCTCGGCATGGGCCAGCACACCATCGTCACCGAGGCGATGAAACGCGCCATCGACGAATGCGGCGCCGGTGCCGGCGGCACCCGCAACATTTCCGGAACCAACCACTACCATGTGCTGCTCGAGCGCGAGCTCGCAGATCTGCATGGCAAGGAATCGGCGCTTCTGTTCACCTCGGGTTACGTGTCCAACTGGGCCGCCCTTGGAACGCTCTGTTCGAAGATTCCCGGTGTCATCGTCTTCTCAGACGCCGGGAACCACGCTTCGATGATCGAGGGGATTCGTCATTCCAAGTGCGAACGCGTCATCTTCAAGCACAACTCGGTGGCCGACCTCGAAGCCAAGCTTGCCGCAGCCGATCCGCGCGCGCCGAAGATCATTGCCTTTGAATCCGTCTATTCGATGGATGGCGACATTGCCCCGATCAAGGAGCTCTGCGATCTCGCCGACAAATACGGCGCGATGACCTATCTCGACGAAGTGCACGCCGTCGGCATATACGGCCCGCGTGGCGGCGGTATCGCCGAGCGCGAAGGCCTGATGCATCGCCTCACCGTCATCGAAGGCACGCTCGGCAAGGCCTTCGGCGTCATGGGCGGCTACATCACCGGCTCGACGGCGCTTTGCGATTTCATCCGCTCCTTTGCTTCGGGCTTCATCTTCACGACGGCGCTGCCACCGACGCTTGCGGCTGGTGCGCTTGCCTCCATCCGTCATCTGAAGGAAAGCCAGATCGAACGCTTCGCCCATCAGGAGCGCGTGCGCCGGCTGCGCTCGCTGCTCGACCAGCGCGGCATTCCGCATATGCCGAACCCGAGCCATATCGTGCCGGTCATGGTCGGCGACGCCGCCAAGTGCAAGTGGATCTCCGACCTGCTGCTCGACCATTTTGGCGTCTATGTGCAGCCGATCAACTACCCGACGGTGCCGACGAAGACCGAGCGCCTGCGCATCACTCCGACGCCGCTGCATTCGGATGCCGATATCGACCATCTGGTCGGCGCGCTGCATTCGCTGTGGTCGCGCTGCGCGCTGGCACGGGCCGTCGCGTAAGGCTTCACTTATCTTTCGAGAAATCTGCCCCTAACCTTCTCTCCGCGTGCGGGGAGAAAGTGGCGGCAGCCGGATGAGGGGCGGGAACGCCCGATCAGCAAACTATCGGATCAGCCCGGCAGCCAGTTGTCGGGCTTTTTCGTCGGCGGCAAAGACATCGTCCATGGTGACGGCCGCAGGCAGGTCCGAGAGCTTGTCCATTACCTGCTCGACAATTTCGGCCATGTCCAGGAACCCGGCCCGACCGGCGATGAAGGCTTCCAGCGCCGTCTCCTTGGCGCCGTTCAGCACGGCCCCCTGCACGCCGCCCTGTTCCATGGCGCGGCGCGCCAGGCGGATTGCCGGAAACCTGATTTCATCGGGCGCTTCGAAATCGAGGCGCGACAGCTTGGCGAAGTCGAGCCGTTCGATCGGCAGGTCGCAGCGGCTGGGATAGGAGAGCGCATAGCCGATGGCGGTGCGCATGTCGGGGCAGCCGAGCTGCGCCAGCACCGAGCCATCGGTGTAGCCGACCATCGAGTGGATGACCGACTGCGGATGCACGATCACCTCGATCTGCTCCGGCCTGAGGCCGAACAGGTGCTTGGCTTCGATCATCTCCAGCGCCTTGTTGAACATCGAGGCGCTGTCGATCGAGATCTTCAGACCCATCGACCAGTTCGGATGGGCGCGGGCGACGTCGGCCGTCACGTGGCGCATCTCTTCGAGTGTCTTGGTGCGGAAGGGGCCGCCGGAGGCTGTGAGGATGATGCGCTCGACGGCATGGCGCTGGTGCTCTTCCAGCACCTGGAAGATGGCGTTGTGTTCGCTATCGACCGGCAAGAGGCGGCCGCCGCCCTTCCTGACCGCTTCGATGAACAGGCTGCCGGCGGAAACCAGGCATTCCTTGTTGGCAAGCGCGATGTCGGCGCCGCGGCTTGCGGCGGCCAGCGTCGGGGCAAGTCCGGCATTGCCGACGATTGCCGCCATCACCCAGCCGGCGTCGCGCTCCGCCGCCTCGATCAGGCCGCTCCTGCCTGACGCAACCTCAATGCCGGTGCCGGAGAGCGCTGTCTTCAGGCTGGCGTAATGGCTGTCGTCGGCGGTAACGGCAAGCTCTGCGCCGTGGACAATCGCCTGCTGCGCCAGCAGCGGAATGTTGCCGTTTCCGGTCAGAGCGACGATCTCGAAACTGTCGCGACCGCCCAGCCGCTCGACGACATCGAGCGTATTGGTGCCGATGGAGCCGGTCGAGCCCAGGATCGTCAGTCGGCGCTTCGCGTTTTCGCGGGATGCCATGCCAATTCCCATGTTCTTGTTCGTTCTTCCAGCCTTACAGCGGGGCGGGGGCGCAAGCGCCCGGCCGAGCGCCTAACGCTCGCTCCGACAGAGGGAAGCCGCGTTTTGGTTTTGCCGAAAACCGATGCCGATCTTCATTGTATGCGCTAGGCTCTACAGGCGAAATCGACGTGCAACAAGGGCGCGGTCTTCAATCCGGCGTGTGATCGGGCTAAGAATCGGACGACGAGTCGAAGCGCGAAGGAGTTCCCGATGCTGAAAGTCGCCACCGCCCTTTCCTGCGCCTGCGTGCTGATCGAAATGGCCTCAATGCAGACGGTCGCTGCCGAAAACGTGCCGCAACAGCTTGTCGGCATCTGGCTTGCCGAAGATATCGCCGGCCGCGGGGTGATCGACAATCTTCAGTCGACGCTGGAGATCCGCGACGATGGAACCTATGGCGGCATGGCCGGCTGCAACCACTTTACCGGTACTTTCAGCCTTTCCGGTGCGAAGATCACCTTCGGCCCGGCGGCCTCGACCCGCAAGATGTGCGTGCCGGCGGTGATGGATCAGGAACAGAAATTCCTGGCGGCACTGCGCACCGAGCTTTCCTGGGATGTCGAAGGGTCGAAACTGGTCCTCGGCAAGTCGGCCGGCGCGCCGGCGCTGACGCTGGCGTCGATGGCAGCGGGCGGATCGGGCAGTGTCGATGTCACGATTTCGGTTCCGGGGGCAGAGACCGTCGATCGCCAGTCGGCGCGCTATGACTGCGGCGGCAAGACGGTCGAAGCCGAATACATCAATGCCGGCCCGGCCTCATTGGTGACCTTCACCCTCGACGGCAACTTCACCGTCGCCTCTAACGTGATTTCCGCATCGGGTGCCAAGTATGCCGGCGGCCAGTATATCTGGTGGACGAAAGGTGACGAGGCAACGCTCTACGATGCGACGAAGGGCGAGAATGATGCCGGGATCGCCTGCAAGGCGGCCGGCTGACACCCTTCTCCCGATCTTCCATGCAATCAACGCTGATGAGCCAGTCGTGCGCGGCATGATCGCCGCGAGCTCTGATTTCGTGTGCGCGGAACTGCTGCCAGTCGGCAGGGACGGAGGCCGGAACCCAGCCTTATCTAAATAAGTATTTGCCAGTATTGGAACTTTTCGGCTCGCCTCATAGTTACAACTCAGACGACTTCGCGTCGCCTTGAAAAGGGAGTTTGTCTATGGGGCTTCTTATCAGCATTCTGATCACGTTCCTCGTCATCGTGCTCGTGCTTTATCTGGTTCAGCGCCTGCCGCTGGACGGCCGGGCGAAACAGATCGTGCAGGCTATCGTGCTCGTTATCGGTATCATTTCGCTGTTGAAATATCTGGCCGTCTTCTGACGCAGACGCCGACCTCAGTGGTTAGCATGGTCCGACAAGGCCGCCGGCTCCATCCTCGGAGCGGCGGCTTTTTTGCGCCGGGCATGATTTCGATGCTGACAAAAGCTGACAGTGGCACGCGCTAGCTTGCGACCATCGAACAACGGAGATGATCGACGATGCTGACCCCGAACCTCATCCTGCTTTACGTGGAAGATCCTGAACAGAGCGCCGCCTTCTACACACGGCTGCTTGGCCGTGGGCCGGTTGCGGCCTTTCCGGCCTACGTCGCCTATGCCCTCGATAACGGCCTGAACTTCAGCCTCTGGTCCACCAAGGCCGCGAACTTCGTCTCCTCCGGTTCGGGCCACCGGATGGAGATCGCCTTCATGGTCAAGGACGACGCCGAGGTCGAGCGGCTTTACGCGGAATGGCGCAAGGCTGGGATCCCGATCGAGCAGGACCTGATGACCGCCGTCTTCGGCCGCACCTTTGTCGCGCTCGATCCCGATGGCCATCGCCTGCGCGTCTGCACGCCAGACAAGTGACGGCGCGGTTTTAAGCGCCCGCTTTCTACACTTGCACGAAGTGCTCCGCCGAAATCTGGCGGTACTGCCGCTCGCCCACGACATAGTCGGGCGCGCGCATCGGGCTCTTGATCTCGTCGCTGGCGACATTGCGCCTGGTGTGCCGCCGGGTCGGATCGGCGATCGGCACGGCTGCCATCAGCTTGCGGGTGTAGGGGTGCTGCGGGTTTTCGAAGATATCGGTGCGCGGGCCGATCTCGACGATCTCGCCGAGATACATTACCGCGACACGGTGGCTGACGCGTTCGACGACGGCCATGTCGTGCGAGATGAAGAGATAGGCAAGGCCGAGGCTCGCCTGCAGGTCGAGCAGAAGGTTGATGACCTGCGCCTTGATCGAGACGTCGAGGGCCGAGACCGATTCGTCGGCAACGATGACCTTCGGATCGAGCGCCAGCGCCCGCGCAATGCAGACACGCTGGCGCTGTCCGCCGGAGAATTCATGCGGGTAGCGCGCGGCCATGTCGGCCTGCAGGCCGACGCGCTCCAGCAGGTCGGCGACCTTGTCGCGGGCCTGGCTCGCGGTGCCGAGCTTGTGCTCGAGATAGGGTTCGGCGATCGCAGCCCCCACGGTCATGCGAGGATTGAGGCTGGCGAAGGGATCCTGGAAGATCATCTGCATGGTCCGGCGCATTTCGCGCAAGCGTTTGCGATCCATGGCCAGCACGTCCTGGCCGTTGAGAACGACCGACCCGCTCTGCGGTTCGATCAGCCGCATGATGGCGCGACCGGTGGTCGACTTGCCGCAGCCGGATTCGCCGACGAGCGACAGCGTTTCGCCCGGCTGCAGGCTGAAGGAGACGTTTTCGATGGCGTGCACGCGGCCCTGCAGCTTGCCGAGCAGCCCGGCATGAATGTCGAAGCGCTTGACGAGGTTTTTCACCTCAAGGATCGGGCGGGTCTGAGCGACCGTGCTCGTTCCCTCGGCCGGCGTATCCGGCAGGCCAGTGACGCTGTCGATAACAGGAAAACGCAGCGGCTGCGGCTTGCCCTTCATCGAGCCGAGCATCGGTACGGCCGAGAGAAGTGCGCGGGTATAGGGATGTTTGGCGCGCAGGAAGATGTCGTCCGTCCGGCCGGTTTCCACCGCTTCGCCGCGGAACATCACCACGGTGCGGTCGGCGATCTCCGCAACCACGCCCATGTCGTGGGTGATGAACAGGACGGACGTTCCTTCCTCCTCCTGCAGCACCTTGATGAGGTCGAGGATCTGTCCCTGGATCGTCACGTCGAGGGCGGTCGTCGGCTCGTCGGCGATCAGGAGCTTCGGACGGCTGGCAAGCGCCATGGCGATCATGACGCGCTGGCGCATGCCGCCGGAGAAGCGGTGCGGGTATTCGTCGAAACGGGAAGCGGCCGACGGGATCCTGACCTTGTCGAGCAGGCGAATGGTCTCGGCCTTCGCTTCCGCCTTGCTCATCGGTCGATGGCAGAGCAGCGCTTCGGAAATCTGGTCGCCGATGGTGAACAGCGGGTTCAGGCTGGTCATCGGCTCCTGGAAGATCATCGCCACTTCGTTGCCGCGCACGCGGCGCATGTCGCTTTCCGGCAGATCGAGGATGTTGCAGCCGCCGAGCATGACTCGCCCTTCGGTTCGGCTCATGTCCTTCTGCAGCAGGCGCATGATCGAAAGGGACGTCACGCTCTTGCCCGAGCCGGATTCACCGACGATCGCCACCGTCTCTCCCGGCATGACCGAGAACGAGATGTCCCGCACCACAGGCTTCCAGGCGCCGTCGACCAGAAACGAGGTTGTCAGGTTCTCGACCGAAAGCACAGCTTTCGACGGATCGGTGGCAGCGTCGGTGCGGGTCATGTCTCACATTCCTTGTCGTTCTGCACGGGGTGGGCGGATCGGTCTCAGTCGGGCCAGCGCAACAGGCCGGCGAAGCGGCGGGCATTGCGCTCATGAAGCGGCGTGGCGATGATCTCGTTGGAGCTGCGCGCCTTTGTCAGCTCCTCGGAAAGGCGGTCTGCCACGATGGTTTCCTGGCCGGGGTGCAGGTTGCAGGGGTCGAGATAGAAGTAATTGTGCTCGACCTCGTGGTCGCGCACGATGATCGGCGGCTGACCGCGCGCCAGCGCATCGGCGAGATCCCAGGCGGTGATGTGGGCTTCCTGCGGATCGATGGTGACGCGCAGGCGGTCGAGCGGATTGCCGGTCGGGTCAGCTTCGATCACGTGCTTGACGCCCGGGCGGCCGTCGAGCGTGTCGCGCCAGAGATGGAGATAGCCGGCCTCGCGGTCGCGGATCCCCTGGTGGTCGCGCGTTTCCCAGGCGATGAGGGCTGCCATCACGCCGAGCATGCTTTCCTTGCCGACCTTCATGCCGCGGCCGATGCCGAGGTTCTGCAGGAAGGCGTTGCGCACCAGCGTCTTTTCGCCGGCGACGATGCCGGAGGTCGGGCCGCCCAGGAATTTGTGACCGGAATAGAGGACGATGTCCGCGCCCTGTTCGAGGAAGATCTTCAGATCATATTCGGATGCGGCATCGACGATGACCGGCACGCCCTTGGCATGGCAGGCCTCGGCGAATTCCTTGAGCCCGATAAGGCCGTACTGAACCACATGGTGGGAGACGACATAGATGGCAGCCGCCGTGCGCTCGTTGATGGCGCCTTCGATGTGATAGCGATAGGCCGACGTCGCCTGGCCGACGAGCACCGGCTTGCCGCCGGCAATGCGGATCGCCTGGTCGACCGGCGCACCATAGCTGACGACATGGCCCATCTGGATGATGACTTCGTTCTTCAAGCCCGTGGCATCGGGCAGGCGCTCGATCGCGGCGAGGTCGTTGCCGGTCATGGTGCCGGCGACTGCAAGGCTGATGCCGGCGGAGCAGGAGGCGGTGATGAAGCCGGCCTCGGCGCCCGTCAGCCGGGCAATCACCGGGCTGATCTTGCGCTGCAGGTCGTTGATCTCGACGAATTGCGGCAGTATGCCTGTCATCGCGGCGATCGCTTCCGGAACCACGATCGATGCGCCGAGGCTGGTCATCGTGCCGGATACGTTGATAACGGGCCGAAGTCCGAGAGCTTCGCGGATGTCGCGGTCAGGCATGGTGGTCTCCATATGATTTTCTGGCAGTCGGAACAGGTTAAGCTATTCCGTTTTCGCGGAATATCTACCATAGTAATGAGATATGAACGGGCCGTTTCGGATCGCCGAACCGGCCGTTGTCGCGGGTGAGACGGAAAGCCGTTGCTGACCGCCCATCTGATGCGAATTTCGAATTGCATGGGAGTAGACCCTTGGACAAGACGACGATTGCCGCCGAAGCCGGCGACGACATGGAGCCGACCGGCAAGACCCGCCGTTCGCGCGTAAGCGGCATGGATCGGGCATTGCAGGTGCTCGACTTCCTCTACGAGACCGGTTCTCCGAGCGGCGTCTACGCGATTGCCAAAGCGGTCGGCGCGCCGCTGTCGACGGCCTATGTCATCGTCGACGACATGGTGGAAAAGAACCTGCTCAGCCGCGATGCCGACGGCCAGGTCTGGCTCGGTGACAGGCTCTACCATTACGGTCTCGCCTATGCGCGCTCGCTCGATTTCCTCGGCGTGGCGACGCGGGAGATGCATGATCTCGGTCGCGAGGTTGCCGAAACCATCCAGCTCTGCGGTCGCGACGGCGACTACATGCAGGTGCTCGCCATGGCGGACGGCCCCGGCCATTTCCAGGTGACATCCAGGGTCGGCACCCGGGTGCCGCTTAACTGGACGGCCTCCGGACGATTGCTGGTCGGCCATCTGCCCTCCGACGAGAGGTTGGAGCTGTTCCGCCGTTGCGCCCGCACATCGCCGACGGGCCGGGCCGATGTAGATCCGGCCGCACTGTCGAGCCAGGCCGAGACGGCGCTTGCCGCCAAGCTTTCGATCCAGGCCGGTGAATCCGACTATGCGGTCGCCTGCGTCGCCGCCCCGATCCTCGACGACAAGGGCAGCTGCGTCGCGACCATCTCCATCGTTCTGCCCGAACAGAAGATCGTCGACGATCGCAACTTCTACGCCGATCACGTCAGGGTTTCCGCCGAGCGGATCGAGAAGATGATGGGCTGGCGCAGCCATTGATCCGACCTCCCTTAAACCGTCACTCGTGAAGCGAGACGATCGCTTCGATCTCGACGGTGATGTTGCCGGGAAGCGATCCGAAACCGACGGCCGAGCGGGCATGCTGCCCCGCTTCGCCGAAGACGTCGATCAGCAGGTCGGAGCAACCATTGATCACCTGCGGATGATCGGCGAAGTCCGGTACGGCGTTGACCATGCCGAGGAGCTTGACGATGCGCTTGACGCGGCCGAGATCGCCGAGCGCATCATGCATCACCGCCAGCAGATTGATGCCCGTCAGCCGCGCGTGCTCATAGGCGCTTTCAACGTCGACGTCGGCGCCGACCTTGCCGGCATGCAGGTGGCCGTCGACCTCGCGCGGGCCCTGTCCGGAGAGGTAGAGAATGTTGCCCTCCTGAACATGGGTGACGAAGTTGGCGATCGGCGGCGGTGCCGGGGGCAGGTCGATGCCGAGGGCTGCAAGCCTCTGGTAGGGCGAAGCCGGCACACGGCCCTTGGTCTTATGGTCCAAACTGTTCACGCGATATCCTGCCAGTTTCTGTGTTCTGTGATGGTTCAACGGTAGCTGAAGCCGTGGCTGTGGTCGGGGCATTCGACATGCTGCGGCTGGTATCTGTTTGCCGCCACGACGTCCGTGCCCATGAGCGCATATCGCGGCTCGAAGAGGCGGTTGAGATGCGCTTCGGCTCCAAGTGAATCGAAGACGCGCAGTTCGGAATCGACGAGATCGAAGAGGGTGAACTCGGCGCGCGCGCCGACGGTCAGAAGCCCGTCCATCGGCAGGCGAATGACCGAGGCCGGAGCCTGCGTCACGGCCTCGACGACCTTTTCGAACTGCATGCCGACGCTCAAGAGCTTCGACATGGTGGTGCCGAGGTCCCAGACTGACTGGTTCATGCTGCGCAGGTGCACATCGGTGGAGATCGAGAAGGGCAGCAGGCCGCGGGCAATGGCGACTTCCGCGACGCGGAACGAAAACGACGCGCCGCCATGGCCGATGTCGAGCCGGATGCCTTCGCCGGCGCAGCGCTCGGCAAGCTCGAACAGGTCTTCGTCCTCGATGATGCTACTGCCGGCCTTGCCGTTGAAGCAATGGGTGACGATGTCGCCGGGGCCGAGGATTTCAAGCACTTCGTCATAGAGCGCCGGCGGTTCGCCAACATGCACCATCATCGGGATCTTGAGGATCTTGGCGATCTTCTTGCCGAGCTTGACCGGGGTTACGCCCCAGGAGCCGGTGATCACGTGGCTGGCGCGCACTTTCAGGCCGACGATATGCTCGCGGTTTTCCTGGTAGCAGGCGATGATGCGGTCGATGTCAATCGAGCGGATGTCGCTGAGCTCGCTGACGCGGTTGCAGGCGACGAGGCCGATCGAGCCGAGATTGAGGAAGGCCTTGATGCGCTCGCGCGCCGGCTCGATGATGTATTCGCGAAAACCATGGAAGTTGGCTTCGCCGGCCGAACCGGCGTCGACGATGGTGGTGACGCCGCGCTCCATGCCGCAGAGTTGCGGCCGGACCGAAATGTCGGTGCCGCCATGCCAGACATGGGCGTGCAGATCGATCCAGCCGGGCGAAATCCAGGCACCCTTGCCGTCGATGCGCTGGGTGCCTTCAGGCGCCGACAACTGGCTGCCGATGCGGGCAATGGTGCCGTCGCCACCGATCAGGATGTCGACGGTTTCGCTCGGTGCCGCCATGCCGAAGGCGACGGGCTTCACGTTGCTGATCAGCATGGGGCTGGTGCTACGGGTTGCGGTGGGCATGGATCACAGGTCCTTTCTGAGGCGGGGGTCGAGCATGTCGCGCAAACCATCGCCAACCATCTGCAGGGACAGAACCGAAAGCACGATGGCGATGCCGGGAAACAGCGTCACCCAATCGGCCTGTCCGATATATTGCCGGCCCGAGGCGATCATCGTGCCCCAGGTCGGGATCTCAGGACTGACGCCGACGCCGAGGAAGGAAAGCCCGGCTTCGGCCAGCATGGCATGGGCAAATAGGAACGTGCCCTGCACCAGGATCGGCGAGAGCAGGTTGCGCAGCACATGCCGCGTCATGATGTGCGGCGTCGAGATGCCGAGCGCGCGAGCCGCCTCGACATAGGGCAGCTCGCGGATCACCAGCGTCGAGGCGCGCACCACCCGCGCCAGCCGCGGCGCGTAGACGACGCTGAGCGCGACGATCACCGTCGTCAGCGACGGGCCGAGGGCGGCGACGAGCGCGATCGCCAGCAGGATATCGGGAAAGGCCATCATCGCGTCGATCAGGCGGGCGATCGGCGCGTCGAGCTTCGGAAAGAAGCCGGCGACGAGGCCCATGACGACACCGACGATCGTTGCGAGCGTGACGACGGCGGCGCCGACGAGCAGCGAAAGCCGGCCGGCATAGAGCGTGCGCGAAAACACGTCGCGCCCGAATTCGTCAGTGCCGAAGAACCATTGCAGGCTCGGCGGCGACAGGCGGTTGACGATCGACAGCTTGCCGGGCGCATAGGGCGCGATCAGCGGCGCGAAGACGGCCAGGAGCACGAAGACGACGAGAACGAAGAGACCGAAGGCAACGGTCTTGCGCTTGAGCAGGCGGCGCAGGAACTTGGCACGCTCGCTTGCGACAGGGGTTGATACGGTGGCGGTCATCAGTAGCGAACCCTTGGATCAACGAGGAGATAGAGCATGTCGATCGCGAAATTGATCAGCACGTAAAGAGCGGCGATGACGAGCAGCGCGCCCTGGATCACAGGGTAGTCGCGCCTGAGCACGGCGGAGACGACGAGATTGCCGACGCCCGGAAGGCCGAAGACGGTTTCTGTGACGACGGCGCCGGAGATCAGAACCGCGGCGGTGAGACCGATGATGGTCAGGATCGGGATGAGGGCATTCTTCAGCGCGTGTTTCATTACCACCTTGCGTTCGCCGAGACCCTTGGCGCGGGCGGTGCGGATGAAGTCGTCGCCGAGCACATCGAGCATCGAGGCGCGGGTAAAGCGCAGGATCAGCGCCGAGG
Organism: Ensifer sp. Root1252; assembly: GCF_001425885.1. Classification (NCBI taxonomy): domain Bacteria; kingdom Pseudomonadati; phylum Pseudomonadota; class Alphaproteobacteria; order Hyphomicrobiales; family Rhizobiaceae; genus Ensifer; species Ensifer sp. Root1252. The sequence goes on along the minus strand of NZ_LMDT01000057.1, from coordinate 36,859 downwards.
AGACGACCCCGAGCGCAATGGCCGGCAAGGTCAGATGGTACATGCGCTCTGCGAAGGATGAACCCGGCCCGCCGTAACCCGAAACCGGGAACCAGCCGAGGCGGACCGCGAGGAACTGGATGAGGATCAGGCCGAGCCAGAAGCTCGGAATGCTGGCGGCAAGCATCGCCAGCGTGGTGGCCGCCTGGTCGACGAAGGAGCCGCGGCGGTAGGCGGCGTAGATGCCGATCGGCAGCGCAATGCCGCTGGCGATCAGAATCGAGAACAGGGTCAGGAAGAAGGTCGGCTCGGCACGCTCGGCAAGCGCCGAAGTGACCGGCTGGTTGAGGAAGATCGACTGGCCGAGATCGCCCTGCAGCAGCTGCCCGATATAGTAGACATATTGCAGGCCGAGCGACTGGTCGAGACCAAGCTTGGTGCGCAATTCGGCGATGTCTTGCTGCGTCGCTTCCGGTCCGAGCATGACGGCGGCGGGATCGCCGGGTGTCACGCGGACGATGACGAAGACAATGGTGACGACGAGCGCCATGACCACGATCATGCCGAACAGGCGCTGGAGAATATAGCGTATCATGGGTGCCTCGAACTTCTTCCGCACGGGCACTGGCAAGGCAGCGCCGGGCTATCCGGCGGGCAGCAATCCGTGAAGGGAAAGACCGCCCGCCGAAGGCTTCAAGTGGATGAAAGCTTACTTCTTGATCGAAGCGTTCCAGAAGTAGGGCCACGGCGCGGGGGAGACGCCGTCAAGCGTCTTGGTCTTTGCCGACAGGGCGTTGAAGTCGCCGATCTTGATGAACGGCACTTCCTCGTAGATCACCTTCTGGACGTCGGCCCAGAGTGTGACGCGCTTGCCAGCATCCGATTCGGCGTTGAAGGCATCGACGGCCTTGGCGCGGGCCGGCGTATCCCAGTTTCCGGGCGCCTTGGTCGACATCATGCCGATCAGCGCCGGTTCCGGCAGGAACGGGCTGTGGGTGATATAGATATCCCAGAGTGTCGGGTCGGCGCGGCGCTGGGTGAGCGTTGCCCAGTCGACCACCTGCAGATCGACGGTGAAGCCCGCGAGCTTCAGATACTCGGCGGCGACCTGTGCCATTTTGTAGTGGAACTCGTACTGGCGGCTGGTCAGGATGCGCAGCGGCTCACCCTTGTAGCCGGTAGCCTTCAAGAGTTCGCCTGCCTTTTCCGGATCGGCGACATTGTAGCCGCCTTCCGTGCCGGCTTCGGTGCGCCAGACATACTGCGCCGGGTAGAGGGCGGCATCGAGCGCGTAGAAGTCGGTGCTGCCGAAGGCGGCCGCCATCATGTCTTCCATGCTGAGTGCGGCGCGGATCGCCTTGCGCAGTTCCAGATTCTTGGTCATGCCGTTGCCTGAGTTGAGGACAAAGACAGGCCAGCCGAAAGGCTGCAGCATCACAGGTTCGGAAGCGCTCGAGCCTTTCACCCGTTCGAAGGATTCGACCGGCAGCGAATCGACGTAGTCGTACTGACCGGAGACGGCGGCCTCGACACGGGTGTTCGGGTCGGGAACCGGCACGAAGCGGATCTCGTCGGCATACTGGTGACGCGCGCCGCCATAACCGTTGCTTTCGCCCTCGGGCGAGACATAGCCGTCGTAACGCTCAAGCTGGATGTACTGGTCGGCCTTGCGCTCCTTGAGCTTGTAGGGGCCGGTGCCGACGAAATCGACCATCGGCTCAGCCTGCTTTTCCGAAGGCAGTACGATTGCCGCGGAATTGTTGAAGGCGAGCAGCGAGACCAGCGGCGCATAGGGGGTGTTGAGCGAGATCTTGACCGTGGTCGGGTCGACGGCCTCGATGCCGGCGATCGTCGTTGCCGTCTGCTTGCCGCGCGAGGCGGTCTTCGTCCAGCGCTCGAGCGAGGCGACGACGTCGGTCGCATCCATGTCGGTGCCGTCATGGAACTTGACGCCGGAGCGCAGCTTGATCGTGTAGGTTTTGCCGTCGGCGCTGATTTCCGGCATGGCCACAGCCAGAAGCGGCGTCGGCTTCCAATCCTTGTCGAAGGTGTAGAGCGTCTCGAACATATGCTGCGAGACGATGCCGACCAGGTCGGCCGTCGAAGCCATAGGGTCGAGCGTCGGCGGCTCGCCGACCGTGGCGACGTTGATGACGCCGCCCTTTTCCTGCGCGAAGGCGAAGGACGAGGAGGCGATGAGTGCCGTTCCCAGAAGCAGTGCAATCCTTGCTGATTTCATCTTATGTTCCTCTCTTATAGTTATATCATAGTTATGTACTAAGATACTTTATATTGGAATGATAAGGTCAGCCTTACGGAAATGTCAAGCCGCAGCCAAAACCGACGGTCATCATGGCAGCGGGGCCGGCGACGCTGATCAGTCAGGGGAGGGATCGATGAGGGAGCACTTTTCGCTTTGGGCGGGCACGCATTGATCAAGCGGAGCGCGCTGCTCGACGCTTGAACACGACGAAATCGGCTGTCCTGCGCTCAGGAAAGTGCTTGCCTTACATCAGGTTATGCTTTCACCCGCCGCCCAGACGGGCGGCAGGGCCTTCATCGCAGGTTTACCGATAAGGCGAGTAGCAGGCGCGGCGGGCGCCATAATAGGGCTGGAAGGTATTGTCCCATGCCCGGTAGGAGCTGTATCGACTGTAGCACCAGCTCGTATGGGCGTTGCCGCCATAGTACCGTCTCGGCTGGGCCATCAGCCCGCCGATGATGGCGCCGGCGGCAAGGCCGCCGATGATCGCGCCTACATTGTCATCGTCGTCGTCGTCATCCCAGTGGCGGTGACGGTAATAGCGCCGATCGCCCCGCCATCGGTAGCCATCGTATCCGCGATACCAGCGGCGGTGATAGTACTGCACGGTCTCGACGTCGGAGATGCCTGCCTTCATGGGTGTTACCGACGGGAATGCCTGTACCGGGGCTGCGCTGGAGAAGGCCGTTGCCAGCGAAAGCGCAACAATTGCCAGCTTTTTCATTGGCTTCACCATTTCCTTTCATTGGGGAAATGGATGAGGGCATGTTTTGTGCCGGAGAACGGGCAGAAACTCACGGCTTCGTGAATGCGCGGCAATCGGTTGGCTAGACGCTGAACTCTTCGAGCCTCTGCATGAAAATGCCGAAGCCGGCGCGGCGATAGGTGTCCTGTGCCTTGGCGTGATCCCAGGTATCCGTGTGCAGCCAGACGCGATCCGGTGCCCGATCCCAGATGGCACGCAGTGAGCCATCGAGAAGAAACGGCCCCAGCCTTCTTCCCTGCGCTTGCGGGATCAGGCCGAAATGGGTGAGTTCGACATCGGAAGTGTCAGCGCGCTCGAATTCGCAGAGCCCGACGGCACTGCCTTCCACCCGCAGGATATAGAGCGCGGTCGACGGGCTGCGCAAAAAGGCATCGAGCTCATCGGCAGGCATGCGCAGTCGCTGATCCCAGCGCAAAGGTTCGGCGACTGCGCGGTAGAGCGAGAGGAATTCCTCTGCTGCCAAGCGCTCAGGCGCAAACGCCGTGCCCTCGACAGGCGGCAGCAAAGGCTCGCCAGTCGGCCGAGTGCGCATTTCCATGTAGGTCACAAGCAGCTGAACCATGATCGCTTACATCGGCATCGGGTGCATCGGCATCGCAAGAGCCGGCTCGGCGGAGCGTCGCGCCTGTGATTTGTCCTGCTGACGAGAAGGATGGTGATCCCGGCGCGATTCGAACGCGCGACCCCCAGATTAGGAATCTGGTGCTCTATCCTGCTGAGCTACGGGACCACTCGGATAGCACCCATACAAAAGCAAGGCCTCTTCGCCAAGTGTTTTTGCGCGGTGCCTTCGCGAAATAGGGCATGGCGTGCGGTGCCGGGAATGCAGGGGATAGCGGAAGGCGCCTGTCCAATCCGGTTTCCTCCTCTACCGAGGCGTGCCGAAATCGGGGGCTGGTGTTTCCCGTCTTTCGGATGCTAAGCAGTGATCAGCGCCGGCTTGAGGAGGCTGGCGCTCCTTCATGCGACCTTCACCCAGAGACCTGATCCAGACATGTTCATCGGAATTGATTGGGGCGGCACGAAAATGGAAGTCATCGCGCTTGATCGCGATGGTGAAACGCGCGCCCGCCACCGCGTCGCGACCCCGACCAGCGGCTATGACGACTGCATTCTGGCCGTTCACGGCCTTGTTGCCGCCGCCGAAAAGACGGCGGGCGAACAAGGATCGATCGGCATCGGCATTCCCGGCAGTCCCAATCCGCGCACCGGTATCGTGCGCAACTCCAACGCTGTGCTGATCAACGGCAAGCCGCTCGGGCGCGACCTCGAACAGGCGCTCGGCCGCAAGGTGCGGCTCGCCAACGACGCCAATTGCCTGGCGGTGTCGGAGGCAGTCGACGGTGCCGGCAAGGACGCGCAGACAGTGTTCGGCGTGATTGTCGGCACCGGCCATGGCGGCGGGCTGGCGATCGGCAAGAAGGTGCATGCCGGCTACCAGGGCGTCGCCGCCGAAATCGGCCACTATCCGCTGCCATGGATGACCAAGGACGAGTATCCCGGCCACAAATGCTGGTGCGGCAAACACGGCTGCCTCGACATGTACGCCTGCGGCACCGGGGTCGAGCTCGACTATCGCCTGACCACCGGCGTCGAAAAGCGTGGTCGCGATATCATCGAGGCGAAGCGGGCCGGCGATCCGGCGTCAACAGGCGTCTACAATCGTTTCGTCGACCGGCTGGCGCGCAGCCTTGCGCTTTTGACCAACATCGTCGACCCGGATGTCTTCGTGCTCGGCGGGGGCATGTCGAATGTCGACGAGATCTATGAGGATGTGCCGCCGCGGGTGGTCAACTACCTCTTTGGCGACAGTTTCGAAACGCCTGTTCGCAAGGCGATGCACGGGGACAGTTCCGGCGTGCGCGGCGCGGCTTGGCTCTGGAAGGATTGAGCGGAGGCTTCATGAATATCGACAATGATCTCAAGCGCATCGGCCAACAGGAGCGCGAGCTGCAATTCGACAGTTTCGACCTGGAAATGGCATGGCAACTGGGCACGACGTTGCGCCGCATGGCCGCCGAACGCAAGCTCGGCGTCGTCATCGATGTCACGCTGTTTTCGATGCAGGTGTTTTATACCGCGCTTGAGGGCGCGACGCCTGACAATCCGAACTGGGTGCGCCGCAAGCGCAACACCGTTTTTCGCCTGTTCAAGAGCAGCTACTCGACCGGCCTCGGGCTGTTGAAGCAGCAGACCAATCTGCAGGCGAAGCTCGGGCTTCCGGATGCCGAATATGCGGCCCATGGCGGCAGTTTCCCGATCGTCGTCAAGGGCACGGGCTGCATCGGTGCGGTGACCGTGTCCGGCCTGCCGCAGCGCGAGGACCACAACATGGTGGTCGAGGCGCTGGCCGAGCTGCTCGGCAAGAACCATGATGAACTGAAGCTCGAGGGCTGAACCGTTGCCGCAGGATATTTTCTCGCAATCCGCTATCTTGTCGGCGTGGCTGGCCGAAAGGGCCCTGCCGCTCTGGCGCGAAAAGGGCGTCGATGCCACGGGCGGCGGTTTCGCCGAAACCATCGACATGGCCGGCGAGCCAACGCGGGCCAATCGCCGGGCGCGGGTGCAGCCGCGTCAGGTCTACTGTTTCGCCGAGGCCGGCAGGCGCGGCTGGGCGGGCGACTGGAAGAGTGCCGCCGAGGGCGGGCTTGCCTATTTCGATCGGGTCTATCTGCAGCCGACGGGCTTTTACGGCGCGCTTGCGGATGCCGACGGCAACCTCATCGATGCCGCCTTCGACCTCTACAATCAGGCTTTCGCGTTGCTGGCCTTTGCCTATCTGGCCGAGGTCTTCCCCGAGCGCAGGCCGGAAATGATCGAGCGCAGCAACGGTTTGCGCCAACGCATCGAGGCCCACTGCAAGCACCCGCTCATCGGCTTTGAAGAGGACGATCCGTCGCGGCTGCCGCTCTGCTCCAATCCGCACATGCATCTGTTCGAAGCGTGCCTGGCGAGCGAGGAGGTCGTCGGCTTTGATCGCGTCGCCTGGTTCAACCTTGCAGACGAGATCGCGCATCTGGCGATGGATCATTTCATCGACGGCGGTACCGGCGCGTTGCGGGAGTTCTTCGACCACGACTGGGCGCCGTTCCCGGGTGACAAGGGGCGTATCGTCGAGCCCGGCCATCTGTTCGAATGGGCGTGGCTGGTGCTGCGCTGGGCCGAGCGGCGCGGCAATGCCGAGGCGATCGTCAAGGCGCGGCGGCTGTTTGCGATCGGCGAGGCGCACGGCATCTGCCCGACCCGCAATGTCGCGGTCATGACGCTCTTCGACGATTTCTCGGTCGCCGACCCGATCGCACGGCTTTGGCCGCAGACGGAATGGCTGAAGGCTTCGGTTCGTTTTGCAGCCCTCACAGAAGGCGCGGAGCGTGAGCGCTATCTCGCCTCGGCGGCGCGGGCGGCTTCGGCACTCAACCTGTTCCTGGAGACACCGGTGGCCGGGCTGTGGCGCGACAAGCAGAAACCAGATGGCAGTTTCGTCGACGAACCGGTGCCGGCGAGCAGTTTCTACCATATTCTCTGCGCCATCTATGAAACGCAGGATTGCCTCGGCCGTCTTTAGAGCATTTCCAGGAAAAGTGCGAAGCGGTTTTCCGTCAGGAAATGCGGAAAAACGAAGCGACAGAGCGTTTCCGCGGCTCAATTTAAGCCAGAAACGCTCTGAGTTTGTCTTCTGATGGCATTCGCATGGCTCGCTGCGGTCGCGGCGGGCCATTTTCTTTGCCGTGGCGTTCACCCAAAAGGCGGAATCGCCTTTCTGTCGCTCCTGTGCGCAGACTGAAACCGCATGCGCCAAGGCTACCAAGCCAACGTCATTGCGGCAAATTAAATCCGTTCATATGTTGACATAAAGATGTCTTTATGTGATTGACTTGACTATTGCTTGTCGTTTTCAGAACGGGAGATTTCCCATGTCCGCCATCGACGCCCTTTTCGGCGACCTTTCCTCCAAGCCGGATGGCTCCGAAGTCATGCGGGCGCTGAAGCAGGCGGCCAGCGAGCGCATCCTGATCATGGATGGTGCAATGGGCACGGAAATCCAGCAGCTGGGTTTCGTCGAGGATCACTTCCGTGGCGATCGCTTCGGCGGTTGTGCCTGCCATCAGCAGGGCAACAACGACCTGTTGACCCTGACGCAGCCGAAGGCGATCGAGGACATCCACTATTCCTACGCCATCGCCGGCGCCGACATCCTGGAAACGAACACGTTCTCCTCGACCCGCATTGCCCAGGCCGACTACGGCATGGAAGACATGGTCTACGACCTCAATCGTGACGGCGCCCGCCTGGCGCGCCGGGCGGCAAGGCGCGCCGAAGCGCATGACGGCCGTCGCCGGTTCGTCGCCGGAGCGCTCGGCCCGACGAATAGGACCGCGTCGATTTCGCCTGACGTCAACAATCCGGGCTACCGGGCGGTGACCTTCGACGATCTCAGGATCGCCTATGCCGAACAGATCCGCGGCCTGATCGACGGCGGCGCCGATATCATCCTGATCGAGACGATCTTCGATACGCTCAACGCCAAGGCGGCGATCTTCGCCACCAAGGAAGTGTTCGCAGAGAAGGGTATCGAACTGCCGGTGATGATCTCCGGCACGATCACCGATCTTTCCGGCCGTACGCTGTCGGGCCAGACGCCGACGGCGTTCTGGCATTCCGTGCGCCATGCCGAGCCTTTCACCATCGGGCTCAACTGTGCGCTCGGCGCCAATGCCATGCGCGCGCACATCGACGAACTTTCGAGTGTCGCCGACACCTTCGTCTGCGCCTATCCGAACGCCGGCCTGCCAAACGAATTCGGGCGATATGACGAGACCCCGGACCAGATGGCAGCCCAGGTCGAAGCCTTTGCCCGCGACGGTCTCCTCAACATCGTCGGCGGCTGCTGCGGCTCGACGCCCGCCCATATCAGCGCGATCGCCAAGGCGGTTGCCAAACACCCGCCACGCCTGATCCCCGATGTCGCGCCGCTGATGCGGCTCTCGGGCCTCGAGCCCTTCACGCTCACCTCAGACATTCCCTTCGTCAATGTCGGCGAGCGCACCAACGTCACCGGCTCGGCCAAGTTCCGCAAGCTGATCACCGCCGGCGACTATTCCGCAGCGCTCGATGTCGCCCGCGATCAGGTCGCCAACGGCGCGCAGATCATCGACATCAACATGGACGAGGGCCTGATCGATTCGAAGCAGGCGATGGTCGAGTTCCTCAACCTTATCGCTTCCGAACCTGATATCGCCCGCGTGCCCGTCATGATCGATTCGTCGAAGTGGGAGGTGATCGAGGCCGGATTGAAATGTGTCCAGGGCAAGCCGCTGGTCAACTCGATCTCGATGAAGGAAGGCGAAGAGGCGTTTCTGCATCACGCCAGGCTTTGCCGCGCCTATGGCGCTGCCGTCGTCATCATGGCCTTCGACGAGGTTGGGCAGGCAGATACCAAGGCGCGCAAGGTCGAGATCTGCACCCGCGCCTACAAACTGCTGACCGAAGAAGCCGGCTTCCCGCCCGAAGACATCATCTTCGACCCGAACATCTTTGCCGTCGCGACCGGCATCGAGGAACACAACAACTACGGCGTCGACTTCATCGAAGCAACGCGCGAAATCATTGCGACGCTGCCGCATGTGCACATCTCCGGCGGGGTCTCCAACCTGTCGTTCTCCTTCCGCGGCAACGAACCGGTGCGCGAGGCGATGCACGCCGTGTTCCTCTACCATGCCATCCAGGCGGGCATGGACATGGGCATCGTCAATGCCGGCCAGCTTGCCGTCTATGACGGCATCGATGCCGAGCTGCGCGAGGCCTGCGAAGACGTGGTCCTGAACCGCCGCGCCGATTCGACCGAACGCATGCTGGAGATTGCCGAGCGCTATCGCGGACAGGGCGGCGCCCAGGCCAAGGAGAAAGATCTTTCCTGGCGTGAATGGCCGGTCGAAAAGCGACTCGAGCACGCGCTGGTCAACGGCATCACCGAATATATCGAGGCCGATACCGACGAGGCGCGGCTTTCGAGCGCCCGGCCGCTGCATGTCATCGAAGGTCCGTTGATGGCCGGCATGAATGTCGTCGGCGATCTTTTCGGCTCGGGCAAGATGTTCCTGCCGCAGGTGGTGAAATCGGCGCGCGTGATGAAGCAGGCGGTTGCCGTTCTGCTTCCGCACATGGAAGCCGAGCGGCTGGCCGCCGGTGGCGAAGGCGAGCGCCAGAGCGCCGGCAAGATCCTGATGGCGACGGTCAAGGGCGACGTGCACGACATCGGCAAGAACATCGTCGGCGTCGTGCTTGCCTGCAACAATTACGAGATCATCGATCTCGGCGTCATGGTGCCATCCGCCAAGATCCTCGAGGTGGCCAAGGCGCAGAAGGTCGACATCATCGGCCTTTCCGGCCTGATCACGCCATCGCTCGACGAGATGGTGCATGTTGCCTCGGAGCTCGAGCGCGAAGGTTTTGATATCCCGCTGTTGATCGGCGGCGCGACGACGAGCCGGGTGCATACGGCGGTCAAGATCAATCCGCGCTACGACCGCGGCCAGACGGTCTACGTCACCGATGCGAGCCGTGCGGTCGGGGTCGTCTCCAGCCTGTTGTCGTCGGAAGCCAAGGGCTCTTACGTCGAGACGATCCGCGCTGAATATCGCAAGGTTGCCGACGCCCATGCTCGCAACGAGGCGGAAAAGCGCCGCCTGCCGCTATCGCAGGCGCGCGCCAATGCTCACAAGATCGACTGGAGCGGCTATCAGGCCAAGGCTCCCTCGTTTCTCGGTACGCGGGTGTTTCAGGGGTGGGAGCTGGACGAGCTGGCGCGCTACATCGACTGGACGCCGTTCTTCCAGACCTGGGAACTGAAGGGCGTCTATCCCAAAATCCTCGATGACGAGAAGCAAGGGCAGGCCGCACGTCAGCTGTTCGAGGATGCGCAGGCCATGCTTGCCAAGATCATCGCCGAGAAATGGTTTGCCCCGAAGGCGGTCGTCGGCTTCTGGCCGGCCGGAACCGTCGGCGACGACATCCGGCTGTTTACCGAGGAAACGCGCGGCGAGACGCTCGGCACCTTCTTCACGCTGCGTCAGCAGCTGAGCAAGCGCGACGGGCGACCGAACGTGGCGCTGTCGGATTTCGTCGCACCTGTCGACAGCGGCAGCAGAGATTATCTCGGCGGCTTCGTCGTCACGGCCGGTATCGAGGAAGTGGCGATCGCCGAGCGCTTCGAGCGCGCCAACGACGACTATTCGTCGATCATGGTCAAAGCACTGGCCGACCGGTTCGCCGAAGCCTTTGCCGAGCGCATGCATGAATACGTGCGCAAGGAACTCTGGGGTTATGCTGCGGACGAGACATTCTCGCCGCAGGACCTGGTCGGTGAGCCCTATGCCGGTATTCGCCCGGCACCTGGCTATCCGGCTCAGCCCGACCATACGGAAAAGGAAACGCTGTTCCGGTTGCTCGACGCCGAAAAGGCGATCGGCGTGACCTTGACCGAGAGCTTTGCGATGTGGCCCGGTTCGTCCGTCTCCGGTCTCTATGTCGGCCATCCCGAGGCCTATTATTTCGGTGTCGCCAAGGTCGAGCGGGATCAGGTGGAGGATTATGCGGGGCGCAAGCGTATGCCGGTGCGCGAGGTCGAACGCTGGCTGTCCCCGATCCTCAACTACGTGCCGATGCCCGAAGCAGAGGCAGCCGAGTAATCTCGGGAATCCAACAATAGTGCTGGCGGGCAATCATGCCCGTCAGTCTCGCGCTTGAAGCGAGGCGGTCTGCAAGGCCGGCCATGCGGCGAAACCGTCTTTCCCACTTGCCTCAATCCAAGATGAAACTGCGCCGAGCGCTTGGCGATGCCGGCACTTGCCGATTTCTTGAAGCCTCTATGCTTTCCTGAACTGGGCTATTGCTCTGTATTCGTCGTTTATGGTCGGTAGCGCCAATATATTTCTTGAGGCGCCCAAAAATAATGGGATGGAAATTCCGAAAGGATTCCAATCGAAACGAACGTGATTCAACGTTGTTTTTCGGCAGTGCCGCTGCATTTCGGGCCGTATTCCAAATGAAACATTGAAAATCCCGAAAAAAGAATTATATGGGTGCAATCGAATATTGCTTGCGACCTTTGTCAAAGCGCTGAAAAGCGTTGTCAGATTTCCTCTCAACATCGACACGGCTCGGCGAATACCCGTCGAGCGAAATCAACGATTGAAAGGAGATCGTTATGAATTCAGGCACTGTAAAGTGGTTCAATGGCACCAAGGGTTTTGGCTTCATCCAGCCGGATGACGGTACGACCGACGTGTTTGTTCATGTTTCCGCTGTAGAGCGTGCAGGCATGGGCTCGCTGGCGGAAGGCCAGAAGGTCACCTACGACATCGTCCGCGACCGCAAGACCGGCAAGAACTCTGCCGACAATCTCCGGGCGGAATGAATCGTCATCTGCCTCCCCCGACCACGGATGTACTGGCTGGGGACGTTTGATTGACGGGAAGAGGTCGGGTGAAGCCCGGCCTTTTTGCGTCCGGACCCTGCACATTCCGGGGAAGGAAACTATCATGACCCGCAGAATTTGTGCCGTTGGCGACACGGTGACCGTAAGGGCCGATTTCACCAAGCTGGCACCCGCCGTCAGGACGTGCCGGATCATCGGTGTTCTGCCCGCCGACCACGGCGAGACCCAATATCGCGTCCGTTTCGACGGCGAGAACTTCGAACGTCGCATCGTTGCAAGCGACGTCGAGACCACTGAGGCGGCCTCTCCCATCGAAGAGGGACCGTCGCGCATCATTGCCAAGGGTGAACCCTGGCTGAAACCGTCGCGCATCCGGATCGGAAGATAGCTACAGCAATCTCGGTCCGCCGATGTGCGGCCCCAACCAAAGGGAAGGATACATCTTGCAGGTACTCGTCAGAGACAACAACGTCGACCAGGCACTCCGCATTCTGAAGAAGAAAATGCAGCGCGAGGGACTGTTCCGCGAATTCAAGGCGCGCAGCGCCTATGAAAAGCCGTCGGAAAAGCGCGTTCGCGAAAAGGCCGAAGCCGTTCGTCGCCAGCGCAAGCTCGCGCGCAAGAAGCTTCAGCGCGAAGGCCTGCTGCCGGCACCGAAGAAGGCTGTCCGCACCCGCTAAATCTGAGGTACCGATGCCGATTTCGGCATCGGTCCACGCCCGAGCGAGGAGGTACGCATGACGTCGACGAAGAAAGATCTTTTCAAGCCTGAGCGTTTGTCGGCAGCCGACAAGGCTGCGGCGACCGACCATACGGCCCGCGGTATCGTTGCGGCGGAAAAGCTGGCGCGCGAGAAGAAGACCGAAAAGCTCAAGGCTCAGCGGTTGTTGCATGAGGCTGACGCCGAACCCGTGGCCCCGGCGCCCAAGCGCCAGCCGGCACGCAAGCGCACGAGCGCCTGATTGCGCTCATCGGCCGGGCGCAGCCATTGCCCGGCAATGTTCTGCCAACCAAGCCCGACATAACCTCCTTGATAGATCGTCCGCCCGCCGCGCATCCCACTCGACGCGCGGCTAGGCAATGTTTGTGCAGTTGGTTCCAACGCCGGGCTAGTTGACCGCGCTCGGCTCAGGAAACTGCCACTTTCCATCCAGTATTTCCTGCCGCGGCCGATAGAGACGCACCGCGTAGTTCCAGCCCTTGGTTGTCGGCAGGCAGTTGGCGATCTTGCCGTCGCAACCGCCGAACTGGATCGCCACCGTGCCATCATCGCCCTTCTTCGCGGTGATATCGTTGACCGTGTAGGCATCATACTTGTTCTTCTCGAAATACCCGGCAGCATTGTAGACGCTCACCGACCAGAATGCGTCGACGGGCACGTCTTTCACATCGAGCTTGTACACAGTCGCGCCGTCATTTTTGGTCGGCGTGATGTTGAGATAAACCGCATCCTTATCCGGATTCCCGCCCCAGCCCGACGCCGTGCCGATCAGATGGCGAACGGGATCGACTTGCTCCTTGGTCCCGAAGGCTTTCTTGAAGTCGGGCATCGTCGCGCCGAGCACGAGCAATGCCTCGCGCACCGTCTTCTGGCTCGCCGGATCCCAGGCGGGGACCTCGAAGCTGCCGCTCTTCGCCTGACTGGCCTTGATCGCGTCCTGCAAGGCATGGACCGCTTCGATATCCTTGGCGTCGGCCGGGTCGACGAGCGTGCGAATTGCCACGACGACATAGCGCGTGCCGACACCCTCCTTCGTCAGCGTGTGCTCTCCGGCATCGTAGACGACCTCGGGCACGTAGTGATCCTCGTTGATCACCTGCATCGACATGAAGCGCTTTCCTGCATCGGGCAGCGTGATGGTGACAGGACCGGCATCAAGGTCGAACACCGCCGAGGAATAGAGCGTGTCGCGGTTGAGGCGTATGACCGTCTGGTTGTCGATCGAGGCGGGCTCGCGGCGGTGCAGGAACTTGCCCAGCGCCCCGTCCTTGACCATGGCCGCGGCATACATGTCGCTCTCGGCGCGGATGAAATTGTCGACTCCGACGATTACAGGATCTGCGGCGGTGGCCGGCAGGATGCCGATCAAGGCAAGGGTCGCCGCGAGAGCAACAGTGGTTCGAAATGTATTCATGCTGGTCATCCTCTCTGCTCATGTCGCAGATTTCAGTGGCGGGGCTTTCCATTTGCCGTCGAGGGCATCGGGTTTTGGCCAGTAGAGGCGCATCACCACGAAGAACGGGCCCTTGGGAGCCGGTAGCCAATTGCTCTCCCGATCTGCGCCTGGGCTCTCGTTCTGGACATGAAGCGTCAGGCCGCCGTCGGCATCCTGCTTCAGGCTCGGGAGCATCGGCGAATTGATGAGATAACGGTTGAGCGGATTGGCGTAGAGCAGGCTTGCCGGCAGTTCGTAGAGCGTCAGCGACCAGAAGGCATTGACGGGGGGCAGTTGGCCGTGTTCGAAGCGCAACGCATATTTGCTCGCGCCGGAGAGCGGTTGCTTCTGATCGTCGATGAAATAGGCAGGATAGATCGCCTCTTCCTTGGAGTTGCCGTAGATGCCGAGCACAGCACCGGACATGCGCTGCATGTAGTCGTTCTTCAGGAAGGCTCGGGTTCCGAAGCAGTCGGCGCTCGAGAGCTTGCCGGTATCGATCATGGTTTCCTTGTGTTCCTTAAAGGCCGCCCAGCCGTCGGCCATGCCGTCGGTGATCGCCTTCTGGATATCCGGCGGGAAGGCCGTGAAGTCGAATGTCTTGCCAGCACCGATGTTGAGCTCGGAAAAGCGTGCCATCAGCTCCTTTTCCGAAGGATCGGTCGGGCAGAACTGCAGAATGAAGTTGAGTTCGCTGAAGACCTCGGGCGACGTCTTTTCCTCCTCCGCACTGAGCGGCGTGAAGAAGTCGACGGCGGGGGCGGGCGCAGGCGCCGGCTTTCCGAGAAATGCCGACAAGGGCTCGACCTTGTAGCCGGCCTGGATCTTCTTGACGTTCTCGATATCGCCAGGATTGAAGAGCTGCGTGCGGTAGAGCACGAAGGCAAACTCCGTTTCCGAGCGGATGACGTCCTTGATGCCGGGAGGGGTTTCGCCCTTCCAGTTCGGCCCGGCAAGCAGGTAGCTGCCGGCATCGTTGCCTGTCGCGCGGCTGCCGACATAGGCGAAGTTGAAGGTGTACTGTTCGATGAACTGAAGCGAGTAGTACCGTTCCTTCTCGATTGCCGGCACGGTGAACACCAACGGTTCGGCCCTGAGATCCGCGCCGACATAGGAGTAGGGCGTGTCTGAATTCGGCGTCTGGATCGCCTTGTCGTCCGGCGTATAGACCCGGGCATTGTTGAACAGCGTGTTCCACGGCGCCTTGAACTCCGGCCCGCCGGCGTCGACGAAATAGGAATGTTGCACGCGGTAATTGTCGACCAGCGGAAATCCGTAGATCGTTGCCTCCTTGGCGATCGCCCGCGCGTCATCAGGCGTGAGGGCCGCATCTGCGGCGAAGGACGGCAAGGCTGTCACATGGGGAAGCGCGGTAGCAAGCGCGCCGTACATCAGAATGGTCCGTCGTTTAATCATGGCAAAATCCTCCGGATGAGCGCGCAAAGCAGATAACCGAAGGACAATCCGACGGCATGCGCAAAGCCGTGCGGGGCCAGCAATGCTTCGATGGTGCGCGATGGGCGGAAAACCGCAAGTACGTAACAGTTACTACGGTGCTGGTGCCGTTCGCTGCCGACGCGATGGCGGCGCCTGACGACCTGCGGTAACATCGTCGCTGGAATACATCGCACGTGAAGAGACCGTCGATGGAGCGCCGCCTCGCAGCCGTCCTGATCGCCGACGTCGCCGGATACAGTCGCCTGAGCCGGCTCGACGAGGAGGGAACGCGCGCCAATTTCCAGAGCGACCTGCATGACATTCTGGAGCCGCAGTTTGCCGAACATCACGGCCGGCTGGTCAAGACCATGGGTGACGGGCTGCTGGTGGAATTCCGCAGCGTCGTCGATGCACTCCGCTGCGCGGTGGAGATCCAACAGCGCAAGGCCGAACAGGCCGACAAGGTCACAACTGACCGGCGGCTCGATTTCCGCATCGGCATCAATCTCGGCGACATCATCGTTGAAGGCGACGACATTCACGGCGATGGCGTCAACACCGCCGATCGGGTGCAGGGGCTGGCCGAGCCCGGTGGCATCGCGATATCGGGTACGGCCTACGACCAGGTTCGATTGAAGCTTAGTGTCGGCTACGCCTCGCTCGGCGAGCAGACGGTCCGGGGGATGGCCGAACCGATCCGCGTCTATCACGTGCTTCTCGACCCTGATGACGCTGGCAAGACCATCGTCAAGGATACGCAGCAGCATTTTGCGCGAAGGAGCATGCTCATTGCCGGCGCCCTCATGTTGCTCCTCGCATTTGTCGCCGCCTGGTGGCAGCCGTGGACGCTCATCCTGCCGGAGACGCCGACCGAGCGCTTTGCCTATCCCCTGCCGGACCAGCCATCCGTCGCAGTCCTGCCGTTCATCAATGTCAGCGGCGACCGGGATCATGACCATCTGGCCGAGGGGTTGACCGACGACCTGATCACCGAGCTTTCGAAGGTGTCCGGCCTGTTCGTAATCGCTCGCCATTCGGTGTTCGCGATGAAGGACAACGCTTCGAAGATCCAGGACGTGGCAGCGGAGCTTGGCGTTCACTACATTCTGGAGGGCACGTTGCAACGGGCCGACCAGCGGCTGCGCATCAACGTCAAGCTGATCGATGCGATGAGCGGTCTATCGCTCTGGGCGGAGCGCTATGACCGGCAATATGCCGATCTCTTCGCGGTCCAGGACGACGTCATCGGCAAGATCATCGCGGCGCTGGAGGTCAAACTCAGCGAAGGCGAACGCGACCAGCTGGCGCGCATCCCGACCGACAATCTCGAAGCCTACGACTACTACATGCGGGCCGAGCAGCAGGGGCTCATCTATAGCGATGTCGATACCTATCGCCAGACGCTGGCCTTCTATCAGAAGGCGATCGATCTCGATCCGCGTTTCGCCGATGCCCATGCGGGGATCGCGCGGGTCGCCGTCGACGTCTGGCGCAATGACTACAATTATCTCTGGTCGGCGGCCGTTGCCCGCAAGATCGCTTATGACGCTGCCGGCCAGGCCCTGAAGCTCGACGCCAACAATGCGCGCGCGCACACAGTGCTGGCATTGCTGCAGCTCGTCGACGGTCGCGAAACGGAGGCGCGGGAATCTGCCGCCAGGGCGGTCACGGCGCAGCCGAGCGATCCAGAGGCCTTTGCCAACCTGGCGCTGATCCTGGCGCAAACCGGCGAACACGAACAGGCAATCGCCGATCTGGAACGGGCATTGAGGCTCGATCCGTCACCGTCTCCGAGTTTCCGGCTGCTGGCGGGCATCGTCTACTACACCGCACGCGACACCGACCGGGCGATCCCGCTGATCGAAGCAGCCGGCGAGGCCCTACCGAATGCGGAGGCTGCACGGGAGTATCTGGCCTCGGCCTATGCCCAGCGCGGCGATCGGGCGCGCGCGGTGGCAGAGGGCGCAAAGCTGCTTCAGCTCTTTCCCGACACCAACCTCACCTATTACAGCTACCTCTATGATTACTGGCGCGAAGAGGACCTCAATCGCCACCTCTACGGACTGCGCACTGCCGGCATTCCGGAGTGGCCCTTCGGCTTCGTCGGGGCGGCGGCGGACAGGCTCGGGCCGGCGGAACTTGGCACGCTGACCCAAGACAAGACCTGGGCCGGGCAGCACAAGAATGGCACGAGCTTCGTGCAATTCTTCGATAAGGCCGGCAACACCGCCTATCGCAGCGCCAACACAAACATCACCGGGCGCGCCGAGGTGAAGGGCAACCAGCTCTGCGAGAAATTCGACGGATATTTCCTCGACCGCATGGTCTGCGGCTATGTCTATCGCAACACGGCCAAGGGCGAGCGCGGCGCAGACTTCATCCACTTGACGCCGCAGGCGCTAAAATTCTTCTCGATCGAGCAGTGATCGCTATCCGGTCAGCGCGCCGCCTGCCAGGTCGTGCCGAGCTTTTCCGAAATGAGCGTGTTCTCCACTTCAGACCAGTGCTTCTTCGAATCGACCAGCTTGTTCGGGTTCTTCTCGAAGCCTTCTGCCGCACCCGGATCGTAGCTCAGGAACAGCTTGCCCTCGATGATGCGCCAGGCCTTCGGATCGATATTGGTGGTCACCGTGCCAAACGACACACCGTCGGCGCAGTAGCCGCCATATTGCGGGGCGTAGCGGGTGGGTTCGCGGATGAAAAGCTCACGGTTCTCGGCGCTGGCAAACTGCCAGTTCGCTCCGAGCCAGCGGTAGGAAAATTGCGGCGAGCCTTCGAGCGCCTTGCTCTCGGTGAAATAGGCGACCGGGTCGTAGCCCTTGATGGCGACATCGCCGAAGTAGCCGGTGTTGACGAGGTCTTCCGCCATTATCGGCCCGGACAGTGCCAGAAACGCCGTCGCAGCGAGGCCGACGGCGCATGCGTATCGATTGTAAAACATTCCTCTTCTCCGATTCCGGATGCGGCTGGCGCACGCTCTGGCGTCACTTCCGCTTCGTGCATTCGGTATAAAGCCAGTCGCCGACGAGGTCGGCCTTCTGGCAGGTGGCGCCCGCTTTCAGCAGAAGCTCGGCGGCGTCCCAGTGCGAGCGCCAGCCGGCCTGTGTCAGTGGCGTGTAGCCGTTGCGTTCCTTCGCCTCGACCTCGGCCTTTTGGGTAAGCAGCACAGCCACGACATCGGCGTGACCCTCCTCGGCTGCGGCATGAAGCGGCGACATCTTGTAGAAGTTCTTGGTGTCGTTGACGTCGGCGCCCTTGGCGAGCAGCAGCTTGACGGTGTCGAGATTGCCGCCATAGGCCGCGGCGTGCAGGGCGGTCAGCCCGCCCTTGTTGCGGATCTCGATGTCGCAGCCGCGATCGAGCAGCAGGGCGACGACATCCGGCCGTCCGGCAAGGGACGCGACCAGCAATGCCGGCTCGCCGGCCGTATCCGGCTCGGTGATGTCGGTACCCTGATCCAGCAACAGGGTGACGCGCTTGACGTCGCCGTCTCTTGCCGCGTCATGCAAGGGACCCGCAAAAGCCGCCGAGGTGAAAAACGCTAGCCCGGCGACCGAAGCACAAACATAGTTCATAGCGCCACCTCCGCCCCAGCTTCGGTTTTGCATGTAAGAATGTTCGAAAATATCACAGAGTCCTTGCCGTCAACAAGGTCAATCGCCCGGCAAGGAGCGGGGGGCGAGGCGTTTGCTTAGAGCACTACCAGGAAAAGCGCGAAGCGGTTTTCCAGTTCTGACGGTCGATATATCGATCTGATGCGGGTCACGCGTTGACCCGCATCAGATCGAGCACGCGCTCCACCGCACAAGGGATGGGGGCGATGATCGGCGTGGTGAAATGCGGCTGCAACTGTTCGGCCGCCTGGCCGAGCGGGCCGCCGCCGATGATGACGGCCTCGGCGCCATCAAGCTCGATGCATTGCCGCACCGCCTCGTCGAGTGCTTCCCGCAGCAGCTTTTCGTCGCCGGCAAGCGCGAGCGGATCGCCGGGCGTACAGCGGATGCCGGTATATTGGCCGGCAAGGCCGAGGTCGCGGGCGCGGTCGTCGATGGCCTCGATCAGGTCCGGCGTCGTGGTTGCGACGCCGAACTTGCGGCCGCTCAGCGCGGCTTCGATCATCGATGCCTCGCAGATGCCGACGACGGGGATGTCGACACGGTCCCTGAGGGTAGCAAGGCCGGGATCGCCGAAGGCACTGACGATGATGCCGAGGCAACCGGCGCCATGGGCCGCGCCGATCTCGATGACCTCGCCGGCCGCAGCGGTCAGCTGCTGCGGCGTGACGATCATCTGCGGGTTCCGCACGGCCGTGGCGACTGCCACGGCCGTGCGTCCGGTTACAGCCCGCTCAGCGATGGCGAGCATCATGCTGCTTGTTGCCTGCGAGCTGTTCGGGTTGATCAACAGGATATGTGCGGTCACGTTCTGACTTCCATGCCGACATTGACCTGTTTGGGCTCAGCCTTGGCGAGGTCGGCGTCCGCCGGCTGGTCCAGATCTTCCATCGACATGCCATAGGTCTCGGGACCGAGCTGGATGCAGAATGCGAAGACTGCGTACATGCCGGCTGCCAGCCCGAACACCCCGACCATGCCATAGGTGTCGAACAGCATGCCGGAGATCGTTGGCACGAAGGAGCCCGCGGCCGACCCTGTCGCCAGGATAAGTGCTACGCCGAAGGCGCGAATGCGTGTCGGGAAGAGCTCCGGCGCGTAGATCCAGATCGAGGTGTTGAGCAAAAGCACGAAGAACTGGAAGATCGCTCCAAACATCAGGACGAGGTAGATGTTGGTTCCGAGATAGGCGATCGAAATGGCCGCCAGGCACGCGAAGACCGCACCGAACGTCAGCACTTTCTTGCGCGGGAAATAATAGCCGAACATCGAGGCGGCGATGGCGCCGAGCACGCTGCCGCTCTGGATGATCATGCTGTAGAGCAGGCTGCCCTGCAGGGTGTAGCCCATCGACACGAAGATGATCGGCATCAATGTGAGCACCGATAGCTGGGCGCCGTAGCTCATCAGGATGGCGATTGCGACGGGAATGGTTCTGCCGATGAACGGTGCCCGGAAAAGCTCCTTCCAGTCGCTCTTGGCAGGTGCTTCGTCCTGGAGATGATCCTTGGTCAGGTATTCCTGAACCTTCAGATTGCGGGGCCGCAGTGATCCGGAGGCCAGAATCGACAGCACCTTGTTGGCCTCGTCGATCTTTCCCTGCGAAGCAAGGAAGCGCGGTGTCTCCGGCACAAACCGGCGATAGAAGACCACGAGCAGCGCGGGCAATGCCAGCGAGGCGAAAAGCCAGCGCCAGCTGTTTTCACCGGGAAAGAGCGTGAAGATCAACAGGCCGAAGGCGGGGGCAAGGAAGTTGCCGAAGCCGCCGGCGCCAACATTGACGAGGCCGGCCGCCGTCCCGCGGAATTTCGGCGAGCAGAATTCCGACAGCATCGTCACCGCGGTCGAGATTTCGCCGCCGACGCCGAAGCCGACAATGGCGCGGGCAAAGCACAGCGCTGCGAAATTCGGCGCGAGTGCGCAGGCGGCCGAGCCGATGGTGAAGAGCAGAAGGTTGATCGTCAGCATCACGCGGCGGCCGTAGCGATCGCCGAGAATGCCCGACAGCAACCGGCCGAGAGCGGCGCTGCCGAAGGTGATGGTGTTGAGGAAGCCGATATCCGTGCCGGTCAGGCCCCAATGTTCCTTGAGGATCGGGCCGGCGACGCCGATGGTGTTCTGCTCGAAACTGTCGAACAGGCAGCCGATCAGAACCAGGGCGATGATCTGTTTGTGGGCGCCGGTGACGCCGATCTTGGTGAAGGCTGATTCCAATTGTCGAATGACCGGCGAAGACTTGCCGGACGGCACCATATTTTCCGCTGCCATGGTTTGTTCCCCTTTATGGCTTAACTGGCGTGAAAACTTAGTTTCATGATGCTATATCAAGAAATCACAGTTTCATACAAGAATCTTGCTCCGAAACGGATGAGCCGGACGTTTCGCGCCTGACGGGCGCTCTTGCCGGACAGCACAATTCACCTTCGAAACAACGCCATTGAGGAATGCAGGTTTCATGCCAAAAGGTTAGAAACTACAGTTTCTCCTTTTCAATCAAAGATATGGAGCGCCGTTGGTCGGTATCTACGACTTGAAACTGTGGTTTCTTGTGATCGAATAATGCACTGCTGTTTCAGGCAGATGCCCAAACAACGATCACAGCTCTTCGAGCGCGTCGTTTAACGCTTCGATGCCGCGCAGACGGTTGCGGCCGCTGATGCCTGCCGTTTCGATGCAACGCGTCGTCAGCAGATGGCAGAGCGCCATGACCGAGACGTGGTTGAAGAGCGGCCCGGGTGCCAGCGTCTGGCAGCGGAAATGCCACTCGGCCTGGCTGAGGAAGGGCACGCCCTCGTCGGTGATATAAAGCAGGCGGGCACCGGATTTTTCCACCTGGTTGATGAGCGCATCCATCAGGGCGATGCGGCGGCGCAGGCCGAAGACGATGACGACGTCGTCGGGCGTGAAGCTGACGAGATGTTCGCCCAGCGTCTGGCCGCCTCCGGGAATGGCCGAGATGTTCTCGATCACCTGCGTCAGCTGCCATTGCAGATAGGTGGCGAAGGAGTGGCTGGCACGAAAGCCGATGACCCAGACCTTGCGTGCCTTCAACAGCGCTGCCGACGCAGCGTTGATCTGTGTTTCCGATATCGCAAGGAAGGTCGCCTCGATATTGGCGACCCCTTGGGCCACATGGGCGGTAACGGATTGCTCGCCGGCCGTATCGGCGCTTGTCGCCAGGAAGAGCCGTGATCCCGTCTGCTTGTCGGCGCGCGCATGGCGGCGCGCCTCTTCGTAGTTTTCATAGCCGAGCCGCTGGATGAAACGCGATACGGTGGCCTTCGACACATGCGCCAGTGCCGCCAGCTCCTGGGCGGAATAGCTGGCGACCTCGCCGGGAAAGTCGCAGAGAAAGTCTCCAAGGCGTCGCTCTGCCGGATGGAGTTCCGGCAGGACCTGACGAACGCGAGTGAGGAAGGATCGCTCTTTGGGACTCATTGCCAATTCCATGAAACTGTCGTTTCACGGACTGTCCGATTTCCACGGGGTGTTTGCAAGTGCGCAGGCCCGGAAAGCCAGGCCTGCGCCATTTCGCGTTGACGTCGCCTTAGTATTTTGACGGCACGTAGAGTTCAGGCGGCAGCACCTTGCGTTCGTAGTCCGGGTTGAACACCCGCTCCGGCAGGGTGATCTCCTCGTGCGGCACATCCTCATAGGGGATCTGCTGCAGCAGGTGGTCCATACAGTTCAGCCGCGCCCGCTTCTTGTCGTTGCCTTCGACGATGTGCCACGGCGCCTCGGGGATGTTCGTTCTGGCGAAGGTCTCTTCCTTGGCCTTGGTATAGGCCTCCCAGCGCACGCGCGATTGCAGATCCATCGGTGACAGCTTCCACTGCTTCAGCGGGTCGTGGATGCGCACCAGGAAGCGCATCTGCTGCTCCTCGTCGGTGATCGAGAACCAGTATTTGACCAGCCGGATGCCGGAGCGCACCAGCATGCGCTCGAACTCCGGCACGTCGTTGAAGAACTGCTCGACCTGGTCTTCGCTGGCAAAGCCCATGACGCGCTCGACGCCGGAGCGATTGTACCAGGAGCGGTCGAACAGCACGATCTCGCCGCCGGCCGGTAGATGCGGCACGTAGCGCTGGAAATACCACTGGGTCTTTTCGCGGTCCGATGGGGCGGGCAAGGCCGCGACCCTGACGACACGCGGATTGAGCCGCTGGGTGATGCGCTTGATCACGCCGCCCTTGCCGGCGGAATCGCGCCCCTCGAAGATCACCACGACCTTTTCCTTGTGGTGCACGACCCAGTCCTGCAGCTTGATCAGCTCGGACTGCAGCGCGATCAGAGCGCGGAAATAGTCGATGCGTGGCAGCGACGGCGGGTGGCTCTTGCGGTAGATCTTGCGGATCTCTTCCGAAAGCGCCGGCTCGGAAAGCTCGAGTTCATAGTCTTCATCGAGCGTATCGGTGAGTTCCGCCTCGAGCCAATCCTGTCCTTCGAAGTCGCCAGTTGATCTGTTCATCGCATCCCTCCAGCGCGCAAATCGCGCAATGCGGCAGCCCCGCGGCATGATGCTGCCGTCATCTGGCTTATTCCATAGCCGCATGAAGGGAATTTGACGCTGTCCTTGGCGGCCGACGCCGTGCTGCGGGGCGCTCTACGCCTTGATGTACCAGCCCCACGGCTCGTCGGTATCGAAGCTGGTGATCTGCTTGGTCTCCAGATAGTTGGAAAGGCCCCAGCGACCGAGTTCGCGACCGATACCCGATTGCTTGTAGCCGCCCCAGGGCGCCTCGGGGAAGGTCGGTTGCGAGCAGTTGATCCAGATGATGCCAGCGCGTAGCGCCCGGGCGACGCGTTCGCAGCGCTCCTTGTCCTCGGACATGACCGCCGCGGCAAGGCCGAAGCGGCTGTCGTTGGCCATGCGCACCGCATCGGCCTCGTCCGCGAACGGCTTGACGCAGACGACAGGCCCGAAGATCTCCTCGCGCCAGACATAGCTGTCTTCGCTCATGTCGGTCAAAACGGTCGGCTCGATGAAGTAACCGCTGTTGAAACCGGCGGGCCTGCCGCCGCCCGCCGCGATGGTGGCGCCGTCCTGGCGGGCGCGGTCGATCGCGGTCAGGATCTTGTCATATTGTCCCTTGGAAACGATTGGCCCGAGCAATGTGCCCTCGTCGAGGCCGTTGCCGATGGTGATCTTGCCCGCCTCTTCGCAGAGCCTTTTGACGACGGTATCGTAGATCGGTTCCTCGATGAGCACGCGCGAGGTTGCCGAGCAGACCTGCCCCTGGTTCCAAAAGATGCCGAACATGATCCATTCGACGGCCTTTTCGATATCGCTGTCGGCAAAGACCACGAAGGGCGACTTGCCGCCAAGCTCGAGGCTGATGTTCTTGATGTCCTGGGCGCCGGCCATCATCACCTTTCGCCCTGTCGGTACCGAGCCGGTAAAGGCGAGTTTGTCGACCAGCGGGTGCTCGGTCAGCGGCTGGCCGGCATCCTGGCCGGTGCCGGTGACGATGTTGAGCACGCCGGGCGGAAGCTCGACCTCCTCGGCGATTGCGCCCAGTTCCAGAGCCGTCAGCGGCGTCAGCTCGGACGGTTTCAGCACCATGGTGCAGCCGGCGGCAAGCGCCGGCGCCACCTTCCAGGAAACCATCAGCAACGGATAGTTCCAGGGCGTGATCGCGCCGACGATGCCGAGCGGTTCGCGGATGGCACGGGCTCTGAACCTGGTGTCGCCGACGGCGATCGTTTCCTCCGGGTTGGCGTCGAGTTCCTCGGCAAGCCCGGCATAGTAGCGGAAGCACCCGGCGGCATCGTCGATATCCCACAGTGCTTCCGGCAGCGGCTTGCCGTTATCGGTGACTTCGAGATGCGCCAGCGCATGGCGTCTTTCCTCGATCTTCTCGGCAATCGCGCGGAGATAGACGGCCCGCTCCGTGCCGGTAAGCTTCGGCCATGGGCCGCTGTCGAAGGCGATGCGGGCAGCTTTGACGGCGCGGTCGATATCGTCGTAGGTGGCGGCCGGCACGCGGTGGATGACCTCCTCCGTTGCCGGATCGATCACGTCGAGCATACCGCCGCGGCGGGGTTTCTCCCATTTTCCGTCAATGAATAGTTTGTCTCGCATGCCCGTGCCCTCATTTCAGCCCGGGAGAGTATGACCCGCACGGTGGCGATCGCGCCAGCCGCCGGCCATACTTTTTCTGGGCCATGTCGCTTTCGGTTCAGGCCCTTACGATCTTCGGCAAGGTCTGAAGGCAAGAAACGGAAGAACGGGAAGGATAGCGCCGGCACTGGCGACGAACCAGAACTGCCGAAGCGTCATCCAGCCGCCGCTGTGCAAGGTGCCGGCGAGGACGCCCGCCACCATGAACAGATCCATCAACGGCAGGCTCAGCGCATAGAAGACGGCCTGGCGCTCAAGGTTCAGCCGCTGCTGGAGCAGCGTGAAATAGGCGGCAAAAGCCACCATCTCCGGTATGCCGCCGATGATCAGCACCACCGTCGCCAACGCATGGGTCGGGGCGAAGACCAGCGCAAGCGTCGTCACGCCTTCGAGAAGGCTTGCGACGAGATAGGCCATCAGCAGCGAGTGTGTATCGATCAGCGTTCGCGCCAGGCGGTTTGAGACCAGCGCGCCGATGACGGCACCCGTCCCTTGCGCTGCAAGCAGCACGGTCCACGTGGCGGCGCCAAGCCCGAACTGGTCGTGATTGAGCCAGAACAGGAAGGGCTGCAGCGCGCCGAGAGAAATCATGTAGCCGAGAGCAGGCAGGACGAGTACCCAAAGAACCGGGTTCTCGCGCATGGTCGCCGCGGCCTCTCGGAAAAGACCGGATCGAGCGGCTGGCTCCCGTTTGACCCGCATCTGCTCCGGTGTTGCAACGCCCCGGCAAAGGGCGAACGCGGCCACGAGGTGGCCGGCTGCAAGCGCAAGGAAGGTGAGGGCAGGGGATATAACCGTCAGCATGAGACCTGCCGTCGGCGGGCCAAAGATTTTGGCGAGACGATCGATCGTCTGAAACGTCGTGTTGGCTTCCATATTGCGGCCGGAAGGCACGGCGGCGGCGCGCAACGCCAGCAGGCCTGGAACGACAATCGTGTCTGCAAGGCCGATTGTCAGAACCACCATCTGAAGCGTGCCTGCGTGTTCGACGCCGGCAAGGGCGAAGAGGCACAATGCAGTGACGATCAGCCCCGCACCAACGGGCAGCCGAGAGCCCGCGCGGCGGATCAGGCTGGCGGCAGCCGGGGCAAACAGGATGCGCGGTGCGAGCCGCAGCGCAAGGCTGCCGACAAGGTCTGTGCCGGTGCCGAACCGTTGGGCGACGAGAAGTGGCAGTGCTGCGACCAGCATCCACGAGCAGAAGGAATAAAAGGCGAGAGCGAACCCGACGCGCCGGAAGTCGGCCGATTTCCAGGGGGATGGCGATGTCATAACGAGCCCGAATGGCAGTCGATTGCCTCGCGCTCCCGATCATCGTGGCGACCTGTCGTTGGGCCGTGCCGTCGATCTAGGAGAAGGAGATCAATCGAATCAACGAAGACCAGCCCGTGAGACACGGGCGACTTTGGGCTCGCTGCTGCAAGCCCCGCCTTGCGGGGCTCGTCACGCCATCAGGTGTGGTTCGGTCGACATGACCGTGTGTTAACATGCTTGCGGGGTCAGCGACAAGAATTGTGGTTGGAGGCGTGCATGCTCACCGGGCCTGGCTTGCCAGCGCGGGCATGGTGCTTGCAATTTGCGTGATGACCATACCGCCGATGATCAGCGCAACGCCGACGAGGCGGGCGAGGCTGACCGGCTTTTCCGGAAAGCCCATCAGGCCGAAATGATCGATGACGACAGAGACCGCCATCTGTCCGGCGATCACCGCGACAATGAAACTGGCGGCGCCGAGTTTTGGGGCGAGCAGCAGTGCGGCAGTGATGTAGATGACGGCCGCCGATCCAGATCCACCAGGGACCCTTCAGTGTCTCACCGAGCGTTGGCATCGGTACGCGAACGGCGATCATGATGGGAATGATGAGGGCGAGGCTGGCGCCGAGCGAAACGACCGTCGCCCAGAGGGGATGACCGATTAACCGGCCAAGCATGGCGTTGGCGCCGGGCTGGAACGGCACGACGGCTCCGGCGAAGACAGCGGCGAGGATGAGGAGGAGTGATCCGGCATTTGGCATGACAATATTCCGATCTGTTTGACCGCCCGATGGTTCATCATCCAAATGAAGAATGGAAATTCGCAGTTCGCACGATCTATATTCGTTGAATGAATAATCTGACTGGAATCGATCTGAACCTGCTGGTCGTGCTCGATGCGTTGCTGACTGAGCGCCATGTCTCGCGTGCGGCAGTCCGTCTGAACAAGAGCCAGCCTGCGGTCAGCCATGCGCTGGCGCGCTTGCGCGAACTCTTCGATGATCCCCTGCTGGTGCGCCACGGCGGGCGGCTGGAGCCGACCATACGGGCGCTTGAGCTCGCGCCACGGCTCGTGGAGGCCATGGGTCGCGTGCGGTCGTTGCTTGCGCCCGCAGGTTTTGATCCCGCAACGGAGCGGCATGTGTTCCGATTGGCAATGTCGGATTACGGGGCTGCCGTTCTGCTGCCGAAGCTGATGGCGACCCTGCGGGCCGAGGCACCATATATCGATCTGATCGTCAGCCAGGCGAGCCGCGAGGTCATGGCGTCGCAGGTGGTGGACGGCGAGATCGATCTGGCGCTGGGCGTGTTCCCGACGCACGGCGGAGGCATCCGATCATCGTTGCTCTTTCGGGAAAGCTTTGCCTGCCTTGCCGACGCGTCACAGCTTGGCGGATCGCTGGCCATCGATCTTGGTGACTATCTCGCCCGACCGCATGTGCTGGTGTCATTGCGTGGCGACGCCGGCAACGAGATCGATCTTGCGCTCGCGGCGACCGGCAAGACGCGCCGCATCTGTCTTGCGGTTCCGCATTGGAGCGTCGCACCGGGCTTGGTGCGCGGCACGGATCTTGTCCTGACCGTGGCGCGCCGCATCCTTCCACAGGGGGACGGTCACGGGCTGGTCGTCTTCGAGCCGCCCTTTGCCATTCCGCTGTTCGACTTCGAGCAGATCTGGCATCGTCGTCGCGACGGCGATCTGGGGCATCGCTGGTTGCGGACGCTGATCGAGCGCCTTCTCGGCGATGAGGAGCCGGTTGCGGGCTGATGCGGAGTTATCACTCGTCTGCGTCCTTGCACGAACCAGGTGGGCCTGCGCTTCACCCCGTCGCGCGCTAGAGTCGGGCGGTGTCGCAAGCGCAAAAAAAGACCCGGTCGGATGGGCCGGCCGGGTCTCAAAGGTTTTGGATTGTTGGCGCTATCAGGCGTGCCCGACGCCCTGGATCGCCGACACCTGCCATTCGCCTTCGGGCTTGCGTACGAAGGTCCAAAGCTCGACGGCTTCGGTCAGGTTGTCCGGATCGCCGCTGATCACCTTGCCGGTCGTACGGTCGCGCATGACGTCGATGCTCTCGTAGCGCATGGCGACGGTCGCGAAGTCGGTGCCGTTTTCCGACCAGGCCTCGGCGACATCGCCCTGGACGAGATGGACTTCGGTGACGTCGTTCTTGACGCCGCTGGTGGCGTTGTCGCTGAGTTCTTCGGCCAGGTAGGACATGGCTTCCGGCGTCGTCAAACGACGCAGGGTGCCGTAGTCCTCTGCCGCATAGGCTGCTTGAACGTCCTTCAGCATCTTCTCGAACTGTTCGAGATCGGACTGGCCGACACCGATTTCATCGGCCGGGCCGTCGGTGACGGGGGCTGGTGTCGGTACGACGGTCGGGCGTGCACTCGATTGGCCGCCTGCCTGGCCACCGCCGATGCTCGGGATCTTGAACGACGGTACGCCAGTCGAAGGCGAGTGGGCCGACGAACGCTCGGACGGACCGGCATAGGCCGGCTGGCGGTTGCGGCCGAAGAAGCGCATAGCGAGCATGATCACGCCACCGATCAACAGCATCTGCACGATCAGGCCGAGGAAGCCGGCAGCACCGCCGAAGCCGCCGCCCATCAGCATGCCGATCAGGCCGCCGACCATGAGGCCACCGAGGAGCGAACCACCGAAGCCGCTGAAGAAGCCGGGCCGTGCGTTGGGCGTGTTGGCGCCGGCGGGGCGCGTCTGAGCTGCCCCGGGATTGGTCGTCGTTGGGCCGGCGTCCTGGCGCGGCGTCATCGTGCGGTCGATCGGTGCCGCGTTTGTCGGCGCGGTGCGGGTGGCTGGCGGCTGCGAAAAGGTGCGCGTGCCACGGCTGCCGAAGCCGCCGCCCGAGCGCCGGGCCTCGGCGACATCCACAACCGTGAGCGCGACAGTGAGACCGATCGCCATCATCGCCAGAGCTCGTCCAAAACGCTGCATTGCCATTCAAACCCCTTGTATTGTGCTTGGGCCCATGAGGCCTTCACGGGCTCATATAGAGGTTCCGGTCCCGGAATTTAAGGTTTTCGAGTCGCTTTTGGCCTGGTTTACCGTAATCCCGACGGTGAAATCGGCCCGGAAAAGCCCTCAGCGGTTGGCTTCCAGGATCATCGTCGCCGCTTTTTCGGCGATCATGATCGTCGGCGAATTGGTGTTGCCCGAGGTGATTGTCGGCATGATCGAGGCATCGGCAATCCGCAGGCCTTGCAGGCCACGCAGCCGCAATTCCGGGTCGACGACGCTTTCCGGATCCGCGCCCATCCGGCAGGTGCCGACCGGGTGGAAGATCGTCGTGCCGATATCGCCGGCAGCACGCCGCAGATCCTCGTCGCTCTCATAGGAAGGTCCCGGCTTGAACTCGGTCGGGTTGAAACGGGCGAAGGATGGCTGGCTGACGATGCGACGCGTCAGGCGAATGGAACGGACCGCGACATCGCGGTCGGCCTCTGCCGTCAGATAGCGCGGGCGAATGTCGGGTGCTGCGGCGAAATCGGGCCCTTTGAGATGCACCGACCCCCGGCTTTCGGGGCGAAGATTGCAGACGCTGGCGGTAATCGCCGGAAAGGGATGAACCGGCTCGCCGAACTTTTCGAGCGTCACCGGCTGGACGTGATATTGCAGGTCCGGCGTTTCCTTCTCGGGGCCGGAACGGGTGAAGATGCCGAGCTGGCTCGGTGCCATGGCCATCGGGCCTGAGCGCCTGGCGAGATATTCGAGGCCGATCGCCGCCTTGCCGAGAAACGTGCTTGCCTTCTCGTTCAGGGTCGGCACCCCGGTCACCTTGTAGGCGAGGCGCAGTTGCAGATGATCCTGCAGGTTTTCGCCGACGCCGGCCAACTCGTGCCGGACCTCGATCCCATTATCCCTCAGGACATTGCCCCGGCCAACACCGGAAAGCTCCAAGATCTGCGGCGAGCCGATGGCGCCCGCCGAAAGAACGGTTTCGCGGCGACAACGAACACGCTTGACCAAACCATCGTGCTGGAATTCGACGCCGGCGATGCGACCTTCCTCGATCACCAGCCGCCGGACATGCGCCTTGGTCAGAATGGTGAGATTGCTCCGGCCGCGTGCGGGCCGCAGAAACGCCTTTGCCGTGTTCCAGCGGATGCCGGAACGCTGGTTGACGTCGAAATAGCCGGAGCCTTCATTATTGCCGCGGTTGAAATCGGGCGTTTCCGGGATGCCGGCCTCGGTCGCTGCCTTCTGGAAAGCGTCAAGCACGGCCCAGCGAACGCGCGCCTTCTCTACCCGCCACTCGCCGCCGGCGCCATGCATTTCGTCGGCGCCGCGATAGTGGTCTTCCGATTTGCGGAAGTGCGGAAGGACGTCATCCCAGCCCCAACCGGTGCACCGGAGCTGGCGCCAGTGATCGTAGTCGCGCGCCTGGCCACGCATGTAGATCATGCCGTTGATCGACGAGCAGCCGCCGAGCACCTTGCCACGCGGGTAGCCGAGAGCACGACCGTTCAACCCTTCCTCTGCAGCTGTGGTGAAACACCAGTCGGTGCGGGGGTTGTTGATGCAATAGAGATAGCCGACCGGAATGTGGATCCAGTGATAGTTGTCGCTGCCGCCGGCCTCGAGCAGCAGGACGCGGCGATCCGGGTTTTCGGAAAGGCGGTTGGCCAGAACGCAACCGGCGCTACCCGCTCCGACGACGATATAGTCGAACGTGTCCATGGGCTCATCACTCTCTTGTCGATGCCCGGTCCGGCCGTGAGCCAATGTCTCCGACCTGTCTAGAGAGCGTTTCCGGTTAAACGGCGTCGCGGAAACGCTCTAGCTCTCTGTTTTTACGCATTTCCTGACGGAAAACCGCTTCGCACTTTTCCTGGAAATGCTCAGTGTCGATGTTCAAAGCCGAGCTTGCGGCCGAGCCTCGAATTATAGAACTCGCCGACGATACCGCGCCGGAAGAGCAGCACGCAGACCATGAAGACCAGGCCGGTAATGATGGTGACCGGGAATTCGGAGGTCGCGAGATAGTTCTGCAAGGTCACGACCAGGCCGGCGCCGAACAGCGGTCCGATCAGCGTGCCGATACCGCCGAGCAGCGTCATGAGGATGACCTCACCGGACATCTGCCAGCTGACGTCGGTCAGCGTCGCGAACTGGAAGACCAGCGCCTTCACGCCGCCGGCAAGGCCGGTGAGTGCCGCCGACATGACGAAGGCCGCAAGCTTGTAGTTGCGCACGGAGTAGCCGAGCGACACGGCGCGCGTCTCGTTCTCCCTGATCGATTTCAGGATCATGCCGAAGGGCGAGTGAATGATCCGCCAGATGATCGCCACGCCGATGATGAAGACTCCGAGCACGAAGTAATACATGTTCGCCGACTGGCTGAGATCGATGAAGCCGAAGAGATGGCCGCGCGGCACGGACTGGATGCCGTCCTCGCCCTTGGTAAACTCGGCCTGCAGGCAGAAGAAATAGAACATCTGCGCCAGCGCCAGCGTGATCATGGCGAAGTAGATGCCCTGCCTGCGGATAGCGAGGAAACCGATGATCGCGCCAAGAAACGCGGCTCCTGCGACACCGACGAGAATGCCGAGTTCCGGCGGCAGCCCCCATTCCTTCACCGCATGGGCGGTGAAATAGGCGGCGCCGCCGAAGAAGGCCGCGTGTCCGAAGGACAAGAGGCCGGTGTAACCGAGCAGCAGGTTGAAGGCGCAGGCAAAGAGCGCGAAGCACAGCAGCTTCATCAGGAATACGGGATAGAAGAACAGAGGGGCGAGCACCAGCAGCGCAAGACCCGCCGCCAGGAAGATCGTTTGTGCGACGACCGGCTTCTTTTCCCTGGGCTTATCGATATCGAGTGTCAGTGTCATATCAAACATCCCGGCCGAAGAGGCCTGCCGGCCGTATCAGGAGAACGATGGCCATGATCACGAAGATCACGATGTTGGAGGCTTCGGGGTAGAACACCTTGGTCAACCCCTCGGCAACGCCAAGCAGATAGCCGGTGATGATTGCTCCCATGATCGAGCCCATACCGCCGACCACCACCACGGCGAAGACGACGATAATGATGTTCGATCCCATCAACGGCGAGACCTGGTAGATCGGCGCCGCAAGCACCCCGGCAAGGGCGGCAAGTGCAGCCCCCAGCGCGTAGGTGAGCGTCAACAGGAACGGCACGTTGATGCCGAAGGACTGGACGAGAATAGGGTTTTCTGTCGCCGCCCGCAGATAGGAGCCGAGCTTGGTCTTTTCGATCACCAGCCAGGTGCCGATGCAGACGACGAGCGAGAAGGCGATCACCCAGCCGCGATAGACGGGCAGGAACATGAAGCCGAGATTGGTGCCGCCGGCAAGGGCTGCCGGCGTGGCATAGGGCTGGCCCGAAGCGCCATAGAGATAGCGAAAGGTGCCTTCGATCGTCAGCGCCAGGCCGAAGGTGAAGAGCAGGCCATAAAGCGGATCGAGCGTGTAGAGCCTTCTCAGCATCGTGCGCTCGATGACGGCGCCGACAAGCCCGACGGCAAGCGGTGCCACGATCAGCGCCGGCCAGTAGCCGATGCCGAAATAGGAAAGCAGCATCCAGGCGAAGAAGGCGCCGAGCATGTATTGCGCGCCGTGAGCGAAGTTGATGACGCGCAAGAGGCCGAAGATGATCGCAAGGCCGAGGCTCAGGAGTGCATAGAACGAGCCGTTGATCAGGCCGATCAGCAGTTGGCCGAGGAAGGCTTGCAGTGGAATTCCAAAGATCATGGTCATGGCTCAGACCCCCAGCACGTCATGCAGCATGCCCATGCGATCGGAGAGCTCCGAGACCGGAAACTCGCCGACCATGCGGCCATGATCCATCAGGTAGAAACGGTCGGCAACCTTGCTGGCGAAGCGGAAGTTCTGTTCGACCAGAAGAACGGTCATGCCGCGCTCCTTCAATGTCTTGAGCACGTCGCCGATGCGCTGGACGATGACCGGGGCGAGTCCCTCGGTCGGTTCGTCGAGCAGCATCATGCGCACGCCGGTTCTCAAGATCCGGGCAATCGCCAGCATCTGCTGTTCGCCGCCGGAAAGCTTGGTGCCCGGGCTGTTGCGGCGCTCGTGCAGATTGGGAAAAAGCTCGAAGATTTCGTCGACCGTCATGCCGCCCTTGGCCACGGCCGGCGGCAGCAGCAGGTTTTCATAGACCGAGAGCGTCGAGAAGATGCCGCGCTCCTCGGGGATGAAGCCGAGGCCGCGATGGGCGACCCGGTGCAGCGGAACCTTGATCAGGTCCTCGCCAGAAAAATCGATCGCGCCCTTGCGATTGCGCACGATTCCCATGATCGAGCGCAGGGTGGTGGTCTTGCCGACGCCGTTGCGCCCGAGCAGGGTGACCATCTCGCCTTCGCCGACCGTCATGTCGACGCCGTGCAGGATGTGGCTTTCGCCGTACCAGGCGTTGAGGCCGGAGACTTTCAGCAGCGGTTTCATCTCAAGCCTCCTCGGTGCCCATGTAGGCGGTGCGCACCCGCGGGTCGGCCGACACTTCTGCATAGTCGCCCTCGGCGAGGATTTCTCCCCGCTGCAGCACGGTGACGTGGTGGCAAAGGGTCGAGACGACGGAAAGATTGTGCTCGACCATCAGCACGGCGCGTTCGCGCGCCACCTCGCGGATGATCTCGGCCACCATGCCGACATCCTCGTGGCCCATGCCGGCCATCGGCTCGTCGAGCAAGAGAACCTTCGGGTCGAGCGCCAGCGTGGTGGCGATCTCCAGCACCCGCTTGCGGCCATAGGAAAGATCGGCGGCAACCGCGTTTCTTTCCTTATCGAGACCAACGGAGCGGATGAGCTGATCGGCCTTTGCCGTCAGCCCGTCGAGCGCCGACATCGGCTTCCAGAACTGGGTGGCAAGTCCGTTCGGCCGCTGCAGCGCCACCCGCACATTTTCGAGCACGCTCATATGCGGAAACACCGCCGAGATCTGGAACGAGCGCACCAGCCCCATGCGCGCCACCTTGTCCGGCGCCATGCGGGTGATGTCTTCGCCGAGCAGCGTGATCGTGCCGTCGGTCGGCTGCAGGAACTTGGTCAGAAGGTTGAAGACGGTCGTCTTGCCGGCGCCGTTCGGACCGATCAGTGCGTGGACCCGTGCATCGTGGACGTCGAGGTTGACGTTGTTGACGGCGGTGAAACCGCCGAAATCGCGACGGAGACCGCGGGCGGACAAAACCACCCGCGGCGCTCCATTCTGTTCTGGCAAGACAGCGGTCATCGCGATCCGACCGCTCACGACTTCACGAGGTCGCAGCCGCTCTTGGCCGGATCGATGAAGGCGTCGGAACCGGGGATGGTGGCGAGCACTTTGAAATAGTCCCAGGGCTCCTTGCTTTCGTCCGGCTTTTTCACTTCCAAGAGATACATGTCGTGGATCATGCGGCCGTTCTCGGCGACCTTGCCGTTTTCGGCAAAGACGTCGTTGACGGGCAGCGCACGCAGTTCCTTCGAAACGGCATCGCCGTCATCGCTGCCGGCCTTTTCGATCGCCTTCAGATAGGAAAGCACGGCGGAATAGGTGCCGGCATGGACCATGTTCGGCATCTTGCCGGTGCGCTCCATGAAGCGCTTGCCGAATTTTGCCGTTTCCTCGTTGCGGTTCCAGTAGAAGCCTTCGGTCAGCGTCAACCCCTGTGCCGCTTCAAGGCCGAGGCCATGGACTTCCGCGAGCGTGAAGAGCAAGGCCGCCAGGCGCTGGCCGCCCTGGACGATGCCGAATTCGGCGGCCTGCTTGATGGCGTTGGAGGTATCGAGGCCGGCATTGGCGAGGCCGATGACCTTGGCGCCGGAAGACTGCGCCTGCAACAGGAAGGATGAGAAGTCGGTGGTCGCCAGCGGATGGCGAACCGAGCCGACGACGGTGCCGCCGTTTTCCTTGACGTAGTTGCCGGTGTTTTCCTCGAGCGAGTAACCGAAGGCGTAGTCGGCGGTCAGGAAGAACCAGCTGTCGCCGCCCTGCTTGACCAGCGCGCCACCGGTGCCGACCGCAAGCGCATGGGTGTCATAGGCCCAGTGGAAACCATAGGGCGAGCATTGCTTGCCGGTAAGCTCTGTGGTGGCAGCGCCGGTATTGATGGTGATCTTCTTCTTTTCCTTCGACAGTGCCTGGACGGCGAGGCCGACCGAAGAACTCGTCAGCTCCATGATGCTGTCGACCTGCTCGGTGTCGTACCATTGCCGGGCGATGTTGGAGGCGATGTCGGCCTTGTTCTGGTGGTCGGCGGTAATCACTTCCACCGGCACACCCAGAACCTTGCCGCCGAAATCCTCGACCGCCATCAGCGCTGCCTCGTAGGAGGATTTGCCGCCGAAATCGGCATAGACGCCGGACTGGTCGTTCAAGATGCCGATCTTGACCTTGCCGTCGGATGCATCGGCGAGCGCCGCGGTGCTGCTGGCAAGCATCATGGCAAATGCGGTAAGCAGTTTCTTCGTCATCGTGTCCTCCTCCAAGGGTCATCAGTCCGGCACAAACCATGCGAAATCCCGCTCGGCTCCGGCAAGCGCATGGCGTTGCCGGACCATCGGTCCCGTTCTGTTCAAATTTGGCCAGACATGCTCCTCAGATGTCGGCTCCGACGATACAATCCGGAAAAATTCGCTTGGACGCAAGCGCTGCTGCCCGTAAATTGCAAACAGGGTCTGTTCATTTTCGAACAGATGGGGGCAGCGAGATGAATCCGAACTTCACCTGGGACGACCTGCAGTTCTTTCTGGCGGTCGCCCGCACCGGGCAATTGTCGACCGCGGCAAGGCGGTTGCGCACCAGCCACGCGACGGTTTCCCGTCGGATCGACCGGCTGGAATTTGCGCTCAAGGTCAAGCTGTTCGAGCGCAATCCGCGCGGCTACGTGCTGACGGCGATCGGCCAGCGGTTCGTCGAGACCGCCGAGCGCATCGAGCGCGAGACCGAGCAGCTGCAGCTCGATATCAGCGACGGCCTGACGGCGCAGCGCGGCGTCGTCAGGCTGAGCACACTCGAAGGTTTCGGTAACTTCTTCCTGTCGGACAGGCTTTCGAGCTTCGCCGCGACCTACCCCAACATTTCGCTGGAGCTGGTGGCGATCCAGCAGATCATGTCGCTGTCGCGCAAGGAGGCGGATCTGTCGGTGGCGCTGACGGCGCCAAAGGCCGGCCCTTACCATTCAGAGGTGCTGACACCCTATACGCTGCATGTCTATGGTTCCCGCAGCTATCTCGCCAGTCATCCGCCGATCAGGAGCCGCAACGATCTCGCTGCCCATCGTTTCGTGGGTTACATCGAAGACATGATCTTCGCGCCCGGGCTCGATTATCTCGGCGAGATCCAGCCGGGCCTCAGGGCGCATTTTCAGAGTTCCAGCATCCTCACGCAGCTGAAGGCCGTACGCCAAGGGCTTGGCCTCTGTGTGCTGCCGCATTTTATGGCGCGCGACGAAAAGGACATTGAGATCGTGCTGCCCGACGAGATCGAGTTGAAGCGGACCTATTGGATGATCTGCCACCGCGACTTGATTGCCGTGCCGCGGGTGAGGGCGGTGCGCGAGTTTCTGACGCAGATCGTGCGGGAGAACCGGGGGTGTTTCAGCCGCGAGCGAGTGTTGGCGGTGGTGCCAGGTGGTCTGGCGCTGCGGCCATAATCGGCTGCCGGCCAGATCCCTTCCGCGGTTCCCTGGCTCTTGGCAACGCTTTTTGACCGATTGGCCAATGATTCTGGTTTTGGTTTTGCTGGTCTGGTGATGCGGAGCGGGCTGTTGATAACTCTCGCTTCCAATTCGTTTGTATTTTCAGAGTGTTGTTCGATCTTGTCGATTTTTTGCGATTGCCTGTTGACGTGTTCGGTGAG